>NZ_JBFPKI010000050.1:0-2133 GCF_040948675.1 Paraburkholderia sp. BR14312
GAAGATGACATTGGTTCCACCTGAGTTAAGGACATCCGGCATCAAATCGACATGGACCAACCTCGCGCGGCGGCTCGTTGGAACGATGGGCCGCGTATCAGCGAAGTGTATTTCAACAGCCTGCTAGAGTTTTCTTAACTCCATCGCCTTGTCCCTTGACGAACACTCAGCATCAGTATTGCCTCTTGTGTTGTGTGGCGATCTCCGTGTCTTGCGCAACTATCGGCATCGTGAGCGAGTGTCTTCGCCTGGTCCATCTGTTTGCAACTCTGAATCGATTGAAACTCAACTGGATTTTCTCGTGAAACACCTAAAGGCCTAATCCTATAGGAGACGACAATGGCTACTACTCCCGTGCCCACACAGATGTTTGAGAAGGAACTGTTAAAAGCACTCCGGTTCAGTGGATTAGATGACGACAATCTATCGGAACTTGTCACCATTGCTGCCGGGCTATACACATCAGGATTTCAAAACATCCGAGTGTTTCCGAGAGGTATTGCACCAGTAGTCGACGGACTGACCGTGAAAGGGGTGCTTGATGCAAAAACTTTGGGATCCGTTCTGAAAGACATTGTGACCAAAACACCAAGACTCAATGGTATATACGTCTTCCCTTATGGTATTCCGGTGGTCGACTCGGTTGGCGTGACGGTCGAATTAGGTACGACGGCCCAGCAGTCGGATTAAACCTGCCCCTAGTGCAGTCGTGCAGATGACGAGGGTGTCATGGATGATTCCATCACCGGTGGGCAACTCCCCATTTTTCAAATTCACCCTTCGCTACGCTGCAATTTGTCCTGCAAGCATTGTTACTCTAATTCAGGACCAACCGCAGACATGACTCTCGATGTTGCGCTTGTTTGCGAAGCCGTGTCGGATGCGGCGAGTTTAGGGTATCGCGTCGTATCAGTATCAGGTGGAGAACCCATGTTGTACCGTGGTCTTGGGGAGCTTCTCGGTCATTCCAAATCTATAGGTATGCTTACGACCGTCACGACAAACGGATTTTTTCTAGATCGTGAGCGCCTTGATTCTCTACGCGATCGCGTAGACCTGCTGGCAATCAGCCTTGACGGGCCGCCAGCTCTCCACAATGCCATGCGCGGATCGACGCGGGCGTTTCAACGGATGGCGGCTGGACTGGTGAACGTGCGACGCGCCGGTATCAGATTTGGATTTATCCATACGCTTACCCGCTATACATGGGAACATCTTCTTTGGGTGGCGGAATTTGCCGCAAGAAACAATGCCATCCTGCTTCAAATTCACCCTTTGGAACTGAGCGGGCGCGCTGTCGAAACGATGCCTGGTGATCCGCCAGCGTTCGATGTGGCAGGCCGTGCTTACCTGATTGCCATGGCACTGCTGCATAAGTACGGCGATTGCATGGCTATCCAGATCGATTTGCTGCACCGGAACACAGTGCTGGAGAGACCGGAGCTCGTCTTCGCTTCAGACGTCGTCAATTCAGGTGGCGACACATCCGCTTCAATGCTTAGAGCGATCGTGCTGCAATCGAACGGCACAATCGTCCCCGTTTCGCATGGAATCAATCGAAGGTATGAGATATGTAACGTGCACGAGCAAAGGCTTGCCGATGCATGGCCATCATACCTGACGCAGGGACACCATCAATTTGTCAAGCTATGCAAGCGTGAATTTGATGCGATTCGCGAAGGGGCCCACGCACCTCTTTTTAACTGGCATGAGCGAATCGTAGCGCGGAGCAACGACATCAAAGATTTACTGTGCTCGACAGAGTGTTTGCATCCGTCTCCCGATCGTCAGTGTGCTTCTGAGCCGTCGTTGCGTTAGGCAACGACGGCTAGATACCTCTCGGTCGCGCTGACTTCAGCACCGCTGGGACAGGCAAACCATCGGCGCTATAGCGCGTGGTCCACGACACCCAGTTTTCCCAAGAAAGATGCCGGACGCTGCGAGGCCCGACGCCGTAAACGCCCAGAACGGTTATCGCCAAGCGGCCGCGCATACCGCGCGCCCTGCTAGTCCATTGAACCAGATGAATTGCACCGGATTCGTCGCGATGGATCGGAGTACTTCCATTTCAATGGGATCGCCTGCTTGTTGTATTGACGTATGTAACGCATGAGCTTTTTGTCGAGATCCTTG
>NZ_JBFPKI010000051.1:0-2072 GCF_040948675.1 Paraburkholderia sp. BR14312
CTGCCGGACGGCAATCTGGAGTTCCTGGGGCGCAATGACGACCAGATCAAGATCCGGGGCTTTCGCATCGAGCCGGGCGAGGTGGCCGCGCACCTGTGCGGGCACGCGTGGGTACGCGAGGCGGTGGTGGTGGCGCGCGAGGAGCGGGCCGGCGAGCCGCAACTGGTGGCCTATGTGGTGGTCGCAGAGGAGGCGGAGGAAGCGCGCATTGCGGCGACGCTGCGCGCACATCTAAGTGCGCGGCTGCCGAACTACATGGTGCCGTCGGCGTTCGTGCGGCTATCGGGGCTGCCGCTGACGGTGAACGGCAAGCTCGACCGCAAGGCACTGCCGGCGCCGGCTGACGATGCCTATGCGCGGGCGGCCTATGAGGCGCCGCAGGGCGCAGTCGAAACGGCGTTGGCGCGGATCTGGGCGGAGCTTCTAGGGGTCGAGCGGGTCGGACGGAACGACAACTTCTTCGAGCTCGGTGGCCACTCGCTCCTGGCGGTGCAGGTGTCGAGCCGGCTGTCGCAGGCTGTTGGGGTCGAACTGCCGTTGTCGACGCTGTTTGCCAGGCCGGTGCTGGGCGATCTGGCGGCAAGCACCGTCGAGGTGTTGAGTCGCTGCGGTCCCCAACACCTGCCGGCGATTGTGGCCGTATCGCGTCATGAGCCGCTTGTGCTGTCGTTTGCGCAGCAGCGGCTGTGGTTTTTGGCGCAGCTGGATGAAGGCAGCACGCACTATCACGTTCCGCTAGCCTTGCGGTTGCGCGGGGTGCTCGACCGCAGCGCCTGGCGGCGCAGCCTTGACTGTTTGTTTGCGCGTCATGAGGCACTGCGCAGTGTCTTTGTCGCGCCGCAGGCCAAGCCCCGGGTTGAGATCCTGCCGCCGGATGCGGGACTGCCGGTGTTTGAGCACGATCTACGGCAGAGGCCGGATGCGGCGGCGGCACTTTTGGATCTGTGCCATGAAGAGGAGCGCACGCCGTTTGATCTTGCGCGCGGGCCGCTGATCCGCGGGCGTTTGGTGCGGATTTCGGATGAGGAACACGTCTTCCTGCTGACCCAGCATCACATCATCTCGGACGGCTGGTCGATGGGCGTGCTGGTGCGTGAACTCAGCCAGCTTTACCGGGCGTTCGAGGCTGGGCAGGACGATCCTTTGCCGCCGCTGGCGATCCAGTATCCGGATTATGCCGCCTGGCAACGCCAATGGCTGTCGGGGGAACGGCTGCAGAAGCAGGCGAAATATTGGCGCAACGCCCTTTCAGGCACGGCCCGTCTTGTCTTGCCGACGGACCGTGCGCGGCCGGCCCAGCAGTCATTTGCCGGGGCCAGTGTTCCTGTTGTCATCGATGCGGATCTGACGCGGGACTTGAAGCGGCTGAGCCGGCAGCATGGCACGACGTTGTTCATGACGGTGCTGGCTGCATGGGCTGCGGTGCTGTCGCGGCTGTCGGGGCAGGACGACCTTGTGATCGGGGTGCCGAGTGCCAATCGGGGTCGCCGCGAGATTGAAGAGTTGATCGGGTTCTTCGTCAACACCTTGGCGCTTCGGCTGGACCTATCGGGCGAGCCAAGCGTGTCGGAGCTTCTGGAGCGGACGCGGCGCACGACGCTGGCTGCGCAGGAGCATCAGGACCTACCGTTCGAGCAGGTGGTGGAGATCGTGCAGCCGCACCGGGCGCTTGACCACACGCCATTGTTCCAGGTGATGTTGGCTTGGGAGAACCACGCCGGTCCGTCGTTCGACCTTCCCGGGCTGAGTGTGGAGGCTGCCGACTGGCTCGATCAGGTCAAGTTCGATCTGGAGCTGAGCCTTAGCGAGCATGGCGAGAAGATCGCTGGAACACTGAGCTATGCCACGGCACTTTTTGATCAGGCGACGATCGAGCGGCAGCGTGGTTATCTGCTGGCGCTGCTGCGGGCGATGGCTACCGATGCAGGCCAGCCGGTCGGCCGCATCGATATCCTGCCGGCTGAGGAGCGCAACTATCTGCTGGAGGATCTGAACCGCACGGCAGCGGCGTATCCGTCGGAGCAGTGCATCCACGAGCTGTTCGAGGCGCAGGTGCGCCGCTCACCGGAGGC
>NZ_JBFPKI010000053.1:0-1445 GCF_040948675.1 Paraburkholderia sp. BR14312
TACCGCCGCATTCAAGTCCTCGAGCGTCACTTCGCGCTGCTTCCGTGCGCCAGGCAATGGTTTCGGTTTGCGTACCGCGGCGCCGCGATTGGTGCGGGATGGCGAGCCTGATACGCGACGGTTATCGCGTTGCGCCTGCAGCGCCTGGGCGACGCGCAGCGCATGGCCGAGCCGCTTGTGCTCGATCACGGCGCCCTGGTCGATTTCCGAGAGCTTGTCATAGGGGATACAGGGCAGTGCTGCACCACCGGCCCGCAGCTCGATGCGACCGTCCGGATACTCCCATACCTCGATGTAGCGGCCGATCAGCCGGCGGGTTGCCGGTGTGTCCTTCAGCAGCCAGATCACGCGGTCGTTCAGCAGCGTGAGTGAATCCGATACCTTGCGCTGTACCCGCCAGGTCAGGATTGCGTCGAGATCCTCGTCCGCACGCAGCGGCCGGTGTGCATCGAACCGGCTTCTGGGCGGCTTCGCGAAGCGCGCGTTGTAGGCCGCCATGAAGGCGGGGGCCCAGTCGTTCGCTTCGTCCAGCGTGCTGATGCCGCGCAGGCGCAGTTCCTTCACGAGGCGATCCTGCAGCGTCAGGTTGGCGCGCTCCACGCGGCCCTTGGCGGGGCTTGAGTTCGCGCAGAACGTGTCGATATTGAGCTCATACATCGCCCGGCCGAACTGGGTGACACCTTTGCCTGCAGTCTCGGCGCGGCGCTTCACGTAAAAGACGCTCGCCTTGTCGCTGTAGAACGCCACCGGTTTGCCGTGGCGCTCCAGATACGCGCGCGTGGCCTCGAAATAGCTGAACGTCGATTCGGTCTGCGTGAAATGCAGGTGCATCAGCCGGCTCGTCGCGTCGTCCACGTACACCAGCAGCGTGCAGGCCGGCGCCCGGTCCTCGAACCAGCGGTGGTCGCTGCCGTCGATCTGCACCAGCTCGCCGAAACATGCACGCCGTGCGCGCGGCTGGTAGACCTTCGGTGGACGCTGTTTGCGCGGCACCCACAGGCCGGCCTGGGTCATCAGTTGGCGCACCGTTTCCTTGCACAGCCGGATGCCGTGGCATTCGTCCAGCTTCTCGCGGGCCAGCGTCGGCCCGAAATCGGCGTAGCGCTCGCGGATGATCATCAGGGCGCGCAACGCCAGGCCTTCGTCGAGCTTGCGGTTACCTGGCTGACCGCGCCGGCCCGAGGCCACGCCAGACGGCCCGTGCTCCCGGTACCGGATCACCAGCCGTTCGATCTGACGTACTGTCAGACCCAGCCGTTCGGCGGCACGGCCGGGCTTGAGGCCCGTCTCAACGATGGCCTGTATAACCTTCAGTCTGTCCAGTTCGCGCATGCTCAAACTCACCAGCGTCGTGTCCGGCTTCATGGCAGGCCCCGCAGCGGTTGCAGCAGTCTGCCAGCTTGCCAGCGCTCAAAAACACGACATCTGTAAATAGCCAGAACACG
>NZ_JBFPKI010000054.1:0-1338 GCF_040948675.1 Paraburkholderia sp. BR14312
TAGCAGGCTGTTGAAATACACTTCGCTGATACGCGGCCCATCGTTCCAACGAGCCGCCGCGCGAGGTTGGTCCATGTCGATTTGATGCCGGATGTCCTTAACTCAGGTGGAACCAATGTCATCTTCTCACCGAATTTCGCTCCTACGCTGCTTTAGTGGCGAGCGTGCGCATGCGAGTCAAGTTGTAGGCCGCCTGAGTCAACAGGAAGAGTTGGTCAACCCGCTCCAGCCCTCGATACATCACCTGCCGAATCCTGCCGACCGTCTTGCTCCAGCCAAAGACCTGCTCGATGCATTTGCGCTTGCGCTGACTGATGGCGTAGCCGGGCCAGCGCGTTGTACGTCCGTCAATGGCCGAGCCGCCCGCACGGCCATCGTTTTGCGCCACATGCGGCGTCACGCCATTTGCGCGGCACGTTGCCACAAAGCCAGCCGTGTCGTAGTTTTTGTCAGCGCCGACCGTAATCGATGCATCGGCAAACTGCGCAGCGTCCACAAGCATCTCGGCCGCTGTGTCTCGCTCGGCTGTGCCGTTGGCCTGCGTTACCTGCGCGTTCACAACGAGGCCATGCCGGTTATCGGTCAGCACGTGCCCCATATAGCAAAGCATCGCGCCCGTGCCACGACTCTTGCGAAACAGCCGCGCCTGACTGTCCGTGCTGGACTCATGTGTGTCGTTGCTGCGCTTCTCGCCATGCCAGTTCTCGTGGGAGCCAGCACCTCCGTCAGGCGGCGTATCGTCGTCCGACTTTGCCTTGGGCACAAAGCTCTTGTGTCCTGCCCAGGCCTGAATGAGCGTGCCATCGACACTGAAATGCTCGCCCGAGAGGTAGTCACGCACGCGTGCCGTCTCGACCGTGTCGTTGAACAGGCTAACAATGACGTCGTGAACCAGCAGTCGGTCGCGGTTCTTGCTGAAGGTGGAGTGATCCCACACCGCATCGTCCATCGCCAGACCAACAAACCAGCGAAAGAGCATGTTGTAGGAGATTTGCTCCATCAGCATGCGTTCGCTGCGAATCGAATACAGCACTTGCAGCAGCAGCGCCCGAATCAGCTTCTCCGGCGCGATGCTCGGGCGACCGCCTTTCGCGTCGCTCTCGTACATACGCGAAAAGACCGGATCCATGCGTGCAAGCGCATCGTTCAACCACAGCCGAATCGGCCGCAACGGGTGATTGACTGGAACGAAGTCATCCAGCTTGGACATCGTGAACATCGACTCGGTATAGCCGTCCGCTCCGCGCATCGCTTCAGTCTCAGTGTTGTCCGAATCTTTGTTTCAACGTTTACCCCTCCCGCCCGGATGACGTATGCGGGAGGTATTTCAACAGCCTG
>NZ_JBFPKI010000055.1:0-1284 GCF_040948675.1 Paraburkholderia sp. BR14312
GTGTATGGACCGGAAACATGGGTAACAGGTGTGCGGGGACATGGGTAACACTTCGGGCGAGTGATTGGCCTGGAGCCGTTCATGCCCTGGAACCCGAGAAACACCATGAACCTGCGTCTGGAATTCGTGAATCTGGCCTTGCAGGAAGGCGCCAACCGGCGTGAACTATGCCGGCGTTTCGGCATCAGCCCGAAGACCGGCTACAAGTGGCTTGCCCGGCATGCACAGGATGACGGCGCCACGGCGTTGGCGGACCGCTCGCGCCGGCCCCTGCAGAGTCCGGCGCGCACCATACCCACAGTCGAGCAGCAGGTGGTTGAACTGCGCCAGGCACATCCCGCCTGGGGCGGGCGCAAGATCAAGCGGCGCCTCGAGGATCTCGGCCACACCGCGGTGCCCGCACCGAGCACGGTGACCGGCATCCTGCACCGCCATGGCCTGATCCGCGCGGAGGCTTCGGAGGCGGCCACACCGTGGCAGCGCTTCGAACACGAGCATCCGAATTCACTCTGGCAGATGGACTTCAAGGGCTGGTTTGAGCTGCAGGACGGGCGGCACTGCTCGCCGCTGACGGTGCTGGACGATCATTCGCGTTTCAACCTGACGCTCGATGCGTGCGGCAGGACCGACACCTCCACCGTACGCGTGCATCTGCGGCAGACGTTTCGCCGTTACGGGCTGCCGCTGCGCATCAACGCGGACAACGGCTCGCCATGGGGCAGTCCCGGCCAGCCGGGACAGCTCACCGAACTGGCCATCTGGCTGATCCGGCTCGGTGTGCGTCTGTCCCATAGCCGGGTGGCGCACCCGCAGACCAACGGCAAGGACGAACGGTTTCACCGCACGCTGAAGGCCGAGGTGCTTAGCGGCCGTCGCTTCGACAGCCTGCGCAACGCCCAGCGGGTGTTTGACGAGTGGCGCACGGTCTATAACCATCAGCGCCCGCATCAGGCCCTGCAGATGGCCACTCCGATCACCCGTTACCGGCCCAGTGCGCACCCGTATCCGGAGACACTGCCGCCGATCGAATATCGCAGCGACGACACGGTGGTACGCGTGGGGTGGAATGGAGAACTCCGTTTCCGGTGCCGGTGTTTCAAGGTTTCAAATGCGCTGCACAAGCTGCCGGTTGCGGTGCGCCCCAGCGCAGGAAGCGGCAACCGCTATGACCTGTTTTTCCTGCATCATCATTTCGGAACCATCAACCTGGACCATCCCGAATGAGCGGATCATGTGTTACCCATGTCCCCGCACACCTGTTACCCATGTCTCCGGTCCATACAC
>NZ_JBFPKI010000056.1:0-1271 GCF_040948675.1 Paraburkholderia sp. BR14312
GTGAACATCGACTCGGTATAGCCGTCCGCTCCGCGCATCGCTTCAGTCTCAGTGTTGTCCGAATCTTTGTTTCAACGTTTACCCCTCCCGCCCGGATGACGTATGCGGGAGGTATTTCAACAGCCTGTTAGACAGGCGATTACGGAGCTTTAGCAGGCTGTTGAATTTGGATCCCGTGTAAACGGGGTTTGAGGGACAAGCGTTATGGATATCGTGTTCATGATCTTTGGCAGCGGATACGATGCGCGGAATGGATGAGATGCAGGAGCCCCTGTTCACGACGGTCAAGCTGGAGGACTTCGTCCCGGCAGATCACCCATTGCGACCGATCCGGTTGCTGGTGAATGATGCGTTGAAACGACTCAACGGGCTGTTCAGCGTCATCTATGCGGACACCGGCCGTGTCTCGATTGCGCCTGAGAAGCTGATGCGGGCGCTGCTGTTGCAGGTGTTCTACTCGGTGCGCAGCGAGCGCATGCTGATGGAGCAGATGCGCTACAACCTGCTGTTCCGCTGGTTTGTCGGGCTGGCGATTGAGGACGCCGTGTGGGACCACTCGGTGTTCTCGAAGAACCGCGACCGGCTGCTGGAGCATGAAGTCGTGGAAGCGTTCTTCACCGAAGTCATGAGCCTGGCGGACAAGCAGGGCTTGCTGTCGAGAGACCATTTCTCGGTGGACGGCACGCTGATTCAGGCGTGGGCCAGTCACAAGAGCTTCCGCAGCAAGGACGGCCCGGACGATGGTCCGCCGGCCGGCGGTGGCCGCAACGCCGACACTGACTGGAAAGGCGAGCGACGTAGGAATGCCACGCACGAGTCGACTACTGATCCGGAGGCGCGATTGTTCAAGAAGAGCCACAAGAGCCCGGCCATCCTGTGCTATCACGTGCACATCCTGATGGAGAATCGCTCGGGGCTGGTGGTCGGCGCCGTGGTCAGTCACGCAGATGGTTTTGCCGAGCGGGCCAGCGCGTTGCAATTGCTCGATTGCGTGCCAGGCGCTCATGCGAAGACAGTTGGCGCCGACAAGGCGTATGACACCCGCGAATTCGTGAACGATTGCCGCGCTCGCAACGTGACACCGCATGTCGCGCGCAACGATGAGCGTTGGGGCGGCAGCGCAATCGACGGTCGCACTTCGCGGCATGCGGGCTACCGGATTAGCCAGATCATCCGCAAACGAATCGAAGAGCATTTCGGCTGGGGCAAGACCATCGGACGGATCCGGCAGACGGTCTATCGCGGCATCAAGCGCGTCGACCAGCACTTCA
>NZ_JBFPKI010000057.1:0-1240 GCF_040948675.1 Paraburkholderia sp. BR14312
GCGGTCCATCATGCCTCGTGTGCGCGCAGGAAGCGGAAGAACTCCACGCCTTCGCGCAGACGCCGCTTCATCATGTCCCAGCTCGTGAGCATCTCGCGCACGATCTCCCAGATCTTCGACGGCCGGAAATAGAACTGGCGATAGAACTGTTCGAGGTGGTGATAGATCTCGTCGCGCGACAGATGTGAATAGCCGATCGCCGCCAGTTGCACGCCTTCCTTGCTCACCAGGTTGATGGTCTTGTTCTCTTCCATCCAGCCGTTTTCCACGGCCTGCTTGTACAGCGTCGTGCCCGGATAGGGCGCCGCCAGCGACACCTGAATCGTATGCGGATTGATTTCCTTCGCGTACTCGATCGTCTTCTTGATCGTGTCCTGCGTCTCGCCCGGCAGCCCCAGAATGAAGGTGCCGTGCACCTTGATGCCGAGCGTCTTGCAGTCGGCGCTGAAGCGGCGCGCGAAGTCCGTGCGCACGCCCTTCTTGATGTTCACGAGAATCTGGTCATCGCCCGATTCGAAGCCCACGAGCAACAGACGCAGGCCGTTTTCCTTCATGATCTTGAGCGTCTTGTACGGCACGTTCGCCTTCGCGTTGCACGACCACGTCATGCCGAGCTTGCCCAGACCGATGGCGATCGCTTCGGCGCGCGGCAGGTCGTCGGTGAAGGTGTCGTCGTCGAACATGAGCTCCTTGACTTCCGGCATGTTCTCGCGGATCCACTTCGCTTCCTCGAGCACGTTCTCGACCGAGCGCGTGCGGTAGACGTGGCCGCTCACGGTCTGCGGCCACAGGCAGAACGTGCAGCGCGACTTGCAGCCCCGGCCCGTGTAGATCGACACGTACGGGTAGTTCAGGTAGCCGATGAAGTAATTCTCGATCTTCAGGTCGCGCTTGTAGATCGGCGCGACGAACGGCAGCGAGTCCATGTCTTCCAGCACCGGACGCCCCGGGTTGTGCTCGATCGAGCCGTCCTTCGCGCGCCACGAAATGCCCTTGACCTCGGCCAGCGGCATGCCTTCGGCGATTTCCTTGCAGGTGAAGTCGAATTCCTCGCGGCAGACGAAATCGATCGCCTCGCTCGCCGTGAGCGAATTGTGCGGATCGACCTGCACCTTCGCGCCCACCAGACCGATGACGATCGACGGCTTGCGCTTCTTGAGGTCTTCGCAGAAGAGCGCGTCGGTCGGGAACGACGGCGTGCTCGTGTGGATGATGACGAGGTCGTATGCGGCTGCAATCT
>NZ_JBFPKI010000058.1:0-1101 GCF_040948675.1 Paraburkholderia sp. BR14312
CTAGTCCATTGAACCAGATGAATTGCACCGGATTCGTCGCGATGGATCGGAGTACTTCCATTTCAATGGGATCGCCTGCTTGTTGTATTGACGTATGTAACGCATGAGCTTTTTGTCGAGATCCTTGGTGCTGGTGAATACGCCACGCGCAATGACGTCGCGCTGGATGCGGGCAAACCAGTTCTCGACCTGATTCAGCCATGACGAATACGTGGGTGTGTAATGTATCGAGACTTTCGGATGGTCAGCCAGAAATGTTTGAACGGCGTCGGTTTTGTGGCTGCTCACGTTGTCGCAGATCACGTGGATCTCCTTTCCGCGCGACTGGGCCGATACCACCTCGGTGAGGAACGCGACAAACTGGGCGCTGGTATGGCGTGGCGCGGTTTTGCCCAGCACTTCGCCAGTTGCGACATTCAATGCGGCGAACAGGCTCAGGGTACCGTTGCGTTTGTATTCAAAGCCATGGCTCTCGGCGCGCCCGGGCGAGAGCGGCAACATCCGGTCCTTGCGATCGAGCGCCTGGATGGCTGTCTTCTCGTCCACGCAGAACACCACTGCATGCAACGGCGGATTGAGGTACAGCCCGATCACATCAGCGGCCTTGGCCTCAAAGTCGGGATCGTTGGACACCATGTGGGTATCGAGACGATGTGGCCGAATGTCGTGCTTGCGCCAGATACGCTGCACCGTCATGAAGGCCATACCCAGCTGCGCCGCCAGTTTGCGGCTGCTCCAGTGCGTCGAGCCATCGGCCGGCTTGCGTCGCAGCGTGAAGTCGAGCACTCTCGCTTCAAGGCCTGCCAGGTCAGGTCGCGGCGCGCGACCTGGATGTCTGCCGTACAGGCCAGCCAGGCGCTCACTGGTGAATCGCGTTTGCCACGTTGTGATGAAGCGCGAATCGCAGCGCAATTCAGCCATGATCGCCGCACGCGAGGCCCCTTCGTCGAGCAGCAGGATCAACCGCGCGCGCCTCACGTGGCCGACGGCCATCGTGCGGCTGCGCTGCATCGACATCAGTTCTTCGCGCTCGGTCTCACTCAGATTCATCTTGCCCATGCACTATTAGATCGGTGCAATTTCAATGGTTCAATGGACTAG
>NZ_JBFPKI010000059.1:0-1028 GCF_040948675.1 Paraburkholderia sp. BR14312
GCGCAGGTGCGCCGCTCACCGGAGGCGGTGGCGGTGGTCCACGAGAACGAGAGACTGAGCTACGGCGAACTCAATGCGCGGGCCAACCGGCTGGCCCATCATCTGATCGCACTCGGAGTCAGGCCGGGAGATAGCATTGCGACAGTGCTTGACCGCTCCGTCGCTCTTGTGGTGGCGCAACTGGCGATCCTGAAGACGGGCGGAGTATATGTACCGATCGATCGCGGTCTTCCCTCTGCGCGACAGGAATGGCTGATGGCTGATTGTGCTGCCCGCCTGGTGCTTAGCCAGATTGACGGTGATAACCTGGTTGAGGCGACGATACCTGTTCTGGCTATTGAGCCGCTCATAGTTGGAACGGGATGTAGTTCCGATCCTGGCCTAGCGTTGACCGCTGAGGCTGCCGCATACGTAATGTACACCTCCGGCTCAACCGGCTTTCCCAAAGGAGTTCTTGTCCCTCATCGTGCTGTCAACCGGCTCGTGATCAATAATGGATATGCGAAGATCGAGGCGGGGGATCGTGTGGCATGGGCTGGCAATCCCGCTTTCGACGCAAGCACATTCGAAGTGTGGGCGCCGCTACTTAACGGTGGTTGCATTGTTGCAATGCAAGCTGTCACAGATCCTCCCAGTTTTGCCAGGGCGCTTAAACAGCACCGGGTGACGTCACTTTTTCTAACAACAGCATTATTCAACCGATATACATCATCGATTGCTCCGACGTTAGCCCAACTTAAGTACCTCCTCTGTGGAGGGGAGCCCAATGATCTCCGCTCATTTCTGAGATTGCTGAGAGAAGAAGGCCCCGTACGTCTCGTTCACTGCTACGGCCCGACAGAGACGACGACCTTCGCGACAGTTTACGAGATCAACCTGAGTAACGAAACACTGCGCCGTCTCCCGATCGGCCGTCCGATTTCGAACACGCGGGTGTACCTGCTGGACGGTCATGGCGCGCCCGTGCCGTTTGGTGCGGTGGGCGAGATTTATATTGGCGGGGCGGGGGTCGCGCGGGGCTATCTGAA
>NZ_JBFPKI010000005.1:0-567324 GCF_040948675.1 Paraburkholderia sp. BR14312
CAACCGCTATGACCTGTTTTTCCTGCATCATCATTTCGGAACCATCAACCTGGACCATCCCGAATGAGCGGATCATGTGTTACCCATGTCCCCGCACACCTGTTACCCATGTCTCCGGTCCATACACAGCCGCAAAGAAAAGTAGGCAAAAGAAAGCGGCTCAAACCGCTAATGCCTGCCACAGTTCACATCGCGCCGCTAACGGTGAATGGCTCCGGAGCGTCTGTCACCTCGCACCACCAAAGTGAGTGACAAGGCAGTCATTCATCCCGCTGCTCGCTACGCGCGCTGCGGTTGGGGCTGCATGGGAAACCAGGGGCGCTGTCAGCCTCGGCGAGGATGCACGCGCACCAATGGTTTCGGTTATGCCCTTCGGCGCGCGGAGCGCCGCCGGAAGGATGACTGCCTTGTCACCAACTTTGAAGGTGCGGAGTGACAGACGCTCCGGAGCCATTCACCGTTAGCGGCGCGATGTGAACCGTGGCAGGCATTAGCGGTTTGAGCGGCTTTCTTTGCCTACTTTCTTTGCCGCTGCAAAGAAAGTAGGTGCCGCCCCGCACAGGGGCAACGCATGCACACCGACGCGAAAACAAGGAAAGGCCAACCCGGCCAGGAACAACCACAAAAAATCAACCCTCACCGCGGCGTCAGCTGCGCATAAACATCATGCGCAAGCTGCAGCAACGCCTTACGATCGATCCCCCCGGAAAGCGCATACCCAAAGTCGCCATCCACCCAATAAAACACATTCACAGGCCCATCCTGATAAAGCTTGAACGCGGTGGTATTGGCGCTCGCCTTGCGGTGCGAGATACACAGCGTCACCCGCTCGCCACGCGCATTGTGATACATGAACTGCGCGACTTCACCGCCGTCGTCGGCCGGCAACAACCGCCCACCCGAAAGCTCGAACCCGCTCTTCGAGAGCATCGGCGCGCGCACGTTGGTGCCGAGCCGGTTCGCGAGCCACTTCACGAAGTCCTGCTCCTGACTGTCGTCCATCGTGTCGGGACGCGCCACCGTCGGCATGTAGACCACGTGCGCAAGCGCCGCTTGCTGCGCAAAGCGCATGGTGCCATCCGCGCTCACCGCGCGCAGTTCGCCGCCGCCAGCCGCGCCTGCGGGTCCGCCCGTGCCGCTCATGCCGTAATGCATGCCCCACCCGATGCCCACGCCCAGCACGAGCGCCGCCGCGAGGCCCGCGAAGCGCGGCCAGTTTGCCGCCGGGCGCGCATTTCGCACCGCTTGCTGCGCGGGCTCAGGGGCGGCCACGCGCAGGCGCGCAGGCAGCGGCTCGTTGAGCACGCGGTCGTAACGCTCGTGCAGCAGATTGTTCAGCGCGAAGAAGTCGCTCGCGCGCGCGGCAAGCTCGGGGTTGCGCTCGAGCTCGCGCTCCACGTCGGCGCGACGCGCCTCGGAAAGCGTGCCGTCCACGTAGGCGTGGATCTCGTCTTGCGTGACTGGATTTTGTTGCTCGCTCATCGCACCACCTTCAGATTCGCACGCGGGACGGAACCGGCCATGAGCGCCCGCAAGCGCTCACGTCCCCTCGACAGACGCGACATGACCGTGCCGATCGGTATGTCGAGCGCCAATGCGACATCGGCGTAACTCATCTCCTCCAGTCCTACCAGAAGCACCACCTCGCGCTGCTCCACGGGCAGACGCTGCAGCGCAAAGTCCAGATCCCGTACTTCGAGCGCACCCGTCTGCGCGGCGGGCACGGCGTAGTCGGTTTCGGGGACGCTGTCGTCGTCGACGGAAACGTGGGCCCCGCGTGCCGCCGACTTGCGCACCTGGTTCACGAACAGGTTGTGCATGATCGTGAAGAGCCAGGCGCGCAGATCGGTGCCCGAACGGAACAACTCCGTGCGGGCGATGGCGCGCTCGAGCGTGTCCTGCACGAGGTCGTCGGCAAGCTCGCGGTTGTTGATCAGCGCGCGCGCGTAGCGTCGCAGGCGCGGCACGTGTTCTATCAGCTCGTCACGGATGTCCATGTTTCATCCTGGATTGCCGCAAGGGTCATTGCGCGGTTTGCATCCTCGGGCGGGTTCACGATCCTTCGCCTTCGCGCGCCGGCTGCGCGGCGAGCGTCGCGAGGTCCGCCGCGCGCATCAAGCCGCGCGTTTGGGCGTTGCCCGCGAGCACCCAGCGCGTGCCGTGCTCGCGCCACATCAGGAGCCGCAGCGGCCCCGCGCGGTGTGCGCTCCACTGCGGGGCCGCGCCGGCCAGCCACGCCCGGCTCGCGAGCAGCACCACGCGCTCGCCCTGGTTGTTCTCGTACACATAGCGCTGCGCACTCGCAAACGGGCCAACCCGCACTTCGCCACCGCCGAGAAAATGCAGGCCCGCCGCGCCGAAATCGAACGGCGCACGCGCCGCGCCCGCTTCCAGCGCCTCCGGCTGCCCGTTTTCGGCTTCCATCAGCGCCATCACCGCAGCGTTGTTCAGCACTTGTTGCGACGGCTCCGTCACGCCGATCCACGCCACTGCGGCACCCGCCAACGCCAGCGCAGCCGCGAGAGCGATAGCGTAGCGCAACGCCCGCCTGCTCCGGGCTGGCGCGGCGCGCGAGTGCGGCGTCTGCGCGGGCCGGGCCGGGTAAGCATCGCGGATCTGGGCGTTCAGACGCCGGTAGAACAGGATGCGATGCCATTCGCCGGGCTTGCCGGCGAGGTAACGCCGCACGTGCGCCGCCTGCGCGCCGGCAAGCGTGCCGTCGCTATAGGCCTGGATATCGGCTTCGGAAACCGGCGGCTCATCGAGCGGCCCGCGAAACTTCATGATCGTGAATCGACGTTGATTAGGTGGCGATGCGGGGGCTAACGCGCGGCGAGACCGGATTATTCCAGCAGGCGGCGAAATTCCCCTTTTGCGTGGCGCTCGAGCGACTTTGCGCCCCGCGGGCGGGCCATTCATCGCATCCGCATAAAAAAACGCCACATTACCCGCATTGAATAATATTTGAATTATTTCCTTAAAAGCGCATGCGAGCATCACGCCCAACTGCCGCGCATCCTGCGGCATGTTCGTAATTGACGGGAATTCAAGTGAAAAATGCTGCTCGCCTCATTGCCTTGTCGGTAGCGCTGCAAGGTCTCGCCATTCAACCCAGCGTCGCGCAAAGCACGCTCAACTACACCACGTCCTGGATCGGCAACAGCTTCGGTTTCGGCGACGGCAAGTGGATGCAGCAGGACGTACAGGCCATCGCCGTCGCGCCCGACGGCACCGTCTACGCGAACGCGCCCTGGGACGAAAGCGGCAGCGAGATCGGCGTCTACCGCGGCGGCGACAAGCTCGCCGTGGCCGGCAACACGCATGGCTGGGGCAATGCGGGCGGCGACGCCATCGCGGCGAACAGCACCTATGTCTATGCCGCGATGTCGATCGGCAACCAGAGCAATGCTCTCGTGGGCGCGGACTATCCGCCCGCCAACCAGACCTGGTTCGGCGTGACGCGCCGGCTGCGCTCGAACGTGGCGCAGGGCGCGCCGTTCGCGAGCGGCATCGGCAACAGCGCGAACGCGACGAAAAACAGCTTCCTGCGCGTGCTCGCCGCCCCGAGCAGCAGCGACGGCGCCGTGCGCGGCCTCGCCGCCACCGACGCCGAACTGTACGTTGCCGATACCGCGGACAACCGCATCGTGGTCTACGACGCGCAAACCATGCGTCAGCTGCGTGCTTTCACCGTGCCGACGCCGGGCCGCATTGCGCTGGCCACGGACGGCACGCTCTGGGTGATCCAGGGCATGCAGGACGCGAACGGCCCGAGCATCGGTCACTACCGCAAGGACGGCACCGCGCTCAACGATGCACCCGTGCTGCCTGCGGGCACCGTGCCGACCGATCTCGCCTTCGCGCCTTCCGGCCAGCTCTCGATTGCCGACAACGGCCCTTCGCAGCAGATTCTGCTTTACGCCCGCTCGTCGAGCGGCCAGTTGGCGGCCGCGGGCACGCTGGGCACGCGCCAGGGCATCTTCCACGTCGTGGAGGGCGCGCCCGGCGACTGGCGCTTCAACGGCATCACCAGCATCGGTTACGACCAGGCGGGCAACCTGTACGTCGCGCAGAACGGCCAGGGGCCGCGACCGTACGGCACCGCGCTGGTCGGCCAGGGAGCGGTGCTCGAGAGCTACGCGATGGGCACGCGCACGCTGGGCTGGCGCCTCGACGGCCTGACCTTCGTCGATGCCGCCGCCTTCGACCCCGCCAACACCGCCAACGTCTTCACCGGCTCGAAGCGCTTCACGCTCGACTACAGCCAGGTGTCCGGCAAGCAATGGACCTATGCGGGCTTCACGCTCAACCGCTTCGCGTATCCCGACGATCCCGCGCTGCACTCCACGCGCGGCGTGCGCGGCTCGCCGATGGTGCGGCGCTTCAACGGCCAGCCATTCCTCTATACGCTCGACCAGTACGCGCACTACCTGAACATCTACCGCTTCTCGAGCGCGACCGATGGCGAAGTCGCGATTCCCTCGGGCCTGCTCGCCCAGAATCCGATGCCGGGCAACTGGCCCGCCGGCCAGCCGACCTACGGCGAGTGGATGTGGCGCGACGCGAACGGCGACGGCCACGTGGACGCGAGCGAGATCACCTCGAACCCCTCGACGGGCGCGACCGTCGGCAACGGCTACTGGTGGGTGGACACGCCCGGCAACGTGTGGCTCGCCACGCCGCTTTCGGGAATTCGCGAGATGCCGATGCAAGGGCTCGACGCACAGGGGAATCCGCAGTACAGCTATGCATCGTCGAAGATGTTCCCGATGCCGGCGCCGTTCAACCGCATCGCACGGATCGTCTACGTGGCCGAAACCGACACGATGTACATCACCGGCTTCACCGCGAACATTCCGTGGGATGCGTCGCACTGGAAGGAAGCCGGGCCCGTGCTCGCGCGTTACGACAACTGGTCGAGCGGTTCGCCCACGCTCACGTGGCAGGCGTCGTTGCCCTGGAACACGGGCAGCAGCCCGCAAGTGACAACGGTCGGAATCGCCGTGGCCGGCAACTATGTGTTCATCGCGGAGCTCTACACGCAGAAGGTCGACGTATACGACGCGCGCAGCGGCCAGATCGTCGGCTCGATGACGCCCGGTGCGAACGTGGGCAACACGAGCGGGTGGGTGGACATCTATATGGGCATGAGCGCCGCGCAGCGCGATAACGGCGATTACGTGGTGCTCGTGGAGGACGACGCGCGCGCCAAGATCCTGATGTACGACTGGACGCCGGGTTGAGGCGCTGCGCCTTTACGGCCGCCCCGACACGTGCGTGGAAAACGCCACGCGATTGCGGCCATCGCGCTTTGCGCGGTAAAGCGCGGCGTCGGCTTCCTCGATCAGCGCCGTCTCCGCGAGCCCCGGCGCGGGCGTGAGCGTCGCCACGCCAATGCTGATCGTGAGGTGCTCGCTCACGGCTGAACCCACGTGCGGCAACGCGAGTCCCACCACGTCGCGGCGCATTTTCTCGGCGAGCAGCCGCGCGCCCGCGCTGCCCGTGCCCGGCAGCACCACGGCGAACTCTTCGCCGCCGAAGCGCGCCACGAGGTCGCGCGGCTGACGTATCTCGCGGCGGATCGTCGTCGCCACCGAGCGCAGCACGTTGTCGCCCGCCACGTGGCCGTAGGTGTCGTTATAGGGTTTGAAGTAGTCCACGTCGATCATCAGCAGCGACACTTCGGTGCGCTCGCGCTCCGCCCGCTTCCACTCGGCGCTCAGGAATTCGTCCAGGTAGCGCCGGTTCGAGAGGCCGGTCAGGCCATCCGAATGCGTCAGGCGGCGCAGTTCGAGGTTCGCGCGGAGCAGTTCCTGCTGCGAGCGGCGCAGCGCGCGATAGGCCTCGTCGCGCTGGAGCATGTTTACGTAGGATCGCGAATGATATTTCACGCGTGCGATCAGCTCGACGCTGTCCGGCAGCTTGACGAGGTAATCGTTGGCCCCCGATGCGAACGCCGCGCTCTTGATGGCGGGTTCTTCCTTGGTGGAGAGCACGATGATCGGCACGTCGCGTGTCGCTTCGTTCGCGCGGTAGGCGCGCACGAGCGTGAGGCCGTCGGTGCCCGGCATCACGAGGTCCTGCAGGATCACGGTCGGGCGCACTTCCTCGGCCGTGCGCACGGCCTGGTCGGGATGCGCGCAATAGTGGAAGTCGATCTCGCGTTCGCTGGCGAGCGCCCGGCGCACCGCCTCCGCCACGATCGCCTGGTCGTCCACCAGCAGCACCATCATCGGCATGTCGGCGGTGGGCATCGTTTGCTCCAGCGCGCTGCGCACGGCCTCCAGCGCGACGGCGAGCGAAGCGTCGTCGGCGCTGCCGGGGTCGAGATCCGCGTCGATGCCGACGTCCGGCCCGATGCTGTCTGCAACGTTTGCGCTGGTTGGAAGATTGGACTTCTCGGTCATGATATCGGTCGCGTCTCGTGATGGCTGGCATCTAGCCGGCAGGTTGATGCGGGAGTTTCACCCGGCTCGCAAGCTCGGCGGCAATGGCGTCGAGCGGCAGGATCGCGCGCGCGGCGAAGAGCGCCGCCGCCGCTTTGGGCATGCCGTATACGGCGCTCGTCGCCTCGTCCTGGGCGATGGTGTGCCAGCCCTTGGCGCGCATCGCCTTCAGGCCGATCGCCCCGTCGCGTCCCATGCCCGTGAGCAGCACGCCAATCGCCTCGCCCGTCCAGCGCTCGACGAGGCTGTGAAAGAACGTGTCGACGGAGGGACGGTAGGGTGTGTCGGCCGGCTCGCGAGTGTAAGCCAGCTTGCCGCCCGCTGTCATGCGCAGATGATCGTTGGTCGCGGCGAGCAGTACGCAGCCGGGCTCAGGCTGCTCGCCCTCAAGCGCGATGCGCACCGTGAGCGGCGTCTGGCCGTCGAGCCAGGCGGCCATGCCCGCGGCGAACGACTGGTCCACGTGCTGCACGATCACGACGCTCGCGCCGAAACCGGCGGGCAGCGCAGCGAGCACGGTGGCGAGCGCGCTGGGGCCGCCCGCCGAGGCGCCGATCGCAATGAGCGGCGCTTTCGGCATGCCCGAAGCGGTGAACGCCGGCGCGCGTGCGGCGAGATCGAGCGCGCCCGACACGCGCCCGATCTGCTCGATTTTCGCGAGCAGCAGGTCCATGGTGCGGCGCGTGTCGGGCCCGGCGAGCGTGGGAGTATCGACAGCATCGAGCGCGCCCGCGCCCATTGCCTCGTACACGCGCCAGGCGTTCGCGCCCACGCTGCTCGTCACGATCAGGATTGGGCACGGCGAGCGCGCCATGATTTGCCGCGTGGCCTCTACGCCATCGACCTTCGGCATCACGAGATCCATGAGGATCACGTCGGGCACCTGTGCCGCGCAGAACTGCACCGCGTCCTCGCCGTTCGCGGCGACCCACACCACGCGATGGCCTGGCCGCGTCGCGATGGCCTGGCGCAGCGCCTCGACTGCTAGCGGCATGTCGTTGGCGATACCGATTTTCATCCCGTCGCCTCTCCGATCAGGTCGTTCACCGCGTCGAGCAGCGCTTCGTCGTGGAAGCTGCCCTTGGTCAGATAGTAGTCGGCGCCCGCGTCGAGGCCGCGCCGCCGGTCGTCTTCACGATCCTTGTACGAGACGATCATCACCGGCACGTTGCGATGCATCGCGTCGCCCTTGATCATCGTGACGAGTTCGATGCCGTCCATGCGCGGCATGTCGACGTCGGTGATGACGAGGTCGAAGTGCGCGTTGCGCAGGGTGCTCCAGCCGTCCATGCCGTCCACCGCCACCGTGACGTCGTAGCCGCGTTTTTCGAGCAGCTTGCGCTCCAGCTCCCGCACCGTCAAGGAGTCCTCGACAACGAGAATGCGCTTGCGTGCGCGCGCCCCGTCGTGTGCGCCGCCGCGCGCCACGCCCGCGAGCTGGCCATCGCGCACGAGACGCGCGACCGACGTCACGATGTCCTCCACGTCGACGATCAGCGCGACCTCGCCGTCGTCGAGCAGCGCCGCTGCCGAGACATTGCGCACCTTGCCCAGACGCACGTCGAGCGGCTGCACGGCGAGCGTGCGCTCGCCCGCGAAACGGTCCACGGCCACGCCATAGAGGCCCGCCTCGCTGCCCACCAGCACGACGTTGAGGTCTTCCGTGGTCGTGGCTTCGGCACCCGCGCCGAGCAGCTGGCGCGCGGTCACGAGCCCCACGGGCCGCCCTTCGAAGGCAATGTGCTGCTGGCCTTCGAGCATCTCGATCGTGCTGCGCGGCACGCTGAGCGCGCGGCGCACGTGCGCGAGCGGGAACGCATAGGCTTCGCCCGCGACCTCGACGATCAGGCTGCGCACCACCGAAAGCGTGAGCGGCAACTGCAGCACGAAGCGCGTGCCCTGCCCCGCCGCGCTCTCGATGCGCACCGTGCCGCGCACGGCCTTCGCGAAGTTCTGCACGGCGTCGAGGCCGACGCCGCGGCCCGACACGTCAGTGACGGTGTCGCGCAGCGAAAAGCCCGGCAGCAGCAGGAAGTCGAACAACTCGGCGTCGGACATCGCGGCCACGGCCTGGGGCTGCGCGAGCGAGCGCGCGGCGATGCTCGCGCGCAGTGCGTCGAGATCGATGCCCGCGCCGTCGTCGGCCACGGCGATCAGCAGCTTGCCGGCGCTATGGTGCGCTTCGAGCGTGAGGCTCGCCTCTTCCGGCTTGCCCGCGCGCTGTCTCGTTTCGGGGTCCTCGATACCGTGGTCGAGCGCGTTGCGCAGCAGGTGGCCGAGCGGCGCGTCGAGCATTTCGAGGATGTCGCGGTCTACTTGCGTCGACTCGCCGGCAATCGTGAAGCGCACGCGCTTGCCAAGCGAGCGCGCAAGATCGCGCACCACGCGCGGATAGGTGTGCGCCGTGTCGCCGAACGGCCGCATGCGACACTGCAGGGCCTCGTCGTAGAGGCGCTGCGCGAGTTGCGTGCCGCGCCGGTCGATGCGATCGACGTCGTCGAATCGTTCGGATAGCTGACGATCGAGCGACGCAACCGCATGGCGTATTTCCGCGAGTGCGTCGCGCGCGTCGACGTCGAGCGCATCCCCGTGGCGCTCCTGGAACTGGCCCAGCGCCGCGAGCACGTCGCCCTGCGCGCGGCGCGTGCGCAAGAGCCCTTCCGCGAACGGCCGCATGCGGCGCGACTCCACCAGCGATTCGCCCGCGAAGCCGAGCAAGCGGTCGAGCGTGCCGGCGCGCACGCGCAGCATGCGCTCGGCGTCGGCTGAGCGGGGTGGCAGGGGTTGCGCGAGTGGCGCGGGTTCGACGTCGGTGGACGCCACCGCCTCACGCTCCGGCTCGGGCAGACGCAGTGACGCCGCCAGCGCGGCAAGGTCGTCGGTTTCGGGCGCACTTTCGGCGGTGGTGTTGGACACGCTGGCCTGCGCCCCACCCTGAAGGCGCGCCGCGAACGCCACGACCGCCTCGTGCGAAAGCGGCGGCGCGTCGGCATCGCCTGCCGCGCTCAGCAAATCGATGCCGACGAGCAGTGCATCGATGCGCGCGGCGTCGATGCGCAACTCGCCGCGCTGCGCGGCCACGAAGCAATCCTCCATCGCGCTCGCCACCTCGACCGCCTCGGGCAGCCCGACGATGCGCGCGGCGCCCTTGAGCGAGTGCGTCGCGCGCATGCAGGCTTCCAGCGTGGCGGCATCTTCGGGTGCGGACTCCAGCGCGAGCAGGCCCGCGGAAAGCGTGCGCGTCTGCGCAGCGGCCTCCTCATGGAAGAGGTCGAGCAGCGAGCGGCGGCTCAGTTCGTCGTCGCTCATCGCAAACTCCTTGCAAGCGCATCGAATAGCACCTCGGCATCGAGCACGCCCACCGAACGCCCGCGCCAGTGCGTCACGCCGCGCACGTGCCGCCCGGCCGACTGCGCGAGCGTGGCGGGCGCGGGCAGGAGCGCGTCGGCGCCGAAGTTCACGACGCCCTCCACGGCATCGACGGGAAACGCCGTCGTTGCGCCCGCCCATTCGGTCACGAGCAGGCGCGGCGTGGCGGCGCGCGACGGTGCGCCATCGATACGCAGCAGCGCGGCCAGCGATACCGCGAGCGTGAGCACGCCGCGCACGTTCACGACGCCCAGCACGGCGGCGCTGCGCCGGTGCGGCAGCGTGTGGATGGCGCGCGCCTCGTGCACCTGGCGCAGCGCGGTAGCGGGCAGCGCGAGCCACTCGCCGCCCACGCGAAACACGAGCGAGCCCGCCTCGCGCGTGCGCGTGTCCACAGACTCGGGCGCGCGTTCGAGCACAAGCGCGGTTGGCGCAAGCGGCGCGGGACGGTCGAGCATGCGCGCCGCCGCTTCTTCGAATACCGGGCAATTCAGGCAGCGCACGCACGTTTCGAGGCGCGGGCACGAGTTGTCGCCCAGCGTGCCGATGACTTTCCAGCACTGCTCGGGCAGTTGCGACGTCGGCACGAGGTCCTGCGCGCGGTCTTGCTCCAGTTCGCGCTCAGGCATGGGAGCCTCCTGCGTCCGGTTCGGCACGCTGTGCGACTTCCTGTGCGGCGCGCTGTGCACGGCGCATCAGCCGGCGCGCGCCTTCGGCATCGCCCTGCACTTCGAGCAGCGCCGCCAGATGCGTGAGCGCTTCATAGTGCGAAGGCTCCAGATAGATGGCCTTGCGATAGTGCGCGAGCGCCGCGGCTGCGCGGCCCTGCGCATCGGCGATCAGGCCTAGCAGGTACCAGGTGCCCGCGTTCTGCGTCAACGCCTGCGCCGCTTGCGTGGCGAGACGTTCGGCCTCGTCGAGCGCGCCGGCATCCGCGAGACGACGCGCGTCGGCAAGCGCGGCTTCGGGCGCCCCAATGGACGGCCCGTCCGCCGCGTGGGCGTTCATCACGGCCGCCGCGCGCGGAGCCGGCGCGACGTGCAAGGGCCGCAGCGAGAGCCGCGACGGCGCGGACCCGCGCGCTGCCGCGGCCAGCGGCGCGTCCAATGGTGCAAACACCGGCGCGCTGCCGAATGCGGGCGCCGCTGCCGTGGCGGCAATTACCGGCAGCGGCGTGAGCGCAGGCGGCACGGCGGCCGCCGGGCTCGCCGGATGTTGATGATCCGCCGTCGCGCCGGGTTCCGGCGCGCGAAAACCGAACGCGAGCGGAATATAGGCGGACACCATCTCATGGCGCATCATCAGCCCCGTTTCCGCCGGTCCGACGAAGATCATGCCGCCCGCCGAGAGGCGCGCACGCAGCAGGTCGATGGCGCGGTCCTGCGAGGCGCGGTCGAAATAGATGAGCACGTTGCGGCAAAAAATGAAGTCGTAGCGCACCGGGTGCGGCGCGAGCCATTCGAACAGGTTCGCGCGCTCGAAGGTCACGGCGCGGCGCACCGTCGCGGCGATACGCCATCCGTCCGGCGCCGCCTCGAAATAGCGGTCGCGAAACGCGAGGCCGTCGCCCCGAAACGCGTTGCGGCCATACACGCCGCGCGCGGCCGCCGCAATCGACTGGCCGCTGATGTCGATCGCGTCGATGGCGAACTGCTCGTGCGCGAGGCCCGCGTCGAGCAGCGCCATGGCCGCCGAGTACGGCTCCTCGCCGCTCGAGCACGGCGCACTCAGCACGCGCAGCACGTCGCCGGGCTGCGCGGCCAGCCGCTTCGTGCCGAGGCGCGCGAGCGCGGCGAAGGCCTCGCGCTCGCGAAAGAACCAGGTCTCGGGCACCACGAGCGAATCGATCAGCGCCTGGCGCTCGGCAGGCGTGGTCGTGAGACGCTGCCAGTAGGCTTCGCGCGCCCAGTCGGGCAGCGCGGCGCCGCTCATCCACTCCTTGCGCGTGTCGGCC
Source organism: Paraburkholderia sp. BR14312 (assembly GCF_040948675.1). Classification (NCBI taxonomy): domain Bacteria; kingdom Pseudomonadati; phylum Pseudomonadota; class Betaproteobacteria; order Burkholderiales; family Burkholderiaceae; genus Paraburkholderia; species Paraburkholderia sp. BR14312. Next base: position 11,770 of record NZ_JBFPKI010000005.1, read on the forward strand.
GGATGCAGGTCCGCGTGAACCTCGAGCGTCACTGCCGCCCGAGAGCCCACCGCGCGGGCGAGCGCGTTGGCGCCCAGCGATTCGGCGTCGATGCCGGTTTCCTCGAGCAGCCAGCCGGCAAAGCGCGGGTCGGCCTGTCTCATGGGGCGCCTTGCCGCGAAGGCGGATCGGGAAAGAGCAGCGCGCGCACGCGCGCATCGAGCAGCTGGGCGACTTTCACCCACTGCACGAAGCCGCGCTCGTCGCGCGCGACGGGCCCGAGCCAGCGCGCCTCGGGCGTGGCAATGCCGCCTTCGGCAAAGCGCTCGGGCGCAATCGACTGTGTGCGCGTCGCGCTTTCGAGCAGCAGCGCGAGGCGGCGCGGCGGCGCATGAGCGGCAGCGGCGCCGGTCGCGGCGCCACCGTCATACACGAGCACGAGCCGCGTGGACATGAGCGTGCGCGCAGGCCGCCCGAGCGCGAGCATCGGCAGATCGACCACGGGCACGGGCGCGCCCTCGTAGTCGATCACGCCGGCGATATACGCGGGCGTGCCCGGAAACGCGCGCACGGGCGCGAGCGGCAGCACGTGCGCAATCTCGCGGGCATCGAGCGCGTAACGCTCGCCGTCCAGTTCGAACACCAGGAAGAGCATCGCCGCTCCCGCGTCACGCCTCGATCCTGAACCGCGACACGCCGGTGCGCAGTTCGTTGGCGACGAGCGTGAGATTGTCGATGGCCTGCGAGGACTGGCGCAGCGACTCCGCCGTTTGCTGGGCGGCTTCGGAAAGCTGCGTGAGCGCCTGGGTGATCTGCTCGGCGCTCGTGGCCTGCGCCTGCATGCCGTCGTTCACCACCTGGAAGCGCGGCGCGAGCGTCTGCACCGCGCCGATAATCTGCGAAAGCTGCGCGCCCACGGCCTGCACGTCGTGCATGCCGCGCCGTACTTCCTCCGCGAACTTGTCCATGCCCATCACGCCCGCCGAAACCGCTGACTGGATCTCTTTCACGGTCTGCTCGATGTCGTAAGTCGCGACGGCAGTCTGGTCGGCGAGGCGGCGGATTTCAGTCGCGACCACGGAGAAGCCGCGCCCGTACTCGCCCGCCTTCTCCGCTTCGATCGCCGCGTTCAGCGAAAGCAGATTGGTCTGGTCGGCCACCTTCGTGATCGTCGCCACGACCTGATTGATGCTCACGGCCTTCTCGTTGAGGATGGCGAGCTTGGCGTTCACCGAGCCCGCCGCTTCCATCACGCTGCGCATGGTGTCTTCCATGTGGGTGAGGCCGCTCTGGCTCGTGCTGGCGAGCCCGGCCGACTGCTCGGCCACTGTCGCCACCTCGCTCATGGTGCGCACGAGGTCGCGCGCCGTGGCGAAAATCTCGCGCGAGGTCGCGCCGATCTCGGTCGTGGTGGCGGCCGTCTCGCTCGCGGTGGCCTGCTGCTCTTTCGACGTCGCGGCCACTTCGGCCACCGAGGTCGAGACCTGCAGCGACGACTTTTGCGCCTGGGCGACGAGGCTGGCCAGTTCGTCGCTCATTCGGTTGAAGCCGTCTTCGAGCACGCCGAATTCGTCGGTGCGGTTTAGCGCGAGGCGCTGCGAGAGGTTGCCGGTGCGCATGGAGTCGTGCACATCCACGAGGCGCGCCATCGGCACCGTAATCGCGCGATACAGCGCATAGCCCGTGGCGAGCGCCGCGAGCAGCACGACGCCCAGCGCCGCGGCAAGCGTGAACTCCGTGCCCGTGACCGAGTTGCGGATGGTCTGGGCGGACTCGTCGGCCTGCTGACGGTTTTCGTCGACGAGCGTGTTGGCCGTGGCGAGCACCTCCTGCCACGCCGGGCCGATCTGCGCAAACGCGGCCTGCGCGGCGGGGCGCGAGGCGGGCAGCTGGCTCGCTACCGCCTTCGCTAGCGGCAAATAGCGCGCGTAAGCGTCGCGAAAGCGCTGGAAGCGCTCGCGGTCGTCGCTGCGAAAAAGCGTGTGTTCATACTGCCGTGCGGTCTCCTCGACCCGCGCCAAGGCAGCGGGCAGGCCCGACAGGTCGCGGGCCACGCTTTCCGGGTCGGCATCGACGAAGGCCGCGCGTTCGACGAGGCTATAGGTCTGGTTGGCCGCCGCGCGCAGCGAGGTCGCGTAGAACAGGCCCGGCACCGAATCGCTCGTGAGGCTCATCGCCTCGCTGTCGATGGCGCGCAGGCGGTCCCACGAGATCGCGGCCATCGCGAGCATGAGCACGAACAGCAAGCCGAAGCTGAGGACGATGCGTGTGCCGAGGGTGAAGCGAGCCTGAGTCTGTCGAGGCAGGCCGGCTCGGCCGGAACGGGGCATGGCGGTGCTCATTGCGCTAAAGACTCTCCGGTGGCGTGGACCGGCGCGACCGCCCTGCCGGCGAGGCGGGGCGCGGCTGCGCAGGGCGAGGCCGCGCGCGGCGGCCTTGACCGCCGTAGTGTAATGGGTTTGCGCACTTTTATGGAACAAGCGATGCTAGCGGTCAGCCACGCAGGACGGGGCTTGCCGGGCTTTCGGAGATAAATCTGCAGAGTTCGCCGGGCCTTTTGGCGGCCCGGCGCAGCGCCGCGCGGGGACGCGGGCGCGCCGTGGGCGATGCGTCCCGCATCGGCGGGCGGGCGAGAAACAGCCAAAGCGGCCGGGGCGGCCGCCGCGCAGGGAGCGCTTTACTTCTTGACGAAGCGCAGCGTAGCGTCGACGACCATCTCGCGATGGCGCGCACGCAAGCGCGGATGCGAGGGGTCGCGCCCGAACGCCGCGCCGAACGTGTGGCGGTTACCTACGCGATGAAAGCACATCGAGCTGATGAGCAGGTGCAGGTCGATGGGATCGATGTCTTCGCGAAATGCGCCGCTCGCCACGCCGCGCGCGAGCAGGTCTTCGATCGTGCGGATCGCGCTGGCGTTGCGGCTGCGGAAGGTCTTCAGGCGCTCGATGTACTTCGCGCCGTGAATGTTCTCGATGGTCACGAGGCGCACGAAGTCGCGGTGGCGGTCGTGATAGTCGAAGGTGAATTCGACGAGCCGCCGCAGGCCTTCCATAGGGTCCAGTTCGTCGATGTGCAGGTCCAGTTCGAGCGCGCGGATGTCGCCGTAGACCTTGTCGAGCACCGCTTCGTACAGCCCTTCCTTGCTGCCGAAGTAGTAATACAGCATGCGCTTGGTGGTGTTGGTGCGTTCGGCGATCGCGTCTACACGCGCGCCTGCGAGACCCATGGCCGAGAATTCGGCCGTCGCCACTTCGAGGATATTGCGCCTGGTCTGCTCGGGATCGTACTTGCGCCGGCTTTCGGATTGAGCATCGTTGCGTTCGGCCGAAGCCGCCGGTCTTGCCATGTTTTTTTGGCCCGCAGCAGGGAAGGAATGCGGGCGATTTTAGCACGCGGGGCGCGGCCCTATAGAAGGTGCCGCGCCCCGCTGTCCCGCCGAAAGCCCGCGCGCAGGCGGCCTGCGAGCCTTACAGCTCGATGCGCTTGATATCGCCCACGATGAAGATATACGAGGCCGCGCCGATCAGCGCGATCACGCCGATGAATACGAGCGCCCAGACGAACGAGCCCGTCGCACCCACGATCAGCCCCACCACCAGCGGCGTGATGATGCCCGCGAGATTGGCCGCCAGGTTGAAGATGCCGCCGGTGAGACCGAGCATGCCGGCCGGCGCGATATCCGACACGAGCGTCCAGCCGAGCGCGGCCATCCCTTGGGCGAAGAACGCCACCGAGAGGATCGCGATCACGGCCACGTTGCTGTCCACGAAGTTCGCGAGAATGATCGTCGAGGCGAGCAGCAGACCGGCGATGATCGGCAGCTTGCGCGCCACGTTGGCCGAGATGCCGCGGCGCAGCATCCAGTCGGAGAAGGTGCCGCCGAACATCACGCCGATCGACGCGGCAATGAACGGCATGATCGCGAAGAAGCCGATCTTGAGCCAGCCCATATGGCGCTCGGTGGCGAGATAGGTGGGGAACCACGTGAGGAAGAACACGAGCGTGGAGTTGCCCGCGAACTGCCCGAGGCAGATGCCCGCGAGCTGACGGCGGCGCACCAGTTTGCCGGCCATGCGCCAGTCGAAACCCTGCTTTTTCGGTTCGCCGGCAGCGGCTTGCGCGTCGGCCTTGCGTTCGTGGCGAGCGAGACCGCCGCCCGCCTCGATGTAGTCGAGTTCGGCGCGGTTGGCCGCGGGGTGCTCGTGCGGCTCGCGATACAGGAACCACCACACGAGGCCGAACGCGATGCCCACGCCGCCCACCACGTAGAACAGCGAGCGCCAGCCATACGCCCCCATCAGCGCGAACAGGAACGGACTGAAGAACGCGAGACCGATGTATTCGCCGACCGTATAGGTGCCCGTGGCGAATGCGCGCTCGCTTTGCGGGAACCATGTGGCGACCACGCGGCTATTGGTCGGGAAGCACGGCGACTCCGCGGCGCCGAGACCCAGACGGCACGCGAACAGCGCGCCCACGCCGCTGATGAAGCCCTGAGCGAGCGTGCACATCGACCAGAGCGTCATCGAGAGCCAGTAGGTGAACTTGCTGCCGAAGCGGTCGAGGAACACGCCGCCCGGAATCTGCGCGACGACGTAGCTCCACGAGAACGCCGAGAACACGAGGCCCATGAGCGCCGCGTTGATGCCCAGTTCCCTGGTGAGCTGCGGCGCTGCGATGCCGAGCACGGTGCGATCGAGGTAATTGATCATCGTGCCGACGGCCAGCAAGCCCAGGATGCGATAGCGCGCTTTCGAGCGGCGCATCGCGCCCTCGACGGGGGCGGCTGCGGAAAGGTTCGGCGCGTCGCCGCGCCCCGTGGATACGGGTGGTGCCATGTCTTCGTCTCCGATATGTCGACGGGAGTTGGCGCTTCAGCGCTTACTCCCGTCCCATGCCCATGTGGCGGTCGACAGGAGTTGGCGCTTCAGCGTTTACTCCTGTCCCATGCCTATGTGGCGGTCGACGGGAGTTGGCGCTTTTGCGCTGACTCCCGCCGCGCGCTGTCGTTGTTATTCGCTGGCGCTTGCAGCATTCGCCGCCAGCATGGACTGCAGATGCGCATACATGCGTTCCGCGTCGGGCTCGACACCCGTGAACAGCCGGAACGCATCCACTGCCTGGTACACCGCCATGCCGCCGCCGCTCAGCGTGCGGCAGCCGCGCGCCTCGGCCGCTTCGAGCAGCGCGGTGCGGATCGGGAAATAGACGATGTCCGCCACCCACAACCGCTCGTGCAGATACTCCGCAGGCAACGGCATACCGGGCAGCTTCGCCATGCCGGTAGGCGTGGCGTGGATGAGGCCGGTGGCGTGCTTGAGCACTTCGCGCAGATCGCCGCCCGCGCTCACGCGAGCCGCCGGGAAGCTCGCCTGCAATTCGCTGGCGAGCGATTCGGCACGCGAAGCGTCCACGTCGAACAGCGTGAGCGCCTGGGCGCCCATCTGCAGCGCCGCGTGTGCGACCGCCGCGCCCGCGCCGCCCGCGCCCAGTTGCACCACCGCTTCGAGCGAGACATCGGGCAGGCCACGCTGGAACGCGCGCGCGAAACCCGACCAGTCGGTGTTGTGGCCGATGCGCTTGCCGTCGCGGAACAACACCGTGTTCACGGCGCCGAGCGCGCGGGCGTCATCGGAGAGTTCGTCGAGCAGTTCGATCACGGCCTGCTTGCACGGATAGGTGATGTTCAAACCGTCGAAACCCATGCGCTCGGCGGCCAGCAGCAACTCGGGCAGCGCGGCGGGCGTGAGCTTCAGCGCTTCGAGGTCGATGCGCCGATATACATAGTGGAAGCCGAGTTCGCGGCCTTCCTGCTCCTGCATCGCGGGCGTGAGCGAACCGCCGATGCCCGAGCCGATCAAACCGCAGAGAAACGAGTTGGCGGTTGCGCGCGCGCCCAGCGCATTCGTTTTCGCGTGGTTCTGGGCGCTCATTTCGTCACCTTTTTGGCGAGCAGCGTGGCCATGCGCTCCAGCGCGAGCACATACCCTTGCGTGCCGCAGCCGACGATGATGGCCTCTGCAATGGGCGAAACGAACGAATGGTGCCGGAACGCCTCGCGCTTGTGCACGTTCGAGATATGGACCTCGATCACGGGCTTCGCGATGGCGGAAAGCGCATCGGCGATCGCCACCGACGTATGCGTATAGGCCGCCGGATTGATGACGATGCCGTCCACGCGCGTGCGCGCTTCGTGCAGCCAGTCGATCAGCTGATGCTCGGCGTTCGACTGGCGAAAATCGATCTCGAGCCCAAGACGCGCCGCCGCCTCGCGGCACAGGTTGGCAACGTCATCTAACGTTTCAGCGCCGTAGATCGCAGGCTCCCGCGTTCCCAGCAGATTCAGGTTCGGTCCGTTCAGGACCAGCACCGAAGGCATTCCCATTACACACACTCCAGAACAGCTTGACGACCGGCACGGCGCATGCTCGAGAACCGTTGCATGTTTCACCGCATGGTCGCCAGTGTGCCGCGAAGCGGTACACCGGTCACCTGGGGTTTGCCAGAATTTGTACTAACTAGTTAGTTTGGCGTATCCTTCGGACACTCCAGCGGCAAGTGTTTCTGCGGTGCGCCAGTTAGTTAAATGCCCGCCCTACACCGCCGCGCCGGACCCTTGTTCAACACCGAAGTCGCCGTCAGCAAGCTCGCCATGCCCATGTCCAAGCCGCTCCACGCCCCCTCTCGCGCGCTGCGTCGCTCGATCGCCACGGTGTCGATCAGCGGCACGCTCGCCGACAAGCTCGCCGCGATCCGCGCCGCCGGCTTCGACGCCGTCGAGATCTTCGAGAACGATCTGCTCTATTTCGAAGGCTCGCCCGCCGACGTGCGCCACATGGCCGGCGATCTCGGCCTCGATATCGTGCTGTACCAGCCGTTCCGCGATTTCGAAGGCGTTGCGCCCGAACGCCTCGCGCGCAACATCGAACGCGTGAAGCGCAAGTTCGACGTCATGCATCAGTTGGGTACGGACCGTTTACTGGTGTGCAGCAATGTCTCGCCCGACACGATCTGCGACGACGGGCTCGCTGCGGAACAGCTTGGCGCGCTCGCGCAGGCCGCCGGGGAAGCGGGCGTGACGATCTGTTATGAGGCGCTTGCGTGGGGACGCCACGTGCGCACCTATGGCCACGCGTGGCGGCTCGTCAACACCGTCGATCACGCGAACCTGACGCTCGCGCTGGACAGTTTCCACACGCTCTCGCTCGATGACGCGCCCGACGGCATCGCTACGATCCCGGGCGCGCGCATCGGCTTCGTGCAGATCGCCGATGCACCGAGAATGCAAATGGACGTGCTCGAATGGAGCCGGCACTATCGCTGCTTCCCGGGCCAGGGCGACTTCGCGCTCGCGGATTTCACGGCCCAGGTGGTGAAAAGCGGCTACACGGGCCCGCTTTCGCTCGAAATCTTCAACGACGGCTTTCGCGGCGCGCCGCCCGCCGCCACGGCCGCCGACGGCCATCGTTCGCTCTTGCTGCTCGAATCGCTCACGCGCGAAACCCTGCAGGCGGAGCATGTCGAAGCGAGTGCGCTCTACCACCCGAGCGCCGCACCCGCGAACGCGCAGTGGCAATTCCTCGAGTTCGCCGTGGACGACACCGCCCGCGCGCATGTGGCGAACTGGCTTGAAAAGCTGCATTTCCGCCGCGCGGGCCAGCATCGTTCGAAGGACGTGACGCTCTATCAGCACGGCTCGGCCGCCATCGTCCTCAACGCCGAGCCCGACTCGTTCGCCGACGCGTTTTTCCAGCGCCACGGGCTCTCGCTTTGCGCCTCGGCGTTTCGCGTGGACGATGCGCGCCTCGCGCTCGAACGCGCGGCGGGATTTGGCTACCAGCCGTTCTCGGGCCGCGTGGGTCCGAACGAGCGCGTGGTGCCCGCCGTCCAGGGGCCGGACGGCAGTCTTAACTATTTCGTTAACGAGGAGCCGGGCCAGCCCACCCTCTTCGAGGCCGATTTCGCGCTCACGGATATCGACGGCCCGGTCGAAGTAGGACCGATCGCGGGCATCGATCACGTGAGCCTTTCGCTGCCTGCCGGCTCGTTCGATTCATGGGTGTTGTTCCTGAAGTCGGCGTTCGGGCTCGAAGCGACGCCCGCCGTGCTGCTGCCCGATCCGTACGGCCTCGTGCGCAGCCGGGCGCTCATGAGCCGCGACCGCGGGCTGCGCGTGGTGCTCAACGCCTCGGTGGACCAGCACACGGCCGCGGCAGAAACCGTGCGCGCCTACCACGGCACAGGCCTGAATCACGTGGCGTTCAGCACCGGCGACATCTTCCGCGCCGTGACCGAATTCGAGGCGGCCGGCGTGCCGCTCCTGCGCATACCCGCGAACTACTACGACGATCTCGACGCGCGCCACGCCCTCGACCCCGAGTTTCTCGACGCGCTGCGCAACCACAACCTGCTCTACGACCGCGACGAGCGCGGTGGCGAGTTCCTGCACGCCTATACGGAGACGCTCGACCAGCGCTTCTTCCTGGAGATCGTGGAGCGGCGCGGCGGCTACGACGGCTACGGCGCGCCCAACGCAGCCGTGCGCCTCGCGGCGCAGGCGCGCCAGCGCGCACTTGCCGCACAGAGCGCAGGCAAACCGCTGGATTGATTCAAACGCAGTCACCGTAGTCACTTCGCGCAGCAGTACGCACGCCGCATCGACCTGAAAGTCATGCGGCGTAGCAAAGAAAAATATAAGCAGTCCAAATCTCACCCGGAGACACACAACGATGAAGAAAGCAGGCCTTGGTATCGGCACGTTCCTCGCGACTAGCGCAGCCCTCGTGGCCAGCCCCGCGTTTGCGCAAAGCAGCGTTACGCTTTACGGCGCAGTAGACGACGCCATCACCTACGTCAACAACCAGAACGGTCACTCGAATGTCTATCTGCGCCAGGGCAACCTGTATGCGTCGAAGTTCGGCTTGCAAGGCAAGGAAGATCTCGGTGGCGGCACGTTCGCGATCTTCGACCTGCAGAATGGCTTCGACCTCAACTCGGGCGCGCTGTCGTCGAGCGGACTGATCTTCAATCGCCAGGCCTACGTGGGCCTGCAGAACCAGAACCTGGGCACGTTCACGGCCGGCCGTCAGTACACGCCGTATTACCTGTTCGTCGGTCCGCTCACGGGAAGCTCGTGGCTCACCGGCGCAACCGGCGCGCACCCTGGCGATATCGACGGTCTCGACACGACCGTGCGCATCAACAATTCGGCGACTTACACCTCGCCGATCTTTTACGGCGTGCAGGCGAGCGCCATGTACGCGCTCGGCGGCATTGCGGGGAGCACCGGCAAGGGTCAGACGTGGAGCGCCGCGCTGCGCTACTCCGCCGGCCCGGTGAGCCTCGCGGCGGCCATCCTGCGCATGGACAACGCGCAGTTGACGAGCGGATTCGACAGTTCGTCAACGGGCAGCTTCGGCAAGTCGTCGCTTAATACGGGCTATGTCTCGGCTAACGCGGTCCAGCACATCGCGGCGGGCGGCAACTACACGCTCGGCAACCTGGTCCTCGGCGCGTCGTATTCGAACGTTCAGTACATCGCGGGCGGCAAGTCGATCTTCCACGACACGGCCATCTTCAACACCTGGGCGGCGCTCGCCGTGTATCGCTTCACGCCGGCCTTCGACGTGGGCGGCGGCTTCGCCTATACGCTGGCTTCGAAGGCCAATGGCATCACGAGCGCGGCGCGCTACCAGCAGTACTCGCTCAAGGAGTCGTACCACCTCTCGAAGCGCACCACGCTCTATGCGCTGCAGGCCTACCAGCACGCCGGCGGCCAGACGCTCGGGGCGAACGGCGCGGGCAACATCGTCAACGCAAGCCCCGCCGTGGGCGACTCGCAAAACTCCACGCCTTCGTCCACGCGCTCGCAGTTCGTCGGCATGGCCGGTATCGCGCTGCTGTTCTGATCCGGTGTTCCGATGCACCGGCGGGGGCCGCCTGCACGGCCCCCCCTCGACGCAGCGGCACGGCGCTGAGTACACTCGCGGATATCGCCTAAACGAATCCACGCGAATCCGCGAACTCACCGTGCCGCCCCCCGTTCCCGCCATCAGCCCACGCCTGCGCAGCAGGCTTCGCACGCTCGCCAAAACCCAGCCCAGGGCTGTTCAGCGCACCTATGACACGCTGCTCTCGCTCGAAGGCTATAGCGCGCTCTCGGCGGCGGCGCGCAAGGACATCTTCACATCGATCGCGTTTTCCGCGAACCAGTGGTTCCAGTGCCTGCTCGACGGCACGCCGCCCACCGCCGAAGTCATGGATCAGACTGCGGCGTTCGCGCGCCGACGTGTCCACCAGAACGTGCCGCTGCGTTCGCTGCTGCGGGCCTTTCGCCTGGGCGCGCGTGAGTTGTGGCGCACCTGCACGGAGCTCGCCGAGGCCGACCCGGCGCTCGCGCATGAACTGCTATTCGATATTTCGCCTTATCTGCTCGATTACTTCGACGCGATGGCCGAGCACATCGCCGAAGCCTATCTCGACGAGCAGCACCAGCAAGCACGCTGGCGCGGCTCGCTGCTGCAGCAGCTCTACGACCTCGTGTTCCATGCTCCCGATGACGCCGCGCGCTTTCGCGAGACCGTCGAGGCGCTCGGCCTCGACGCCACGCTGCCGCGCATTGCGCTCGCTGTCGATCTGGATTTGCGCGACCACGCGCCTTCGGTGCGCGAGGATGCGCTCGACCGTTTCGCGCTCAGCGCCGCGCGGCACTTCGAGCTGAAGCCCGACGCGCTGGTGCGTGCGTGGCATCGCGAGCGGCTGGTGTTCTGGCTGCCGTGCGTGCGCGGCGATTCGATGACACGCAACGACCAGCGCGTGACCGAGCATGCGGCCGCGCTCGCGCGCGCCGAGCCGCGCGTGCGCAGCATCGGCATCGGGCTCATGAACGAAGGGGCGCGCGGCTGGGCGGCCTCGGTGGAAGAGGCGCTCAAGGCGGTGGACTTTGCGCCGCGGGGCAGCCACGTGGACGACAGCGAGGAGAATGGCGACTTCCTGCGCGTGCACCGCTTTTCCTCGATCGCAATCGAGGAGAGTGTGCGCAGCAGCGCCAACGTGCTGCGTTATCTCGTCTCGCTCGCCGAGCAGCTGGCGACGGAGGCCGACCTGCTCGCCACGCTCGAAGCGTGGTTTGCAAGCGGCCAGCGCCGGCGCCAGACGGCCGAAACGTTAGGTGTACATCCAAACACGCTCGACTACCGGCTCGAGCGCATCGAGACGCTGCTGGGCGCGAAGCTCGCTGATGCGCACTGGATTGCGCGGCTGGATATCGCGCTGAAGCTGCGCGGAGCGACGCAGGGTGCCCAGCGCGATGGCAAGAAGAAGGAGAGGAAGGGGCGCCTCGGGGTGAAGAAGGCGAAGAGCGCGGCGCGCTGAATGACGCGGCGCGCCCCTGTCGCGCGTCACCCCGCGTCGCGCAATTCCCGCCGCAAGATCTTGCCCACCGTCGACTTCGGCAGCGCTTGAACGAAGCTCACCACGCGCGGCACCTTGTACGCCGCGAGTTGCGCCCGGCAATGCGCGATCACGGCTTCCTCGCTCAGCGCCGCCTCACGCGCGGGCACCACGAACACACGCACGGCCTCGCCGCTGCGTTCGTCGGCCACACCCACGCACGCGCATTCGGCCACGCCTGGCAGCGCGGTCACGACCGCCTCGATTTCATTCGGATACACGTTGAAGCCCGAAACGAGGATCATGTCCTTCGAGCGATCGACGATGCGCAGGAAGCCGCGCTCGTCGAACACGCCCACGTCGCCGGTGCGAAAGTAGCCATCGTCCGTAAAGGCGGCGCGCGTGGCCTCGGGCTGGTTCCAGTAGCCCTGCATCACTTGCGGGCCCTTCGCGCAGATCTCGCCGGGCTCGCCTGGCGCTGCCTCGACGCCGTCGTTCATCAGCTTGACGTCGGTGGAGGGCACCGGCAGGCCCGTCGTGCCGGTGAAGCGATCGACGCTCCCCGGATTGAACGAAAGCACCGGGCTCGTCTCCGAAAGCCCGTAGCCTTCGCGGATGAACCCGCCCGTAATGGCCTGCCAGCGCTCGGACACCGTGGCAATGATCGCCGCGCCGCCGCCGCCCGCGAGCCGCAGCCGCGAAAAATCGACTTCGCCGATGCGCGGATGCGCGACGAGCCCCGCATAGAGCGTATTGACGCCCATGAAGCTCGTGGGCCGCGCGGCCTTGAATACGTCGATTACGCCGCCCAGATCGCGCGCATTCGCAACGAGCCAGTTCTCGGCGCCAATTGAGAAGTAGGTGATCAGATTCACCGTCAGCGCGAAGATGTGATAGAGCGGCAGCGCGGTGACGACGACTTCCTCGCCCGGGTTCATGAAGCCCGGCATGAAGGTCTTGAACTGCTCGACGTTGGCGACGAGATTGCGATGCGTGAGCAGCGCGCCCTTGGATAGGCCGGTCGTGCCGCCCGTGTATTGGAGGAATAGCGGATCGTCGCCGCACAACGCGGGGGCTTCGAACGGCAAGCCGGCGCCTTGCGCGAGCGCCGCCGCAAACGAGCCCGGCTGCGCATCGCGCTCGCCGCCCGTGCTTGCGCAATCGCTTGCGGCAACGCTCAGCACGGTCTTGACGGCCGTATTCGCCTTGATTGCTTCGAAAGTCGGCAGCGCGCCGTCGAACGCCACGAGCGTTTGCGCGCCCGAATCCATCAGCTGGTGCTGAAGCTCACGCGGCGTATAGAGCGGATTCACGTTTACCTGCACCGCCCCTGCCCGCACGACGCCGATCAGCGCGATGGGAAACGCGAGCAGGTTCGGCAACATCACGGCGACGCGGTCGCCCTTCTTCACGCCCACGTGCTGGAGATACGCCGCGAAGTCGCGCGAGAGACGATCGACGTCGGCGTAGCTGAGGGTGGTGCCGCCCGGCGTGGTGCCGCCCGGCGTGGTGCCGCCCGCGCGCAAAGCCGGCCGGTGCGCATGATCGCGCATCGCCTCAATGAGCATATGCGCGAGCGACGGATGCCGGTCGGGATCGATGGCAGCGGGAATCTCGCCGTAGCTGGCGAGCCAGGGGGCTTTTGACACGTTCGTCTCCATGAAATCATGCGCGGCTTGTCCGCGAGGTGCCGCGTTTCACGCCCATGCTACGGGCTCGCCCGGGTCGCGAGAACTGGGAAAGCGGATAAGGTGATTGTGAAAAGTCACAAAGAAGGAGCCCGCGCGCGGCCCCCATGCGGTGTCACGTCCGTGTCTGATTTCTGTCAATTGTGCGACACTGCGTCGTCTCGCCCGCATCGCTCTTTCAGCATGCCGACGCGGCACCGCGCCACGCACGTTTGCGAACTCGCAGACGCTGCGCCGAGGCGCTTCTCCAAGCGGAATGACCAGAGCCACTACGCTTTCATGCCGGACATACCCTTGTCCCCCTACCGCGCGCCGAGCGCACGCCGCCGCGGTATTGGCATCGCCCTATTTCTCGCCGTCATTACGGCCGGGGCGATTTATGTAATCGATCATCTCGTCGTTGATTTGCGCGCCGTGCGCGAAAGCTCTGCGCTGCCTTTCATCCTGCTCGGACTGGCGCTCCTTATCGCGCTCGGCTTCGAGTTCGTGAACGGCTTTCATGACACCGCCAACGCCGTCGCCACCGTCATCTACACGAACTCGCTCGATCCGCATCTCGCGGTGGCATGGTCGGGCGCGTGGAATTTCATCGGCGTGCTCGTCTCCAGCGGCGCGGTCGCGTTCGGCATCCTGCAACTGCTGCCGGTGGAACTCATTCTCCAGGTGGGCAGCGGCGCGGGCTTCGCCATGGTGTTCGCACTCCTGATCGCCGCGATCGTCTGGAATCTCGGCACCTGGTATTTCGGCTTGCCTTCATCCAGTTCGCATACGCTCGTGGGCTCGATCATCGGCGTGGGCATCATGAACCAGTTCATCAGCGGGCCTTCGGGCACGAGCGGCGTGGACTGGGACCAGGCGGCGGGCGTGGGCAAGGCGCTGCTGTTCTCGCCCGTGGTCGGCTTCGTCATGGCCGCCCTGCTGCTCCTCGTGCTCAAGCTGCTCGTGCGCGTGCCAGCGCTTTATGCCGAGCCCAAAGCCAACCAGGCGCCGCCGCTCTGGATCCGCATCCTGCTCATCCTCACCTGCACCGGCGTTTCGTTCGCCCACGGCTCGAACGACGGCCAGAAAGGCATGGGCCTCATCATGCTGATCCTGATCGGCGTCGTGCCGACCGCCTATGCGCTCAACAAGGCGGTCACGCCCGAGCAAACCACGGCGTTCGTGGTCGTGGCGCGCGAGGCGTCCGCAACGCTGGGCCGCTACGCGCACGGGGCGCCGCCCGAGAACGCGCGCGCCGAGGTCGAGGCGTTCGTGCGCACACGCCGGCTCACGCCCGCCACGCTGCCCGCGCTGCGCCAGCTCACCGACACCATCGCCGACCAGGTCGCGCTTTCCGGCTCGATGGCGACGGTGCCCGACGCGATCGTCGACAACGTGCGCAACAACATGTACGTGGCGAGCGAAGCGATCCGCCTGATGCAAAAAGCCAAAGCACCCGCTATGTCACCCGCGGACGCCAAAGTGCTCGACACCTTCCGCAAGCAGATGGACCACTCGACCAAGTTCATTCCCACCTGGGTGAAGGTGGCCGTGGCGCTCGCGCTCGGTCTCGGCACGATGGTGGGCTGGAAGCGCATTGTCGTGACGGTGGGCGAAAAGATCGGCAAGCAGCATCTCACCTATGGTCAGGGCGCTTCGGCCGAAACGGTGGCCATGATCACGATCGGCATGGCCGATGTCTACGGCCTGCCGGTGTCGACCACGCACGTGCTGGCTTCCGGCGTGGCCGGCACGATGGCCGCGAACGGCTCGGGCCTGCAGTGGGCAACCGTGCGCAACCTCGTGCTCGCGTGGGTGCTCACGTTGCCGGCTTCGATTGCGCTTGCTGCGGGTCTCTACTGGATGTTCCGGCAAGTTTTCTGACATCGGCTTCGCGCAGCATGTCGCGCAACCGGAACTTCTGCACCTTGCCTGCGGGCGTGGTCGGCATGGCGTCGAGCAGCCATAGCCGTTCGGGCAGGTACTGCACGGCAACCTTGTGCGACTTGAGAAAGCCAACGAGCGAAGGCAAATCGACCGCCTCGCCGGGCCTCGCCACCACCACGGCGCACGCGCGCTCGCCCAGCCGCTCGTCCGCATACGCGACGATCGCCACCTGCGCAACGGCGGGATGACGATAGAGCAGCGACTCGATCTCCACCACGGGAATGTTCTCGCCGCCGCGGATGATCACGTCCTTGCTGCGGCCGCTGATGCGGATGTAGCCGCGCTCGTCGACGATCGCGAGGTCGCCCGTGTCGAACCAGCCTTGCGCGTCCGTCGCATTGAGGTGCGCGCGCTTGAGATAGCCGCCGAATCCCGAGCACGCCCGCACGAATAGCCGCCCCGCCACGTTCGGCGGCAGCGCCTGGTCGTTCTCGCTCACCACCTTCACTTCCACACCCGGCAGCGGCGCGCCATCGGTCGTGGACGCGCGTTCGTCTTCGTCGTCCAGATGCGTGAGCGTCACGGCGCCCAGCTCCGTCATGCCCCACGCGGAGACGATCTTCGCCCCCAGCGCCGTGCGTGCGCGTTCTACCAGTGCGCCGGGAATCGGCGCGCCCGCGCACAGGAACGTACGCAGCGTCGGCACGCACGTGCCCGTCTCTATGGCCGCGTTGGCGAGATCGCCGAGAAACGCGGTGGATGCCATCGTGAACGTCGCACGCTCCTGCGCGATGAGCGCAAGCGCTGCCTCGGGCTGCCAAACGTCCTGCAAGACAGCGCTCGCTCGCAATGCGATCGGCATCATGAGGCCATACATGAAGCCGGTTTGATGCGCCATGGGCGAGGCCATCAGCACGACGTCGTCGCGCCGGAGACGCATGGCCTGCGCGTAAGGAAGAATGTTCGAAAACAGCGTGTTCGCCGTATGCATCACACCCTTGGGCTCGCCCGTCGTGCCGGAGGTGTAGAGCAGTTGCGTCACGTCGTCGGGGCCTGGGCGATCGTGGGCGAGGATGGCCTCGGCGTCACTCGCCTCTTCCCAGCGCGGGCCGCTCAGCAGCGCTTCGAAACTGTTGCGCGCCGGCTCGCCTGCGTCAATCGCGCCCACGACCACCACGTGCTGCAAGGCAGGTAGCTCAGTCCGCAACGCGCGCAGCATGGCCTCGTAGTCGAAGCCTCGATAGCGCTGCGGCACGATCATCACCTTGCTGCCGCCGTGGTTGAGCATGAACGACAACTCGCGCTCGCGAAAGATCGGCATGAGGGGATTGAGCACCGCACCGATGCGCGAGCACGCGAGATAAAGCAGCGTGAACTGCCAGCAGTTCGGCAGCTGCATCGAGACCACGTCGCCCCTCGCGACACCGAGCCTGGACAGGCCAACGGCGATGCGGTCCGCCATGCGCGCCATCTGCGCGTAAGTGAAGCGCGTGGTCTCTCCGTCTTCGATTCGTACCGCCGTGAGCGCGATCTTCGCCGGACATTCGGCCACGCAGGCGTCCAGTTCGTCGTTGATGGTGCGCCCGGGCCACCAGCGCCGTGCCTCCTCCCGCGCGCGGCGCGGGCCGATCAGTACCGCGTCGAACTCCATGTGCTGCCTCCCGTGGCGTTGCAGGAAAGGTCGCAGGCGGCGCGCATCATGCCGGCACCGCGTCGCGGCCCGCGTTCGAGCGCGCGATGATGGTCTTCATGATCTGCGCCGTGCCGTCGCCGATCTGGAAGCCGAGCACGTCGCGCAGGCGCTGTTCGAGCGGCCCGCGGTCGTAGCCGCCGTGCCCGAACGAAAGCAGGCATTGATGCACCACGTCGTAGGCGAGCTTCGGCCCCCACCATTTGCACATGGCGGCTTCGGCCGTATGCGGCAGCCCACGGTCCTTGAGCCACAGCGTTTGCAGACACAACAGCCGTGCGGCCTCCACCTGGGTTGCGTATTCGGCGAGCGGATGCGAAACGCCCTGGAATGCAGAGAGCGGCTTGCCGAAGGCCTCGCGCTGCGCGACGTACTCCCACGTTTCTTCGAGGCTCACGCTCGCCACGGCAAGCACCTGCAGGCCGATCAACGCGCGCGAAAAGTCGAAGCCCTGCATCACCTGAACGAAGCCCTTGCCCTCGTCGCCCAGCAGGTGGTCCACCGGCACGCGCACGTTCTCGAAGAAGATCGACCCGCGTCCGATGGCGCGCTGACCGTGGCAGTCGAAGCGGTTGCGCGTCACGCCCGGCAGATCCATCGGCACGAGAATGGCCGAGACGCCGCGCGCGCCGTCTGCCACGCTGCCGGTGCGCGCGAACACCACCGCGGCGTCGGCCTGATCGGCGGCGGAAATCGAGGTCTTCTCGCCGTTCAGGACGTAGTGATCGCCA
The DNA here is from genome assembly GCF_040948675.1 of Paraburkholderia sp. BR14312. Classification (NCBI taxonomy): domain Bacteria; kingdom Pseudomonadati; phylum Pseudomonadota; class Betaproteobacteria; order Burkholderiales; family Burkholderiaceae; genus Paraburkholderia; species Paraburkholderia sp. BR14312. The sequence goes on from NZ_JBFPKI010000005.1 coordinate 29,115, forward strand.
ACGCGCTCCATTTTCAACCGCAGGTTCGCGGCATCCGAGCCGCCGCGCGGCTCCGTGAGCGCGATTGCGAGCAGCGCGCGGCCCTGCGTGAGGCGTTCGAGCCACGGCCGTGCAATCTCGGGGGCGGCATGCTTGGCGAGAATCTGCCCGTTGAGAGAGGCGAGCAGGTTGATGTACGAGAGGCTCAGGTCCGCGCGCGCAATCTCCTCGTGGATCACCCCCGCCGCGAGGCAGCCCAGGCCCTGGCCGCCATACTGCTCGGGCAATTCCGGCGCGATGAATCCCATCTCGCCCATTTCGCGCATGAGGCCGCGATCGAGCACGCGTGTAGTGTCGCGCTCGATAAAGCCAGGCGCGACGCGCCCTTGTGCGAAGCGCCGCGCGTGCTCGCCGAGCGCGACGAGGTCTTCGTCGATATACGGATTCATGGTGTCTCCTTGAAGCGGCCTGCTCTATTCATTCGTCATCCTGATCGTCACGGAGACACCGTTATTTGGCGTACTTGCGGAACTCGGGTTTGCGCTTTTCCTGGAACGCGCGCACGCCCTCGCGGGACTCTTCCGTGTCGTAGTAGAGCTTGAGCGCGTACATGCCCATGCCCGCAATGCCGGCCTGATGCGCGGTGTCCATATTGAACGAGCGCTTGGCGATCGCAATGGCCGTGGGGCTCTTTTCCATGATCTCATCGCACCACTTCTGAACTTCCGCATCGAGCTGATCGTGCGGCACGACGGCGTTCACGAGGCCCATGGCCAGCGCTTCGGCAGCCGGATAGCGGCGGCACAGATACCAGATTTCACGCGCCTTCTTTTCGCCCACCACGCGCGCGAGAAACGCCGTGCCGTAACCCGGATCGACCGAGCCGACCTTCGGGCCCGCCTGCGCGAACACGGCCTTTTCCGAAGCTATGGTGAAATCGCAGATCGTGCACAGCACGTTGCCGCCGCCCACGGCGTAGCCCTGCACGCGTGCGATCACGGGTTTGGGCACGTCGCGAATCGCCGTGTGCAGCTCTTCCATCGGCAGGCCGATCGTGCCGCGCCCGTCGTACTGTCCCGCGTGTGCGGACTGGTCGCCGCCCGTGCAGAACGCCTTGTCGCCTGCACCGGCAAGGACGATTGCGCCGATCTCGCGGTCGTAGCCCGCCTTGTTGAGCGCGTGAATCAGTTCGTCACAGGTGCGGCCGCGAAACGCGTTCATCTTGTCGGGCCGGTTGATGGTGATCCATGCCGCGCCGTTGCGCACTTCATAGAGGATGTCTTCGTAGTTCATGATCGATGCCTTTAATGATTCGTAGTCGATAGAGCGCGCGTTCGCCGGCGTTAGCCCGCCATGGTCAGGCCGCCCGATACGCTCAGCACCTGGCCCGTGATGTAGTTCGCGTCGTCGCTCGCGAAGAACACGATCGCGCCGGGCAGATCGTCAGGCTGCCCGATGCGGCCGAGCGGAATGGAGCGCTGGAACGCTTCCAGCAGCTTTTCTGGGTTGCCAGCGCCTTCCTTGTACTCGGCGAAGAGCGCGGTGTCGGTCGGGCCCGGACACACCACGTTCACGGTGATGCCGTGGCGCGCATGCTCACGCGCAATGGTTTTCGAAAACGCCACGAGGCCGCCCTTGCACGCCGCATAGACCGCCTCGCCCGACGAGCCCACACGCGCGGCGTCCGAGGCGATGTTGATGATGCGTCCGCGCTTGCGCTCGACCATGCCGGGCAGCACCGCGTGATGCATGTGCAGCGCGCCCGTGAGATTGATGGCGATGAGCTTGTCCCACTGTGCCGGTTCGGTTTTCGTGAACGGGCGGAAAACGTCCCAGCCCGCATTGTTCACGAGCACATCCACGGGACCGAGCTGCGCTTGCACTTGCTCGAGCGCCGTTTCCACCTCGGCGCGGTTCGTGATATCGCAACGCAGCGCCAGCGCCTGGCCGCCCTTTTCGTGAATTTCGTCAGCCACCTTCAGCGCCGCTTCGAGCGACAGATCCAGCACCGCCACGCGCGCGCCCTCGGCCGCGAAGCGCCGGCAGGTCGCCCCGCCGATGCCGCCGCCACCACCCGTCACCACGACCGTCTTGCCTTCGAGTTTTCGCACCGCGATTCTCCATTCGGTTGAGCAGTACCATAGACGCCTTCGATGCTGCCCCACCTTTGGATCTCGCCTCGAATTACGTCAATATGTTGACGTATACTAGGTAACACTCGGATCGAAGACAAGCGTAGAAGCATCAGGAGAAACCCTTGCCTAAAGCATCAAAAATTCAGGATTCAAGCCGCTTCGATCTTGCCAACCGGCTGTTCTTCCGGCTCTACCAATGCGCAAACATGTTGCATAAAACCGGCACGCGCGCCGTGGAAGCCGAGGGTTTGACCACGCAGCAATGGGCCGTGCTCGGCGCGCTCTCGCGCCCGGAAGCCCAGCCGGGCATGAGCGTTGGCGATCTCGCGCGGTATCTGATGGTGAGCCGCCAGAACCTCTCGGGCTTGATCAGCCGGATGGAACGCGACGGCCACGTGAGCACCCAGGCGGATGCGCGCGATCGCCGCTCCCGCCTCGTCTGCATGACCGGGCCGGGCCGCAAGCTATGGGTAGCGCAGGCCACGCCGAAAATCGAGGCGTACTACGAAGCCGTGCTAGAGAATTTTTCGTCAGACGACATGACGCACACGCTGCACTATCTGCTGAAGCTGCTCGACAACATGAAGCGAGTGGACGACCGGGAACGCGTGGCGGACGATGACGAGGCGTGAGCGCGCTCCGCTACACTCTGACGTCACGCACAAGGAGAAAACCGCATGAAGATGGACGCATTTCGCTTCGGCACCACCGACTGGTCCAGCGTCGAACCCACCCAACACAACGGGGAAACGGGCGTGGCCACCTGGCGCACGCGTTTCTTCGGCGACGAAGCCAACCCGATCCGCGTGCGCATGGTCGAGTATTCGCCCGACTACCTCGCGGATCACTGGTGCAAGAAGGGGCACATTCTGTTCTGCCTCGAAGGCGAACTCGAAACTACGCTCGACGACGGGCGCAAGTTCGTCCTCACGCCCGGCATGAGCTATCAGGTGGGCGACAACGCCGAGGCGCACCAGTCGTACACGCGCACGGGTGCGAAGCTTTTCGTCGTCGATTGAAAGCGATGCCGCTTCAGCGCGGCGCGCCGAGATCGGCGTCGAGCCGCTTGCGCAGATCGCGCACCACGCGCGCGGCGGGAACCAGCCACCATGTGGGCGCCGCCACGGAGAAGTCGTATGCGAGCGCCGTCTGCGCGGCGCCGGTCGTGTGCGCCCGGCAGCGGAACGCCACCATGTGGCGCCGCGTGGCGGTTTGCGAACCAGGCGAGAAGCGCATGACCGCACGCAGCGCGAATTGCGTATCGTCGGGTGCGGCCTCGTACGATTCGATGCTCCACTCCGCGCCGTAGTGCGCCTCGTGACGCAGCGCCGCGCTCACGCGCAGGCGCGTTTCATCAGCGGGCAAGGCCACGGCGTGCTCGCGCCCCGCACGCCCGGCGCGATACAGCGTGCGCTGCGACCAGCCCCAGCCGAACGTGAGCACCACGCCGCCCGCCACGAGCGCCCACTGCAGAATATGCGTGAGCCAGCGGCCCACCTCGAAGCGCGCAATGGGCGCGAGCAGCAAGCCCGCGATCCAGTGCGCAGCAACGAAGATCACGATGCACGCGAACACGCTCGCGGAAAGCGTCAGCAGCCAGCCCCGCGACGGGTCGTCGAATTTCGCAAACAGGAAATCGCGCACGCCGCCTGAACGCGCGTGCACGTCATCGGTTTCGGGCGCGGTTACGCCCTGCGGCTCGCCTGGCTGCGCGGCATCCGCTTCGTCGCGCAGCCCCGTGAGTTCGCCGTGCAGCGAGTCGCGCTCGGTTCGCATGCGCTGGATCTCGTCGAGGGTGCGCGTGCGCTCGGCGCGCAGCCCGTCCAGCTCGGCGCGCACGCGTTCACGCTGCGCCAGCAGCGCCTGCATCTGCGCGTGCAGTTCGTCGGCCTGCGCGACGCTCAGCGCGGAGCGGCTCACCGGCGGCGCATGATGCACGGACCAGTACGCCTCGAGCAACTCGCGCGCCTCCTTGACGCGTTTGAACTGGTCGTCGGCCCAGCGCATCGAGGCGGCCGTGGGGTGCCGCCATTTGTCGGGATGCAGGATCTGCGCGAGATGGCGATAGTGATGCTTGATGTCCGCCTCGCTCGCCCCCGGCTCCAGATCGAGCCGGTAGTAGAGGCGGTCGTAATCCACGGGTCGGTAATCGCGGCCTGGCATGACCTGTATCTGTTCGTCAGTGGATGGGTTGGCAGGCGGCGCAACGCCTGCCCTGCTCAAGTTAGCGCAATGCGCCCAGTCCGGCAAGGAAAGCGCCACTGCGATTGCCCTCCCGGTTTCAGTACGGCCGCCCCGCGAGCAGGCGGCTCAACGTCGCGAACGCGGTGGCCGGCAGCTCGTGCAGCTTGCGCACGACCACGGCATGCGGATAGAACGCCTCGACTGCGTCGTCCAGGATGCCGATGCCGACTAGCTCGATGCCCTGCTCCTCGACCGCCTGCACGCGTGCGAGCAGGTCGCTGCGCAACACAGTCGGGTCGCCGTCGCTCGTCGAAGGATAGCCGTCCGAGAGGACGCACAGCAGCCGCCGGCGCGCCTTGCGCTGCGCGAGCCGGGACGCCGCCCAGGCGAGCGCTTCGCCATCGGGGTTCTCGTGGCCGCACTCGATGGCCGCGAGTCCGCTCAGGTCGCGCGAGTCGAAGCGCTTGAACACGCGCAGATCCAGCCGCTCGACGAAGCGGTTATAGGCCCGCAGATCGGCGCCGGCGGCGCGTTCGCGCTCGTAGCGCGCGCGCATTTCCGGCGCTTCGATCGAGCTGTAGCCGAGCACTTCCGAATCGAAGGCGAGTTGCGTGAGCGCGTCGGCGAGCGCCGCCGCGCACAGGCGCGCCAGCTCGATCTTGCGGCCCGCCATCGAGCCGCTCAGGTCGAGCAGCAGCGTGACGACCGTGTCGCGCCCGCTCGCATGACGCGCCACGCGAAACGGCGTGCGGTAGCCGCGCGAGGCGGCGAGACGCGCGAGCGCCGCGCGGTCGATCTCGCCGCGCTCCTGCTCGCGCTTCCAGTGCGTGAGTTCGTCGGCCTTGAGCACGCGCTCGAGCTGTGCCTTGAGCGCACCGGTCTCCGCGCGCGCCAGGGCGCGCAGCTTGCGCCACGCGGCGGGATCGCCACGGCCCGTGAGATCGGTGACGACGTCGTAGGCCGTGGTCAGCGGGATCGACAATCGTGGCCGCGTTGGCGCGGGGCTGCGATTCGTGGCGGCGGCGTGCGGCGCGTCCGCTTCGGAAAGCGTTGAGCCGGAGGCGGAATCGGACTCGGCGCTCGCACGTGCCGAAGCGCCGTCGTCGCCTTCGCGGGCGTTGTCGGGCTGGGCGGCGCCGCCCGGCGGTTCGACCTCGTCCGCCTCGCCGAATTCGTCCATTGCCTGAGCGAGCCGCGCCAATTCGTCGTCGAGCCCTTCGGACGGGGCCGCCGTCTGCATCATATTGTTCGCGCCGCGCGACGCGAGCGAGCGCACGCCCGCCACGATCGCCGCGGCAGCACTCAGGCTGGCGCGCGTCGACTGGCTCGCGCGGGCCGCGCCGAGCGGAGCGTCGATCGCGCGCAGCGCGGCGGCCAGCGCCGCGGCATCGCGCTCGAGCACACCGGGCGCTTCGTCCCACAGCGTACGCTCGATCGCCCACGCAAGGCGCTCGCGCCACGCCAGTTTCGACCAGCGCCGCGCGACCGCGTCGCCGCGCTGCGTACGCCAGCTTTGCGCGTAGCGTGGCGCACCAGGAAACGCCAGCGCGAGTTGTGCGAGCACGCGATGGTCCTCGATCGCCTGCGCAATGCGCCCCGTCACGCCGGCTTGCGGCGTATCCAGACGCGCCGCTTCGCTGTAGCGACGGCGCGCCGCCAGCAAATCGAGCGCGCCGAGCAGTGCGGCTTCATCCACGCCATCAGTCGCGAGACGCGCGGGCAGCACGAAACGTTCGCCTTCAATGCGCGGCTCGCCCGCACCGAACGTCACGCTCACGCGCGAGTCGCCGGTCAGCACCCGCGCGAGACGGCCGAGCGCGCCCGCGGGATCGGCGCTCGCCGTCAAACTATGTGTTGCGTCCTGCAAGCTGGCCACGGGCGCCTCCGCACTCACGCGTCGAAGATCACGTGATGCCGGATGACGCTGCGGATGAGCGCCGCATCGTCCGCGCTCACCTTCGCGTAGATCGCCGGCCCCGCCGCGCGCTCGACATCGCCGGTGCGCAGCATGAGTTCGGTCCAGTCGATCAGGCGACGCGTGGAGAACGCGCTCGCGAGATCCTCGCGGGCGAACGCGGCGCGGCAATCGGCGGCGATGGCGGCGAGTGTGTGCGCGAGCGGCCGCGTGAGCGCAGGCAGCGTGCGCAGCAATACTTCGGTTTCCTCTTCAAGTGAAAGATAGTCGAACAGGTAGACGCGCCAGCGGTCGAGAAACGCCTCGTTGAGCAGATTCGCGCCCTGGTACAGATGTCGGTACGCGCTCATCGCGCCCGCGGCGTTCGCGGTGGCGAAGAGACGGAACGACGGATGCGGCTCGACGATTTCGTTGCCGCGCTCCTTGAGCAGCAGGCGGCCGTTCGGTTCCAGCACGGCGGTGAGCACCGCCAGAATCGAAGGCTCGGCAAAGTCGAGTTCGTCGATGATGAGCCAGTAGCCCTCGCGCATCGCCACGGGCAGCACGCCGTCCACCCAGATCGTCTCGCCGCCCTTCACGGTCCAGAAGCCGACGAAGTCGCCTATGGTGGTCTGGCCGTTCATGTTCGCGCGCAGCACGCCATAGTCCGCGCGCGCCGCCACCTGCTCGATGAAGCTCGTCTTGCCCGAACCCGTATGGCCGATCAGCATGACGCGGCGATTTTCTACGATGTCCTGAACGATGTCGTCGCCGCGTTCGGTGAAGAGGTAGGCTGCGTTCACGCGCGGCACTAGCGCGTTCGGTTCCCCGCGCGGCAGGTCGACACTGCCGATGCGTACGGTGGGCGTGTGGATTTGCGGGCTGGCTTGGGTCGCTTTGGCCTCGCGCGCCACTTCGACGGCCCGCTGCAAGGCGGCGGCAAATGTGCTGCCCGCTTGTGTGGCTCGCACTTCATTGGCGCGCTGAGCTTCGGAAACGAAGCCCTCGCGACGCCACTTGAGCAGCTTCGCTTCGAGATTGTCGAGATCGATTTCGGTGTCGATGTCGATGTCGACTTCACCGTCCTCGCCCTGGCCGTGCTCGATGCGGTACATGTGTGCGCGTTCCGAAGGCGTGACGCGCCACCATTCGCGCGCTCGGCCGGCGCCGCGTGTGTAGAGCCCGAGCGGGGCTTCGTCTTGTACTGCAGGATCGGTTGCGTTCATGGGCGGATAATGCAGGGCGCGGTCGGTCAATCGTCACATATTACCGATGCGCATCGCAGGGCGGCAATGCCACCGCCGTGCTTCCGGCCCGCGCCCAACCATGCTAGCGTGGCGATCGCCATACGAGGCACGCACGCCACGCCCCACCTGTCACCCGGAGGCCCCCAATGCCCCAAGCCGCGCCGCCCGAACTCGACAACGAGCCCGGGCGCGGCCGTTCGCTAGCACGCCACTACCCGCGCGGCCTCCAGATCGAGCCGCACTCGCATACATGGGCGCAGGTGCTCTACGCCGTCTCCGGCGTGATGTGGGTCGAGGTGGAGCGCGAGGCGCTCGTCGTGCCGCCGCAGCGCGCCGTGTGGCTGCCTCCCGGCACGCAGCACGCCATCCACATGCTGAGCGCCGTCGAGATGCGCAATCTGTATCTGCACGAGCGCGACAGCCGGCACCTGAGCGAGCGGTGCGAAGTGTTCGAGGTCAACGGCCTGCTGCGCGAACTCATCACGAGCCTCGCGGAACGCGCGCGCGAAGACGACACCTGGCTCGACGCGGCCTATCGCCTAGCGTCGATCGAACTTGCCCACGCACCGCGCTCCACGCTGCGCATTCCGCTGCCCGACGCGTCCGACCGCCGCCTCGCCACGCTGTGCCGCGCGGTGATCGACAACCCATCGGCCGATATCGGCTTCGAACAACACTCGGCATGGGTGGGCGCGAGCGTACGCACGCTCTCGCGGCTCTTCACGCGCGAGCTTGGCATGGGGTTTGCGGAGTGGCGCCGCCAGGTGCAGCTCGCAGTCGCGGTATCGCGCCTGGCGCAAGGCGAGCCCGTGAGTGCCGTGGCGCGGACGCTGGGCTATCGACCCAGCAGCTTCAGCGACATGTTCCGCCGCGAACTGGGCGTGCCGCCCAGCGAGTTCCGGCCCGCCGGCACCCTTGGCGACACGGCGGGTTTCGCAGAGGAAAGCGCCGCGCAGTAATACGCGCACAGACGCGTGGCGCGGCTCAATGCGGCGGCAGATCGCCCACTAGCGGAAACATGTCGGGCGTATAGCCCATATTGAAGTAACCGGCCCGTGCATAAGTGGCGATTCGCTCGAGATGCTCGGTTTCGCGCGATGCGTCGCGCAGTTCTGGCTCATCGGCTTGCGGCGTGGGCGGCGCCCGGTTCGCACGGCCGCGCCGCGCGAACCACGCGGGCACGGACAGTATCGACAGCTTCGACATTGCGGACTCCTTGCGAGGCGTTGATCCCTTCCAATCTAGACAGTCGGAGACGCGCGCGCAAACAAGCATTTCTGCGATGCATTGCACACCGCGGCCCATGCACACCCCTCAACCGGTCCGCGCGCTGTAAACGACCGAAAACCTTACAAACAACTAACGTTTCGAAATTGGCGCACGAGTTGGTTAGACTGCGAGTCTCGGCCTTCGCTGCATGGCGGGGCGCGGCTTCGACGGCATAACAATCATGAGAATGCGTATGCAGCAACTCGACAGTCACCGGCAGCAATTCACGGCGGCCAAGCCGTTGAGCGCGCCGACTTCGTTTCTCCGCACCGGCTCGTGCGGTGGTCCGACCTCCTGGAGGCAGGCATGAGCGACGTCCCCCAGACGCAACCCGCGCCCCCGCCACCGCCGCCACCGCCGCCACCGCCCGCACCGCCCCCGCAGGCGCCGAAGCGCCGCCGGCCCGGCCCGCTCATTCTCGCCATTTTCGTGATCGTGCTGATCGTCCTCGTGCTCGTGATCGTGCACATCATGCGCAACAAGAAGACGGAGCACGGCGCCGCGCCGCAGGTCGTCACCGTGGCCGCCGCCACGCTCGGGCCCATGCCCGTGACGCTCAACGCGCTCGGCACCGTCACGCCGATCGCAACTGTCACGGTTCTGCCGCAAATCAGCGGCTACCTCACCGAGGTGGGCTACAAGGAAGGCCAGGACGTCGTGAAGGGGCAGTTCCTCGCCCAGATCGACCCGCGCCAGTACGAGATCAGCAAGGAGCAGGCGCTCGCGCAGCTCGCCAAGGACCAGGCCTTGCTGGCGCAGGCGCGCGCCGACCTCGCGCGTTATACGCAGTTGAACGCGAAACAGTCGATCGCCGCGCAGACCTACAGCGACCAGCAGTTCCTCGTCAAGCAGTATGAAGCCGCGGTGCAGGCCGACAAGGCCAACGTCAGGCTGTTCGAGCTCGATCTGATCTATTGCCGCATCACGGCGCCGGTGTCGGGACGCGTGGGTCTGCGGCTCGTCGATCCGGGCAACTATGTGACTTCGTCCAGCTCCACGGGCATTGCCGTCATCACGACCATCAAGCCCACCACTGTGCAGTTCGCCATCCCGCAAACCTCCCTGGGCAGCGTGCTCGAGCGCGTCAACGCCGGCGCGAAACTGCCGATTACCGTCTTCAGCAGCGACAACACCCGCCAGATCGCCACCGGCACGCTCTTCGCGCTCAGCAACCAGATGGCCACGGCCACCGGTACGGTCACGCTGCGCGCGAGCGTGCCCAATGACAACGAGGCGCTCTTTCCCAACGAGTTCGTCAACGTGAGGCTGCTCGTCGACACGCTGCAGAACGCTGTACTCGTGCCGACGCCCGCCGTGCAGACCGGCGCGCCCGGCGACTACGTCTATCTCGTGAACGCCGACAACACCGTGTCGGTCCATAAGGTCACGCTCGGCCCGAGCGACGGCCGCTACACGGTGATCTCCGCGGGCCTGCAGCAGGGTCAGCATGTCGTGACCGACGGACTCGACCGCCTCAACGACGGCGCGAAGATCCAGCCCGCTGGGCCGAGGGTCGCTACCCACGCGGGCGCGGCGAGCGCACCGCACCATGGCAGCGCCCCGGGCGCGGCCAGCGAACCCGGCGCCACGGCGCCGAACGCCTCCGACGCGAGCGCCGCGGCCTCGCAAGCGGGTTAAGCCCCGGACCCAGCGCCGATGAATATTTCGCGTCTCTTCATCCTGCGGCCGGTCGCGACTTCGCTCCTGATGATCGCGATGGTGCTGATCGGCCTCGTCGCAATGAAGTTCCTGCCGGTTTCCTCGCTGCCCGCGGTGGACTATCCCACCATCCAGGTGCAGACCTTCTATCCGGGCGCGAGCCCGAACGTGATGGCGACCACGGTCACGGCGCCGCTCGAAGTGCAGCTCGGCGAAATCCCGGGCCTGCAGCAGATGATCTCGTACAGCTCCGAGGGCGCCTCGGTCATCACGCTGCAGTTCGACCTCTCGCTGAGCCTCGACGTGGCCGAGCAGAACGTCCAGCAGGCCATCAACGCGGCCAACAGCTTCCTGCCGAGCGGCCTGCCCGCGCCGCCGACCTACGCCAAGGTGAACCCGGCCGACCAGCCGATCCTCACGCTCGCGATCACGTCGAAGTCGATGTCGCTCACGCAGTTGCAGGACGCGGCCAACAACCGTCTCGCCACGAAGATTTCCGAAGTGCCGGGCGTGGGCCTCGTCGCCACGGCGGGCGGCAACGTGCCGGCCGTGCGCGTCGAAGCCGACCCGCAGAAGCTCGCCGCCTATGGCCTGAATCTCGACGACCTGCGCACCCTGCTCGCCAACGTCAACGTGAGCAACCCGAAGGGCAACTTCGACGGCCCGGAACTGAACTACACGATCAATTCGAACGACCAGATCTCGGACCCGAAGGACTACGAAGACACGGTCATCGCCTATGAGAACGGCTCGCCCGTGTTCATGCGCGACGTGGCGCGCGTGTCCACGGCCGCGCAGGACGTAGAGCGCGGCGCCTGGTACAACAAGGCGCCCGCCATCGTGCTGAACGTGCAGCGCCAGCCTGGCGCGAACGTCATCGCCACCGTCAACCAGATCATGCGGCAGCTGCCGCAACTCGAAGCGGCGCTGCCCGCGGGCATGCAGGTCACGGTGGTGTCGAACAGCGTGGGCGTGATCCGCGCTTCGGTGAGCGACGCGGCCTTCGAACTCGTGCTCGCCGTGGCGCTCGTGGTGGCCGTGATCTTCGTGTTCCTGCGCAATCTGCCCGCGACCATCATTCCGAGCATCTCAGTGCCGGTCTCGCTGATCGGCACGCTCGCGATCATGTACGAGCTGGGCTATTCGATCGACAACCTCTCGCTCATGGCGCTCATCATCGCCACGGGCTTCGTGGTGGACGACTCGATCGTGATGATCGAAAACATCGTGCGCTACCTCGAGGAAGGCGACAAACCCTTGCAGGCGGCGTTAAAAGGCGCTGGCCAGATCGGTTTCACGATTCTTTCGCTGACGATCTCGCTCATCGCCGTGCTGATTCCACTGCTCTTCATGGGCGGCGTGATCGGACGCCTCTTCAGCGAATTCGCCGTCACGCTCGCGGTGACCATCGTGCTGTCGGCCGTCGTCTCGCTCACCGTCGTGCCGATGATGTGCGCGCGCATCTTGCGCGCCCAGGCCGAGCGCCACCCGAGCCGCTTCGAGCGCATCAGCGAAGGGCTTTTCAACAAGACGCTCAACGCCTACGAGCGCGGCCTGCGCTGGGTGCTCGACCATCAGACGCTCACGCTCGTCGTGTTCGTGGTGACGGTGGTGCTCACCGGGCTGCTTTACGTCGTGATTCCGAAGGGCCTGTTCCCGGTGCAGGACGTGGGCGTGCTGCAAGGCATCAGCGTGGCCGACAACTCCATCTCCTACCAGGCGATGGTGCGGCGCCAGTCCGCCCTGGCCGAGGAAATCCTCAAGGACCCCGATGTCGTTTCGCTCACCTCGTACGTGGGCATCGACGGCATCAACAACACGCTCAACAACGGGCGCTTCCTCATCAACCTGAAACCGCACGACGACCGCTCCGAAACCGCCGACGAAATCGGTCGGCGCATTCAGCAGTCGGTCGCGAAGGTCGCGGGCGTGCGCCTTTACATCCAGCCCGAGCAGGACCTCACGCTCGACACCACGGTCTCGCGCAACCAGTACAACTTCGTGCTGCGCGGGCCGAGCCAGGACGCGTTCGAGCAGTACGTGCCCGCGCTCATCGCACGCATGAAGCAGATCACGTCGATCCGCGACGTCACGAGCGACCTCAACACGGATGGCCTTTCCGTGAATGTCGAAGTGAACCGCCAGCTCGCGGCGCGCTACGGCATCACGGCGGCCACCATCGACAACGCGCTCTATGACGCGCTGGGCCAGCGCATCGTTTCGACCATCTTCCAGCAGTCGGACCAGTACCGCGTGATTCTCGTGGCGAAGCCCGAGGCGCTGCCCACGGTCGAATCGCTCGGCGACCTTTACCTGCCGAGCCAGACGAGCAGCGAAGGCCAGGTGCCGCTCAAGGGCATTGCGAAGATCAGCATCACGCGCTCGCCGCTCATGATCAGCCACCTCGCGCAGTTCCCTTCGGTCACGATCTCGTTCAATCTCGCCGATGGCGCGTCGCTCTCCGCCGCCGTGCGCGACGTGCGCAAAGCCGAGGCCGCCGTGAACCTGCCGCCCTCGATCACCTCGTCGTTCCAGGGCGCGGCGCAGGCGTTCGAGGATTCGCTTGCCAGCGAGGTGTATCTGCTGATCGCGGCGCTCGTGGCCGTGTATATCGTGCTGGGCGTGCTGTACGAGAGCTATGTGCACCCGGTCACGATTCTTTCTACGCTGCCTTCGGCCGGCATTGGCGCGCTGCTCGCGCTGATGATCGCAGGCAAGGACCTCGACGTGATCGGCATTATCGGCATCGTGCTGCTGATCGGCATCGTCAAGAAGAACGCCATCATGATGGTGGACTTCGCGCTCGAAGCCGAGCGCGTGCACGGCAAGCCGCCGCGCGAGGCGATTTTCGAAGCGTCGCTGCTGCGTTTCCGGCCGATTCTCATGACCACGCTCGCTGCCATGCTCGGCGCACTGCCCATGCTGCTCGGCAGCGGCACGGGCTCGGAACTGCGCCGCCCGCTGGGTCTTGCGATCATCGGCGGGCTCACGCTTTCGCAGATGCTCACGCTGTTCACGACGCCCGTGATCTATCTGCTCTTCGACCGGCTGGCCGAACGCTTCGGCCGCAAGCGCAGGCCTGAAAGCCACGCGGACGGCGACGCGGGCGGCAGTCCCGGCAACGGCGCGCCACCCGCGCCCGAGGGCACGCCGTGAACCTCTCGGCGCTCTTCATCCAGCGGCCGGTCGCGACATCTCTCCTCGCGATCGCCATCCTCATTTCGGGGATGCTCGCCTTTTTCCGGCTGCCGGTCGCGCCGCTGCCCAACATCGCCTACCCGGTGATCGTGGTGCAGGCCAACATGGCAGGCGCGAGCCCGGACATCATGGCGTCCACCGTGGCCGAGCCGCTGGAGCGCCGGCTCGGCACCATCGCGGATGTCAGCCAGCTCACGTCGATCAGCAACACGGGCACGGCGATCATCGTGGTGGTGTTCGGCCTGAACCGCGACATCAACGGTGCCGCGCGCGACGTCGAAGCCGCCATCCAGGCCGCGCGCGCCGACTTGCCTACCACGCTGCGCAGCAACCCCACGTATCGCCAGTACAACCCCGCGAGCGCGCCGATCATGGTGCTCGCGCTCACCTCGGACACGCTCACCAAGGCTCAGCTGTACGACTCCGCCGATTCGGTCATCCAGCAGCAGCTCTCGCAGGTGGACGGCGTGGGCCAGATCACACTGGGCGGCGGCGCGCTGCCCTCGGTGCGCGTGGAGCTGGAGCCGGGCAAGCTCAACAGCTACGGCATCGGCCTCGAAGACGTGCGCGCGTCGATCGGCGCGGCCAACGCGAACAGCGCGAAAGGCCATATCGACCAGGGCAACCAGCGCTACACGGTGACGTCGAACGACCAGATCAGCAAGGCCGCGCCGTTTCGCGACGTGGTGATCGCCTATCGCAACGGCTCGCCCGTGTTCCTGCGCGACGTGGCTTCCGTCGTCGACTCCAACGAAAACATCCGCAACGCGGGCCTCTACAACGGCAAGTCGGCCGTGCTCGTGATCGTCTACCCGATGCCGGGCAGCAACGTCGTGAAGACAGTGCAGCAGATCCGCGATCGCCTGCCCTCCATCGAGGCCGCGCTGCCCGCCACGATCAAGGTGGATGTGGCGATCGACCGCTCCGAGTCCGTGCGCGCCTCCGTGGCCGACACCGAACGCACGCTCTTCATCGCCGTGCTGCTCGTAATCGGCGTGGTGTTCGTGTTCCTGCTCTCGCCGCGAGCCACGCTCATCCCCGCCGTGGCGTTGCCGCTTTCCATCGTGGGCACGTTCGGGCCCATGTACCTGCTCGGCTACAGCATCGACAATCTGTCGCTTATGGCGCTCACCATCGGCACAGGCTTCGTGGTGGACGACGCCGTGGTCGTGCTGGAGAACATCGTGCGCCACATCGAGGCCGGCATGGACCCGAAGGAAGCCGCGCTCAAAGGCGCGGGCGAAGTGGGCTTCACGGTGCTTTCCATGAGCCTTTCGCTCATCGCCGTGTTCCTGCCCATTCTGCTCATGCCCGGCATCGTGGGGCTGCTCTTTCATGAGTTCGCGATGACGCTTTCGATCGCGATCCTCATCTCGCTCGTGATCTCGCTCACGGTCACGCCCACCATGTGCGCCTACGTGCTCAAGCGCGAGGCGCTGCACAAGAAGCCCTCGCGCGCGGCCGTGTGGATCGACGCGCAGTTCGAGCGCTTCAAGCAGTTCTACTCGCGCACGCTCGACGTCGCGCTCGATCACGCGCGGCTCACGATCTTCATCCTGTTCGCGCTGCTGGTCGGCAATGTGTTTCTCGCGCGGCTGCTTTCCGGCACGTTCTTCCCCGAGCAGGACACCGGCATCCTGATCGGGCAGATCATCGCGGACCAGAGCATTTCGTTTACGGCGATGGAAAGAAAGCTCGCGCAGCTGCAGGCCATCGTGAAGGCCGATCCGGCGGTGCAATCGGTGGCGGGCTTCACGGGCGGGCGCGCGCTCAATTCGGCCACCGTGTTCGTCGAGCTGAAACCGCTCAACGAACGTCGCCTGACGGCCACCGAGGTCGTGAACCGCCTGCGTCCCAAGCTCAATGGCGTTTCGGGCGCACGGCTTTTCATGCAGGCCCAGCAGGACCTGCAGATCGGCGGGCGGCAGTCGGCGGCCGAGTATCAGTACACGCTCACGAGCGACGACGCCGACGCGCTCTTCACCTGGGTGCCGCGCCTCGTGGACGAGCTGAACAAGCACCGCAGCCAGATGTCGGATGTGAACTCGGACCTGCAGCAAAATGGTCTGGAGGCCTACATGACGGTGCAGCGCACGACCGCCAAGCGCTACGGGTTCGACCCGAACCAGGTGGACAACGTGCTCTACGACGCCTTCGGCCAGCGCACCGTTTCGACCATCTACAACGCGATCAACCAGTACTTCGTCGTGATGGAAGTAGCGCCGCAGTACTGGCAGTTTCCACAGTCGTTCCAGGACATCTGGCTGAGCACGGCGGCGGGCAACGCGAGCGGCGCCGCGCAAACGCAGATGCCGTCGAGCGTCATCTCGGGCGTCACGCCCTTCACGGCCGTGACCACGGCCACCACGGCAAACGGCAACACCAACGAGCGCAACGCCAACGCGGTGGCCAATCAGCAGAACAATGCGATCGCCAACAGCAAGGGCGGCAGCTCCAGCGGCAGCGCGGACAGCACGGCCGCCGAAACCATGGTGCCGCTCATGGCGCTCATGGACTGGAAGACGCGCCATACGGCCACCCAGGTCAATCACCAGGGCACCGAAGTGGCGGGCACGATTTCGTTCAATCTGCCCAAGGGCGGCTCGCTTTCGGAGGCCGGCACGATCATCGAGCAGGCCGAGCGCAACATCGGCATGCCGGCCTCCATCCACGGCGCGTTCGCGGGTGCGGCGCAGGCCTACGCACAGTCCATGGGCGTCGTGCCGCTGCTCATTCTCGCCGCGCTCGCCGTGGTGTATATCGTGCTGGGCGTGCTGTACGAAAACACCATCCACCCGCTCACGATCCTCTCCACGCTGCCTTCGGCCGGCATTGGCGCGATTCTCGCCATGCTGATCTTCGGCACGCCGTTCTCGGTGATCGCGATGATCGGCATCATCCTGCTCATCGGCATCGTGAAGAAAAACGGCATCATGATGGTCGACGTCGCCATCCAGTTGCAGCGCAACGAGGGCATGGAGGCGCGGCGCGCGATTCACGAAGCCGCCGTGGTGCGCCTGCGACCGATCATGATGACGACCTTCGCGGCCGTGCTCGGCGCGCTGCCGCTCGCCATCGGCATTGGCCAGGGCGCTTCGCTGCGCCAGCCGCTCGGCGTGACGGTGATGGGCGGCCTGCTCCTGAGCCAGGTCTTTACCCTGTACACCACGCCGGTGATCTACCTGTTCCTCGACCGCGTGCGCGCACGCCTCGCGCGCTGGGCCGCGCGCCTGCCGTGGAATCGTCAGGCCGATGAGAGCGCATCATGATGAAAACCCGCCTTAATCCATCGCTCATGCGAATGCTGATCCCCGCCGCCGCAAGCGCTGCCACGCGCGCGCAGGCGCTCGCGCCCCTCACCGTAGCGCTGCTGCTCGCAGGCTGCATGGTCGGGCCGGATTACCACCGCCCGCAGGTCACCGTGCCCGCCACGTGGAAAGAACTGCCTGGCTGGACCCAGGCCGAGCCCGAAGCCGCCCAGGGACCCAAGGGCGAATGGTGGACCGCCTTCCAGGACCCGCTGCTCGACGAACTGGAACCGCTCGTCCAGGTCTCGAACCAGACCGTGCGGCAGAGCTACGCGAACTACCAGCAAGCGCTCGCCGAAGTGCGTGTCGCGCGTGCGAGCCTCTTCCCGACCATCGGCGTTACCGGCTCGCTCGCGCGCGAGCGCTCCTCCACCGGCACGCTCAGCAGCGTGAGCAGCATCACGTCCACGCCGAGCGGCGCGCGTATCGTCAACGGCGGCACGCTCGAAGCGAACGCGAGCTGGGACATCGACCTCTGGGGCCAGGTGCGCCGCCAGATCGAGGAACAGTCGGCCACGGCGCAGGCGAGCGAGGCGACGCTGGCGAACGCTACGCTCTCCGAACAAATTGCGCTGGCGAACGCCGTGATCGATCTGCGCATCACCGATGCCGATATCGACCTGCTCACGCATACCGTGCAGGCGTACTCGGACTTCCTGCGCGTGGTGACCAACCAGGACCAGGCGGGCACCGTGCCGCCGTCCGACCTGATCTCCGCGCGCACGCAGCTCGAATCCGCGCGTGCGAGCCTGATCGCCCTGGGCGTGGCGCGCGCGCAAAACGAGCACGCCATCGCGGTGCTCGTGGGCCGCAACCCCGAAGAGGTCGATATCCCGCACAGCACTCAGCTTCCCGCGCTGCCCGCCATTCCCGCCGGCGTGCCCTCCACGCTGCTGCAGCGGCGGCCCGACATTGCGACCGCCGAACGCCAGATGGCGTCGGCCAACGCGGCGATCGGCGTGGCGGTGGCTGCGTACTATCCGACGATCTCGCTCACTGCGCTCGACGGCTTCACGCAGTCGCCGCTTTCGGGCCTGCTGCACATGAGCAACTATGTGTGGTCGCTCGGCGCGAGCGCGACCCAGACGATCTTCGACGGCGGCCAGCGCAGCGGCCAGGTGGCGGCCGCGCGCGCGAGCTACGACGCGGCGGTGGCGAACTATCGCGGCACGGTGCTGACGGCGTTCCAGGGGGTGGAGAACGATCTCTCGGGGCTGCGCATCCTCGCGCAGCAGGCCGACGTGCTCGATACCGCCGTGCGCGACGCCATCCGCGGCGCGCAGATCGCGCAAAACGAATACGAGGCGGGCACCGTGGACTACACGACAGTGGCCACGGCCCTGGCTACACAGGTGACCAATCAGCAGAGCGCGCTCAACGTGCATCAGCAGCGGCTGCTCGATACGGCTTCGCTGATCGGCGACCTGGGCGGCGGCTGGTCCGGGCAGCTGCACGATGCGCAGCATCCGGCGCGTGCGGTGGCGCCGGCTTCCGACGCCGCGGCGGCGGGCGCGAGCGCAAGCGGTCCGGCAAACGTGGAAGCGAGCAGGACGCAGGGCGCCGCTGCGAGCCCCTGACCGGGCGACCCTGCGCTACGCGCGCGGCTCGCGTTCCGAAGCCGTCGTCACCGGCATGGCGGAGGCCGGCAGGCCGAACACGGCATCGAAAATCAGGTTATAGACGTAGTTGTAGACGAGAAAGAACATCGAGAGGCCGATATCCATCGCGAACGCCTCGATCAACGTCACGTGCAGCGTGAGCGCGATCATCGGCACGAGGAATACCACGAGGCCGCCCTCGAAGCCGACCGCATGCGCAATACGGCGCGCGACACTGCGGCCGCGTTTCGTCTGGCGCGCTTCCCAGCGCTCGAACAGCAGGTTGAAGACGAAGTTCCAGCCCACCGCGATCAGCGATGAAAACACCGCCGCCGCGCCCGCGCGGTCCATGCCGCTGCCCGAGAGCGAGGCGAAGCTCGTGCTGGTAATCAGGATCGCGATGCCTTCGAACAGCGTGACGTACACGATCCGGCGTTTGATACCCTGCATGGACCCATGCTCCTGATGCGGCTCCCGCGTGGCTTCGGGCCGCGTCATTCGCCGCACCTGCTGCGAGCGCGGCGAAACCCTGCGCGAATCAACCGAGATCGGTGAATACCGAAGCTGCGGACAAACGCGACTTCGGCAGCTTCGCGTTGAAGTCGTCGGCGCTGCGGTAGCCGAGGCCGACCACCACCAAAGCGGTGAGGCCCTGCTCGCGCAGGCCCAGTTCCTCGTCGAGCGCTTTCGCGTCGAAGCCTTCCATCGGGCAGGCGTCGATTTCGAGCGTCGACGCGCCGATCAGCAGCGTGCCGAGCGCGAGATACGCCTGCTTTTCCATCCAGGCCGGCAGGTCGTTGCGCTCGCGATGCAGGTTCACATAGAACGCGCGCGTCTTTTCCTGACCCGCCTTCGCCTCGGCATTGGCGAAGCGGCCGTCCGCTTCTTCCTGCGCGAGCACTTCGGCGAGGTGCGCTTCGTCCATGTCGGTGCGCACGCACAGCACTACCACGTGCGAGGCGCGCGTGACCTTCGGCTCGTTGTACGCGAAACCTTCCATGCCCTTGGCGATACGCGCACGCGCCGCGTCGCTTTCGGCCACCACGAAATGCCACGGCTGCGAATTGACCGACGAGGGACTGAAGCGGATCAGCTCCTTGAGTTCGTCGATGACGGCCGCGGGAATCTTGCGGACTGGGTCGAACGCCTTGGTGGCGTGGCGGGCTTTCGCGAAGCGGGTGAGATTCAAGCGGTTTTCTCCTTCGTATGCGGTCGGCCGGGGCAGTACCCGGCAAGGGCGACATCGTACCAGCATCGTGTGCCGGCCGCGGGGGCGGTCTGCGCGCCCGGCGCGCCTGCGCTATGCTTGAAGGCTGAAATCGCCGCGGCGGCGGCTCAGCAGCCATGCGCCGCCAGCAAGGAGAATACCGATCATGCGCCAGGCCATCCATCATCTGCCGGTGAGCACGCGCACGCGCGGGCTCGTCGAGATCAGCCAGGAGGTGCGCGCGTTCGTGCGCGAACAGCGCATCGCCACCGGCTTGCTCACCCTCTTTTGCCGCCACACTTCAGCGTCGCTCGTCATCCAGGAAAACGCCGATCCTTCGGTGCGCCGCGATATCGAACGCTACTTCGAGCAGCTCGCGCCCGAAGATCCCCAGCGCTACGAGCACGACACCGAAGGCCCCGACGACATGCCCGCGCATTTGCGCACGGCGCTCACGCACACGCAGCTCTGCATCCCGGTCGAGCACGGCAATCCCGTGCTGGGCACGTGGCAGGGCATCTATGTGTTCGAGCATCGGCGCGCGGCGCACACGCGCGATATCGTGCTGCATCTGATCGGCGAATGAGCAGATCAGGCGCAGACACGCAAATCCCGTACGCAAGCGCTATGCTTGCGTCTTTCGTTCAACCGATTCACCGAGGGTTGCCCCAAATGAAACAGTCCGCCGGATCCATGATTTCCTTCACCCGCCCTGACGGCCAGTCGCTCCAGGGTTATCTCGCCAAACCGGAGAAGACCGAAGGCGCGCCCGCCATCGTCGTGATCCAGGAATGGTGGGGCTTGAACGACCAGATCCGCGGCGTGGCCGACCGGCTCGCGCAGGCTGGCTACTTCGCGCTCGTGCCCGACCTCTATCGCGGCAAGAGCACGGTCGAACAGGAAGAGGCCCACCATCTGATGACGGGCCTCGACTTCGCGGATGCCGCCTCGCAGGACGTGTATGGCGCGGTCAACTATCTGAAGACGCTCACGGACCGTGTGAGCGTGACGGGCTACTGCATGGGCGGCGCGCTCACGCTGCTCGCGGCCACCATGGTGCCGGGCCTTGCGAGCGCGGTGGTGTGGTATGGCTTCCCGCCGCTCGAATACATCGACGTGAGCAAGATCACGGCGCCCATCCTCGGCCACTTTGCAACCCAGGACCAGGCGTTCAGCATCGAAACCGTCGCGGAACTCGAAACGAAGCTCAAGGGCGCCAACGTCGACGTCGAGTTCCATCGCTATCTCGCCCACCACGCGTTTGCGAACGAGACCGCCGTGGGCCCGAACCGCATCCCCATCACGCAGTACGATCCGGTCTGGGCGCAGCTCGCGTGGGACCGCTCGCTGACGTTCTGGGGCCGCACGATGTGGCCGCAGCGCACGGCGCGCTAAAGCACCGGCAGCGGCCCGCGCCGCCGCGCGGAACTGTCGTAGAATCGGCGTCGCCCCGCCTCGCGCGGGCGACGCCGATTTGCATTGCAGCGCCTTCGTCCCTCTCACGCTTTTCGCGGAGACTCCATGACGCCGCTCATCCTCCAGCGCCCCGCGCTGCTGTTCATCGTGCTGATCCTGGTGCTGCCGCTTGCCGCCGCACTCGGCGCAAACGTGCTGCACCGCTACTTCCCGCTCGCCGAGGAGGCGCGCGAGAACTACAAGATCGTGCAGGGCGCGACGCTCACGCTGCTCGCGCTCCTGATCGGCTTCACGCTCTCGATGGCCGTGAGCCGCTACGACCAGCGCAAGAACCTGGAGGAAGAGGAAGCCAACGCGATCGGCACGGAGTATCTGCGCGCCGAGCTGCTTGGCGGCGAGGCGACTGCCCAGACCAAGGCGCTGCTTGCGCGCTATCTTCAGGCGCGCATCCACTTCTACGTCGTGCACGAGCCCGGCGCACTCGATCAGATCAACCGCGACACCGGCGAGCTTCAGACGCAACTCTGGGCGAGCGTGCGCGATCCCGCGAAGTCGCAGCCGAATCCGGTGATGGCGCTGGTGGTCTCCGGCATGAACGACGTCATCAACACCCAGGGCTACACGCAGGCCGCGTGGATCAACCGCATTCCCGTCGCCGCGTGGGTGCTGATGATCAGCATCGCCATCTTCAGCAACCTGATGCAGGGCTACGGCGCGCACGGCCAGGTCGGCCGGCGGGTGCTGCTGCTCATCCTGCCCGTCACCGTGACGCTGTCGCTCACGCTCATCGCCGATATCGACAGCCCGCGCGGCGGCCTCATTCGCGTCGCGCCGCTCAATCTGATGAGTCTTGCGCAGTCCATGCCCGCCAATCCCTGAACTCCGCTCCAGGACGCCTCGCGATCACGTCCAGGCCCGTACAGCCATGAAAGTCATCCGCTCGAAAACCTTCACCGCCACCCGCCCGTGGGGCGCGCTCGACATCGCCAACATGAACGGCACCACCGTGCGCCTGCACTGGACCGACCAGCCGTACAAATGGCACGTCAACGACGGCGAGGAAGTGTTCGCCGTGCTCGACGGCGTGGTCGACATGCATTACCGCGAAGACGGCGCGGAGCGGGTCGCGGTGCTCGAAGCCGGCGACGTGTTCTTCGCGGGCGTGGGCTGCGAGCACGTCGCGCATCCGCGCGGCGAGGCGCGCATTCTCGTGGTCGAGCGCGAAGGCAGCGTGTAAGCCGCGTCTTGCGGCGAAAAGACGGTATGCGCCATTTCCACTAAACTTGGCGGCCTGACTCCACTCCCGCCTGTCGATCAGGCCGCGGCGCGCCTTGCACGGCAAGCGCCGCGCCGTTGAAGGCCTTCAAGGACGCCGCATGAACGACCTTTCCGCATTTCCCATCACCCGCAAGTGGCCAGCGCTTCACCCCGATCGCATCCAGCTCTATTCGCTGCCCACGCCCAATGGCGTCAAGGTCTCGATCATGCTGGAGGAAAGCGGCCTGCCTTATGAGCCGCATCTCGTGCGCTTCGACGCGAATGACCAGATGTCGCCGGAATTCCTCTCGCTGAACCCCAACAACAAGATTCCCGCGATCCTCGATCCCAACGGCCCGGGCGGCGAGCCGCTCGCGCTGTTCGAATCGGGCGCGATCCTCATCTATCTCGCCGACAAGAGCGGCCGCTTTCTCGCCCGTGAAGGCGCGGCGCGCTACGAAACGATCCAGTGGGTCATGTTCCAGATGGGCGGCATCGGGCCGATGTTCGGTCAGGTGGGCTTCTTCCACAAGTTCGCGGGCAAGGAGTACGAGGACAAGCGTCCGCGCGACCGCTACGTCGCCGAGTCGCGGCGTCTGCTCGCCGTGCTCGACCAGCGCCTCGAGGGGCGCAAGTGGATCATGGGCGACGAGTACACCATCGCCGACATCGCCACGTTTGGTTGGGTGCGCAACCTCGTTGGCTTCTACGAGGCCGGCGACCTCGTCGGTTACGCCGATTTCAGGAACGTCGCGCGCGCGCTCGGAGCATTCGTCGCGCGTCCGGCGGTCGAGCGCGGGCTCAACATTCCCCCGCGCGGCTAAGGCGCGCCCACGGCGTCATTGCGGCGCCGCTTTCACGCGCGCCGCAACCGAGTCGGCCACTTCGGCCGCCGCACGGTCCACGTTCTTGCGGTCATCGGCGCGCGCGAGCACGAATTTGGCCGCCGCCACGTACGGATTGAGCGCGATGGCCGCGCCGGCGCCCGGCTTCGCATGGCTCGACTGGCTGTCGATCACCTGATAAAGCGGCTGCGGCGCCTGGGTAGCCAGGTTGTCCACGGCCACCGCCAGCTCGATCTGGCTCGCGCCCGAGCCGAACCCCACCACCGCGCGCCGCATGCTGTTGCCTTCGTCCACGCTCAGGAAGACGCCGCGCACGAGCCAGCCCTGCGCGGGTAGCGGCGTGCCACTGGGCAGGCGGCGTGCGTCGAGGCCCTTCTCGCGCAGGTCGTTCACCAGCGCATCGGCCATTTTCGTGACGACCTGATCGGCCTGCTGCTGCGGGTCGCGGTGGCGCAACAGCGGTCGTGGCAGCAAGCCGCCCATGTGCTCGCGCGCATTCTCCACAGGATTCGAATCCTGCTTGACGTTGGCCGCGTCGAGTTCGAAGTCCGTCACGTAGACGAGCGGCGCGCCCGGTTGTTGAGCCGCGGCGAGCGGCGCGAATGCGCACAGGCAGACTGTCGCGAACAGCTTCCAGTTCCATTGCATCTTCATCGCAAGCTCCCGTACGTTCGCCAGCCATCCATTCATTCATTCACGCCGTGGGCGCCCGTGCGGCACGGCCATCAAGCGTCGATCAGCCCGAGCCGCGCCAGGTCGCTCGCGAGCGATTCGGTTTCGACGAAGTGGCACGCCTGCAACCCCGCGTCGAGCGCGCCCGTGACGTTCGCTTCGCTGTCGTCGATGAAGAGCGTTTCCTGGGGCTGCGCGCCGAGCTTTGCAACGCAGCCCAGGTAGGTCTGCGCGGCCGGCTTGACCGCGCCGAACGTCGCCGACGAATAGACCTGTGAACCGAAAAGCCGCGCAACGGGCGGATTCAGATAGTCGAGGTGATGCGTGACGAGCGAGCAGTTGTTGGTCAACACGGCGATGCGGCAACGCGCGGCTACACGCTGCGCCAGCGCGAGCGCCGCCTCGTTCGGCGTGATCGACGCGCGCCTCGCCGCGAGCCACACGTCGCGGCCCACCTCACAGCCGAGCATTGCGCCCAGTGCGCGCAGATAAGCGTCGGGGTCGATCTCGCCCGCGTCGGCGCGCGCTTCGAGACCCGAGCCCCAGATCGCGTGACGCACCGCTGCAGGCGGCGCGCCGGTCGCGGCCGCGAGGCTCGCCACGCGCGCGTCGCGATCGTAGTGGGACAGCACGCCTTCCATGTCGAACAGGACTACGCCGATCGCCGCCATCTGCCGCTCCCGCCACGATATTTCGCACTGCGGTCCCGCCACATCCGCAGCCGATCATACCGCCGGCCGGCGCCAGGCGGCGCACGAATGACACTCATGAGGCGCGCTGATCGCGCCCCTAAAACCACCCATCGATTTTGGGTAAACTGGGACGCATGGACACCTGCCGTTACTGCGGAAAACTGCGCGACGAATGGGATTGCCACGGGCCAGCGTGCCGCCAGGCGATCGCGCAGGCGCTGCACCGCCAGCGCAAGGGACTGCCGATGGTCGCGAACGTGATCCGCAACGAAATCCCCGCCGACGCCACCACCGGCCAGATCATCACCGTGCTTTCGCGCCAGCGCCAGCGTGCGAGGCGCGGCAACGAGGAACGACGCGAGCGCAAGGCGCTCGATCTCCCCGAGAGCGAGTAAGGCTCCCGCCGAACCCGGTCAGCGCCCGCTCTCGTCCTCGTTTGCCGGCGCCGCAATGCCGATGCGCGCGAACGTTTCCTCCAGATGATTGACGCACACGCGGACCTTCGCGGACTGCGCGAGGCGCGCCGGGTACACGGCCCAGACATTGGCCGGCTGCGTGACGCCGGGCAGCACGCGCTGCAGGCGCCCGCTCTCCAGCAGTGGCGCAACATCCCACATCGAGCGCAGCACGATGCCGCGGCCCGCCAGCGCCCACTGCACGGCCACCTCGCCGTGATTGGTCGAGAGCGGCCCAGCCACTTTCCTGAAACCGTCTCGCCATGCCTGGTCAGGCGCCAAACGCCGAACGGATGATCGCGCTCCTTGATCGCGAGACACGCGTGTTCGGCGAGATCGGCGACCTCCTGTGGCGCGCCGCGCCGCGCAAGATACGCGGGCGCTGCGCAAAGCACGCGATAGTTCGTGGCGAGACGGCGCGCGATCAGATGGCCGGCGATCTCGTCGCCGATACGCACGTCGAGATCGAAACCCTCGCCCGCCACGTCGACGAGCCGGTCGAACAGTTCGAGGCGCACGCTCAGTTGCGGATACCGCTCGGAAAGCCCGGCGAGCGCGGGCGCGACGAAGTTGCGGCCAAAGCCGAAGCTGCTCGACACGCGCAGCGTGCCGCGCGGAATGCGCCGCGTGGTGGAGACGTCGTCCACGAGGCGCTCGACGTCGTCGAGGATCTTGCCCGCCGACGCATAGACGCGCTCGCCCGCCTCGGTCATCGCGACGCGCCGCGTCGAGCGGTGCAACAGGCGCGTGCCGAGACGCGCCTCGAGCACGCCCACACGCTTGCTCACATAGGCCGGCGACGCCGCAAGCGCTTCGGCCGCCGCGGTGAAGCTCGCTTTGCGCGCGACCATGCAGAACACGCGCAGGTCGTCGAGCTCCGGCGACGCGACAGATTTCGGCGCTTTCGGTGCGTCCGGCATAGGCGTCACCGCGGCGTCATAGCGCGGCGGCTACCGCTTCGCCCAGCGCAGTCGTGTTCGCCGTGCCGCCCATGTCGGGCGTGCGCGGGCCTTCCACCAGCACCTTCTCGATGGCCTGCATGATCGCGTCGTGCGCGGCCTTGTATTGCGCGTCGCCGTTGCCGAGGAAGTCGAGCATCATCGCGCCCGACCAGATCATCGCGATCGGGTTGGCGATCTGCTTGCCGAAGATGTCGGGCGCCGAGCCGTGCACCGGCTCGAACAGCGAGGGGAACTTGCGCTCGGGATTCAGATTGGCCGAAGCCGCCAGACCGATCGTGCCCGTGCATGCGGGGCCGAGGTCCGAAAGGATGTCGCCGAAGAGGTTCGAGGCGACGACCACGTCGAAGCGGTCCGGCTGCAGCACGAAACGCGCGCACAGAATGTCGATGTGCTGCTTGTCCCACTTCACGTCGGGATACGCCTCGCCCATCGCCGCCACGCGCTCGTCCCAGTACGGCATGCTGATCGAGATGCCGTTCGATTTGGTGGCTGCCGTGAGTTTCTTGCGGCCGCGCTGGTTTGCGAGGTCGAACGCGTACTTGAGAATGCGGTCCACGCCGTGGCGCGTGAACACCGACTCCTGCAGCACGAACTCGCGCTCGGTGCCTTCGAACATCTTGCCGCCCACCGAGCTGTACTCGCCCTCGGTGTTCTCGCGCACCACGAGAAAGTCGATGTCGCCGGGCTTGCGGTTGGCGAGCGGGCACGGCACGCCGGGCAGCAGACGCACCGGGCGCAGGTTGACGTACTGGTCGAACTCGCGGCGGAACTTCAGCAGCGAGCCCCACAGCGAAATATGATCGGGCACCTTGTCGGGCCAGCCGACCGCGCCGAAATAGATCGCGTCGAAGCCCTCGAGCGTGGCGAACCAGTCGTCGGGCATCATCTTGCCGTGCTGCAGGTAGTAGTCGCAGCTTGCCCAGTCGAAATGCGTGATTTCGAGCTTCAGGCCGAACTTCGCGGCCGCCGCCTCGACGACGCGCACGCCCTCGGGCATTACTTCCTGGCCGATACCGTCGCCGGCGATGGCGGCGATTTTGAATGTCTTGCTCATGTCGCGTTCTCCGTTTCTGTGTTGATTCTGTGCTGATGCGCCAGCATGCCCGAAAAACCGCCGGCAACCAGCCCCGCAGGCGTGGATAGATTCAACACGAAACGTGAATAATCGCACGAGGGCGCGCCACAGTCCATGGATGCGCCATATTCAGCGCCCGCCGATTTCCTGCCGATAGCCGATCTCGCCTAAAATCTCGTTTGGCTCCACCGCGCCTTTCGCTGGAACGGCGCATATCCAGATCGACCGACTTATGTTCTCGCTTTCCGACACCCTTCCCTCCGACAAACCCGCCCTCTACGAATCGCTGGCTGCGCAGGCGCGCTCGCTGATCGAAGGCGAAACCGACGTCATCGCGAACGCCGCGAACTTCGCTTCGCTCGTGTTTCATTCGCTCGAGGGCCTGAACTGGGCGGGCTTTTACTCGTTCGACGGCACCGAGCTCGTGGTCGGTCCGTTCCAGGGCAAACCGGCGTGCGTGCGCATTCCCCTGGGCAAGGGCGTATGCGGCACGGCGGCGGCCACGCGGCAAACGCAAGTGGTGCCCGATGTGCACGCGTTCGCGGGCCACATTGCGTGCGATTCGGCTTCGCAGTCGGAAATCGTCGTGCCCCTCGTCACGCCGGACGGCGAGCTGATCGGCGTATGGGACGTGGACAGTCCGCATCTCGCGCGCTTCGACGAAGAGGACGCGAAAGGCATGGAGTTGCTGTGCCGCACGTTCATCGAATACGGCATGAAGCGTCGCTGAGCGCTGTTGTTACGCGCCCTTATACTGGGCGCTCGACGCGTGCTCAGGATGCCGAATCGTCTGACGCATTCTCCTTGACGAAGTCGACGAATGCGCGCAGCGGCGCCGGCAGGTGCCGCCGCCCAGGGTAGTAGAGAAACGGCCCCGGAAACGACACATCCCAGTCGTCGAGCAGGCGCACGAGCGCGCCGCTGCGGATATGCGGCAGCAACATCTCTTCGAACAGATACACGATGCCGACGCCGTCGAGCGCCATGTTGATCAGCAGGTCGAGCGCGGCGCCAGGACGCACGACGAGCACCGTGGGCGGGTCGAGGCGCAGCACTTCGCCGTCCCGCTCGAAATGCCAGAGCGGCATCGCGCCGCCCGCAAACTGCACGCGCAGGCAAGCGTGGTCGAGCAGTTCACGTGGATGTTCAGGCCGCCCCCGCGCCGCGAGATACGCGGGAGATGCGACCGCCGCGAAGCGCTCTACGCGCGGACCGATGGGAATCGCGATCATGTCCTGCTCCAGCCGCTCGTCGTAGCGAATACCGGCGTCGCAGCCGATCTGCAGCACGTCGACGAAGCCGTCCTCCACCACCACCTCGACGCGGATCTCGGGATAGGCGCGTTGGAACGGCGCGAGCACGCCCGGCAGGATGGTGCGCGCCGCACTCGCGGGCACGTTGAGCTTGAGCGTGCCCGCCGGCTTTTCGCGGTAGCCGTTGAGCACGTCGAGCGCCGCTTCCATCTCGCTGAAAAGCGGCGTGATCGATTCGAGCAGACGCTTCCCCGCCTCGGTCGGCGCGACGCTGCGCGTGGTGCGGTTCAACAGGCGCAGCCCGAGCTTCGCCTCCAGCCTGCGCACCGCGGCACTCAGGCTCGACGCCGAAACGCCGCCCACGCGCGCCGCGTCGCGAAAGCCGCCCGCACGCGCCACCGAAACGAAAGCGGCCAGATCGTTCATTTCCATCGGCATGGTTCACCCCGCACTGTTCGATTTCCCGCACAGCCTATTCTAATCAGATGGGATTATCGGACAATTCGAACGCGCCCATACATACAACGTTCCCGGCTACAGGCCACGCCGTAGACATTCTCCTGTGCGCCTGCGGCGATCGATTCATGCGATTGTCTTCTGCCCTTTACCAATCGCGTCCAGTTGCGCCAGTACCTCACCGGAGAGCTCAAGCGTCTGCGCTGTCATGTTCTCGCGTAGATGCGCCAGCGACGATGTCCCCGGAATCAAAAGAATATTTGGCGACCGGTGCAGAAGCCACGCTAGCGCAACGGCCATCGGCGTGGCCTCGAGCATTCTTGCTATGTCTGACAGCGCTGAGGACTGAATCGGCGTGAAACCGCCCAGCGGGAAGAACGGCACATAGGCGACACCGCGTGCCGCCAGCGCATCGATCAACCCATCGTCGTCGCGGTGCACCAGGTTGTAGTGGTTCTGGACACAGACTATCGGTGCGATCTTTTCTGCATCGTCGATCTGCTTCGCTGTCGCGTTGGAGATGCCGATGTGGCGCACGAGCCCACGCTCGCGCAGTGCGGCGAGCGCTTCCATTTCCCGTTCGACGGAGCCTTCGGCGGGCTTGTGGACGTCGCCC
Source organism: Paraburkholderia sp. BR14312 (assembly GCF_040948675.1). Taxonomy (NCBI): domain Bacteria; kingdom Pseudomonadati; phylum Pseudomonadota; class Betaproteobacteria; order Burkholderiales; family Burkholderiaceae; genus Paraburkholderia; species Paraburkholderia sp. BR14312. Next base: position 58,492 of record NZ_JBFPKI010000005.1, read on the forward strand.
ATGATGCGCAGATTGACCACGTCGAGCGTGTCGAGTCCCAGATTGCGCAGATTGTCGTGCACGGCGCGCTCGATGTCGGAGGGCTCCAGCGCGGGCAGCCAGGCGCCCGTGCCGTCGCGCACCGCGCCCACCTTGGTGACGATCGTGAGATCGTCGGCATAGGGATGGAGCGCCTCGCGGATGATCTGGTTCGTCACGTGCGGGCCATAGAAGTCGCTCGTGTCGAGATGGTTTACGCCGAGTGCGAGCGCCTCGCGCAGCACAGCCACGGCAGCCGCGCGGTCCTTCGGCGGGCCGAATACGCCGGGGCCGGCAAGTTGCATGGCCCCGTAGCCCACACGGTTGACGGTGCGGCCGGCGAATGGGAACGTGCGCGCGGGTTGTGCGCGTTGTTTGGTCTGGGCGGGGGAATGGTTGGACGGCTGCGGCATGTCGTGCTCCTCGTAAACGGATGGCGCCAGTATGGGCGCTGCCGCGCCGTTCGATAATTCCCTCAGGTTCGCACGGGGTGTTCGAAATTTTGCACAATAAGATGACGGGCTATGGGAATTGAACGACACCCGAGCCGGGTACTTCCGCGTTTCCACACCATCGCTTGGGCACATATCAGCCAGTCAAAGCCTGTCTCGCGCGCCCGGAGCGGCGCGCAATGTAATCGACGGCTGCGCCGCCAAGGTATGCGTCGTGCAGCACGTCGAGGCGCGCGAGCTCGGCTGCCGCGCCGTGTGCAACCACGCGACCGCCTTCGAGTACATAGCCATGCTTTGCATAACGCAGTGCCATCGTCGCGTTCTGCTCCGCGAGCAGAAAACTGACCCCCTCGTCGCGGTTGAGCGCCGCGACAATCTCGAAAATTTCCTCGACGACCATCGGCGCAAGCCCCATTGAAGGCTCGTCGAGCAGCACGAGCGAAGGACGCGCCATCAGCGCACGGCCGATCGCCACCATCTGCTGCTCGCCACCCGACGTCAATCCCGCCAGCGACTGGCGCTTGACCTTCAGACGCGGAAAGATCCCGTAGATCCGCTCGAGATGGGCCTCGATCTCAGCCCGTCGCGGCCGCCTGGCGAACGATCCGATCCGCAGGTTTTCCTCGACGGACAGATGCGCAAAGCAGCGCCGCCCTTCAAGCACCTGGACAAGTCCGCGCTCGACCAGTGTCCACGGCTCGACGCGCGCGACATCGTCGCCGCGATAGACGATGCGACCGCCCGTCAGTTCGCCGCGCTCCGCGCGTACGAGGTTCGAGATCGCCCTGAGCGTGGTCGTCTTGCCCGCGCCGTTGCCGCCGAGCAGCGCGACGATCTCGCCCTCGGGCACCGCCAGCGACACCCCGCGCAAGGCGGGGACGATCTGGCTATAGGTCACGGCGATCTCGTCGACCTGCAGGATCGGAGTGCTCGTCATGTTAGAGGTCCTTGCCGCAATCGCGTGGCGTAATGCCCTTTTCCTTCGCGTACGACAGCGCAGACTTCTCGATGATCGGACGTAGCAGCTCGCGGTCCGCCTGCACCCAGTTGCTGATCACGTTCCATTTCCGGCCGTCCCATTGCTGGAAGCGCACGGCACCGCCGCCTTCGTGGTCCGCGCAGGTCAATTTGAGCGGCTGCACGAGGCCGAGTGCGCCGAGTTGCTTGAGGCGCGCATCGTCCAGATCCAGATGCTCGAAGCCCCAGCGCACCTGCTCGCCCGTGAGAGGCTTGTTGCCGAACTTGCGCTGCGCAACGCGCACCGCCTCGACGTTGAGAATACCGTTCACCACGCCCAGGTTGTAGTAGACGGTGCCAAAGCGTGCCGGGTCCTTGAGGTTGCCGTTGCCGGGCTTCACCACGTACTGGTTGATCGCCTGCAGCACCGGGTAGTCCGTGCCCGAGGGGTGCGTCGTGATCGAGATGAAGCCCTTTGCCGCATCACCTGCGGGCCGGACGTCTTCCTCGGAATTGCTCCAGATGTTGCCGATGATGTGATCGACCGGATAGCCGACCTTCTGCGCGGTCTTGATCGCTACTGGATTCATCACACCCCAGCCGCGCAAGATCACCCAGTCGGGATTGATCTGGTGAATCTTCAGCCACTGCGAACCCTGTTCGTTGCCAGGATGCGGCACTTCGATCTGGGTCACGTCGAAGCCATATTTCTTCGCGAGCAGATCGACCACAGGAATCGTTTCGCGGCCGTACGGCGAACCGTGATATAGCACGACAATCTTCTTGCCCTTGAGCGCGGCGAGACCGCCCGAGCGCTGGCCGATATAGTTGACGATCGCGGAGACCTCGCTGTACGGATTCAGCTGCAGCGGGAACACATAAGGGAACACTGCACCGTCGGTCGAATCGGTGCGGCCGTGGTTGATCGTGATGAGCGGGATCTTGTCGGCCGTCGAACGGTCGAGCGTCGCGTAAGCGATACCGACCGACAACGGGTTCGTAGCCGCGGTCGGCGCACCGTCGGGGCCGCCGCTCTTCAGGCGCTCATAGCATTCGACGCCCTTCTCCACCACGTACTCGGTCTCGCACTCCTTCCATACGAGCTTGACGCCGTTCACGCCGCCGTCACGCGCGTTGATCAACTGCAGATAGTCGATGAAGCCGCCGAAGAAGCCGCTGCCACCGGCTGCGTAGGGGCCGACCCGGTAGCTTTGCAGCGGAAAATACTCCTCACCCGCCGCATACACCTGAGGCAACGCGCCAACGGTGAGCGCAAGCGCGGCCACGAAAGCCGAGGACCACTGTCGCCACTTGGCGCGTGAGGGACGAATATCATTATTTCGCATAACAAAATATTCCTTGAACGATAAAAGAAACAATAAGGCGGGGAGATTAACGGCTCAGGATTGCTTCGGCCGACGTTGACGGACGATCTGCACGAGTCTCGCGAGGCCTTCCGGTTCCTTGATCAGAAAGACGATGATCAGCGTGCCGAAGACGATCTTCTGCAGGTTCTGCACCTGGTCTGCGCCGATGCCCGCGTGGGCCAGCGCGCCAGCCGCGTTCGAAAGCAGGATCGGCAGTAAAACGATGAAGGCGGCGCCAAGAAAGTTGCCCGAGATGCTGCCCATGCCGCCGATGATGATGATGAACAGCACCTGGAACGAAAGATTCAGGTTGAAGCCGTCCGGCTCGATCGTGCCGAGATACGCGAAGGCCCACAGCGCGCCGGCGATGCCGAGCACGAAGGAACTCAGCGCGAAGGCCAGCAGCTTGCTGCGCCCCACCGGGATGCCGATCACGCGCGCGGCGGCTTCCATGTCGCGTACAGCCATCCAGCGCCGGCCAAGTTCGCTGCGCACGAGGCTCGCGCCGAATGCGAACAGCAAGGTCGCGACGCCGAGCACGAACAGGTAGCGCGACACCGGCGTGTCGATGCGCCAGCGACCGATCGCGAGCTGCGGCGCGCTCAACACGCCGGACGTGTCGTAGTTCGAGAACCACCCCACGCGCGTGAACAGCCAGACCACGAAGAACTGGGCGGCCAGCGTCGAGACGATCAGGTAGAAGCCCTTGATACGCAGGCTCGGCAGTCCGAACAGCACGCCGGCCGCGGCGCTGACCAGGCCGCCGAGCAGCAGGGCGACCGGCAGCGGCAGCGCAGGCACACGTACGAGCAGGTTGTAGGTCGCATAGGCGCCGATCGACATGAACGCGGCCGAACCGAGCGACAACTGCCCCGCATAGCCGGTCAGGAAGTTCAGTCCGAGTCCGGCCACGGACAGGATCAGAAACGGCACGAAGATCGCGTTCAGCCAGTAGTCGTTCGCCGCGAGCGGCACGCCGGCAAACGCGACGAGCGCGCCCGCAAGCGGCACCGCCAGCCGGCGCAGGTTCAGCCGGCGCGGTTCGGCGAGGGGACGGGTCAATTCCATCAAGGTTTCCTCAAATGCGCTCGACGGCCGCCTCGCCGAACAGGCCGGACGGGCGCGCGAGCAGGAACAGCATTGCAAGCAGATAGGGGAACCAGTTCTCGATGCCGTCGCCGATCACGCTCCCGACATAAACCTCGGCCAGCTTCTCCGTTGCGCCGACCAGCAGCCCGCCGACGATCGCGCCGCCGATCGACGAGAAGCCGCCGATGATCAGCACCGGCAGAGCCTTGAGCACGACGAGCGAGAGCGAGAACTGCACGCCGAGCCGCGCGCCCCAGAGCAGACCCGCAACGAGGCTGACGAAGCCAGCCAGTGCCCAGACGATGGCCCAGACGCGCGGCAGCCGCACGCCGACCGCGAAGGCGGCGAGCGGATCGTCGGCCACGGCCCGCAGCGACAGGCCAAAACGCGAGCGCTTCGCGAGCTGCGACAGCGCAAGCACCAGCACGCCCGCCGTGGCGGCCGCGAACAGGTCGAAGCGGCTCACCATTACGCCGGCCAGATGCAGCGGCCTGTCGTCGATGCCGAGATCGAGCCCGTGCACCTGCGCGCCCCAGAACAGCTGCGCCGCGCCTTCGAGAATCAGGCTCAGACCGAGGGTGGCCATGAACAGCACGATCGGCGCGCGGTTGACGAGCGGGCGCAGCACGAAGCGGCCGGTTGCGATCGCGATCAGTACGAGCGCGGCGAGCGTCGCCCCGAACGACAGCCACGGGTTCCAGCCGCGCTCGACGAGGCTCACGTAAGTCAGCGCACCGAACAGCACGAGCGAGCCCTGCGCGAAGTTGAAGATGCCCGACGCCTTGTAGATCAGCACGAAGCCGATCGCGACCAGCGAATACATCACGCCGGCGAGCAGTCCGCCTGCCAGCACCTCGAAAAAGAATTGCATTGCGCACCCTCTCAATGACGTGTGCCGAGATAGGCCGCCAGCACATCCGGGTTCGTGCGGACTTCGTTGGGCCTGCCGTCGGCAATCTTTTTTCCGTAGTCGAGCACGACCACGTGATCGGACAAGCCCATCACCACGCCGATGTCGTGCTCGATCAGCACGACCGTGACGCCCAGATGCTCGTTGGCATCGAGCACGTACCCGGCCATCGCGTGCTTCTCCTCGGTATTCATGCCGGCCATGGGCTCGTCGAGCAGCAGCAGGCGTGGTTCGGCAGCGAGCGCACGCGCCAGCTCGACCCGCTTCTGTAACCCGTAGGACAGGGTGCCCACCACGCTGTCGCGCCACGGCTGCAGATCCAGTGCTTCGATCACGCGCTCAGCGCGCTCGCGCTGCAAGGCTTCATCCCGTGCGGCACGGCCAACGTGCAGTGTCTGCTCGAGCCATGTACTACGGCGATGCAGGTTGCGCCCGGCCAGCACGTTGTCGAACACGCTCATGCGCCGGAACAGCGCGAGGTTCTGGAACGTGCGCGCAATGCCGCGATGCGCGGCGTCGTGCGCGTCCATGCGCCGGTAAGCATGGCCGTCGAAGCGCAGCGTGCCATGCAGCGGACGATAGACGCCGTTGATCACGTTCAGCAGCGAACTCTTGCCCGCGCCGTTCGGGCCGATCAACGCACAGATCTCGCCTGCCGCCACTTCGAAACTGATATCGGTAATGGCCTTGACGCCCCCGAACGACACGGAAATGCCGTCGAGCGCGAGCAGGGCCGTCGAGGCTTGCGTCATGCTGATTCACCCCTTGGGGTGCCGTTTCCCAGTTGTGTTCTTCTGTTTCGTGCGGGCGGGTCTGCTCGCGCGCCCGGCCCCGCCCCGCCCCCGCTTGCGTCAGGCGGCCTGCTTTTCGCGCTGCGCCTCGAGCTCGCGCACGAGCGGCAGCACCTTCTGGCCGAAATACTCGACTTCCTCGATGAAATGCAGGAAGCCGGTCAGCACCAGGTCGACCCCGATCGACTTCAGTTCGACGATACGTTCGGCGATCTGCTGCGGCGTGCCGATCAGGTTCGTGCGGAAGCCGTCGTTGTACTGAACGAGATCCTCGAAGGTCGACTTGGCCCAGTTGCCCTCGCCTTCCGGCGACGCCTTGCCCGCCTCCTTGACCGCATCGCCGAACGCGTGCACCGCCTCGACGTGCGCATGCCTGATGATGTCGTCGAGCACGGCCTTCGCTTCCTCTTCGGTATCGCGCGCGATCACGAAGGCATTGACGCCGATACGCACCTGGTGATTGTTCTGCGCCGCCTTCGCACGGATATCGTCGATCTGGGCCTTGAGATTCTCGGGCGTGTTGCCGTTCGTGAAATACCAGTCCGATACGCTCGCCGCGTTGTCGCGCGCCGCGCGCGAGCTGCCGCCCTGGAAAATCTCGGGATGGGGCTTCTGCACCGGCTTCGGACTCAACGTGTAGTTGTTGAAGCGGTAGAAGTCGCCCTTGAACGTGAAGTTGTCCTCGGTCCAGATGCCCTTGAGCGCGCGGATGAACTCGTTCGAGCGGCGGTAACGCTCGTCGTGCTCGAGCCACGGTTCACCGATCGCGGTGAACTCGCCCTTGAACCAGCCGCTCACGACGTTGATCGCGATGCGGCCGTTCGAGATGTGGTCGATGGTGGCGATCTGCTTGGCGACCACTGCCGGATGCCACGGACCAGGCAGGATCGCTGCGAGCACCTTGAGCTTGGTGGTCGACTGCAGCAGCGCCTGGCTAAACGAGACCGACTCGTGCTGATACTCCGCGCCGTAGCCGGCCGTGAAGCGAATCTGGCTCAGAGCATATTCAAAGCCCGCACGCTCGGCGGTCTGCGCAAGACGCTGGTTGTACTCGAGGCTCCAGTCGGTGCGCTGCTCGATCGTGCTGACGACAAGGCCGCCGCTCACGTTGGGCACCCAGTAGGCGAACTTGACGGCATCTCTGGTTTGGGAAGTCTGGCTCATTGAAGATTCCTTGAATGACTTTGGATTCAAACGGCGAGCGCCGCAGTAACGTTTTCCGCACGCGCACCGACGTACGGTGCCGCACGCTCTACAGCGAGTGCGATACGAGCGCGCAACGCGTCGCTTGCGACCTCGTAGCGATCGAAATCGCTTTCGGAGGCGTAGACGCCGATCGGCAGCGTGTGCGCCTGGAAGAAGCTGAAGAGCGGCCGCAACTGGTGATCGATCACGAGCGCATGACGCTCGCTGCCGCCCGTGGCGGCCAGCAGCACCGGAACATCGATCAGCGCCTCGTGGTGCACGAGATCGAACAGATGCTTGAAGAGGCCGGTATAGGAGGCGCGATACACCGGACTTGCCGCAATCACGAGGTCGGCTGTCTCGATCGCCCGGATGTGTTCTTCGATATCCGCCGGCACCTGCGCACGCGTGAGCGCACCGGAGAGCCGTCCGGCGATCTCGCCGAGATCGATCACGCGGATTTCGACAGGCAGCGCGGCTTCCAGCGCGGACAGCAGCGACTGCACCAGCGCCAGCGTGCGCGACGGCCGCTGCAAGCTGCCCGACACGGCCACGATCTTGTGTTTCTTGCTCATGAGGATTCCTTCGTGAATCGGGACGTGCCTGATCGGTCCCGTCATGAGCTAAAGGCAAGGACTGTGCCAAATCGCGCGAACTAGCTACTTACAACTGAACGGCTGACATAGCAGCAGTTTTCGTCATCGAGCGGCTTACCAGAAGGGCAAATGCACCTGATAAGCACATCCCGGCAGCACTCGGATCGATATGCCGACATGTGATGACGCACCGGCAACAGCGCTGCTTCTTCGTTGCTTCCCACGCAGCAGCGCTGGTTCGTCACATGAATGGAAGTACTTAAGACGCATGGATTCGCGTCTCGATGCTGCTAGCGCAGCAGCCTGATTAGGTTATGAGAAATCCTTGCTTCTCTCGAGTGCCAAAACCTTGAACACTGTGCTGATCCTGCAGCACGCATGCGCGTGCAGTGCTGCTTCACCCGATCACACTGCAATGGCATCCACTTCCCTATCGTTGCCGCTGGCCGACGCGCCGGAGGACATCCGGCCCATCCCGCAGGTCGAATCGCCATTGAGCGTCGCCCGGCGTCTTGCTGAACGCTTTGCGCGGACCGCAGCTGAGCGCGACGCGCGCGGCGGCACACCGAAGGCGGAACGCGACGCGCTGCGTGCGAGCGGCCTGCTCGCACTGAGCATCCCTGCGGTACATGGCGGCCTCGGTGCGGACTGGCGCACGACTCTCGACGTCGTGCGCGTGCTCGCGTGCGCCGACAGTTCACTCGCGCACGTGTTCGGATTCCATCACCTGATGCTGGCCACGGCCCGCCTGTTCGGCTCGCGGGAGCAATGGCAGGCGCTGTTCGAACAGACCTCGCGGCACCGGTGGTTCTGGGGCAATGCGCTCAATCCGCTCGACGAACGCACACTTGCGCATCCGCGCGGAGCGTGGCTCGAATTCAGCGGGCAAAAGAGCTTCTGCTCGGGCGCGCTCGACTCGGAAATGCTGATCGTCTCCGCGCGCCACGCCGAAACGCGTGCGTTTCTCGTAGCCGCCGTGCCAACCCAGCGAAGCGGCATCGCGATCGCAGACGACTGGAATAATTTCGGCCAACGCCAGACCGACAGCGGTTCGGTGACGTTCGAACGGGTCCGTGTCGAGCATCACGAGATCCTTTCGGACCCAGGACCGTTCTCGTCGCCGTTTGCATGTCTGAGGCCACTCATTGCGCAACTGATCCTGACGAACATCTATCTCGGCATTGGCGAGGCCGCGTTCGAGGACGCCCGTCACTACACCCTGAACGAAGCACGGCCCTGGCCCGCCGCGAAGGTCGCGAGCACCGGCGAGGACCCGTACATCCTGAGCCATTACGGCGAGTTCTGGCTCGGACTGGAATCCGCCCGCGCGCTCGCGGACCGGGCCGCTGCAGGACTGGACAAGGCATGGTCGCGCGACACCGGCCTCACGGCGACCGAACGCGGCGAGGTGGCGCTGGCCATTGCCAGCGCGAAGGTCGCCGCCGCACAAACAGGCCTCGACATCTGTACGCGCATGTTCGATGTCGCCGGCGCCCGCGCGACCCATGGAGAGCTTCGGCTCGACCGCCACTGGCGCAACCTGCGCACCCATACGCTACACGATCCGCTCGCCTACAAGATCCGCGAGATCGGCGAATGGGCGCTCAACCGAACCTATCCTACGCCGAGCTTCTACTCATGAACCAACCGCTCTCCCACGCATGGCCCGATGATGCCGAAGCCAACGGCGATGTTTCTGTCCTCACGCTGCCGCACAGGCATTCGCTGACCACCTCGATCCGTGCACGCGCGCAGGTCTTCGTCGATCCCCGCTCGATCGAACTGCTTGAGCGGATCCAGCTGGTCGCGCCCAGCGACGCAAATATCCTGATCATCGGCGAGACCGGCACGGGCAAGGAACTGATCGCGCGCCACGTCCACAGCCTGAGCGGGCGGCGCGACAAGCCGTTTGTCGCGGTCAACTGCGGCGCGTTTTCTGAAACGCTGGTCGAAAGCGAGCTGTTCGGGCACGAGAAAGGCGCCTTCACCGGCGCGTTCAACGCCAAGCCGGGCTGGTTCGAGGCGGCCAACGGCGGCACGCTCTTCCTCGACGAGATCGGCGACCTGCCGCTGTCGATGCAGGTCAAGCTGCTGCGTGTGCTGCAGGAGCGCGAGGTCGTGCGGCTTGGTTCCCGGCGCGGTATTCCGATCGACGTGCGCGTGGTGGCGGCGACGAATGTTCACCTGCAGCACGCGGTGGCGGCCGGGCATTTCCGCAGCGACCTGTTCTACCGACTCAACGTCGTACAGCTCGCCATTCCGACGCTGCGCGAGCGCACCGGCGACATCCTTCCGCTCGCCCGCTACTTCATCGAGGACTACCGCGGCCGGCTCGGTTACGGGCCACGCACGATCTCGCCGCGCGCCGAACAGAAGCTGCTCGCGTACAGCTGGCCGGGCAACATTCGCGAGCTTGAGAACGTGATTCATCACGCCCTGCTCGTGAGCCGCCACGACACCCTTCAGGACGGTGACCTGCACCTGTTCTCGTCCGGCATCACGGCCCCGGCTGGTGCGAGCGTGAGTGCGCCGAGCGGCCCGCACTACGCACTCGAATCGGCGTTGCTCGAACTGTTCAACGGCGAGCACGAGAATCTTTTCGAGCAGATCGAGGATATGGTCATGCGCACGGCGTTCGAGTACAGCCACCGCAACCAGATTCAGGCGGCGAAACTTCTCGGCATCAGCCGCAACGTGCTGCGCGCGCGGCTGATCAGGACGAAGGAAATCGCGGCCATCAAATAGCGGCGCCGTCCGCGAGACGGCACCGCACGTTCGTACTCAGGCCGCCTTCTGCCCCTTCGCGGGACCGGCTCCGATCGCCCAAACGTACGGCGGCTCGGTGCCGTTGATTTCGCGATCTCCCACGATGCGCTCCTTGAAGACGATCGGATTGTGCGAGGCCGCCGTGCGGGCGTTGCGCCAGTGGCGGTCGAGCCGCTTCTGCTCGCTCGTGCCCGATGCGCCAAGCGCGTTGAACAGCAGCGTGGTCGCGCGCAGCACGAGATCGGCAATCGCGCTCTGGCCGCGTGCGGAATCTAGTTCGGCGTCGACGTTCGCCTCGTGCTCGGCGTGCGCATCGCCCCCGAAACGCGCCTCATACGCGCGTTGCGAAGCCTGTGCCGCGCGCACGGCTGTGGCCTCGGCCGCGAACACGAGCGACGAGACCTGGCCCACGACCTGCTGGACCTGCGGATCTTGCGCGAACGAAGGCGCATTGCCATGACTAAAGATGCGCCGGCGCGAACGCACCTCCTGCGAGATGTCGCGCAGCGCGGCGCGGCCCGTGCCCGCGAGCACGGCGAGCAGCACCAGCTGGTAGAACGCGGTCTGGTATTTGAAGCGCGTCGAAAAATCGATGATGTCGATCTCGTCCACCTCCGCGGCGACAAACGTGGTCGTGCCGCTGCCCGTCGTGCGCTGGCCAAAGCCATCCCAGTCGTCGTGATGTGTCACGCCGGGCTGCCTCGCGCGCACGGCCGCGATCACGTCTTCGCCCGTGTCGTCGCGGCGCGCAAACACGTCGATCCAGTCAGCGAAGATGCTGCCCGTGCTGTAGTACTTCTCTCCGTTCACCACCCAGCGTGCGCCATCACGTGACACGCGCGTGATCACGTCGCCGATCGCCACGCTGCCGACTTCGGTCCAGGCGTTTCCCACCAGTTCGCCGTCGACAAATCGCCTGAACCAGACGTCGCGCGCCGGGCCTGGCTCCGCGTTGAGCCGGTCCTCGACGAACGCGAAGTGGCCGCGCAGTGCCTGCGGCAAATTCGAATCCGCCTCGGCCAGTTCGATCAGCAACTGAATCAATTGAGGCAGCGAAGCCCCCGCACCGCCGTGCTCGACCGGCACGCGAACGGCGCCGAATCCGGCGGCCTTGAGCCATTCGATCTGCTCATAGGGCAGGCTGCGATCGCGCTCACGCTCGAGCACGCCCTCTGCGATGCGGGCGAAAACGGGTCGAAAACATGAAGCGAGACGCTCGTAATCCGTACCGGGAGAAAGAACGGGAGCAAGTGCCACCGTGCTGGCGAGATTCAATGCGGTCATAGGGGCTCCAGGTACCGGCTTGATGGGTGGCCCATGTTCGGGCCTCGTTCCCTACCGATAAAGCAGAAGCCATGCCAATCGTTGGCCGGGGATCAGGTGTGCGCAGGTCGGGAAAACCGCATGCTGTTGCTGGTTCAGCAACAGCATGCTGCTGATTCACTGCTGGATTTGCAGCGATGCCTGAGCGATCTCGTGATGCCCGGACTGGTCACTGGCGTCATCGCTGCCCGCCTGTTTCGCGACAGTGCGCTGCCGTGCGATCGGCCATCACACATTTCTCCAGTCGAGAGTGGCGTGGCGTTCAGGTCAGCCGTATCTTCGGCTGCACGAGGCCGTTGATCTGCTCGGCGGTCCACAGCATCATGGCCTTGCCAAAACCGTGCAAAGCCTGCTGATGTTGCCGGTAGAGCATGGCATGACTGAGCTGCGCGAATCGGCCCTTGATGAACCCGCCACGGAAGAACCCGAACTGCCCGAGCGTCCCAAAGGCGTTGTAGTCGCTCAGCGATACCAGCGCGCCGAAGTCGTGAAATGCAAAGTCGGGCAACGAGCCGCCGCCGAGCCAGCCCGGCAAGTGCCTGGCGAGATGTTGTGCCTGCTGCGTGGCGACTTGCGCCGTGGGTGCGAGAGGACGTTCATTGCCGGCGAGCGTCAACGTCGAGCAATCGCCGAGCGCGAATAGTGTGTCGTCGTCCTGCGCCTGCAGGGTTGGCCTGACGGCGATCTGATTGGAACGATTGATCTCGATCCCATCCAGTTTGCCTGGAAAATCAGGGGCCTTCACGCCCGCCGCCCACACCATCAAATCCGCCGGTTGGTGGCTGCCATCGCCCAACCGGAGTCCATCGGGTTCGGCGGCGGTCACTCGCGTGCCCGTTCGCACCTTGAAACCAATATGCCGTAACTGTGCCTCACTGGACTCCGACACCGCCGGCGGAAACGCCGCCAGTACCCGCGGTGCGCTTTCATAAAGGGTGAGGTTCAGACGTGAGCGGATGCCGGGGTCGCCGTAACTCGACGCCACTTCGAGCAAGCGGCTCAATTCTGCTGCCAGTTCGACGCCAGTCGCTCCAGCGCCGACGATCGACACGCGCAACGCGCTATTCGTCACAACACTCTGGAATATGCGGATTCGCAATGCTTCGTTGAAGATTTCAGCCTGAGCCTGGCTGTCAATGAAATGACAATGATCGAGGACGCCTGGGGTGCCGAAGTCGTTGGCGCGACTGCCCAGCGCAAGAATCAGTACGTCGTATTCGACGGTGCGCGGGCCGATCACTATTTCACCCGACTTCGAACGCAGCGCAGCCAGCTTTATGATGCGCGCATTGCGGTCCAGGCCTTCCATCTCGCCTGGCTGATAGTTGAAGCCGTGGTCGCGAGCGTGGGCGAGATAGATGACCTGCTGTTGCTGGACATCGCGCGTGCCCGCCGCGATCGTGTGCAGCATGGGCTTCCAGATGTGGGTTGCGCTTTTGTCGATCAACGTGACCTGAGCGCGGCCGCTGCGGCCAAGCGTGTTGCCCAGCCTGGTCGCAAGCAGAAGTCCAGCGATACCGCCGCCGACGATGACGATCCGGGTGGTCTGGCGCATGATTAAATATTCTACGAGTGATGAATTAATGCGATACTAAGATTTCGAAGGGTTCATGTCAAACCGGTGCCGCTGCTATTCGCGGTGCGGCACCCGCTAAAATTCTGTGCTTTCCTTGAACACGACCTGTCGTCGCCGATGAAACACGCTCACGATCAAACCCCGTCCGCCACGACGACTTCCACGCCCCGTCGGTCGCGCGGCCGTCCAGCGTGCAGCGACGCGGGCGGCGCCGACGCATTGCTTCGCAGCGCCCGAGGGGCATTCGCGAGGAGCGGCTATGAGGCGACTAGCGTGCGGGAAATCGCCAGGGCATCGGGTGTCGACCCCGCGCTGGTCGCGCATCACTACGGCTCGAAGGAAGCGCTTTGGATTGCCGTGGTGGACCAGATTGCCGACGAAGTGGCTCCCATGGTCGCGAAGACCGCCGCATTGCGGGAGATAACAGGTCCAGGACCGCGAGCGCGCGTCGAGGGTGCCGTGTCGATCCTGATCGATCAGGTGTTTCTGACGCCAGACGTTGGCATGTTTTTTTCGACTGCCGCAACTGAAACTGGAGAGCGCCTTAACCTGCTGATCGAACGGGTGGTGCGGCCGTTTCATGACGTGTTCGTGCCGTTGCTCATCGATGCGATCGACGCAGGTGAGATTTCGCGGCAAGATCCCGACATCCTGTTTACGATGCTCGCCAATGGCATCAGCAAGACTGTCGCCTATAGCCATGTACTGAGTCCGTTCTCTTCCTTACCGCGGCGTCCTAAGGCATTCAAACGCGCCGTTCTGACGACGGCTTTAGCCATGCTCGGCTGAACCGCTGCGCCCGTGACGCTCCGCTCGCAAATCTGCCGCAAAGCGATCCTTCAGATATTGTGGGTGAGCGCCCGGGTTGGGACGGCGAATTTGCGAAAAGCCAACGGGGTCGAGATTTGCCCTAAGTGCGATTATGCGTATGTCGTTCTAATATTACAATATCGCAAATCCGCTCAAACCAGGTGCAGAATGGCCGGGTCGCTTAACCGGTTACATCATTGCGGGTGGAATATGAGTACCGTCTTTGGAATTCATTCAGATCGACTTGTCGGAGGTTGTTGCCCACGGCCAATTGCCAACGGAGCAAGCCGATTTACTTCCCGCTCCTTTTACAAGACTGATAACTTGTGGCAATGACCAAGAGTCGAGGGCGTTCCGGAACAGCGACTGGCTATGTATGCGGCAATGAAACGCGATCCCGAATCATTGCCGCAGCACTCACGCTTTTCGGTTTGCGCGGATTTGAAGGAGCCTCGACGCGAGACATAGCGGAGCTAGCAGGTGTCAATCCACCCGCATTGCGCTACTACTTTTCGAACAAGGAAGGCGTGTATCTGGCGTGTGTCGATCACATCGCCACAACGATTTCTGATCACCTCGCCAGCCCCGTCGACGCGGCGCGGGCCGTACTTGATAAAGACGGGGACGACGATCAATTAATCCACGCGTTCCGTGAAATCCAGAAACATCTTGCTCAATACCTGTTCACCTCGGCTGAGCCCGATAGCTGGAGGCTCTTCATGGCGCGGGAACAGGCGGGCCTGGGACCCCAGTTTCCCGAGGCTCAATTGCGCGATCGTCTTCAGACGCGCCTGATACCTGTGTGCAGCGAAATAGTTGCCCGCCTGATGGGCACAGATGCCGGCGACGAGGAGGCTTTATTGCGCGCCCTAACCATTACCGGCCAACTCATAGCAATTCACCTCACACGGCGATCGATGATGCTTTCTCTAGGGTGGGAATCCATCGATACACATCGGCTCGGCTGGATCACATCGATCGTTGACCGGCAAACGGCTCTGCTGCTCGAAGAAGTAGTGAGAGAACGGCCCGCCAGGATTGTCAGAGCAGGGGCGAAAGCGCCCTTCCCACAACAGCCGACGCAAGGGCTTGCTCCGCGCCCTGATGCGATGACATAAGCAAACTCAGGTGAAAGCAACCCGTCAATAGTGAGTGAATGTATATCGCTTCCACAGCGTAGTCGACATGATCAGTCGCCACACGATTTGCCGCTGCGAGCCTTAGCGCAGACTCGATAGATGACTGCGCGATTCGCGCAGCTTCCCCCAGCGTCGATGTGGAAACAACGGTATCTCCTTCGGATTTTGCTGTGGAGAATGCGATGGAGTACAGGCGCCGTTGTGTGCCGGAGTGAAGGACGTCGGCCAATCTCCTCTCAAGTTTTGAACGCAAGGCGCCAAGCGTTGCCCCATTAGACTTCTCGGGCGGAATTGTGAACGGGTCCAGAGGCAAAGCTGATCGCTCGAACAAAGCCGTCACGAGGGCCCATTTGTTTGAGAAGTGACCATAGATTGCGCCTCTGGTCATACCAGCCGCGTGAGCGATGTCTTCAAGAGACGTAGCACTGACGCCACGTTCAAAAAATAAAATCTCCGCGCTGTCGAGGATCTTTTCCCGCGTTACGAGTCCCTGTACTTTTCGCTTCATCATGTCCCCTCGGCCTTCCACGCGTTCTCTTGTCGCGCTGCACCTGATCCGCCCTGTTCGCCGCGAGATGTGAGGTCTTGTCCCGCGCGCCTACCCAATATTCGCGAACATCACGTCGCGCTGGCTGGATACAAGATGTTGACCTCCGTCGACGACCAAGGTCGTCCCGGTCACTCCACGTGCCTCGGCAAGATAGACGGCTGCATCGACGATGTCTTCAAGCCGCGACCCGCGCCGAAGCGGGGTCATTCGGTGAGCCGCCTCAAACTGCTCTTGCGTTTGATCGCCGGAGACAAGCGTAAGCCCGGGAGCCAGGCCGACCACTCTGACCTTTGGCGCTAGCGCCTGCGCAAGCGCTATCGTTGCATTCGCCAACGCTGCTTTCGTTAAGGTATAGGAGATGTAGTCTGGATTCATGTTGTAAAGCTTCTGGTCCAGAACGTTGACGACAACGCCTCGCTGCGCCTCGTCGGCAACTGCACAGTCCGGTATCGCGTCGTAGAGTCCGCGCGCCAACGCCAGCGGCGCAGCGACGTTGATCTTCATGAGCGCCAGCAGAAGATCGTAGGTAAAAGTCTGTGCCGTATCTTCCTCGAACCGCGACGCGCAATTCAGGACGCAATCGAGACGTCCGAATGCTTGCACACACGCGGGTACAAGCTGCCTCACCTGTTCCTCTTTCGAAAGATCCGCGCAAAGGGAAATTGCCCTTCCGCCTCGCACCGCGATCTCATCGACAACCTCTTGCGCTTCGCGCTTCGACTCGTGATAGTGCAAGGCAACGTCCCATCCTCGCGCGGCAAAGCCAAGGGCGAGCGCGCGACCGATTCGCCGGCCCGCTCCGGTCACAAGCACCGATTGCCTACGAGAGCCGCCGTCGTGAATTGCTGGTTCAGTCATAACGAAACGCCAATGTCAGGCAGGCGCAGTGTGCGCCTTTGAGTTGCGCTCTCGCCCTACTCTCCAGTCACCGTGGCAAGGCATAGCATCAAGGGTTCAAATCTCAAGATTGTCAATCAAGCGTGTACTGCCGAGGCGCGCTGCCGCCAGCACGACGAGCTTTCGACCGACGACATCCTGCTCCATTGGAGAGCGCAAGTCCGCCTGCTTTCGAACCGAGATGTAGTCGGGTTTCCAGCCGCGATCGACCAGCGTTGAGAACACGCGCCGTTCGATTCGCTGGATATCCTGTCGACCGCTCAAAATGTCCTCGCGCACGCCGTTGAGGAGCCGATATAGCGTGGGGGCCTCCACGCGTTGCTCCGGCGTCAGGAAGCGATTGCGAGAGGACAGCGCAAGTCCGTCGATGTCGCGGATGGTGTCGCCGGCCACGACCTCCGTGGGCATTGCGAACTGTTTGCACATTTCCCGAACTATCATCAATTGTTGATAGTCCTTTTTTCCAAACACTGTTATGCGCGGCTGCGCGCATAACAGCAACTTCATTACGACCGTGCAAACGCCTTGAAAGAAGCCCGGCCGGAACTCCCCCTCTAGCATGTCGCCAAGCCCACCTGGAGGCTGCACGCGATACTCTTGCGGCTGCGGATAGAGGTCCCGTTCCGTAGGGGCGAAGACGACGTAGACACTCTCCTTCTGAAGCTTCTCCAGGTCCGCCTCAAGCGTTCTCGGATAACGCTCGAAATCCTCACCCGGTCCAAACTGCAGCGGATTCACGAAAATGCTGGTAATGACGGGATCTCCATGCTGTCGTGCGAGACGAATCAGCGACAGATGTCCTTCGTGCAGATTGCCCATTGTCGGCACGAATGCCGTGCGGTTTTGCCCGCGCAATTGAGCTCGCAGTTCCTCGACAGACCGAATCAGTTTCATGCTGGATCTTGCCTCTGAGACTTAACCACGTACTGCTTACATGTTCGGATAGTTCGGGCCGCCGCCGCCTTCGGGCGTGACCCACACGATGTTCTGCGTCGGGTCCTTGATGTCGCAGGTCTTGCAGTGCACGCAATTCTGCGCGTTGATCTGCAGACGATCTTCTTCCTGATCGTCTTTTACGAACTCGTACACGCCTGCGGGACAGAAGCGCGCCTCTGGGCCTGCATACGTCGCGAGGTTGATGCCGACCGGCACCGTCATGTCCTTGAGCGTGAGGTGCGCGGGCTGGTTCTCTTCGTGATTCGTGTTCGAGATGAACACTGAAGACAGACGATCGAACGTGAGCTTGCCGTCGGGCTTCGGATACTCGATCGGCTTGCACTGCGAAGCGGGCTTGAGCATCTCGTGGTCGCGATGCTGGTGATGCAGCGTCCACGGCACGTTGCCGCCCAGCAGCTTCTGCTCGATGCCCACCATCAGCGTGCCCAGGTACAGGCCCTTGCTCATCCACTGCTTGAAGTTGCGCGCCCTGTACAGCTCCGTGTGGAGCCACGACTGCTTGAACGCTTCCGGATAGGCCGCGAGTTCATCGCTCTGGCGGCCTGCCTGCACGGCTTCGAACGCCGCATCGGCGGCCAGCATGCCGGTCTTGATCGCCGCGTGGCTGCCCTTGATGCGCGAGGCGTTCAGGAAGCCCGCGTCGTCGCCCACGAGCGCGCCGCCCGGGAACACGAGCGTGGGCAGCGACATCAGGCCGCCCGCCGTGATCGCGCGTGCGCCATACGACACGCGCTTGCCGCCTTCGAGGTACTTGCGGATTTCCGGATGCGTCTTGTAGCGCTGGAACTCCTCGAACGGCGAGAGATACGGGTTCTGGTACGCAAGACCCACGACAAAGCCCACCATCACCTGGTTGTTGTCGATGTGGTACAGGAACGAGCCGCCGTAGGTGTCCGACTCGAGCGGCCAGCCGGCGGTGTGGATCACGAGGCCGGGCTGGTGCTTCGAAGGATCGATCTCCCACAGTTCCTTGATGCCGATGCCGTAGACCTGCGGGTCCGAATCCTTGCCCAGCTTGAACTTCTCGTTCAGTTGACGGCCCAGATGCCCGCGGCAGCCTTCGCAGAACAGCGTGTACTTGGCGTGCAGCTCCATGCCGAGCTGGAAGTTTTCGGTGGGCTCGCCGTCCTTGCCCACACCCACGTTGCCGGTGGCGACGCCCTTGACCGAGCCGTCGTCGTTGTAGAGCACCTCGGCAGCCGGAAAGCCGGGGAAGATTTCGACGCCCAGGGCTTCGGCCTGCTGGCCCAGCCAGCGCGTGACGTTGGCGAGGCTGATGACGTAGTTGCCGTGGTTCTTGAAGTTGTCGGGCAGCGCCCAGTTCGGCACAGCCGTAGCCCCCGTTTCGGAAAGAAAAAGGAACTTGTCCTCGGTCACGGGCACGTTCAGCGGTGCGCCTTGCTCTTTCCAGTCCGGCATCAGCTCGTTCAGGGCGCGCGGGTCCATGACCGCGCCCGAGAGGATATGCGCCCCGATTTCCGAGCCTTTCTCCAGCACGCAGACGCCGATCTCAGCGCCTTTCTCCGCGGCCAGCTGCTTCAGGCGGATCGCGGCAGACAGCCCGGCGGGACCGCCACCGACGATCACCACGTCGTATTCCATCGACTCGCGTGGGCCATGCACTTGCTGATTCCCTTCCGCCATCCCCGCTCTCTCCCTGGCCTCGTAACGTCGCCATGCTCGTTGGACTCTCGCCCGTCGAGGGCGCCATCAACACGGGAATCGCTTCCAGCATCCTCCGTAGGTGACAGCGAGGAGTATATATAAATGAATGTCGTATAACAATATGAACGATGGACGGTGGTGAAGGCGCCACATGAACAAGCGCCTCCACGCGCACACACCGCCGCCGGCTCAGAGTGGGGCACCTCGAAATACGTCGAGGAAGCCCACCGTCTGGAGTTTGTCGAAGATCGCTTCCACGGCCGCTTCAGGAGACGATTTCGTGGTGTCTATGCGCATTTCCGGATTCTGGGGACGCTCGTAGGGCGAATCGATGCCGGTAAAGTTCTTCAGTTCGCCGCGGCGGGCCTTCTGGTAGAGGCCCTTCGGGTCGCGCTGTTCAGCCACCTCGAGGGGAGTATCGATGAAAACTTCAATAAATTCGCCATCTTCCATGAGATCGCGCGCCAAGCCTCGTTCGGAACGGAACGGCGAAATGAAGGCAGTGATCACGATTACGCCCGCATCGGCCATCAATTTCGCCACCTCTGCGACGCGCCTGATATTCTCCACGCGATCCTCGGCCGTGAATCCCAGATCCTTGTTCAACCCATGCCTGACGTTGTCGCCATCGAGTAGATAGGTGCGCTTTCCCATTGCATGCAGGCGCTTCTCCAGCAGATTGGCAATGGTCGATTTGCCCGCCCCCGATAGTCCGGTAAGCCAGACAACGCCACTCTGATGCCCGTTCAGCACCCGCCGCGCGCGCTTGTCGACCTCAAGCGCCTGCCAATGGATGTTGCTTGCGCGGCGCAACGCGAACCGCAACATGCCCGCGCCAACCGTATTGTTGGTCATGCGATCGATCACGATGAAACCGCCCGTTTCGCGGTTATTCTCGTACGGATCGAAGGCAATCGTGCGGTCAAGCTCAATTTCCGCGACACCAATTTCGTTCAAGGTAAGCGTCTCGCCAGCCACGTGTTCGAGCGTATTGACATTCACTTTGTACTTGAGCGGCATTACGGTTGCCGTAACGGTCCGCGTGGCGAGTTTGAGCAAATAGCTGCGCCCGCGCAGCATAGGCTCGTCGCTCATCCACACGAGTGTCGCTTCAAACTGGTCGGCGACCTGTGCGGGTGAATCGACTGTCGAAATCAGGTCGCCGCGAGAAACGTCCACTTCGTCAGCAAGCACGAGCGTGACGGACTGTTCAGCGTAGGCCACGTCGAGCTCGCCATCTGCCGTCACGATTCGGGCGACGGTGCTCTCCCGTCCCGAGGGCTGTATCTGCACGCGATCCCCCTTACGCACCGCGCCGGATGCGATCGTTCCAGCGAAACCACGAAAATCGAGGTTGGGACGGTTGACCCACTGGACTGGCAACCGGAAGGGCTGAGCTTGCAAGCGCGCCTCGTCGATCTCGACAGTCTCGAGGTGATGCATCAATGAAGGCCCGTCGTACCACGCAGTCTTTCCGCTTTTCCCGATGATGTTGTCGCCGTTCACGCCGGAGATTGGGATGGCCGTTACCCCTCGAATACCGATCTTCTCCGCAAAGTCACAGTATTCGCACGATATTTCATCGAATCGTTTGCGCGAGTAGTCGACGAGGTCCATCTTGTTGACCGCAAGCACCACGTTGCGGATACCGATCTGCGACACAAGATAGCTGTGTCTGCGAGTTTGCTGCAGCATGCCCTTGCGGGCATCGACCAGGATAATGGCCAGGTCGGCCGTCGACGCACCCGTGATCATGTTGCGGGTGTACTGCTCGTGGCCTGGCGTATCGGCAACGATGAATTTGCGGCGATCCGTCGAGAAGAACCGGTAGGCGACATCGATGGTAATGCCCTGCTCGCGTTCGGCCGCCAGGCCATCCAGCAGCAACGCGTAGTCTATCGCGCCGCCACGCGTACCTACTTTCCTGGAATCGGCTTCGAGTGCCGCGAGCTGGTCCTCAAACAGCATCTTCGACTCGTACAGTAAACGGCCTATCAGTGTGCTCTTGCCGTCATCCACGCTCCCGCATGTGATGAATCGAAGCAGGCTCTTCGTTTCGTGCTGTTTCAAGTACCGCTCGATGTCGGTTCCAATGAGCTCGGAGACGTGTGCCATCAGAAGTACCCCTCTTGCTTCTTTCGTTCCATCGAAGCCGCCCCATCATGATCGATGACGCGGCCCTGCCGTTCCGAGGTTGTCGTCAAGAGCATCTCTTGAATGATTTGCGGCAAAGTCGTGGCGCACGACTCCACCGCACCGGTTAGCGGATAACAGCCGAGCGTGCGAAAGCGCACCATCTTCTCCTCAGGCCTTTCACCCGGCTTGAGTGGCATACGGTCGTCGTCGACCATTACGAGCACACGGTCCCGCTGCACTACCGGACGTTTCGCCGCGAAATACAATGGCACGATCGGGATGTTCTCAAGGTAGATGTACTGCCAGATGTCAAGCTCAGTCCAGTTCGAGATCGGAAACACACGAATCGACTCGCCCTTGTTCTTGCGCACGCTATACAGGCGCCATAGCTCGGGCCGCTGGTTCTTCGGGTCCCATTGATGTGTTGCAGTGCGAAACGAAAAGACGCGTTCCTTCGCGCGCGACTTTTCTTCGTCTCTGCGTGCTCCGCCAAAGGCCACATCGAAACCGTGATAGTCGAGGGCCTGCTTGAGACCCTGGGTCTTCCACATATCCGTGTGGACTTGCGATCCGTGATCGAACGGATTGATTCCTAGTGCCTTTGCTTCCGGGTTCTGGTGAACGATCATTTGCATTCCCGTCTCACGCGCCATGCGATCGCGCATCGCGTACATGTCGCGAAACTTCCACGTGGTATCCACGTGCAACAGCGGAAACGGTGGCGGTGCGGGATGAAAAGCCTTTTTCGCGAGATGGAGCATGCAGGCGCTGTCCTTTCCGATCGAATAAAGCATCACCGGTCGCTCTGCTTCTGCAACGACTTCTCGCATGATATGGATGCTTTCGGCTTCGAGCCGTCGCAGGTGGGTCAAAGTAGGCATGACAGGTCCTTCTGGAGGAACGATTCATTGCGAGGCCGCGATAACGCCCAGTATCGATTCGGCGACCTCGCGACGACAGATGAGCAGATCCGGCATCGCGGCGTCTGCGCCGTTGTAAACGCACGGGCTGCCGTCAATGCGGCTTGCGTGAAGTCCAGCTGCGAGCGCCACCCCCACCGGTGCACACGAATCCCACTCGTATTGGCCACCGGCGTGGAGATAGGCGTGAGCCTCCCCTCGCACGACCGCCATCGCCTTGGCGCCTGCCGAGCCCATCGGCACGAGTTCGGCGTCCAGGCGTTCCGCCACCTTCCGCGCCAGCTCAGGTGCCCGGGTGCGGCTAACGAGAATTTTCAGGCGCCCTCGTGGCGCTGCGGGTAAGGTTGCGGGCGATCCGGTTGCGAACGTCATCCCCAGGGCCGGTAGCGCGACCGCGCATGCGTCCGGCATGCCGCCGACAGTCAAAGCAACGTGAACCGCCCAGTCGCTACGCCCTTCGATGCGCTCGCCATACTCGCGGGTGCCATCGAGGGGATCGATGATCCACACGCGATCGCAAGTAAGGCGTTTCGGGTCCGGCGCGAATTCCTCCGAGAGAAAACCATCGTCAGGGCGCGCGTGGCCGATGATTCGCGCGATAAGCTCATTCGCCGTAGCGTCGCCGACTGCACCCAGCGGTTTGCCGGCAAGCACCGCCGATGCGCGTATCGCGTTCAACGCATCCCCGGCCGCCGTCGCGATGCGAGCAGCAAGACGATGGTCGTCATGCAGCGCGAGCGCCTCTTCGAGTACGTTCATCGCACCTCCCCGTTGCGCGGCAATTGCTTCATTCCTGCGAGGCCCGCGGGCGTGTACCAGATGTGCTCGATATAGTGCCCCAGCGTCGCGCGGTGATCCGTGTAGAAGTAGCGGGCCGCGCCTGGCGACTGGCCGTCGACAACGATGGACACGCCGCTCGCGGCCATTTGCTCACGTTGCGTATCGAATGCGGCTTCGCTTTCGATTAACTGCGCGAAGTGATGGTGGCGAATTGCAAAGCCTGTTTGAGGCAGCGCCTCGCGGTAAATACGATCGTCGCCGGAAAGCGGTTCGATCAACTCCAGTTGCGTCGGTCCTACGAACGCGAGCGCGATATTCAGCTTGCAGTGGCGCCCGCCCATCGACTCGATTTCAATTCCCGGCAACCGCGCCCATGCCGGGACATTGTGTTCAGCAGCGAAGCGAGCAATCGCCTCGTCCACATCAGTCGTGACATAGGCAATCTGGAGGAAACCGGAAAACGGTGAAAGGGAAGGAATGCTCATCTGTCCAGTCCGTAGGTAGTCATGTAGCGGGAGAAGCGCTCCCTGATCGCTCCCGCTGCAAGACCGAATTCGTCAGGTGTGTAGCCGTGGGTGCCGTGAGCATGCTCCGGATTCCGCTTGACACGCTCGCGCATCGCTTGCTCCGTTTCCGCGCTCAGTCTGAAACCGAAGTGACTATAGATCCGCCTCACCGTGCCGATCGGGTCGACCTGAAAGTCCTTCTGCCGGATATCAATGAACTGCTTCTTTGGTAAATGCGCACGCGCTTCGATTGCCGCTTCGCTCGCTCTCGCCCAGTTCTCCACTTCCCGCCGGCCGATCTCGTGCTTGTCGACCCGATTGCCCTCGGAGACGCGGCGCGCCATCGTCAGCACACTTGCGAGCGAAGGGAGTGCCTGCATCGGGTCGCGGTGCGTCTGTACGACACAAGCATCAGGAAAGACCTCGAAGAGCGCCGGCAACTGCATGATGTGACCGGGATTCTTCAACAGCCACGTCCTCTCGCTATCGCGCGCTCCAATCAAGCCAATGGCCCTCGCGAAGTAGCGATATGCGGGCAACTCACTTTGCTCGCGCCACCAGCTATCGTATTGGGGCGCGCGGAACGACGACCCCCAGAGGTTGCTGCAGAATCCCTGCTTGAGGATCTCGAGACATTCGTCCACCTCATCGGCCACGATGTTGTGCGCTGCGCGCATTTCAGGCGCGGCGTTGAAGAAGGCCTCGAGCCCGGCCGCGGTTGCCAGGAACTGTGCATGGCCGCTCCACGTCTCCCGCGGGGGGCGAGGCTGCGGAAAGACCGTCAACCATTTTTCCAGCCCCTGGAACTGAGGATCCACCGAGAGCAGCTTATGCAACGCGGTTGTGCCTGTTCTGGGTATTCCCGTTATGACGAGCGGGCGCCGCGGAATTTTCTGCACGGCGCCGGCCTGTTTGCGTAAGCCCTCTACCAGCACCAGGCGCGAAATCAGCGCGCCGACCAGCGCATTCCAGACGAACTCGCGCCCTCCGGGTGCGAAGCGCGGACCATCGTCGTCGAGCGCAATCAAAAGCTGCGTCAGACCCGGCATGTACTCCGCGCCGACTCCGAAATCGTTCAAGCCGGCTGCGCCGCTAGCGGCGGCATGCAGCGCATCCTCCGCGCCTGTGAATCGTCCAGGCAATGACATATGGCATCTCCTTAAAACATTTGTTGTACTTACCAACGCCGCCTCAACTGCGCGCCGATGCGTCGTTCCCGCAAGCGCCTCTCACGCTCGCTCCCATCAACGACAGGGGTTTTCGCTGGCAGGTAATTGCGAACGTCGGCCAATGACACACGCTTGAGCGTCGGGACAGGCTCCGAACTGCATGCATACCATCTGCCTATCGCCGTGCCGCGATTGATGCCGCAGGTATCGAGCCAGTTCGGCACACCCGGATCACGATGAGCAATCACAGCGCGAAAATGCCCGTCTTCGTCGACGTGAGCCTGATATCCATTGAGACTGCTTTGATGATCGATAAAGTCGAGCGTGTTGAAAAGCGCGTCATTCAACTGCACGTTCCAGTAGCGTTGTGTCTGCGGCAATGCCGTTTCAAGGATCAGCGCCTCGTCGGGACCGAAGTCGAAAATCGCTTGCCAGTAAGCCTGTTTCGCGAGACCGCCGCCGAAGGCAAAGAACTCGAATTCGTTCACCTTGCTACGTGTACGCAGTTGCTGCATATGTGTGAGCCAACGGCGTGACAACCGGCCCGCATAGTTCATCAGTTCGCCGGTTCGCTGCGCGATGTCCTCGTACCCCATCAGTGGCTTCGTGAACGGGGCGTCAAGACACTCGATGGCCACACGCGCGTCGCGCTCCGTACCCCACGCATAGGAACGCTGGCGCAGCATCGCAAAGTCGGCGTCGCCATGTAGCGGTAGCCAGTTACCCTCGTAACCGGCCGGCCGCTCCGCACTCAACAGCACCTCGAAGTTCCCGTCGTCGTCGATCTCCAGATCGTCGAGATCGAATTGACCGAGCGGAGGATGGATTTCGTCGGTGGTTCCCATGATGCCGCGGCCGATATCGAGCGTCAGCAGATGCACGCTTCCACGCTCTCCCACAAGCCGGTATCGCAGGTCGCCGCGTAGTGGGGCGATGAAGTACGTGTCGTCCGGATTTGGCTGCAGCATGAACACCGAGTTCAGGAAGGGCAGCCAGTCGGGATGAAGCGGATCGGACTGGAAATAGATGAAGTATGCAAGCGAGAGGTTCATCTGAAACTGACGATACAAATCCGCCCGCGTTTGAGGGTCGTCAGGCGTTTCGGTCAGCTCGAGCAAGCTCTCGGCCTCGCCGAGCCTGGCAAGATAGTCCCTCCACGATTTCAGCTGAGCCATGGATTCACCATCACCTTGCATTGCGTCGAGCGATTGCGCAGTGCTTCAAAGACTTCAGGCAGTGCCTCGAGCGAAATGCGATCCGTGATCATCATGCGCGGTTCGACATGGCCCGCGTCGAACACGTTCGCGACATGCGTGAATTCCCGCATGCTGTACGTAACAGCAAACAGGATCCGCACTTCCTTCCACACAGCCGCGGCTGGAACGAATTGATCGGGGACCGTGCAAAAACCGAGCACGATCACGTCACCCTGCGGCTTGACACACTGAATCGCCTGCGCGATCAGGTTCTTCTGTCCCGCGCATTCGAATACGACGTCCGGTGCACCTTCAAGCACATCGGCGGCCAATGTCGAGAGATCTTGCCCCGCGTCGGGTACAACGAACGCATCGGCGCCCATATGCCGCGCGAGCGCCTCGCGGCGTAGTGAGGAAGCGGTCGCAACGATGCGCCCCGCGCCGAGCCGCCGCGCCCAGAAAGTCGCTGCGAGCCCCACGGGGCCTGCGCCAATCACCAGCACCTTCGCTCCCGGCGTCAGTTTCGCGAGCGAGACGCCGTGCAAGCCGACCGCCATTGGTTCGATGAGTGCACCGTCGTCCATGCTCAGCGTCTTGGGAAGCTTCGTCGCGACACGCTCCGCGACGACGGCATACTGCGCAAACCCAGCCGCGGCGCCCTTGAACTCCGCACAAAAGTTAGGCTTTCCCGCAAGACAGGTAACGCAATGCCCGCATCCCGTGAACGGCAGCGCCGTAACAGGATCTCCGACGCTCAGCTTCTCCACTCCCTTTCCAACCGCAATCACTTCTCCGGAAAATTCATGACCCAGTGTCGAATTTTCCGGAAGCGTGAAGTGCGGTGCGTGCCCGTTCGTCATGTGAAGATCCGATCCGCAAATCCCGCAGCGGTGAATTTTCAACACAACTTCGCCTACACCCGGGGTTGGATCTGCAAGACTCCTAACTTCTAGCGGCGAACCTACGCCCGTGAAATATGCGGCTCTCATCGATCGCATCTCCGTTTTGCGTGAGTGATTTGCTCATGTCGAGCACCTGGAATTTACTTTACTGGGAAAGTAATTAGATTCCACCAGGTGTTTTTACGGAGAATGCGCAGGAAATTCGCCTCGGCGACTGTTGCTGACGAGCGATCGCGCTGCAAAAGACATGCGGCGCAGGCCCGGTCAGCTCAACGTGGCAGGAGGAAGATGAGGGAGATGGCCGGCAAAGGGTGCCGGCGTGAGTGCTGCGTAGCGAACCGCTGCGCAGCGCAACGAGATATTGGCGCGACCGCGATCGACGAGAAGATATCAGCGGCGCTCGCGGCTTCGACGCGCAGCCTCCGCGTCGGCGAAAAGCTGAAGTTCGCGCAATAGAATCGAGAGCGCCGCCCGCCGTGCCGGCGCCATATGGCTGGACGCCACCCAGTCGGTTCCGTAAGCCCCTTCGCGGAGAATGTTCTCCAGGACTTTACGCGCTCGCGGCTTCATTCGCACGAGAATTCCGCGTCCATCCGCCGGGTCCGGCGTTCGCTCCACCAAGCCCATCTGCTCCAAGCGGCTCACGCACTTCGTGATGCCGCCAAGCGTCATCGCCAGCGGCTTCTGAAGCTGCGTCGGCGACTGAGTATAAGGTGGCCCCGAAACCAGCAGCGCGTCCAGCAGCAACAACTCGGCGGCCAGGATGCCCTGGCTCGCGGCGGCCTCTTTGAGCGCCTGGTCGATGTGTGTCGACAACCGAAGCAGCCGTTGCCCGATAAGATAGACGTTCGCGTCTTCGGCCGGCCACTCGCGCGCCCACGCCGCGGCTTGAGCGTCGAGGGCGTCGCCTGCTTCGGGCCTTGCCGGTGTCTGCAACGCGACGCACTCCGCGAGGAATTGCGCTTCGGCGTGCGCGCGCTTCGAATAGAGCGCCTCGCCGCTATCGTCCTGAGCCACATCGACCCAGCCCGCCTCGTCGAGTGCACGCAGATGATCGAGCACACTCGCGCGCGATATGTTCAGTCCGCGCGCCAGCGCGGGCGCGCTTTGCGCGCCTGCGCCCAGCAACGACAACAGTTGTCGCCGGGTAGCGTCCGCGAGTGCGGCAAAAAGTGAATCGGCGGTCTTGCAGGCACCCATACCATCATCGATCGGTCGAGACCCGCGTGCCAGATGGCAAATGCTCGTAACGAGCCATGGGCGACATGACGTGATCGGTAGCTCTACGGCTCGCGTCAACGCCATACAGGTGCCGTTTCCTGTAGCGGGGTCATTTCGGCAACGCTAAGTTACCAGAAAAATCCGCCCGCAGAACGACACAACAAATCGGCGTGCACGCCCAGCGCGCACGGCCCAACTACTGTCCAACGAGATCGTAAGCAGCAAGTGCCGCAATCTCCGTCACTCCGCCGTCCACCGGCAGGCATGTGCCGGTAATAAACCGCGACTCGTCGCTGGCGAGAAACAGCGCGGCAGACGCAACATCCCACGCGTCTCCTTCCAGCGGAAGTGGTGCGATCTTGCGGCGCCGCTCGCGCGCCTTCTCATTGAGCATGCTCTGCACCATGGGTGTAAAGATGTGCCCCGGCGCGATGGCGTTGGCACGCACATGTTCACGGCCGTACATCACCGCTAATTCGCGCGTGAACGCAACCATGCCTGCCTTCGATGAACCGTACGCGGCTGACCGGTGACTGCGTATGCCGGCAACCGAACTGATATTGACGATTGCCCCGCCTCCGCGCGCCACGATCTTTGGCACTGCACTGCGACTCATCAGGAATGCGCTCTTCAGGTTCACGTCCATCACGCGGTCCCACGACGCCTCGTCGATATCCTGCAACCGTCCCGGTGCGCCTGAAATTCCGACGTTGTTCACGAGTATGTCCAGGCCACCATATCGCTCAACGGTCTCTTCGACGATTCGCGCGCACACGGCTGCGTCCGTGATGTCACCCGTACAGACGAACCCCTGACCGCCGGATTCGGTAATCAATGCGAGTGTCTCGGCAGCCCTTTCGTATTGCTGATCGACGAGGCATACGGATGCGCCCTCAGCCGCAAAAAGACAGGCAATAGCCTTGCCCGTGCCGTAACCTTGCCCGAGCGACCCCGCGCCAGTGACGATCGCGATCTTGCCGCTCAAACGCTGATAAAAAACTTTTGGAGGAGGCATGCTGTAGTCGAATGATGTAGTTGCTCGCCACTCAAAGTATTCGCGCGCTCCTGTTCCCTGTGCGGCTGTCCGTACGCGCGCTGGCGTCGGCATTTTCGACCAAGCTTAGTCTCACGAGGCCAATAATGCAACACATAGTTGCATTATTGGCCTTTGCGATCACCCGACCCTACTCTTGCGTGATCCACCAATGCCGCGCCAAAGCGCGCCGCGTAGGCTGTGTTCACCGCCTCCGTCTGGAAGCGAGTCTCGTTGATGGCGAAGATGAAATAGCCGTATGCGAGATCGCGTCGATAGTCTTCCCAAGCTTCGTCGAACGAGGGTGCCTCGACTCCGCCAGTTGCCAATTGCGACAAGTAGTGCTCGAGCAGCGGCCGCTCCCACGCGCGACGGTCTTCGATATCGAGCGCGCAGCCTATGTGGTAGGCAACCTCCAGGCTCCACGGCGCCCGGCTTACCTGAGCATCGAAAAAGCCTGGTGTTCCGTCTGGCTCGACGAACAGGTTGCCCAGATGCGTGTCGCCATGAATGAGACACACGGGCTTTCCTTTGTGCTGGCTCGCAATGTCTGCGAGCGCTGCCACCATCCATTCACGATCGTGCAGGTACCGGCTCACGGCGGCCCCTCGCGGAAGCGAGACGTAGTGGGCCCACACATCCGGTTCCAGATAGCGATTCTGATATTCCAGCGACCAGTCGGAAAAACGCTCACCCACCCAATCAAAGCGGCCGCCCATTTCAAATTCGGCGCTGTTCCAGGTTTGCGCGTGATAGCGCGCCATGGCGCTCAACCGCCGCTCCACCTCTTCGTAGCGTTGCGATCGCTGCGCCCTGCAAAAGCGAGCCTCGCGCTGCTCCAGGTCTTCCATCACGACGACAGATTGCCATCGATCGGGATCCGCGCCCGCATAAAAGCAGTTCGGCGCGTTCATATTTATGAATGGCAAAACGTCACGATAGAACCGCATTTCATTGCGGTACATGTCCTGCATTAACTCGCTGTGATCCTGAAAGCCACCTTTTACGATCATGCGCGAAGGCAGCGCCATCTCCCTGCCCACATCGTTGTACTCGAGCGCCACGCGCACTTTCGTCGACGTTCCAGGCAGCACGGCCAGGTGGTTGCACGAAGTCACTTCCACGCCCGCGAAGCGAAACGCGAGTGCCGACGTGAGCCACTCTGCGGTCACGCCTTCCACCGTGACCGGCAACGACATGTCACTCACCACAGCTAATGCAGACAAGATTTCCCCCTGGCGATTGAGATAGGCAAGCCGCGTGCGCATCGTCGCGCACAGAGTCGTTCGACCGCAACATGGGGAAAACCACACCTGGTCGAGCGTTGCATATTTTGAATGCCGTGCATATAGTTGCCTCCAGATGCAGATACTTTTTTGGCAGGCACCTGATGAATCTCCTTGACTCACCCACACTGGCCGATGACTTCGCCGGTGCCGCACCAGCAAGAATGCTCGCCCCGGAGGAATACCGAACCGAAGAGAGCGTGGCGTTCAAGATGAATCTGGTTCACCTTCTGCTGGGCAACGAAATCGACCGGAAGCTTGCCTCCAGCGGACTTTCCGCTCTCCAGTGGGGCATCCTGAAAGCGCTCTACGACGAGCGCGCACGCACGCCCACCGCTCTCTGCCGCATCCTTCTCGCGGACAGCAGCGCAATGACCCGGAAGCTCGATTCACTCGAAAAGCGCGGATTGATCGAGCGAATCCGAAGCATTTCCGATAGACGCAGCGTCGAACTCGCATTGACGGCAGACGGCCGTGGATTGCTGCGCGAGACCCTGCCGCACATCGTGGAAACGAGCAACCGCCAGCTTCACGGCTTCACGATGGACGAAGTCGCAACCGTCAAACGTCTTCTCGAGCGAATGATCGTCAACCTGAGCTGAACGGCTAGGTCCATGCCCGAATCGAGCGACGAATCCGCAAAAGCTCAGTGTTTGACTCAATTGAAAAAGGAGCAGTTCATGGAGCACACCGAAACAACCACACGACCGGCCGAGACATCGACGCAAGCGTCGGATTTTGCGCCGCTGCCGGTTGCGCATGTCTATCGCGGCCGTATGATCACCGGAAACGCGATCAAGCACGTATCGCGAGATCTCGGTCAGGGTTTCTGCACGCCCAAAATCGAACTCGATGATCTCGTCTGGCCGCGTGCGGAGTCGGGTCCTGCGTTCGATGTGCCTGTCGCGCAGATTATTGATTTTCTCGTCGAGCTCGGTCCCCGCCTGCATCTCGACGTCAATCCGCTCATGCAGGCCGCACTCGAATCGATGATCAAGGTTAGTCCCCTGGGACGCCGGATCCTCGAAAACTGCTATCGGGACATACCTAACCTGTTTTTGCGCGAGGTAATCGACGACGAGTTGCGTGTGAGCCTTGGCGACGCGAGGCTCGTCGACGGCTGGGTAGAACGCACGCTGCGCGGCCGCCCTAGCCGTCTGCGCGCCTTCCCGCCGAGGCTCGTTCATATTCTGGCGGGCAACTCACCGATGGTCGCGGCTATGACCGTCATGCGCGCCGCGCTGACGAAAGGTGTGCATCTGCTCAAGCTGCCGTCGAACGACCTGTTTACGGCCACCGCGATTCTGCGCACGATGGCCGAAATCGATCCGAACCATCCCGTCACGCAGTCCTTTTCCGCTGCCTACTGGCGCGGAGGCGACGAGAACGTCGAGTCCATTCTTTATCGCCCGCAGTACTTCGACAAGATCGTCGTTTGGGGCGGCGAGAGCGCGGTACGCCACGTCATGCGCTACGCCGGGCCGGGTCTGGAACTGGTTGCTTTTGATCCCAAGGTGTCGATCTCCCTGATCGGCCGCGAGGCCTTCAGCTCCAACGAGGTTCTGCGCGAGGTCGCGCGTGCGGGCGCCGCCGATGTGCTGTCGTTCAACCAGGATGCGTGCAACGCAAGCCGCTATCAGTTCATCGAAGGCGACGAAGACGATGCCGACCGCTACTGCGAGCAACTCGCGCTCGCACTCGGCGAGGACTACCGTTATGGCGATGGCCAGGGTCCGCTGGTGCCGAGCGACATTCGCGAAGCCGTCGACGTGCTGCGTGAAATGGAGCCGCTTTATCGCGTGTTCGGTGGCTACGACGGCAAGGGTCTCGTCGTGCGCTCGGACGAAATGGTTGACTTCCATCCGATCTGCAAGACAGTCAACGTCATTCCCGTGGGCAGCTTGCGCGACGGAGCGCGCTACGCGACTGTCGCGACGCAGACCGTCGGTATCTATCCGCCGCATCGGGTAATCGAGGTGCGCGACGCCCTTGCGTGCGCAGGCGTGCAGCGCATGGTCGCTTTGGGCGAATCGATTTCGGATGGCGTTGGCGGCTACCCCCATGACGGCATGTTTCCGATCCACCGATTCATGAAATGGATCTCGGAGGAATCGGGTCCGAACCAGCAGGAGACGCGATAATGCATGCCCTTTCCTCCCTCCTGCAATTCACGGATCTGCAGGACCCCTTTCGCAACGCGCCCGAGAACCTCCATACCGTGCAGCTGCAAGCCGTACGGGAGCGCTTCGCGCAGCGCCGTCAACAAATTCGCATTCTCGACAAACGGGCCAGCGAAGCCGGCGTCACGGAACTTCGCACGCTGGACGACGCTGTTCCGCTGTTATTCGCGGACGCCGTCTACAAGAGCTATCCCGATTCGTTCATCGAAAACGGCAAATGGCGTCACCTCACAGCATGGCTTCAGACCCTTACGACGAACAGGATCGATGGGCTCGACTACAGTAAGGTCGCCAATCTCGACGACTGGATCAACGAGTTGCGCCGCAACGGCCACTATGTGATGAGTTCGAGCGGCACCTCGGGGAAGCAGTCATTCATCTACCAGAGTGAAACCGACCGTGAGCTCGGCTGGCGCCTGCTCGACCAGGGTATTCGCTGGGCGGCAAGCGCCATGCGCGATCGGTCGCGCCGTTATCCCGCGTACCTTTTGACGCCCTCTTCCGGGTCCTACACCGGCACCGAGCGCATGGCGAAGTTCGCCGAGTCGATTGCGCTGCCTGGCGACATTCACTACATGTCGGACGTGCCACAAAGCGCCGCCCAGACCACACGCATGGCGCGCATGCGTCGAGCGATTGCGGACGGCACCGCGTTGCCCAGCGAAATCGAAGCCTTCCAGAACGAAAATCGTGAACGCACCGAGCGTGTGCAAGCCGACTTCCGGCACTTCATCGACGAGTTGCTCGAGCGGCGCCACGAACCGATGTTCATCATGGGCATGATGGGCATGCTCTACCAGATCGTAGCCACGGCGCGCGAACGAGGCATTCCCGACGGCGACTTCCACCCCGACACGATCATCAGTATCGGCGGCGGCAAGAAGGGTGCAAATTTGCCGGGAGATTTCCAGCAGCAGTGCGAACGCTTCTTCAATTTCAACGCGACCAATTTCAACGATGGATACGGCATGGGCGAAGTATCGGGGTTCTGCCCGTGGTTCCATGAAGCGAAGGCGTGGACGGTACCGCCGTGGCTCGTTCCTCTAGTGCTCGATTCCACCGGCGAGCAGTTGCTGAATCCGCGTGACGGAAAAGGTGTCGTCGAAGGACGGCTTGCGATGATCGATCTGCTCGCCGACGGCCGCTGGGGCGGTGTCATCAGCGGGGACAAGGTCACCGTGGAGTTCGGCCATGGCATCGACGGCGTGCGAACGCCCATCATACGCGACGTGGTGCGCTACAAGGATCTGCCCGCCGGCGACGACAAGCTTTCGTGTGCCGGAACGATCGACGCCTATGTCCGCGGAGAAATTGCGGATATGACCGAAGCCCGTATTGCCAATTGAGGCAATTCTTTTCAATATCACGTAGACCTACTCCACAATGACTGAGCAAACGACAAATCCGCCCGTGTGGTTCATCACGGGAGTCTCGTCCGGCTTCGGCCGGTCCCTGGCGGAAGCGGTCCTCGCACGCGGTGACAAGGTGGTGGGCACCGTGCGTAACGACACGCAGATAGCGCCGTTCGAGAATCTCGCGCCCGGGCGCGCCTACGGCGTGTTGCTCGACGTCACCGACGCCGCTTCGGTGCCCCGCGCCGTCGAGCAGGCCATTGGCCGGGCGGGCGCCATCGACGTTCTCGTGAACAATGCCGGCTACGGTCTGTTCGGCGCATTCGAAGAGGTTTCCGACAAGGAAGCGCGTCAGCTCTTCGATACCAACGTGTTCGGCACGGTCAACGTGATCCGCGCCGCACTGCCCCATTTTCGCGAGCGAAAGCGCGGGCATATCGTGAACTTTTCCTCGGTGGCCGGAGTGATCGGCATCGCGGGTTGCAGTTTCTATTGCGCGTCGAAACACGCGATCGAAGGGCTGTCCGAATCGCTCGCGCGAGAACTGAAGCCGTTTGGAATTCACGTGACCATCGTCGAACCCGGCGGTTTTCGCACGAATTTCGCGGGTGGCTCGCTGAAATGGAGCGAGATCGAATCGCCTGCCTACGCTGAAACGGTGGGCAAGATGCGCCAGATGATGGGTGGCTACCACGGCACGCAGGCGGGAGATCCAGCCAAGGCCGCCGCCGCCGTCGTGCGCGCGGTGTCTGCGGAGAACCCGCCGTTGCGGTTGCCGCTCGGCCCGGATGCCGTCGACGTCGTCCGAAAGAAGCTCGCGTCCGTACAGGACAATCTTGAAGCGTGGCTCGACGTGTCGAGTTCCACTGACTTTGATCGCTAACGCTGCAGAAGCTCGTTGCCTGGGAGACGACATGTCCGCACTGGACTCATTTTATGCAATGCTTCGCGATAACGCCGATCCGTTCCGCAATCACCCTGAAAACCTTCGCGAGCTTCAACTCGCCGCCATGAAGGAGCGTTTCGCCGGGCGCCGCAACCAGATCAGGCTGCTGCGCCGCCGCGCGGACGATCTGGGCGTTGAAACCATCAACCGCCATGAGGACATGGTTCCTCTCCTGTTCGCGCATCAGATTTACAAGAGCTACCCCGAGCAATTCATCGACAACGGCCGCTGGAAGCATCTGGCGGCCTGGCTGCAGACGCTTTCCAGCACCCCGGTGAGCGAAGTGGATATGACGGGCGTGGAAGACGTCGACGCGTGGATGGGCCGGTTGCGCGAAGCGGGACACTACGTGTTCAGCTCGAGCGGCACATCAGGGAAATGCAGCTTCATCAACCAGACGCAAGCCGATCTCGAGAACGTCACCGAGTCGTGTGTGAAACTCGGCATTCACGGTAACGAACTGATCCGCCGAGATTTCGGCAAGCGCCCGGTATTCCTGATGATGCCGCCTGCCGGCGCGCATCGTCACATTGAACCGGTACTCGGCGCTGCGAAACGACTTGGCGCCGAAAGCACGCTGATGTTCGACGAACCGGTGCTTGCTTCCGCCACGATCTCGATGGGCCGCATGCGTCGTGCAATCGCCGACGGCTCCGCCAAACCCAGTGAAGTCGCGGCTTTTCAGGAACATGCGGTGGCGCGCCAGCGCCATACTGGCGCGATGATCGACAGATTTCTCGACAAGCTGGTCACACAGCGCGACGTCCCCGTTCTCGTACAGGGCAACTGGTCGCTACACTGGACGCTCGTTGAGCGCGCCCGCCAGCGCGGCATCGCCGATGGAATCTGCCACCCCGACACGGTGATCACGACCGGCGGCGGATTGAAGGGCACCTCGGCACCCACCGACTATCGGGAGCAGATCATACGCTTCTATGGCATTCGCCCGGAGAACGTCCAGAACAGCTATGGCATGTCCGAAATGATCGGGACCGGCCCCTGGTCGGAGGTGGCACAGGGCTACGCAATCTGCCCCTGGATCGTTCCGTTCGTGCTCGACAAAGCCGGTGAGCAACTACTGAATCCGTCGGATGGGCGCGGCATTGCCGAGGGCCGTTTCGCGTTTTTCGACCTGCTTGCCGAGGGATACTGGGGCGGCTTCATCACTGGCGACAAAGTCACGGTGGACTTCTCGCCGGCGGGGAACACCGACGGCCTCCAGGGACCACTGGTCAGGCGGGTCGGACGCTATGCCGACCTCGAAGAAGGCGAAGACAAGCTCTCTTGCGCGGGCACGATGGAGTCGTATGTGCGTGGGATGATCAACGTTTGATTTCGGCCGCGAGCAACTGCGGGGCCCAGGGGGCCAGTATTGGCACCCTCTGGCGCTCGTGAGTATACTGATGCCCTAATTCCGTCATCAAAAGCTCAACGATGTCCAAACCTATGGCAGTCCAGGCTCCCGACGGAGCCTCGCGGCTCGCTGCGGCGGGCAAACCTCGAACGGCCGGCCGGCCCACCCACGACGACGCGGTCCAGCTGCGCGAGCGCCTGCTCGACGCCGCCAAAACGGTCTTCATGAGGGAAGGTTTCGGTGCCGCCAGGGTCGATGAAATCGCGTCACTGGCCGGCGTCAGCAAAACTACCGTTTACCGCCAGTTCGGCACGAAGGAAGAGCTTTTTCGCTCTATCGTCTGGCGCGGTATGTCCGACTTGCGCGGCAAGATCGATCAGCACCTGGTGCCCGGCCGCGATTTTTCGACCAGCCTGGCATCCCTGATCGATGCGCTCGTCGAACACATGGCGATACCGGACAGCATTCACACTTCACGCATGGTCATTGGCGAGGCGATACGTTTTCCGGATGTCGCAAGGCAGTTTCTGCAGTTCGTGGTGACGATGCTGGAGCCGCTTACGGCCGTTCTGGAAGCGGCAGCGGCCAATGGAATGATCGACATCGACGATCCTGCGAACGCGGCACGTGATCTCCTCACGCTGGTCACTGGGGCCCCCGAAGTGCACCTTGCGATCCAGACTACGCGCGCTGAACGCAAGCGTAGGGCCGAGAGGATTCATCGGATCCTGTTGACCGCCTGGAAGTATCGCGCAACGCTCGATAAGGCTCGGGCGAGAGCAATGCAGTAACGTTCGCCGCGCGCCTGCCTCACCCGCAGACTAGCCGCCGACTTCCCCCATCACCTGAAACTGCCCGGATGCCTGGGCAATGCACTTCGCATTGGCCCAGATCCGGCAGTCCGAGAAAATCACCCGTTTCCCAGAACGCAGAACGTCGACATGGGCTTCCACCCAGTCGCCCGGTTCAGCGTTGCCCATGAAGTTGACCGTCAGGCCCGTCGTCAACACCCGTACGGCCGGTTGACGCGAATACTTGCTCGCCCACGTAATGGCCGTATCCGCCAGCATGCAAACGGCGCCGCCGTGCATCATCTGGCCGAGATTCCGATGCGCTTCGCGCACATACATACCGACGACGTGTCCACGCTCGCTCTTGCGAAAATAAGTAGGACCGAACATCTGATGGAAGGGGCCAAACTCCGGCATCAATGCAAAGCCCTCCGGAATGGGCTTTTCTTCGCTCTCTTCAAGCGCCTCTACCGCCAATGCGTGTGCGTGTTCCAATGCCACTCTCCTCTTCGCGCCGTAGGTGACCGGCACCAATAAATGCTTTTTCATGGGCGAGACATAGCGTATCATTATTCGCACGCAAGTCAATTATATGAATGAATATGGACATCGGATCGCTCTTTACGCCGCTCGTTGTTCGAGGCGTCACGCTTGCCAACCGCATCGTCATGTCACCCATGACTCGCGGCTTTTCGCCCAATGGACTGCCCGGCAGTGACGTTGCCGCCTACTACAAGCGGCGCGCGCAGGGCGAGACTGGCCTTATCATCACGGAAGGTGTCGGTGTCGATCATCCGGCGGCCCTGGGCGAAGCCGGACTCGGCGAGAATTCGATTCCCGTACTCGCCGGAGCAGAATCGGTTGCCGCGTGGCGGCGAGTGACGAATGAAGTTCATGCGAGCGGCGGCGTCATCTTTCCGCAACTGTGGCACATGGGACCGATGAAAGAGGCGAACACAGGGCCCTTCCCCGCCGCCGCGCCACTACGGCCATCGGGGCTCTGGGGGCCGTCCGGACGCACGACTTCTCTCAACGCGGGCTACATGGAGCGGGTGAGGCTACCAACGCACCCAATGACCGACACCGAGATCGCGGACGTCATCGCCGCCTACGGTCGAAGCGCGTCGTTTGCGAAGACCGCCGGATTCGACGGCATCGCCATCCACGGAGGGCACGGCTATCTGATCGATGCGTTCCTTTGGGCCGAGACCAATCAACGCACGGACAAATGGGGTAAGGATCTCGTGGCGCGCAGCCGCTTTGCCGCAGAAGTCGTGCGCGCGATACGCGAAGCGATCGGCGATACGATGCCGATTACATTCCGCTTTTCACAGTGGAAACAGCAGGATTTCCGTGCGCGCCTCGCCAACGATCCGCACGAGCTCGAACAGATCCTCGCACCGCTCTCAGATGCTGGCGTCGACATCTTCGAGGCGAGCACGCGTTATTTCAATCGCGCGGAATTCCCGGGCTCGGAGATGAATCTCGCAGGCTGGGTAAAGAAAGTGACCGGCCGGTATGCTATGGCGGTGGGCGGAATCGGCATTAATAAGGGTTACTACGATTCCATGGCCGGAGCCGAAACATCGGTGCAACCCGACCTGACACCACTGCTGGATCGTTTCTCGCGCAACGAGTTTGACCTTGTTGGCGTAGGACGTTCGCTTCTGCACGACCCGAACTGGGCCCGGCGTGCCCGCCTTGGCGAGCCGTTTCTCGGATTCAGCAACGATTCGCTCGCGCGCCTCACCTGAAATGCAGTTTTGCAGTTGACGCCCCTGTATCAGGCGTCAACTGCTGTTGGTGGCCTGTTAATCTTCAGGTGCGCCCAGTAACCGGAATCAATGCACCGGTTACCCCCGACGCCGCTTCGGAAGCGAGAAAAAGGATCACGTTCGCGATTTCCTCGGGCCGTACCCAACGTGAAAAGTCTGCATCGGGCATGTCGTTGCGGTTTTGCGGCGTGTCGATAATACCCGGCAGGATCGCGTTCACGGTAATTGACCGATCCTTGAGCTCTTCGGCTAGCGCCTCCGTCAAACGCATCACTCCCGACTTCGACGCCGTGTACGCACCCATTCCCATACCTGCCTTCAGTGCGGCACCAGCGCCGATGTTGACAATGCGACCGCCGTGCGCGCCGACAGCAAGATAGTCCAACGCCGCTTTCGATGCCGTAGCGGCCGTCCGCACGTTCATCTGATACATCAAATCCCACGTCTCGAGGGAGCCGTCCGCCAGTGTTTCCCAGCGAAATCCGCCCGCTATGTTGACGAGGGCATCGAGCTTGCCAAGCTGCTCGACAGTCGCCGAAAACGCCGCGCGCGCCGCGTCCAGGTCAGTGAGTTCCACGCCGCCTCGCCACCAGGAGGCGTGTAGCTGCTCCGCGCTCGCGCCGTCCGGCGCAGGCGCCTTGTCGATCAGCGCGACCTTCCAGCCATTGTCGGCAAATACCCGGCCCACCGCGCGTCCCAATGTGCCGAAGCCACCGGTTACCATTACTACCCGTTGCATGTCCGATCACTCCCTCGCCGCTTCGGCGTGAAAAATCAACGTCCCTTGAAAACCGGCTCGCGTTTCTCGCGAAACGCGTTGACCGCTTCCTGGTGGTCTTCAGTCAAATTCGACAGCGCCTCGTAGGCGATCGACGCATCGAGAATCGAATGCGCGAGTTGCTTGAGTCCGATGTTGATTGAAGCCTTGGTCCATTGAATCGCACGCGCGGCTCCGTTTGCCAGCCGCTTCGCCATGGCATCGACAACGGCATCGAGTTCGTCAGCCGGCACGGCGTGATTGATGAGCCCCAGACGCGCCGCCTCTTCCGCGGTGAGGAGGTCACCCGTCAGGAGGTATTCCTTGGCCTTCGCGTAGCCGACGAGCTGCGGCCAGATCACCGCGCCGCCATCGCCCGCTACGAAGCCGACTTTCACGTGCGGATCGCCAATCTTCGCGTGATTGGCCGCGTAGCTCAGATCCGAGAACAACGCGATCGTCGCGCCCAGACCAATTGCATGACCATTGATCTTCGCGATGACCGGCTTCGGACAATCGAGCATCGAGAAGACGATTTTTTTGGCGCGCTGCATGCCTTCCAGAAACAACGCCGGGTTGTCGATGACCTGCTGCATGTGCTCGATATCACCGCCCGCGCTGAATGCGCGCCCAGCGCCCGTCAACACGACAACACGGGTCTCGCCGTCCTCCGCGACATCGAGAAAGAGCCGCGACATCTCAATGTCCATTTGCTCGTCAAACGCATTCAGCGTTTCGGGGCGGTTGAGCGTGACGGTCAGGACGCCGCCGTCGCGTTCGAGCAATAACGCCTTATAGTCCGAAATATTCATGGCTTACCTGTTCACAAGAAGAGACAGCGCGGGACGACGGGTCGCGCCGCCGCGCAAACGCCGGATGCGATTCCCGCTGCACCGGCGCCCCGCGCGACTTCGATTACACCTGCAGCGGAATGAACCTGCGACCGTTGTCGTACATGATCTTGCGCGTGTCTTCTTCGGCAAGCCCATTGAGCGCTTCCGCAGCGAAGTCTTTCGGCTCCGGCACGCCTTCCGCGTGCGGATAGTCGGAGCCCATCAACAGAAAGTCCGACGATCCGGTTTGCGCGATGATCTGGCCGATGTCGTCCTCGGGATACGCGACCACAAACACGTTTTCCTTGAAGATCTGGCTCGGGCGCTTCTTCAGTTGACCGCACGGCCAGTAACCATTCTTCGCCATGCCCCGGCACTTGTCCATTTTCACGAGCAGCGACGGCACCCATTCGGCACCGTTTTCCGCGCTGCACAGCTTGACGCGCGGGAAACGCTCGAAGAAATTGTAGAAGATGAATGACGACAGCGTTTCCATCACCGGACGCTCGCCGTAACCGTGCATCCAGACAAAGGCGGTTTGACGCTGGCGCGACTGCTGCACCGGCTCGCCCCACACCGCCATGTGATCCTTCATGTAGATCGCTTCCGACACGTGGAACGTGACACGCACGCCCGCTTCGTTGAGGATCGACCAGAACGGATCGAAATACGGGTCCGCCGGCGCACGGCCATTGAACGGCCCCATCGGCATCAGGATTACGCGGACGCCGTTCGCGACCAGCCATTTTGCCTCGGCGACGGCGGCGTCGAGATCGTCGAGCGTGACGACCGGCGTCGTGTAGATCCGGTCCTTGTAGTTGAAGCCCCAGTCGTCGAGCATCCACTGGTTATACGCATGCAACACGGCATTTGCGGCGGCAGGCTCGTTGAGGTACGAAATGCACGCGACCATTTCGCCGATGTACATCGTGCAGGCTTCCACGCCGAATTCGTCCATCTTCTTCAGGCGGGCGTCGCGATTGAACATGTCCGGCGTCGGGGCGACGCGCATGTCGACGTTGTCCTTGCCGTCCTTCATCGCGCGCAGCCATTCATGCAGCTTGCCCGGCGGCGGCACGTGCCCCTCGGCCGAGGTGTAGCCTTCGCTGATTTCCACCTTGCGGTCGCCGACATACATGCAGCGGTTGCCGTCGGCCGTGACACGGCTGGTGAACGACCAGTCCTTCTTGAACTTTTCGGGCAAGTGGCGGCTGTATGCGTCCTCGACTTCGTAGAAGTGCGTGTCCGCGTCGTAGATCTTCCCTTGGTACGCTTGCATGAACTCTCTCCTGATTGTGGGGGAGCGCTGCTCAACGTGCGCCCTTGAGAGAAGTATCGGCTCAAGCCATCAGCCCAAAAACTCTCATATCGAACCCAGAAACGTCGATATCGAATTGATATCGATCGGCGCCCTCGCGATTTCCGAAGCTCGCACATGGCACCCTCCGGAAAACATCAATACGAACATCGTTCGCATATGAGTATACTCGAAACGATACATACAACCGGAGACGCTCATGCAAGTTGAAGTCCTCTCGCAGCAGGCACACCGAGCACAACCCGTAGCCGGTCCGCCGCGCGGGTTCACGATGGCGATCCTGCTGGCCGCAGTGGCCGCCTCGTCGGGAATCACCGTTATCTATACGGTGCTGGTCACACTCTACAAAGCCTTTCCCGCTTCGAACTCCGTGAGCTGGACGGTTACCGCATACTGGCTCGGCTCGGCCGTCTTTGCCGCGGTGAGCGGGCGGCTTGGTGACCTGCTGGGCTACCGTCGCATCCTGCTCGTGGTGATGTCGGTCGCTGCCGCCGGCGCGGTCGTCGCCGCCTGTGCAACCCATGTCGGCATGCTCGTCGCCGGGTGCGCGATGCAATCGATCGCGGCAGGCATTACACCGCTCTCCATCGGCCTGGTCCGCGAGAACCTGCCGCCAGCGAGGCTGCCTGGCGCGGTGGGCCTGATCAGTGCTGCAGGCATGGTATCCGCGGGACTGGTCTACATTTGTGCGGGCGTCGTCGTGGATCACTATTCCTGGCAAGGCGGCTTTTGGTTCAAAGTCGCGCTTTGCATCGTGGCAGTCGCTGCCGTACGCGCATGGACGCCGCCGTCGCCACAGCATCCCAGCGTCCGGATCGACTACCTTCGAGGCCTTGCGTTCACTCCAGCACTTTGCGCGATCCTCTTCGCGGTGCAACAGATCCGCGCGTGGGGGCTCGGCGATGCGCGGCTTTGGGGTTTGATCGGCGGCGGCATGGTCGTGCTGGGACTATGGGCGCGGCATCAGCTCAAGGCGCGTCATCCGCTCATCAACGTGCGTCTGCTGAAGACGCGCGAAGTCATCCTGGCGAATGCCTGCATGGCATTCCTCGCGGCAGGCGCCATGCAACTGGGACAGGTTTTCTCGCTGCTCGCCCAGCAGCCTGCCGGCACGCACGCTGGATTCGGACTGAGTGCAACAGCAGCCGGATTACTGATGTTCAGCGTCAACATCGTCGCGATGGTCGCGAGCCCGTGGAGCGGCCGCGTTGCGGCCCGCTACAAGGCGCGTCGCGCCGCCTTGATCGGCATGGTCATCCTGGCCTTTGCCTGGGCCTCACTAATCGCGCTTCATCGCAGCCTGCTGCTCTTCGTTCCAGGCGCGGTCCTGTGCTCGTTCGGGCTCGCCTTCGCGAGCACGGCGCTGTACAACCAGATCGTGGAAACGACGCCTGCGCATCAGACAGGCGAGGCAACGGGCATGCTCTACGTCTTCTTCTCGTGCTTCTTCGCGGTAGGCGCCCAGGTGGTATTCGTGCTGTTACGCGGCGCGACGGGGGGACATGACGGTGCGTCGTTTCCCGCCGACAGTGGCTATGTTTCGGTGTTCGTCTACATCGCCTGCAGTTCGATTGCCGGACTGCTGATCGCTTGCATGCTGCCGAAGCGTCACGCCCGTTGATCGTCGTTGCGAACGACCTGTTACACGCCGGTCCGACGCTTCTTCAAATTCGCCATGCGTGCCGAACATTGAAGCATGTGCTTCAATGCTCGGCACGCTGGCCGGTCACTCATCTTCGGCTTGACCCAATGCAGACGCACGCTGCGCCACCCTGATCATGTTCTGCTCGAGTTGCGGGCGTTCGCGATCGAAACGCTCGAGCGGCGCACCAATCGCCATCGCCGCAATCACGTTACCGTTCGGCCCGAAGATCGGTGACGACACACCCGCGGAGTCCGGCAGCAATTCCCCGCGGCTCACCGACAAACCGGTTTCGAGGATGTGATCGAGTTCGTCACGCAGCGCCTTCTTCGTCGCGACCGTTTGCGGCGTACGACGCTCGAACTTGACCGTCTTCATGTAGTCGGTGACGAAAGCTTCCGGCGCATGAGCCAGCAGCACGCGCCCCGCAGCCGTACAGTAGAGCGGACGGCGCAATCCGATGTGCATCGAATAGCGCACGGATTGTTCGCTCTCGATCACATCGACATAGGTGATCTCTTTGTGCTCGTGATCAAGGACGCCGATATAAACGGTTTCATTGGTGCTCTTCGAGAGATCCACCAGGAACGGGCGCAGCATCTTCGAGAAGTTCCACGCGGCCATCACGCCGGCGGACAAGCGGAAGATCGAAGGCCCCAGGCGATAGCGGCCTGCGTCGTGCATCAAAAACCCTTCTGCCACGAGAGGCCTCAGCAGATTGAGCAGGCTGCTCTTCGGCGACTCGAGGGCAACATTCAGTTCTGCCAGCGACATCCCTTCCGGAGACTTCGCCAGCACATCGAAAATTCCGAGGAGTCGGGTCAGCGAGCGCGGCCCGCTGACATCCCGGTCCGCCGGCGCTGAGGTCTCTTTCAACATGATTTTCCCCATGAATTGACTGTATCGATTATACGGGAACTATTCACATAGTTTTACAACGATCACAATTTGGCACACTTTTGCACCGCCTGAATTCGGGAATACGCCAGGGCGCCTCCGCATTCAGGTTGAGATATAGTTGAACGGCGTTCATAAAATTGCAATGCAGGAGCAACGCTTTCCGGACCATCCACGCGGCACGTTCGCGCGTCGAACTGCAGCATCAAACTTCACTTCTGGATCACACATGCACACGAAAAAACTGGCAGAAAAGGTCGTCATCGTGACCGGAGGCGGGCAAGGCGTTGGACTCGGCATTGCCCGCGCGCTTGCCACCCAGGGCGCGAGTCTGGTGCTGACTGGCCGCACGGAGAGCAAACTCAAGCACGCTGCTGACGAATTGAGTGCCCTCGGCTCGCAAGTGCTCGTCGTGCCTGGTAACACGCGCAATCGAGCCGACGCCGTGCGCACGGTCGAACTTGCCATTGAGCGTTTCGGACGCGTGGACGCGCTTATTGACAACGCACAAAGCAGCAGCCCGGGTGTGCCGCTCGAGTCCGTTACCGACGACGACTGGAGCGACACACTCGAGTCTGGCTTGTACGGCACGCTGTATTTCATGCAGGCCGTATTGCCGCACATGAAGGCACAGGGCCGCGGCACC
The DNA here is from genome assembly GCF_040948675.1 of Paraburkholderia sp. BR14312. Lineage (NCBI taxonomy): Bacteria > Pseudomonadati > Pseudomonadota > Betaproteobacteria > Burkholderiales > Burkholderiaceae > Paraburkholderia > Paraburkholderia sp. BR14312. The sequence continues at coordinate 103,180 of NZ_JBFPKI010000005.1, forward strand.
ATCGTCAACTTCGGCTCGCGCACAGGCATCGAAGGGCTCAAGGGATTCGGCGCGTACGCCGCAACCAAGGAGGGCATTCGTGGACTTTCACGTGTTGCCGCGCGCGAATGGGGTGCCTATGGCATCACCGTCAACGTCATTTGCCCGGCAGCGCTCACGCCAGCCGCTGAAGCCTACCTCGAGGCCAATCCCCAGGAACGCACGCGCTATCTCGGTGAAATCGCTCTTGGCCGCTTCGGCGATCCTGAGCTCGATATTGGACGAACAGTTGCATTTCTGTGTAGTGACGACGCTAATTTCATAACCGGGCAGACTATCAGTGTGGACGGCGGACAGTCAATGCTTTAGTGCGTCTTTTTGAACACAGTTGCAATATATGAAACGAGAAGTTGCATTTCTCAGCGGCGCAGAGAATTTAATTGAACTAATAGTTGCATTAACTGAGATGCCTCGATCCGACGGCGAGTTCGCACGAGACGCCTACCAAAACGATCGAAAGTGGTCACATATTTCTCCTCCGGCACACTTCGCGAGAGCGTGTGGAGTTTGACCTTGGCTGCGGGACACCGAGCCAAGGTTTTTTTTGCGCCGTTGTGTCAGGCGATTTTCAACGGGGGCACCGCGACGTCGAGACGCACCCGAAGCCGTAAAGCGATGAACGGATTTGGGCGACGGCGAAGAGGACGCTCACCACGACAGACCGAATCGGCCTGCGGAAATTGCGATCTCGATGCCGCTTTTCAAGAAAGCAATCAGTACCATTCCGATGTGAAGAACGGCAAGTGCACGTCCATCCAGTCTTATTCGCTGCGGCAGACCGCCCATGCCCACTGGGGTGATTTTCGACGGCCGTGGGCAGCGTCCGATCGTTGATGCAGGCGTGAATGATTTGAAGCATCGCCGCCCGCTTCGAGATACCCGACTTCTACCTCGGTTGTGTCTGCGATACCGCTATTGCTATTCTCAGTCGTCATGATTCGTCCTTTAGCTACCGCTTACTGCACCGCCTTCACCATCTCCTCGATCACCTTCTTCGCGTCGCCGAACACCATCATGGTTTTATCCATGTAGAAGAGTTCGTTGTCGAGGCCCGCGTAGCCGGCCGCCATCGAGCGCTTGTTCACGATGATCGTGCGCGCCTTGTACGCCTCGATGATCGGCATGCCCGCGATCGGCGACTTCGGATCGTTCTTCGCCGCCGGGTTCACCACGTCATTCGCGCCGAGCACCAGCACCACGTCGGTCTGGCCGAACTCGTTGTTGATGTCCTCCATTTCGAACACCATGTCGTACGGCACCTCGGCTTCCGCGAGCAGCACGTTCACGGCTTCTCGCTGAACAACGCCATGCTGATCATCGCGGGGTCGCTGGTGGGCTCTTCCGGCGCGATCCTCTCGTACATCATGTGCCACGCGATGAACCGCTCGTGTCTCCGGCGTCGCGGCCACGCGGGTTTCGTTCGCCCGAGTTTCTGCGGGTATTGCAATGTGCATCAAAGAACCCCTGATTGCAAAAGCGTGATGCGAAACAAGCCAGTTGGCCGCCGAGGGTTCGCGCAACCCCGCAACCATCCTCGAATGTCTCGCAACGACAGTGACATTCGTTGTCCTGATTGATATGGATAGTCCGCAATAGAGCGCAGCCCCGAAGGGCTGCGCTTCGCAAGATCGTGCTTTCTAAATTACCTTCTTTTCGCGCAAGGTATCGATATCGGACTGCGACATACCCAGCACATCGTGCAGCACGGCGTCCGTGTGCTGCCCGAGCATCGGCGGCGCGCCGTACGAATCGATCGGCGTGCCCGACATCTTCACCGGATTGGCAACCATACGGACCGCCTCGTCGGTGAGCGGATGCGCGACTTCAACACACATCGCACGCGCCTGCACGTGGGGATCGGCGAACACTTGTTCCAGATTGTTGATCGGCCCCGCCGGCACCCCAGCCGCGTCGAGAGCCGCCAGCAGTTCATCGCTTTGCCATTCGGCGATCAGCGGTTCGAACACTTCGCCGAGCGCGCGGCGATTCTTCACTCGCAGTGCAATCTCGCTGAATCGCGGGTCGCTGGCGAGTTCGGGATGCCCGAGGACCTGGCACATCCGCGCGTATTGTTCGTTGTTGCCCGCAACGATCATGATGTCGCGATCGGCACAGCGGAACATGCGCGACGGCATGCCGCCGTTTCCCTCCGTACCGCGCCGGACCGGAACCTGCCCCGAAACGAGGTACTGGCTCGCATAGTGCGAGGTGGCGGCGATCATCGCGTCCAGCAGCGCCAGGTCGATGTACTGCCCCTCCCCACTGCCGCCTTGTGCCGCGTCGCGATGATAGAGCGCGGCGATGATCGCGGACGCCGCGTACTGTCCACAAAGGATGTCCGCGAGACTGGGCCCGGTTTTCATCGGTCCGCCGCCCGGCACGTCGTCGCCGTTGCCCGTGACGCTCATCAGACCGCCCATCGCCTGGAAAATCGAGTCATATCCGGGGCGGGGACTGTACGGCCCGGTTTGTCCGAACCCCGTTATCGAGCAGTAGATCAAGCGAGGATTGACGAGTTTGAGGCTCTCGTAGTCGAGCCCGTAGCGTTTCAGGTCGCCAACCTTATAGTTCTCGAGCAGCACGTCGCAATGCGCAGCCAGCGAGCGGATCAGCGTCTGGCCGTCGGGCGTCGAAATATCGCACGTGATCGACTTCTTGCCACGGTTCGCGCTGATAAAGAACGTCGATTCGCGCGTAACCTTGCCCTCCCGATCCATGAGAAACGGCGGGCCGAACTGCCGCGAATCGTCCCCTTTGCCCGGACGCTCGACCTTGATGACCTCCGCGCCGAGATCCGCCAGCATCTGCGCCCCCCAGGGCCCCGCGAGAATACGGCTCAGGTCGAGTACGCGAACCCCCGTCAACGCGCCTTTTGTCATATCAAACTGTCCCCTTGAATTCATACCGGCCGCGCCGCAAGCCATGCATCAGCGTCCGACGAACTTCGCCGTACGTTTTTCGATGAAGGACTGAACGCCTTCCTTTGCATCTTCCGTGTTGTAGAGAAACTGCTGCGTCGACTGAATCGTCGCGTAGGCATCCTGCCAGCCTTGCCCCAGTGAAACACGCGCGTTCTGCATCGTGGCCTGCACGGCGAGCGGCGCCTGCGCGGCGATTCGCTCTGCGATAGCCAGCGCGCGGTCGAATTCCTGGCCCGCCGGCACGACGTCCTGAACGAAGTTCATGCGGCGCGCCTCCTCGGCAGTGAACTCGTCGCCGGTGAGCAGCACCTTCATCGCGTTGCCCCAGCCGGCACGCTGGACCATGCGGAACGTCGCACCACAACCTGCCATGATCCCCCGCTTCACTTCAAGTTGGGAGAAACGGCAGTTATCGGCGGCCACGGCCACTTCCGATGCGAGCATCAATTCGACCGCGACCGTAAAGCAGATTCCCTTGAGAGCGATGACGACCGGCTTGGTGCGCAGCGGCGCGCGCAAATTGAACGGATCGACCTCGCCCTCCGGAAGCAAGGGTTTGCCCTCACGGCGCAGCGGCGCGATCTTCGGCATGTCGAGCCCCGCCGTAAAGTGGTCGCCTTCGGCATAGACCAGACCGCAGAACAGATCGCTGCTGTTCTCCAGCCGCGTGTAAGCGGCGGCCAGTTCCCTGAACATCTTCGGGGTAAAGCCGTTGCGCTTTTCCGGCCGGTCGATGCCTATCAAAAGCAGGTTCCCGCGTTGTTCAACGCGAATCTGTCCGTCCTCGTGACGAGTCGTCATGCACTGTCTCCTCGCGGTGTTTTCCATTAGCGAATCTGACCATTGGCTCAATTGACAAAGCTGGGTCACACATTCAGAATCATAAACGTCGTTCACAAATTTGGCAACGCGCGGCACGACCTGACGCAGTCTGCACGGGGTGCCACAGCCAATACAAGCAAGGCCGGGCAGATACCGATGCTGGCTTAAGTGTTCACCCTGATTCCCGCAAGGAAAGACCATGGCCTACGAGACGATCATCGTCGAAATTCACGGCAAGACCGGCTTGATCAAGCTGAACCGTCCGCATGCCTATAACGCGCTGAACAACCAGTTGATGGACGAGCTGACGGCCGCACTCGACGGCCTCGAGGCCGATCCTGCCATCGGCGCGATCGTGCTCACCGGCAGTGAAAAAGCATTCGCCGCCGGAGCCGACATCAAGATGATGGGCGAATGGACGTACATGGACGTCTACAAGAATCAGTTCATCACTTCGAACTGGGAGCGCACCTCGCGTTGCCGTAAACCGGTCATCGCCGCCGTCGCCGGTCTCGCGTTGGGCGGAGGCTGCGAGCTGGCCATGATGTGCGACTTCATTCTGGCCGCCGACAACGCGCGTTTCGCCCTGCCCGAAATCACGCTCGCAACCATTCCCGGCGCCGGCGGCACGCAGCGCCTCACGCGGGTGCTCGGCAAATCGAAGGCGATGGAGATGATTCTCACCGGCCGCAAGATGGACGCTGTCGAAGCCGAACGATGCGGGCTCGTGAGCCGTATCGTTCCTGTCGATACGCTCGTCGGCGAAGCGCTGAAAACAGCCGACGAAATCGCTCGATTCTCGCAACCGGTCGTGGCGATGGCGAAAGAGTGCGTCAACCGTGCTTACGAATCGAGCCTCGCCGAAGGCATCCTGTTCGAGCGGCGCATGGCCTATTCGACCTTCGCCACCCAAGACCGCAAGGAAGGCATGGCGGCCTTCGCCGAAAAACGCAAGCCGCAGTTCCGCGATTGTTGAATCGCTGAAAAAGCCACTTCTGCCGTGGCTAACCGAGCACGCCAGGCCGCGCGCATCCAGCGCCCTCCTCGCACCCACACTCCCTCCCCAGACTACAGGCACGTGATGAAACCCTACGTCAACCGCATTACTGAATTACTCGGCATCCAATACCCCATCATTCAAGGCGGCATGCGCTGGGTGGCGCGCGCCGAACTGGCAGCGGCCGTAGGTAACGCGGGCGGTCTTGGGTTCATCTCCGCGCATACACATGCAAGCGCCGACGCGCTCGCGCGTGAAATCGACAAAGTGCGTTCGCTCACGAACAAGCCGTTCGGTGTGAATCTGACCGTACTCGGCGCGAATGCCGGTCTCGACTATGACGCATATGTGCGCACCATCGTTTCGCAGGGTGTCAAGGTCGTGGAAACGGCAGGTAGCAATCCCGCGAAATACATCGCCGAATTCAAGGCGCAGGGCGTCAAGGTCGTCCACAAGTGCGTCACGGTCCGCCACGCGGTGAAGGCCGAATCGCTCGGCGCAGACGCCATCAGCATCGACGGGTTCGAATGCGCGGGGCACCCCGGTGAAGACGATATCCCGGGACTGATCCTGATTCCCGCCGCCGCCGACAAGCTGAAGGTGCCGATTCTCGCCTCCGGTGGTTTCGCCGATGGGCGCGGTCTGATGGCGGCTCTGGCGCTCGGTGCGGACGGCATCAATATGGGCACGCGCTTCATGCTCACGCAAGAATCGCAGGTCCACCCGGCGATCAAGCAACGTCTGCTGGAAGCGACGGAGCGCGATACGGTGGTGGTCGGCCGCTCGCTCGGCGATTCAAGCCGTGTGATCAAGAATAGCGTGAGCCTCGCCGCGCTCGAACTCGAGCGCAGCGGGCACGTGACGCATGCCGACCTCTACGCGCTGACCGGAGCCAAGCGTTGGATGGACGCATTCGGCACGGGAGAAGTCGAAGGCGGCGCGTTCCCCGCCGGGATCGTGACCGGTCTCATCCACGACCTGCCGACTTGTGCGGAACTGATCGAACGCATCGTGAAGGAGGCTGCCGCGATCGCGCAACGCCAGCTCGGCTTCGGAGCCGCTCTCGCATGAAACTCACCGGTCTTCGCGTCGTGGACCTGTCACAGTTCATGCCGGGTCCGTTCCTCGCCGCCAATCTCGCGGAACACGGGGCGCAGGTCATCAAGATCGAACCGGTCACCGGCGACCCCACACGCGGTGCACCGGGCACGGATGGCGCGTTCTTCGCCGCAATCAACCGCGGCAAGCGCAGCATCGCCCTCGACCTGAAGCATCCCGACGGACGCGAGGTGGCGCTCAAGCTGATGAACGAGGCCGACGTGGTGATCGAATCGTCACGGCCGGGAGTGGCCGCCCGCCTTGGGATCGACTACGACACGGTGAGCCGGACGAACCCGCGACTCGTTTATTGCGCGATGACCGCATTTGGACAGAATGGCCCGCTCTCTCAACTGCCCGCCCATGATCCGGTGATTCAAGCGCTCGCGGGCACGCTGCCGCGCGATAGCCGCGGGATGCCCGTTACCACGGGGCCCTCGCTCGCGGCGCTCGCCGGTTCGTTGACGGCGTTGTCCGCTGTGTTGATGGCACTCCTGCGCGCACGGGAAACCGGGCGCGGCGACTATATCGACGTCTCGCTCTTCGATGCGGCGCTCACGGCGCAGCCGTATCTGAGTGGCCGCTTGCTCAACACGCCGGACGTTTCATCTCAGGAAACGCCAGACGACGACAGCGGTCTCGCACTGCTCAGCAGCTATGAGACCGCCGATTCGAAATGGCTCTGCCTCGGCGGCCGGGAGCGCAGTTTTGCCACTAACCTGCTTACGCCACTCGGCCGCCCGGATCTGGTCGGCGACGCCATCGGTCCGGCCGGCGACGGTCAGACGCGGGTGCGCGCATTCCTGACGCGTACCTTCCTGACCCGCACTCTCGATGAATGGCTCGACTGGTTCGAGGGCCGAAACATCAGCGTCGCGCCGGTGCTCTCGCTCGCCGAAGCGCTCGACCATCCGCATGCGCATGAGCGCGCGATGATTCAAAGCGATCCGTCCGGACGCAAACACGTTGCAAGCCCGATTCATTTCCGCATGGAGCCTGCAGCGCCGCCGCTCGCCGTTGCGCGCCTTGGCCAGCATACGGAAGACGTGCTGCGCAGCATCGGATACAGCGAAGAGCGGATCGCGGAAGTCATCGCGTCGGGCGCCGTGCGTGGGCAGCACGACGACACCTATACCGTTGCGCCAATGACTCAAACTACGCACTGACGCGAACAACATCATGCCTTTACTGCTAGAGGCGGACTCCGTCGACTTCGCATCCATCGTTCGTCCCGGAGATACCGTCGCGTGGGGTCAATCGAACGCGGAGCCCCTCCCGCTCACGAGAAAGTTGCTAGAGCAACGGCACGGCATCGGCGCGTTTCGAATTTTTCTGGGCGCTAGTCGTTTCGACACGTGCCGGCCAGAGCACGCTGACTGCATCGATTTCGTTTCGTACTGCGGCACAGGCGCCAACCGCGCTTTGGCCAAGGCTGGCGCACTCGATTTTCTTCCGTGCCACTACTCGCAGTTTCCGCAGATGATGGAGTCGGGCCAGTTTCCCATCGACGTCTTGCTGCTGCAGCTGGCGCCGCCCGATTCACTGGGTCGCTACAGCCTCTCCATTGCGCACGAGTATCTGATTCCGGCACTGAAGCACGCGCGAGTCGTCGTCGCAGAGGTGAATGAGCAGGCCCCCTGGACATACGGCGAGCGCTACCTTCGCGACGATGAGATCGACTTCATCCTGCCGACGTCGCGCGCTCTACCCGAAAGTTCGCCCAGCGCAGCAAGCGCAACGGATCTGGCGATCGCGCGGTACACGGCAAGTTTGATCGAAGACGGCGCCACGATTCAACTCGGTCTCGGCGCGATTCCAGAGGCGATCCTTGCGTGCCTCTCCGATCGTCGAAACCTCGGCATTCATTCCGGCACGATCGGAGACAAAGTCGCCGACCTCATGCAAACCGGCGTGATCAACAATGCGCGCAAATCCATCGACATGGGCAAGACCATCGCCGGCGTGATGATGGGCGGCCGCCGCATTCACGAGTTCGCGCATCGCAACGACGCCATCGAGTTTCGTTCGACCCGCTACACGCACGACCCGCATGTGCTCGCGAGCATCGATCGCTTCGTCGCCATCAACTCCGCGGTCGAGGTCGATCTGAGTGGACAGATCAACGCCGAGATTGCGGGGGGCGTGTACGTGGGCGCGGTGGGCGGCGCGCTGGACTTCCTGCGCGGCGCGCGACGCTCTCGTGGCGGCGTTCCCGTCATCGCACTGCCCTCCACGGCTGGCAAGGGCGCCACCCGCATTGTCGCGTCGTTGACCGGGCCGGTCAGCACGCCGCGCAGCGACGCCGGGATCGTGGTGACGGAATATGGCGTAGCCGATCTGCGCGGACTGACGCTGCGGCAACGGCGCGAGCGCATGCTTGCGATTGCCCATCCGGACCATCGTGGCGCTCTCGACCAGATGGCCGGCGCCCCGCCTTCCAATCGGTCCGGAAGTGCGACGCTCGTCGCCTGATTGCCATCGGGCCCGAATCAGAAACTCGAAACCCTGCAAGGAACTGTCCCATGAAACGCGCAGCAATTGTGTCCCCCGTACGAACGCCCGTCGGCACCTTTGGCGGTAGCCTGCGCGGTGTCTCCGTCGAAGAACTCGGCGCACTCGTTGCGAACGAAACGATCCGGCGAGCGAGACTCGATCCCGCTCGCATCGACGACGTCGTGTTCGCACATTCGTACGCGAGCAGCGAAACGCCCTGCGTGGGCCGCTGGATCGCGCTGCAGGCGGGCCTGCCCGTCGAAGTGCCGGGCATGCAACTGGACCGCCGCTGCGGCGGCGGCCTGCAGGCGCTCGCCACCGCAGCGATGATGGTGCAGACTGGCGCCGCCGACGTGGTGCTGGCCGGCGGCGTGGAAAGCATGAGCAACATCGAGTACTACAGCACGGACATGCGCTGGGGCGCCCGTTCGGGCTCCGTTCAGTTTCACGACCGTCTCGCACGCGGCCGCGAGCGCTCGCAGCCCGAATCTCGCTTCGGCTATATCTCCGGCATGATCGAGACGGCGGAAAATCTCGCCACCGACTATGGCATCAGCCGCGAGGCCGCCGACGAATTCGCGTTACGCAGCCACCAGCGCGCGGCGGCGGCGTGGGAGTCGGGCCGCATGGCCGAGGAAGTCGTTGCGGTCAGCGTGCCCCAGAAGAAGGGCGAGCCGCTCCTTTTCTCCAGGGACGAAGGATTCCGGGAGGACGCCAGCATGGAAAGTCTCGGCAAGCTTCGCGCTTTGATGCCGGGCGGCACGGTGACCGCCGGCAATTCCAGCCAGCAGAATGACGCCGCGGCCGCCTGCCTCGTCGTCGCGGAAGACCGTCTCGAAGCGCTCGGGCTCGAACCCATCGCCTGGCTGACCGGCTGGGCCGCCGCCGGCTGCGAGCCTTCGCGTATGGGGATCGGACCCGTGCCTGCGGTCCAGAAGCTCATGGCGCGCACGGGCCTCTCGCTCGATCGGATGGATCTCGTCGAAGTGAACGAAGCGTTCGCATGCCAGGTGCTGGCAGTCCTCAAAGGCTGGAACTGGCACGATACCGACCGGCTCAACGTGAACGGCTCCGGCATATCGCTCGGCCACCCGATTGGCGCAACGGGCGTGCGGATCATGACGACGCTCCTGCACGAACTGACGCGTCGAAAGGGGCGTTATGCGCTCGAGACCATGTGCATCGGCGGCGGCCAGGGTATCGCCGCCGTCTTCGAGCGCGTTTGACACTGGGCGACGCAGCGCACGGCCTGGTGCCGTGCGCGTGCCCTCAGGCCTCCACCTCGACCATCACGAAGTCGGCCCTGGTCGCGCCGCACTCGGGGCATGCCCAGTCATCCGGGATGTCTTCCCAGCGGGTGCCGGGCGCGATGCCCTCCGCCGGAAGTCCCACTGCTTCGTCGTAGTAAAACCCGCAAAAAATGCATTGCCACTTTTTCATGATCGTCTATGAGTCGTTGAGGTGGGGTTGTGTCAGGGCGCTACGTCCCAGGCGAGCGGCAGATAAAGCATGCCGTTGACCGAGCCTGAACCGCATCGTGGCTTGTCGCCCTCGCGAATGCGGAAATCGGGAATGCGTTTGAGCCATTCCTGCAGGAACACCTTGATCTCCGTGCGCGCGAGAAACGAGCCCGGACAGCGATGCGGTCCGTTGCCGAAAGCCGCGTGCATCACCGGCTTGCGCGTGAGGTCGACGGCAAGCGGGTTGCTGAACTTGCGGTCGTCGAGGCCGAACAGAGAGTTCGGCAACTGGATCTGGTCACCCTTTTTGAACTGGACGCCTTTGTATTCCATGTCCTGAGTGATGAGTCGCGCGGTATTCGCCACGCCAAAGCGCCGGATCAATTCGTCGACCGACGACACCATCAGTTCCGGATTCTCGATGAGCTGCCGCCGGTGCGCCGGATTCTCGGCGAGGAAACGCGCGATGAAACCCATCAACGAGGCGACGGTATCCAGACCGCCGAACAGCACGACGATAAACATCCCGAACATGCGCTCGGGGCTGATCGGCTTGCCATCGATCTGCGCGTTGACGATCAGGCTGACCAGATCGCCACCCGCCTGGGCCTTGCGCTTTTCCACCCAGGTGGCGATATAGCCGCCAAGACGGTGCTGGGATTCGATGCGTTCGTCGAGATTGCCGCGTACGGCCCACTCCGCCCATTCGAGCAGTTGCTCGCGATCGCTCAACGGAAGGTCTGCGAGACGCAGGAAAATCACGATCGGCAGGATCTTCGAAAACTCCGAGACGAACTCGCATTCGCCTCGCGGAGCGAGCTTTTCGATCAACTCGATTGCGAGGCTGCGCACGTCGCTCTCGAGCGACGCGATTGCCTGCGGAAGAAAAGCGGGCGTGATCAGGTTGCGGTACGCAGTGTGCTCAGGCGGGTCGAGTTCGAGCGGCACCAGCCGCGACTCGTTGAGCGGCGGAATGTTGACGCTTTGATGCGAGAAGCGCGTATGGTCCTTCTGCATCGCCTCGATATCTTCGCCTCGCGTGGCGATCCAGTGGCCGCCATAGTAAGGGGACCATACGATGTCGGGCCCCGCGTGCAGCGACTTCCATGCCAGATGAACATCGTCTTGCGCGCCAGGCGGGTTCATATAGTCGAAATCGACCACGAGTTCCCGCGGAACATGGTCCGGTACGGTCCAGTCTTTCGTATGATTCATCTTGCGTCTCCTTTCATTTCGTCGTCTTCGAATGGATGAATCGCCACACTCCGCGTCAATGGGTCAGCGTTCATATTATGCAACGTCGTTCAGTTTTGCTATTATACCGAGGCGAGCTTTTCTACATCAACGCCTGTATCGAACGGAGACAAGAGTGAGCGATTTCGTCAAGGACAAGGTGGTAGTGGTAACGGGTGCGGGTGCCGGCATCGGGCGCGACTTCGCGCTGCAATTCGCGGCGAACGGCGCCAAGGTCGTCGTCAACGACCTCGGTCGTAACGCCGAAACCGGCGAATTCGCCGCACAGCGCGTTGTCGCGGAAATCAAGGAGGCCGGCGGACAAGCGGTTGCCTCGATGGACAGCGTCGCCGAATGGGATTCGGCGCAGAAGATCGTGCAGGCCGCGCTGGACACGTTCGGCCGCATCGACTGTGTGGTCAACAACGCCGGCATCGTGCGCGACCGCATGTTCTTCAACATGAGCCTCGACGAGTGGAAGGCCGTGGTCGACGTCCACCTGAACGGGTCGTTTTTCGTGGCGCGTGCTGCGGCTCCGCACTTCAAGGCCCAAAACGGCGGCAGCTTCGTTCATATGACCTCCACGTCGGGTCTGATCGGCAATATCGGGCAAGCCAACTACTCGGCCGCCAAGATGGGTGTCGTCGGTCTGTCGAAGTCGATCGCGCTCGACATGGCCAAATTCAACGTGCGCTCTAACTGCATCGCGCCGTGGGCATGGACTGCGATGACTGCCTCGATTCCCTCGGAAACGCCCGAGCAAAAGGCACGCGTCGAGATTCTCAAGCGCATGGAATCGCGCAAGATTGCGCCGCTCGCCGTGTACCTTGCCTCCGACCAGGCCACCAAGGTTTCGGGGCAGATCTTCGGTGTGCGCGCCAACGAAATCTACTTCTTCAACCAGATCCGCATGATCCGCTCGCTGCATCGCGACGGCGGCTGGACGCCCGAAGCGATTGCCGAGCAGGTCATGCCGGCGTTCGAATCGAGCTTCTTCCCGAACGTGCCCTCCATGGCGCTGACGCCGTGGGATCCGGTGTAAATTCAATCGGACCATGCCCGCGCCACATCATGCGGTGGCGGCGCGGGCGCCCCGCAGTTCTCCTTACGCTTCTGCCGAACCGCGCACGCTTTCGGTCTTTTCGGACAAACCGACTATGCGTCTTGCCTTGAGCAAGACCGGCAAGTCCACCATCCGTCCATCCATGGACACTGCCCCGCCTTCAGCGCGCTCGTACGCCTCGACGATTCGCCGCGCCTTGGCAATTTCATCTGCGCTCGGGCTGAACGCGGCATTGACCGCTTCAACCTGGCGTGGATGAATGCACAGCTTGCCGCCGAAACCCAGCGATCTTGCCTTCGACGAGTCCTCCGCAAGTTGCCGTTCGTCATCGATCGCCACGGTTACGCCGTCCACCGGAGACTGAATTCCGGCTACACGCGAGGCCAGCACGATGCGCGAACGCGCGTGCAGCAACGCGTCCCATGAACCATCGCAATCGAGATCGAGTTCGAAGTCCACCGAGCCGAAAATGAGCCGCTCGACACCGGGCATGCGCGCCACTTCCAACGCGTTCCAGACGCCCCCGGCGGATTCGATGATCGGCCATATCGGCTTCTGCGTTGCCGTGGCGACAGCGGACAGCGCTGCCGAATTCTCCACCTTGGGCAGCACGATGCCATCGATACCGTCGAGCGCTGCAAGCGAGAGGTCATCCTCGAACCACTGAGTGCCTGCGCCGTTGATGCGCAGCAGCACGCGAACAGGCGCAGCCACAAATGTTCGCGCGGCATCGGCAACATGTGCGCGTGCTGACGCCTTATCCGCGTCAGCGACGGCGTCTTCGAGGTCCACGATCACTGCATCGGCGCCTGCCGCGAGCGCCTTGGCGAATCGCTCGGGTTTGCTCCCAGGCACAAAAAGAAACGAACGCATAAAACTCCAGTTCAGAGACCGGGCCGCGGAAGTTAAAACACGTTGGCGGACCGGATTCAACACATCAGGCGAGCTCGGCCGATGCTTCCATGCGCAACGACCCATCGCTACCCGAAATCCACAACATCACCTTGCCGGGGTCCGATTCGTCCCGCTTCCCGCAGACGTAGAAAGGTGACGTGTCCACCACCGGCTTGATCGCGCGGAACGAAAACGATCGTACGCGCGCGCCCGGCAGCTCCGATCTCAGCGAGTCCATAAGTAGCGTGGCGAGCAGAGGGCCGTGCACGACGAGCCCCTCATATCCCTCTTCGCCGGTCGCGTATGGCCGATCGTAGTGAATACGATGACCATTCAAGGTGAGCGCCGAATAGCGAAACAGCAACACGGGGTCGGGAACGACCTCGCGTGCCCACTGAGCGCTCGCGGGCGCGGCCTGTGGCGCAGCCGGCTTTTCACTCCCAGCCGGATGATCGCGATAAACGATATCCTGGCGTTCGACGATCGCGAGTCCGGCAACGTCGCTGACCTCGTGCTTGACGTTGACGAACACCAGGTCGCCGGTGCGTCCCTGCTTGTGCGCAACGCTTTCGATGCGCGAAAGACGCGTAATCGCGCTGCCCGCCTTCAGCGGCCGCAGAAACTCGAGTTGACTGCCCGCCCACATACGCCGCGGCAAGTCGACAGGCGGCAGGAAACCTCCACGCTTTGGATGACCGTCCGACCCGACCATCGACTGACGATGAACCGGCAGAAAATAAAGCCAGTGCCACAACGGCGGCAAGTCATCGCCCGCCGCTGCTGGCGGGTCGTCGCGGTCGAGCATGGCGCCGAGCGCCGCCATCGGCGTGAGAGTGACCTGGTCCCGCACTTCCTCGGTGCGTCCGGTCCATTGCTGCAAATACGTGATATCCATGACCATTGCGGTGATCACTCCAGATCGAGTGCTTCACGAATCGCAACAGCAATCGGGAGCAGTGGATCTTCTTCCGGCGTGGTCGGATTGAACAGCTTGTTGTGGCAGATTGCCACCGCGAGTCCCGTGTCCGGGTCCGCCCAGCCGATCGAATTGCCCTGCCCCGGATGACACAATGCGCGCGGCGAACGCGCCGCCGTCACCGGCGGATGATTGCCGCCGAACCAGAAGCCGCCGATCGTGATCGGAATCGGAAAGCCGAACATCACGGGGTCCGGCTCTTCGCTGTTGGCGCGAGGCGTATTCAGCGTGGCCACGCGTTCCTTCGAAAGGATCCTCACGCCGTCCAGCTCACCACCGCACGCAAGCATCGCCCAGAAACGCGCTTCACTACGCGCATTGAAGATCCCGCCCACGCCCGCCACCTCGGCGCGCCGTACGTCCGGGCGCTCGAACACATGCGGCGTCAGTGCGACCTGCTGCGGCATCGAGCGCAAGAACAGCGGCGGCAGGTATTCCGCGGGAACCGGCACCATTGCATCGGTAAGACGAGCAATGCGTGGCTCGACTTCATCAGGAATGCCAATCCAGAGATCGTGTATACCGAGCGGCTTCGCAATCTCCTCCTGAACGAAGCGGCCCAGCGAGCGCTTCTTCGGGTCGGCGCGTCGGACCAGTTCCCCAACGATCCAGCCGAAGGTCATCGAAAGATAAAGCGTCTTCGTGCCCGGCTCGGCGAGCGGCTCCAGGTTCGCGATGGCGCGCGTCATCCATTGCCAATCGCACATCAGTTCCGGCGTCACGCCGTCCGGCATCTGCGGCACGCAGGCGCGGTGAGTCAGCACATCGCGTACCGTCGTCTTGTCTTTCCCGTGCGCACCGTACTCCGGCCAATAGCGCGCGACCGGCGCGTCGTATTCGATGAGCCCGCGGTCCGCCAGAATGTGTAGCGCGGTTGCCGCGACTGCCTTCGTCACCGAATAGACGTTGAAGAGCGTATCGCCGTCAACGAGGCGGCCGGTGGCCGGATCGGCCACGCCGCTCCATGCGTCGATCACGAGTTTGCCATTGAGATAGGCCGCCACCTGCACGCCGATCTCGCCACCCTCCCGCGTCGCACGGTCGAGCGCCTTTTGAACGATCGCGTTTCGCTCGGTTAATGTATGCACTGCCAGGTCCATATCGTGTCTCCCATTCGTGAACATGTCGCTTTGACGGCTAGGTCTTGCCAGACTGCGCGGCAATACCGGCGAGCCCTTCGAGCGCGAGTCCGTAGCCCAGTTCGTCGGCCATGCGCCGCTTGAACGGCTGAGCAAAGACCGCGCGGGTATAGCGCAGGGTTTCGATCGGCTTCGCCGCGAGGCTGCGGGCGATCTCCCAGGCGCGATCGAGCAGCGCTTCCTGCGTCACGACTTCGCCGACCACGCCAAGCTCCCACGCGCGTTGCGCCGTCATGCGCTCGCCGGTGAGCAGAAAGTGGCGTGCGCGGTTATGGCCGACCAACATCGGCCAGACGATCTGCACACCATCCGCCGGCACGACGCCGTGAACGAAGTGCGCCTGATCCGAGATTTCAGCGTGACTGGACGCGAGCACGATATCGGACAGCACGAGCAACTCGGCGTGAATGAGCGCCGGGCCGTTGATCGCGCCGATAACGGGAACCGGAATGTCCAGCAGTTCCATGAGCAAGTCCTGCCCCTCGCGCTGAAGGCGCGGCCAGATTTGCGCAAGCGGTTCCGCCGGCAGCTCGGCGTAGTTCATGGCGTCACAGAACGCATCGCCGGTGCCCGTCAGGATCACTACGCGATTTTCGAGGTCGCGTGCAATCTGATAGAACGCCTCGCCCAGCTGACTGTGAATGCTGCCGTCGAGTGCGCCCCACTTGAGCGGGCCGCCGTTCGTGTGCAGGCGTACCTGTAGTACGCCATCGCGCCGCTCGAATTCGATGTTCGCAAAGCGCCTGCCGTAGTCCTCGAGGTGGCTCATCGCGCATCCTCGAGGATCAGGCCGGCGGCACGCCATGCCATCGCCATCATGGGGCCATTGGTGTTGCCGGAGATCATCGTGGGCGTCACGGAAAGATCCATCACGCGCAGGCCTTCAACGCCCCGCACCCGCAAGCGCGAATCGAGCACGGCAAGCGGACCGGAGCCCATCTTGCAGGTGCCGCAAGCGTGATAGCCGGACTGCCCCTCGCGCCGGTAGAGGTCGAGGATCTCGGCGTCGGTCTGAACAGCGGAACCTGGACGCGTTTCTCCTTCCAGCAGGCTGGCTAGCGGCTCGGCGGCCAGCACGTTGCGCATGAGCCGGAATGCGCTGACGGCCATCCGCTGGTCGTACGAATCGGCAAGGTAGTTCGCAACGACCTCGGGCGGCACATGGGGGTCCGCCGACTGAATTCTCACATGTCCTTCACTGCGCGGACGCAGTGGATAGCTGAAGAGCTGCATGCCAGGGAACCTCTCGAACGCATAGCCGGCCGCGCCGAAATCCATCGAGTACGGCGCCATCATCAGTTGAACGTCGGGGCGCTTCGCGTCGGGAGCAGTCTTGACGAAGCCGCCCACCTGATACGAGCCGAGCGACATCACGCCACGGCGGAACAGGAAATACTGCATCGCGTTGCGCCACAAGCGCAGGCCGCTGAACTGCCGGTTCTGCGAGTCGCGCCAATGCCGCAAACGCACCTGCACCATATACAGATAGTGCTCGCGCATGTTCAGCCCGACACCCGGGATCGCTGCCACGATCGGGATGCCAAGCGACTGCAGATGACCGGGATCGCCAATGCCCGACAACTGCAAAAGCCGCGGCGACTCGATCGCTCCGGCCGACAGAATCAGTTCGCGGCGTGCACGATAGACGATCTGCTGCCCCGCGCTTTCGCATTGCACGCCTGTTGCGCGCGTGCCGTCAAAAACGATTCGCACAGCCTGCGTCGCAGTAACGACCGTGAGATTCTTGCGCGAACGAACGGGCTTCAGAAACGCTTCGGCCGAGCTTTGGCGCCGCCCGTTGCGTATCGTGTAGATCAGATAAGCGACGCCCTCGTGATCGAGCCGGTTGATATCCTCCACGCGCCGAATGCCAAGCGACCGGCACGCCTCGAGAACAGCGTCGCCAATGCGGTTGCGCTGCGCATACGGCGAGACTTTCAGTGGGCCGCCCGATCCCCGCAGTTCGTCGGCGCCCAGCGCGTGATCTTCGATCTGCCTGAAGCACGGCGCCAGGTTTTGCCAGCTCCAGCCCTCCACGCCCAGTTCGCTCCATCCGTCGTAGTCCTCGGGATGTCCGCGCATGTACACCATGCCGTTGATGCTGCTCGAACCTCCGAGCATCTTGCCGCGCAGCCAGATTTCATTGCGGTGCCCGTTGCCGTCGTCGGGCTGCACGGGGATGAACCAGGCGTGAGCCGGATCGCCCAGCAGCTTTCCGAATCCCTTTGGCATCCGGATCAAGGGACTGCGGTCCTCGGGCCCTGCTTCAATGAGCAGCACCGTATGGCGCCCGCTTTGCGAAAGACGGTTGGCGAGCACGCAACCTGCGGCGCCCGCGCCAACCACGACATAGTCAAACTCCGTCATCAATGCGTTCTCCACCGTCGGTGCGCGCCGGGCAACTCAATATGCGAGCTGGCCAGCGGCACCTGTCTTGTCGGTCGGCCTCGTAAAAAGCCCATGAGGCCGGCTTTGTTCTGATTAGCCGAAGACGACGGGAATCGAATGCGGAACGCGCATCATGATGCCGTTGATCTGCGGTGCCTGCGCGGCCGGATCGAGACGAAGATTGGGCAGTCGGTCGAGGATCGCGTTGAGCGCGCGCGTCATCTCCACACGCGCGAGATGTTGACCAATGCACACGTGCGGTCCATACGCAAACGCGAAATGGCGGTGAGCCGGTTTGCGATAGATGTCGAACTTGTCCGGATCGGGGAAGCGGTTGGGATCGCGATTGGCGCTGCCCGCCAGCACGTCCAGAAATGCGCCCGCGGGAATCTCGACGCCACCGAGCGTGACGTCACGCGTCGCCATGCGCGACTGCATCAACACCGGACCGTCCCAGCGCAGGGCCTCTTCGATCGCCTGGGCGACCAGCGTACGATCCTGGCGCACCGCTTCGAGCTGTGCCGGATCGCGCAGCAGTGCGAGCAGCAGCACGCTGGTTGCGCGATAAGTGGTGTCGCCGCCCGCATTCACGAGTTGGCGCAGGAACGAAATGACGACCTCGTCCGGCAGCAATTCGCCATCGACTTCCGCGGTGGCGAGCGCGCTGACGAGATCGTCGCCTGGATTGCTGCGGCGCGCCTCGACGAGTTGCGCGAAATATGCGCCCAGCTTCGTCGATGCCTCCACGCCGTGCGCCACGTCAATCGAAACCAGCGTTTGCGCGATCGCCAGCTTGTGGAAGATCTTCACGTCCTCCGGCGGCAATGCGAGCTGGCGGTAGATGATATTGAACGGATAGTGAAGCGTGAACTCGTTGACGAGATCCGCATGCCCGCGATCCACGAACTTCGACATCAGTTCGTTTACCACAGGATCGACCAATGTGTCGCCCCATGCCGCCACCGTGTGCGGCAAGAACGCTTTCTGGAAAATGCGGCGGTAGCGCGGGTGCTCTGGCGCATCCATCGTCGAAATGCTGCGTCCGAAGCTGATGCCGATATTGCGCTCGTAAGACTTGTTCGAGAACGTCGCCGGATCACCCAGCACCTGCGATACCTCGTCGTATCCGAATACGCAGTAGTGCGCGACATCGGACATCGTCAGGTCCGCGGCACCGCCCATCAGCACACGATAGTCCCCTTCCTGAACCATGCCTTTTTCGCGCAGCTCGGCAATGCGCGGATACGGGTTGGCATCGGCTCCGTAAGCGAGCGAATCCTCGAAAAAGGGGTTGAACGTCGGATCGTCGAAGTCTTCAAGTCGCAGCGCGCCAGCCATGGTTCCAGTCTCCATTAGTCGTTCGATTGCAGGTGCACGGCCTTGCCGTTTGTACCTATATTTGAACTATGTTCGATTTTGCACGATTGTGCAAGAACGTTTTATTATTCGGTTGAAGGGCCTCCGGCGCTTGACCGGTTTGCGCCTGTAATGAAAGGGAAACTATGTCGTCGAGCAATACCCAGGCCGCAAACAGCCCGGCAGTCGATAACAGGGAGCCGCGCGCTTCGGCTCGCAGCACAACGCCCGAGCGCATTCTCGATACGGCCGAAAGGCTGTTCGCGATGCATGGTTACTTTGGTACATCGATTCGCGACATCATGCAGAGCTGCGGCATGGAGCTGAGCCTCGCGCGCTACCACTTCGGCAGCAAGGACGCCCTGTTCCAGCAGGCGATAGGCCGCCGCGCAACCGTGATCAGCCAGCAGGTGATCGGATCGCTGGAAGCGGCGCTCGCGCCGCAACATGGCGAGCGCCCCGATGTGGAAGCCATCGTGACCGCGCTTTCCGCGCCGGCCTTCGCGCATCTGAAAAGCGGCGACCCGGGGTGGCGAAACTACCTGCGCCTGCTGACCCAGATCGGCTGCCTGCTGGAGCGCCCCGACCTCACGGCGCCGTTCTACGACCAATACGCGCCGGCCGCGGCGCGCTACCGCGACGCCTTCGCGAAGGCACTGCCCGGCACGACGCGGGAAACCGTCGAACTCGTGCAGCATTTCGTCGAGTCCGTGTTTCACCTGGTGCTCAACGAGCTGTACGCGAAAGAAGCCCGATCCGGAACGCGCGCACTGACGTCACCACATATCGAGCGCATGCGCACCTATTTGATCCGCTTTGCGGTTGGCGGCATCGAGGCGATGGTCGACTCCGCGCGGGACCAACGGGGTGCGTGAGCGGGGTTGATGAGCATTGACAGCCGCGGCGACCGTCGTTCACAATTTAGAACAATATTCAAAATTACTGAGGCCGCAGCGAGCGCGGCCGTGCGAGACGGAGTTCGCCTTATGACAGCTGTAGACGCAGAAAACACCGCGCTGATCGTTGGAGCGGGTCACGCTGCGGGAGAATGCGCGACCGCGATCCGCGAACAGGGTTGGACGGGACGCATCGTGATGGTGGGAGAAGAACCGCATTTGCCGTACCAGCGGCCACCGCTTTCGAAAGCATTCCTGTCGGGCGAATCGACCGCCGAGCAGCTCTACCTGAAACCGCTTTCGACTTACGACAAGGCACGCGTCGAGTTCATTCCGAATACGCGCGCGGAGCGCATCGACCGTGAGGCGAAACGGGTCACACTCTCCGATGGCAGCGAGATCAGCTACGCGAAGCTCGTTCTGGCCACCGGCGGCCGCGCGCGGCGACTCGCGTTGCCGGGTATCGAAGCCATCGAGAAGCTGCAGAACTTTCACTACCTTCGCACGCTCGATCACGTCGCGCGCATTCGTAACCAGTTTCATGCGGGCTCGCGCCTCGTGATCATCGGCGGCGGATATGTCGGCCTCGAAGTGGCTGCCGTGGCCGTGAAGCGCGGCTTGCACGTCACCGTGCTCGAGGCATTGCCGCGTGTGCTCGCGCGCGTCACCGCGCCCGAGCTTTCCGCGTTCTACGAGAAAGTGCACCGCGAGGCCGGGGTCGACATCCGCACGAAAGCGATCGTGAGCGGATTCGAACTCGACGCGTCCCGCGACGCCGTCGCCGCAATCTGCTGCGCGGACGGCACGCGTGTCGCGGCGGATCTCGTCATCGTCGGCGTGGGACTGGAGCCCGCCACCGAACTCGCGCAGGCCGCGGGTCTCGCCGTCGACAACGGCATTGTGGTGGACGAGCATACGCGCACCTCCGATCCGAATATTTTCGCGGTCGGCGATTGCACCAATCATCCCAATCCCGCGCTCGGCCGGCGGCTGCGCCTGGAGTCGGTGCCGAACGCACTCGAGCAGGCCCGCACCGCCGCGGCGTCGCTGTGCGGCAAGGAGCGCGTCTATAACAGCGTGCCGTGGTTCTGGTCCGATCAGTACGATCTGAAGCTCAAGATGGTCGGGCTGTCCCAGGACTACGACGAACTCGTCTTGCGCGGCAGTCCCGAGAGCCGCTCGTTTTCGGCGTTTTATCTCAAGGACGGCGTGATGCTCGCAGCCGACACGGTGAGCCGCGCGCCCGATTTCATGCTGGCAAAGCGGTTCGTTGCCGAGAAAACTCCGGTTCGTGCGGCCGATCTCGCCGACGAGTCGATCCCGTTGAAAAATCTGCTTCCCCAGTCCAACTAAATTTTCCGAGGTCCAGAAGCCATGCCGCTCATTCGATTCATCCAGCCGGACGGCAGCGAAGCCAGTGTAAGCGCCAACGTTGGCGACTCGGTCATGCAAACTGCCGTGAACAACCAGGTCCCGGGCATTCTCGGAGATTGTGGCGGCAGTTGCAGTTGCGCGACCTGTCACGCCTACGTCGATGAAGCCTGGCGCGGCCACATGCCAGCGGCCGAGTCCTACGAAGTCGACATGCTCACCTGCGCGATGGACGTGCGCGAAAACAGCCGTCTGACGTGCCAGATCTTCATGACACCGGAACTGGACGGCCTGGTGGTGCGTCTGCCCGGCTCGGCGGCTTGAGCGTCATGACCACGACTGCCCCCCCACGCACGACGCTAATCACCGGCGCGGCTTCCGGCATGGGCGCGGCCCTCGCCCGGCATTTGTCCGCACTCGGCGAACGGGTGATTGGCGTCGATCTGAACAACGCCGAAGTGTGTTCGGACCTCTCCGACCCGGCGGAACGTGCAGCGCTCGTCGCGCGCGTGCAGGAGATTGCGCCATCGATCGACGCGGTGGTCGCGTGCGCCGGCGCATCTCCCCCCGTGGCCGGCGATACGCTCGTGTCGGTCAACTACTTCGGCGTTGCGGACCTGCTGCCGCGCCTGTTGCCGCTCCTGCAGCGTGGAAAGCAGCCCCGCGTTGTGGTGATCTCTTCACTGGCCTCGCTTCATCCCGTCGATACGCGGCTCGTCGAGTTATGCCTCCACGGCGACGAAACCGCCGCGCGGGAACAGGCCGCGAAAATCGGCGCGCAATGCTATGCGTCGTCCAAACGCGCGCTGACTCAATGGATACGGCGCACGGCCGTGCTGCCTGGCTGGGCCGACCAAGGGGTGCTGCTGAACGGCATCGCGCCGGGCATTGTGAAAACGCCGATGGTCGCGCCGCTGCTGGAAACCGCCGAGGGCCGCGAGGCGCTTGCAGCGGGTGTACCCACCGCCGTGCGGGACTATGCGAGCGCGGAGCAGATCGTTCCGCTCCTTGCGTTCCTCGCCGGTCCGGCCAACGCCTACATGGTGGGCCAGGTACCCTTCGCGGACGGTGGCGCGGACGTGCTCCTGCGCGGGGAAGCGGCGCTTTGATGCACTCGCCCACGCGCTAGCGCCAAAAGCGCAACCGCGCTTACGGCGCCTTCGTCAATGCGTCGATGGCGTGTTGTTCGCTCCTGCTCCAGAACGCCGCCCACGTCGGAAAGCCCTGAGGAAGACGCGGCTGGTACCGGTCACCCTCATATTTGCCGGGCCAGTTCTGGAAGCGCGGCGCGCCGGGACGTGCGAGCCAGTCCGTCGAATACCAGTGCTGCTCTTCGCGCCGCTCGAAATACCACTGCCCGTCGCGCCGCACATAGTGATCGAAGTAACAGATCGCCATCACCACCCACGAGCCGTTGTCCTCGTGCTCCGCGCGGCAATATACGCTACCCGTCGCATGGTCGGCGTCGATGAAATCCACTGCGTGGCCGCAAATCTGGTGGATACTGCGATAAAACCCGCGCAGGATATGTTCGGACCCGTAGAACGTTTTCAGCGCAGCGCGCCCCACGCCCCAGCGGCCGCAATCGACGTCCTCGGCGAACAGTTGCACGAGGCTGTCCAGATCGCGCGAATCGACCGCGAGCGCGTATCGCACCGGCAACTGCTGAATGGCGAGCTGCGCCTCGATGCGTTCGACACGCGCAAGAAGGCTGAGGTCCGTCGTCATGCCGCCCCCTTGGCCGCGATGGCCGCGTTGGCCGAGCGTGCGCGGATTTCATCGGCATAGTACGGCTGGTGCGAAAGCAGTCCACCGTCAACGTTGATTACCTGGCCCGTGACGAACGCGGCTTCGTCCGAAGCGAGATACACGACCGCGTGCGCAATGTCTTCGGGCTGCCCAAGGCGAGGCGTGAGATGGTGGCTCAGCATCATTTCCCCGAGTTCGCCCACGTAGTAAGCCTCAGTCACCGGCGTGACGATCAGCCCGGGAGCAATCGCGTTGCACCGTATGCCCTCCTTGCCGTGCTGCGCGGCTAGGTAGCGCGTCAAATTCTCGATGCCTGCCTTGCAGACGCCATAGGCGCTGTACCCGAGCGCACCTGCCTGAGCCGAGCCCGAAGAGGTATTGATGATCGAACCGCCGCCGCGCGAGCGCATGAGCGGCAGCGCGCGCCGCGAAGCCAGCATCGTGCCGCGAAGATTGATGCGCATCGTGTCGTCCCACACCGCGACGTCGACCGCCTCGACCGCCGCATCGACCGTACTGGAGAGCGACGTGGCCGCGGCGTTGTTGTGCAGGATATCGAGGCCGCCCCACGTCTCGAGCGTGAGATCGAACAACGCCGCGATCGAGCTTTCGTCGCCGATATCGACACGCGCCGCAATCGCCTGGCCGCCCGACTCCTTGATACGGCGAACCTGCTCCTGCGCGCCTTCGAGATTCAGATCCGCCACCACCAGCAACGCGCCTTCCTGCGCGAGCCTCGCGGCACAGGCGGCGCCGATACCCGATGCCGCCCCGGTCACAATCGCAATCTTGTCTTTCACGCGTTGCACGATCTGCTCCTCCGGGCTCACACCGTTACCGGTGTGCGGTTGCTTGCCGCAACGCGGTCGAGATGAAAGTCGATATCGCCGAACATCTTTTCCATCATCGCCATCTTGCGGAAGTAATGGCCGATCGGATATTCCTCGGTCAGTCCCATGCCGCCGTGCAACTGGATACCCTGCGCGCAAACGAAGCGATTGGCACGCGCGGCAACGGCCTTGGCCGCCGAGATGGCCCGGCTGCGTTCGGCCGCGGGACGGTCCAGGTGCGCGATCCCGCAGTACAACATCGAGCGCGCTTCCTGCGTGGCGACGAACATCTCCGCCATGCGGTGCTGCAATGCCTGGAACTTGCCGAGGGGCTGGCCGAACTGCGATCGCCCCTTGATGTACTCCGAAGTGATGGCCATCACCGCCTCCATCATGCCGAGGCTCTCGGCCACGCTCGCCAGGGCGGCGAGTTCCGTTGCCTGCGTGAGCACCTCCAGCGCGCGCTCCGGTCCGACGATCAGCGCATCGTCGCCGACCTCGACGTCGTGCAAGTCGAGATCCGCCGCACGGGAGCCGTCGAGCAGGCGATACGACCGGCACGTGACGCCCGCAGCACGACGGTCGACAAGAAACACGGCCACGCCTTGCGATGCGGTTTCCACTCGCGCGGTCACGAGCAGTTGGTCTGCCGACTCACCGGCCACCACCAGCGTCTTCGCACCGCTGATCAGGTAACCCGAGGAGGTTTTACGAGCATGGGTTCGCCCATGGCAACCCACCTTGTAGCGGCTGCCCGCTTCACTATCCGCGAGCGAAAGCAGCAGCTTGCCTTCGATGACGGCGGGCAGCAGCGTTTCGCGCTGTGACTGCGCGTCGCCCCGCTCGATGATCGTGGCGCACAGCAGTGCCGTTTGCACGACCGGCTCGAGCGCCATGCCGCGGCCGAGCGCCTCCATCAGGATCGCCATTTCGACAAACGAACAACCCAGGCCGCCAACATCTTCCGGCATGGTCAGCCCAAGCCAGCCAAGCTCCGCGTATGCGCGCCAATGCTCGCGGCTGAAGCCCTCCTGCTGCGCCGCGATGTGCGTGCGCGCCTCGAATCCGTACTCCTGATGGACGTAGCGCTCGGCGCCATCCTTCAGCATCAATTGTTCTTCGGAGAAGTTGAAGTCCATGGCTACAGTCCGAATGCGAGTTTCGCAATGATGTTCTTCTGCACTTCGCGCGCACCGCCGTAAATGGTGGATGCGCGCGCGATGAGATAGCCCGACGTGCGGCCGCCCACGTAATCTGGCCAGTTTTCGTCGACCGCGGGATCGGCGTGCGCGACGCTGTGGTCGTCGAAGCGCATCACGCGAGGACCCAGCGCGTCCATCTGGAGTTGCGTCACGCGCTGCTGCATTTCCGACCCGCTGATCTTCAGCGCGGACACCACGGCGTCGAGGTTGCGCTCGCTCTTCTCTTCGGCGAGGATGCGTAGCACCGACCACTCGAGCGCCATGAGATCCGTTTCGATCTCCGCAACCTTGCGCGCGAACCCGGGCGTATCGATCAGCCGCACGCCGTCGACCATCTCCTGAGCGGCGATGTCCTTCGCGCGTTGCAACTCACGTTTGTTGAAGTACAGGAACGCGCTCGTCGTGCGCTCCTTCTCCAGCAGGTACTTCGCATAGGTCCAACCCATGCCCGCCTCACCCACGAGATGCGCCTTCGGCACACGGACGTTCTCGAGGAACACCTCGTTCAGTCCCCTGCCGCCTTCGATCGACACGATCGGACGCACGGTAATGCCCGGCGTGTCCATCTTGACGAGCAGGAACGAGATGCCACGCTGCGGCTTGACCGTCGTATCGGTCTTGACGAGAAAGAATCCCCAGTCGGCAATCGTGGCGTCGCTCGTCCAGATCTTCTGGCCGTTGATGACGTACTCGTCGCCATCGAGTACCGCCGTGGTTCTCAGTCCGGCGAGGTCGGAGCCCGCGTTCGGTTCCGAGAATCCCTGGCACCAAAATTCGTCGCCACGCAGGAGCGGCTTCAGGAAGCGCTCCTTTTGCCAGGCCGAGCCGAACGCGATGATGACGGGCGCGACCATATGCGTGGACTGCCAGCTGTAGTCCATGGCATCGGCGTTGTACAGCTCTTCCATGAAGATATGCTTGCGAAACCCGCTCCAGTCGGTGCCGCCATGCTCGACCGGCAAATGGGGCGCGCCCCAGCCACGCTCGTACAGAATGCCCTGCCACTTGCGAATGTCGTCGCGCGCAGGCGGATGCACGCCAACGCGCCACCGGCGTGAAATATCGGCGGGTGCATGCTCCTTGAAGAACTGCATCACTTCCTGGCGAAACGCTTCGTCTTCCTTGCTATAAGCGAAATTCATGTTTCCCGACTCCTGAATCCTTTACGCACCCGTATATCAGACCGGCCGGGCTCGCCCTGCTCGTGGAGGAGCCCCATTTAGCGGCCACGGAAGGCAGGCGCTCGTTTTTCTCTCGCGGCCAGCCGGCCCTCCGCTGCGTCTTCTGAATTCACCGCGAGCGCTACAGCATTCAGCTCCTGGGCCAGAAACTCTTCCATGCTTGCGGCGTTCAACCGGAACAATTGCTTCGTCAGGCCAAGCGAAAAGGTCGGGCCGGCCGCCAGTTCGCCGGCCAGCTTCGCGGCTGCCGCTTCGAGTTCGCCGTCCTCGACGAAGTGGCTGGAAAGGCCCATATCGAGCGCTTCCTGGCCTGTCAGCCGGCGATTCAGATACATGATTTCCTTGGCGCGAAACTCGCCGCAATGACGCGCAAGCAGATGCACCATGCCGCCTTCGGGCAGCGTGGCGCGCATCAGGAACGCGGGAATGAACTGCGCTGTGTCGGAAACGACCAGCTGGTCCGCGCAGAGCGCGAAGCTCCACGCGATACCCACCGCAACGCCCCGCACAGCCGCGACCATCGGCTTGTTCAGGTTGTACAGCCTGAGCGCGATCTTCTGATAGACGGCCATCGAAGCACGAGCATGGGCAACGCTCATCTGCGGCGGCGCGGCGCCGCTGCCTTTGATATCGGCGCCCGCGCAGAAAGCGCGGCCTGCGCCGGTGAGAATGACCGCGCGAATCTCCGGGTCCTGCTCGATGCGATCGAGGTGGCCGAGAATCAGTTGCAGCATTTCCGGCGTCAGCGCATTGAGCTTCTCGGGGCGGTTCAGGCACAGCGTCGCAACCGCGCCGTTCAATGTGAGTTCAACGTCCATGATGTTCGGATCTTCGTTCGAGTTCGGTTCGTCAACTGCCACGAGCGTGCAGGCGGATCATTCCGTCGCCGAATGGCTCGTCGCGGCGCTTGAGCGCTTCCTTCAGCCCAACCGCTTCCATATCTGCCTTGAACTGCGCGCGGCGCGGTCCCTGGCTCTGGTGAGCCCGCGAGTCGTTCTCCACGGCGAGCCGCTGAAGCGTGCGCGAACCGGCCAGTTCCAAGCCGATGTTGACGATGCGCTTGTTGGCCGCCAGCAGATCGGCGTCGACGAAAGACAGACGGCGCGCCAGTTCGCCCACCTCCGCCTCGAGTTGCTCCGCCGGCACCGCGTCCATGACGAGGCCGATTTTCGCCGCGTCTCTTCCTGACAGCGAATCTCCGGAAAGCAGCAGACGTTTCGCCCACTGAGGGCCGACGTGATAGAACCACATATGCGCGGGGGGGGAGCCGTTGGCGCGCGTGGCGGGAAAACCGATTCTCGCGTTGTCGGCGGCGATCACCATGTCGCATGCAAGCGCGAGATCCGTTCCGCCTGCAAGACAGTTGCCGTGAACCTGCGCGATGATCGGCTTGTGGATCTCAGCCATCAGATTGACCGTCTCTGCCTGCCGCTCCATCGACCAGCAGTCGTCGTCGAAACTGCGGATCGTGCCACGATACTCACCCGGATCGATGGCTTCCGCCGCCCGGTCCGTATACGTCGTCACGAGGTCGTATCCCGCGCAGAAGTCACGGCCCGCCCCCGAAAGCACGATCACGTTGACCGACTTCAAATCGTCGGCTTCGAGCAGCGCCGCCTTGAGTTCATGCAACAGCGGATTGTTGATGGCATTGCGCTTGTCCGGGCGATTCAGCGTGATGCGTGCAACGCGCTCCGAGACTTCGAACTGTACGCACTCCGTACTTTTTAGCCATTTTGCCATGATCGGTTCTCTCTGAATGAAGCGATTGCCGGTTCAACTACGCAAACTGCTTGCGCAGAATCACCTTGCTGATCTTGCCTGTCGGCAACCTCGGTAGCTCGTCGACGAACGCAATGGCTTTCGGGCACTTGTAGCTCGCGATCAGGTCGCGACAAAATTCGATCAGCTCGGCTTCGCTGGCTTGTTCGCCCCGACGCAGAACGACGATCGCCTTGACGCATTCGCCCCACTTCTCATGCGGAACCCCGATCACGGCCACGTCGACGACGGCGGGATGCTGCACCAGTGCGTCCTCGACTTCACGGCTGTAAATGTTCTCCCCGCCCGAAATGATCATGTCCTTCTTGCGGTCGACGAGGAAGATGTAGCCGTCCTTGTCCTGATAGCCCATGTCGCCGGATCGATACCAGCCGTCTCGCAGCGCTTCCACCGTCGCGACGCTGTTATTCCAGTAGCCGCTCAATTGCGTCTGCGAGCGCAGCCATACCTCGCCCGTCCGGCCTTGCGGCAAGTCGTTGCCGTGGTCGTCGACGATGCGTAGTTCGATGCCGGGACACGGGCGCCCGACCGATGCGAGGCGCCGAACCTGTTCCGGCGAGCCGTGCGGCTTGACCTCGTGAGAAGGCAACCAGCATGCGTTGCTCTCGGTCATGCCGTATTGGACCGAAAACACGGGGCCGAGCACCCGAATGCCACGCGAAAGCAGCGGCGCAGGCACGGGTGCCGCCGCGGTGACGATGTTCTCGATGCTCGATACGTCGTAGCTCGACAGTTCCGGCACGTCGAGCACTGCCTGAAGCATGGCTGCCACCATGAACGTGAAGGTGATACGCTCCTCGGCGATCGTTTCCAGCATCTGCTTCGGCTCGAAGCCGCGATGCACGACCGTCGTGCCGCCCATCCAGGCCACAGAATTGACGAAGCCAATGCCGCCGACATGGAACGCCGGCGTGGTTTGCAGCACGCGCGTGTTGCCGGAAAACTCCGTGACGAGCGCGCAACTTTCCGCGGTGACGCACATGGCGTGGTGCGTGCGAACGACGCCCTTGGGACGCCCCGTGGTGCCGCTGGTGTACATCAGGTAAGCGTAGTCTTCCGGATTCGATCGGATCGGCGGCCCTTCCAGCGGGCCCTCGTCCATCACCGCTTCGAATGAAACGGCCCACTGCGGCGTGTCGCCGATGCAGATGTACTGCTCGATTTCCGGCAATTGCGAACGCAGCTCATCCACGACATCCGCGTACTGCGCCTCGAAGACAAGCGCCTTGGGGGCCGCATCCTTGAGGATATAAAGAATCTCCGCTGGCGCCAGCCGGAAGTTGACGGTTGCCAGAATGAAGCCTGCCCACTCGCATGCGCGGTAACTCTCGTAGTACTCCGCACAATTCATCGCGAGGATCGCAACCCGATCCTGACGCCGCAGGCCGCGCTCATAGAGCGCCCCAGAGAAGCGGCGCGCGCGCTCGGCCAACTGAGCGTGCGTCAAACGGCGCTCAGCGTACACGAGCGCCGTGTGGTCGGCATGCAAGCGAGCGTTTCGCTCAATCATCTCGCCAAGGGTTCTCATTTCAGTCCCGTCGTTGTTTGTCACTTCGTTCTTTTAGCCTGCGAGCGCCTGCGGATCGGCCAGCACGGTCCCGATGAATGCGGCGAAGCGCGCCGCATCGGCTCCGTTGATGACGCGATGGTCGTAGCTCAGCGAAAGGGGCAACATCTTGCGCCAGCTAATTCCGCCACCGCCGTCTTCTGCGGGTGCGGCCGCCAGCCGTGTTTTGGTCACGCCGAGAATCGCCACCTCCGGCGCATTGACGATAGGCGTGAAGCCGGTGCCCCCAAAGCCGCCGAGCGAGCTGATCGAAAAGCAACCGCCAGACATCTCCGCCATCGAAAGGCCCTTTTCGCGCGCCTTCAGGGAAATCGCCGCGAGTTCGGTTGCGAGTTCCTCGACGCTCTTCTTGTCGCAATCACGCAGCACCGGCACGAGCAGTCCAAAGCGGGTGTCGACCGCGACCCCAATGTGGAAATACTTCTTGAGGACGATGTTCTTGCCATCCCCGTCGAGCGAAGCGTTGAATTGCGGAAACTCCTGCAAAGCGCGCACCACCGCCTTGATGAGAAACACGAGCGGTGTGAGCTTCACTGCCGCATTCGCCTCGTTGCGCGCCTTGCGCCAGGTTTCGAGCGATGTGATATCCGCGTCGTCGTGGTGCGTCACATGCGGAATCGTGAGCCAGTTGCGCGACAGGAAGGCGCCTGTGAGTTTCTGGATGCGCGAGACCGGCTTGATCTCCACCTCGCCGAATTCGGCGAAGTCGACCTGCGGCCAGGGCGGCAAATTGGCACCCAATGCAGGCGTTACGGGTTCGCCGGGTCCGGCATTCGCATTGGCCTGCGACCGGTTAGCAACGGATTCGACACTCATCGCGGATGCCTCTTCAAACGACCTTTGGGTACTTGACGGCGTGAAGCCGATCAGACGATTTCCGCCAGCAGCGTGCCGACGGGATACACCTCGCCAACCTGTGCGACGATGCGCAGCTTGCCCGACGCCGGCGACTCGACTTCCTGAATCGACTTGTCGCTCTCCAGCGCGTAGAGAATCTGGCCTTCGTTGACGGTCGCGCCGTCTTCGGCCAGCCATTCGGCCAGCGTGCCTTCGTTCATCGAAAAGCCCAGTTTGGGAAGCAGAACTTGTGTGGTCATGACATTGCTCTATTGATGATGAAAATCCTTGGGGTGCGCCGCTCTTATTTCAACGTGGCGCGAACCGCCGCTTCGATATCGGCCACGCCCGGAACGAAGGCGTCCTCAAGCGGCTTGGAGAACGGCACAGGGCAGAATTGCGCGCCCACGCGCTGCACCGGCGCCTTGAGTTCGCGGAAAAGGGCTTCGTAAATGCGCGAAGCGATTTCCGCGCCCACGCCGAACGGCCTGACCGCCTCGTGTACGACGACGGCACGTCCCGTTTTGGCAACCGAAGTCAATATCGTTTCGGTATCCAACGGAGAGACAGTGCGCAAATCGATCACTTCACACGCGATGCCATCTTTCGCGAGCGCCTCCGCGGCAACCATGACCTCTTGCATGCGGCGGCTGTAGCTGATCACCGTCACGTCGGTGCCTGCGCGCACCACGTTTGCCTTGCCAAGCGCAATCGCCACGCCGCGCTCCGGCGCATTGCCCGGATTCCAGTAGGACGGCATGTTCTCGATGAACAGGCAGGGGTCGTCGTCGCGGATGCAGGACAGCATCAGGCCATAGGCATCGGCCGGGTTGGAAGGCGCGACGACCTTGATGCCCGCAACGTGCGCGAACCATGCCTCCAGGTAATCGGCATGCTGTCCGCCCGTGCCGAACCCCGCGCCCGTCATGGTGCGAATGACGAGCGGCACGTTGGTCTGTCCGCCCGACATGAAGCGCAACTTCGCGGCGTGATTGACGATCATGTCCATCGCGACCGTCGTGAAGTTCATCAGCATGATTTCCGCAACGGGACGCATGCCGACCATCGACGCGCCGATCGCGGCGCCGATGATGGCCTGCTCCGAGATCGGCGTCGAACGCACGCGCGACGTGCCGTATTTCGAAGACAGTCCCTTCGTTACGCCGACAATGCCGCCCTCCTGGCCATCGGCCACGTCTTCACCCAGCACGATCACATTGGCGTCGGCCGCCATTGCGTCGTCGAGCGCGTAGTTGACGGCCTGGATAGTGTTGATGTTCGTGGGTGCCTGGCTCATGCGATCACCTCGTCCTTGAAGATGTCACGGCGAAGCTCCGCAACGTCGGGATATTCGCTCGACAACGTGAATTCGACAGCAGCATCGATCTGCGTCTCGTGATCGGATTCCATCGCGGCCAGTTGCTCTTCGGTTGCGTGCTTCGCTTCGATGAGCCACTGCCGGAAGAGCGGCACGGGATCCCTGGCCACCCAGGCGGCCTTTTCGTGCTTGTCCATGTACGCGTCCGGGTCGCCGAACACGTGCCCCTGAAAGCGGAAGGTATTCGCTTCGATGAGGGTCGGGCCGCCGCCGTTGCGAGCGCGTTCGACCGCCTCGTGTGCCGCCCTGTGCATCGCGATCGGATCGTTGCCGTTGACCGTGACGCCGGGCATCTGATACGCGACGGCACGCTGCGCGATATTCGCCACAGACGTGCCGTAAGCGTATTTCGTGTGCTCGGCGTAGCCGTTGTTCTGGCACACGAAGATCACCGGCAACTTCCAGACGGAAGCCATATTCAGCGACTCATGGAAAGCACCGATATTCGACGCGCCGTCGCCGAAATAAGCCACGGCCACCCGCGGCTCGCCACGAATCTGCGCGGCCAGCGCGAGGCCGTTTGCAATGGGCATGGAACTGCCCACGATGCCCGTCGTCACCATGACGCCGGATGCGGGATGGGTAACGTGCATCGGGCCGCCCTTGCCCTTGCAGGTGCCGGTCACGCGGCCGCCGAGCTCGGCCCACAATTCCTTGAGCGGCACACCCTTGGCGATCATGTCGTGAACGCCACGGTAGATCGTGCAGATGTAGTCGTCGTCGGTGAGGCACACCGACATCGCGGAGGGAATCACCTCCTGGCCGCGCGGCGAGTAGTACGGCATGACCAGCTTGCCGGACTTGATGACGGCACGAAAGCGCTCATCGTTCTGCTTGATGAGTGCCATGCGCCGGTAAATGTCGACCAGGACTTCACTGCTGGGCGGCTGATAGGCGTTCATTCGTATCTCTCCTGTCTCACCAGATTTTTGGCGCGCCGCTTGCATGGAGCGCCGCGATATAACCAAATACGAACGACGCGCCGATACTGCTGCCGGCGCCCGGATAGCAGCGGCCGACCACGGATGCCGTGCAGTTGCCGGTGGCGTACAGGCCGGGAATCTGCGTGCCGTCATCCCTGAGCACGCGAGCGTATTCGTCGGTCACGAGGCCGCCCGCCGTACCTACGTCGCCGGGGTACATGCGCACGGCGTAGAACGGGCCCTCTTCGATCGGCCCGAGGTTCGGGTTCGGCTTGATAGTCGGGTCGCCATGACAGCGATCGAATGCGCGCGAACCACGCCCGTAGTCTTCGTCGACGCCCGTTTCGCAGAAGCCGTTGAAGCGCTCGATCGTTTTGAGCAGACCAGCGCGGTCGATATGGCATTTCGCGGCCAGTTCTTCGAGCGTATCGGCCTTGATCATGTAGCCGCTGTCGAGCCACTTCTCAGGAATCTGCCCCGGCATGGCGGTGCCCCACGGGTAATACTTGCGCTGCCGGCTGTCCATGACGACCCACGCGGGCACGGCCTTGCCGGTCTCCTTGTGGCGCTGGTACATGCGCTGGCCGATTTCCATGTAGGCGCCCGCTTCGTCGCAGAAGCGTTCGCCATCCTGATCAACCATGATGGAAAACGGCAGCGAGAGGTCGAGGTGATGCATGAACGGCAGCGGTGAACCGTCCGGCGCGCGCGCGCCCTCGGGCAGTTCTTCGTTGGGGCCGAGCGACGTCACGACCCACCACGCCTCCTCCATGCAGTCCACGGCGCCGCCCAGCGCGATGGCGGCTTGCAGGATTTCGCCGGTATCGCCCGGATTCGCGTTCGTCCAAGCCGCCGATGAAGGCTGCGGCTGGTATTTGCGGCGCATTTCCGCGTTGTGCGAAAAGCCGCCGGTGTTGAGCAGCACGCCTTCGCGAGCCTGGATGCGCATTTCGCGGCCGCTGCGGACCGCAACGATGCCGGTCACGCGCCCGTCCTCGACAATGAGTTCGCGCACTGGCGTGTCGGTCCAGATCGGCACGTTCGCACGCAACGCCATCTGCAGCATGCGCCCCTGAATTGCCGCGCCGTTGGCAACCAGCTCTTTGCCCGTGATCTTCTGATACAGCATGCGGCCGCCAAGCTGCATCGCCTTGCGCTTGCCGCCCCACGTGCGCTTCATCAGAAAGAGTTGCGGATACTCGTCCGAATTGGCCGGCATCGAAGGGCCCTTGTAGCGCGACAGACGCGGCGCCCATTCGCCCAGCTCCTTCACGTCGAACAGCTTTGCCAGCAGCGAACGGCCACGCGGCTCGCCACCGGGCAGCGTGTCGTAGTAGTCGGACCAGCCGT
Source organism: Paraburkholderia sp. BR14312 (assembly GCF_040948675.1). NCBI lineage: Bacteria > Pseudomonadati > Pseudomonadota > Betaproteobacteria > Burkholderiales > Burkholderiaceae > Paraburkholderia > Paraburkholderia sp. BR14312. Next base: position 137,125 of record NZ_JBFPKI010000005.1, read on the forward strand.
CCGCGTACACGAACTGCATACCCTGCTGTTCGAGGAACTCGGCCATCTTCGGTCCGGTGCGCAGATACGCCTCGCGCCGCGCCTCCGATGTGCCCGGGCCTTGATAGGTCACCGCCGCGTCGAAGTACTGGCGCGCGCGTTCATACGAATCGCTCACGCCGTGACGCTTCATCACGTGATTGTTAGGCAACCACCACACCCCGCCCGAATAACCGGTCGAGCCGCCGACCTTCGGCAGCTTCTCGATGATGAGCGCATCCTTGCCCACCGACTTGCAGGCAAGCGCAGCGCACATCGAACCGCCACCGCTGCCGACCACCACGAAATCGTAGCTAGCGTCCCAGGTCCCCGACATCACTCCTCCTGCGCGATGAATTCGCGCAGCGCGCGATGGAAGTTCGACACCGACGTTTCCTGCAGCGGATTCGTGCGCGAACCCTTGAACCCGCGCGACTTCATGCCCTGCTGCACGTTGGTCATGTTCTGGAAGTCCTGCCACAGGATCAGGCCGAAGTTTTCCTGCGCGTTCTCTTTCCAGTCGTCCACGCCGTAATAGAACTCACGCTTCAACGGCGGCTCCGCACCCGGCGCGAAGCGCTGAAGCGACCAGATGTCGTAGATGCACGAATCGGGGTTGTCGCCGTCCGGCCGCGCACGATAGAACAGCGCGCCATCGGGGTACGGGAGAAACACGAGATTCGGAAACACGTGCCAGTCCGCACCCGCGCGACCGAGCTGCTCGAACGTAATCTCGGGCCAGCCCGCACCTTCTGCGATGGCCGCTTCGCGCTGGAACTCCATCGCCTTCCCCAAGACTTCGAACTGGTTGCCCGACGGCGACATTTCGTGCATCAAACGCTTCGCGGCTTCATAGTCGCGAGCCGTGTTGATCGCCTTGAGCGTTTCTTCCATGACGCGGAAGAAGTTCACGAGACCCTGCCGCACATCCTCAGGCATGGGCTTGCCAGTGCGCGGCGACGGCGCGCCGATCATGCGCGTGGCCGTCGAGTACCCGAACATGCCGTGGCGGCCGTAGGCGAAGCTGCGCGTCACGTCGTCGCCGGCAACGTCGAGCAACTGCGGGTGCGTTGCTGCAACGTGATAGCCTTCGTTGAACGCTTCGAGTGCGACCTTCCAGTTGCACGGCAGGCGAATCGACTTGTACCAGCGGTAGCGCATCTTCTCGAACTCGAAGCAGTTCGTGATCTCCGGCACCGGATCGAGGAATCTTGCGAGCGGTTCGGCGTTCGGATCCATGTTGATGAAAACGAAACCGCCCCACGTGTCCACCAGAACGTCGGTGAGACGCAGATCGCCATCGGCCATTTCCGGGCAGCCTTCCCAGTCTTGCCGGTCGAGCACGCGCGCCACGCTGCCGTCCAGATTCCACTGCCAGCCGTGATAGGCGCAGTGAAACTTCGCGGCCTTGCCGCAACCGTTGGTCAAGCGGCGCCCGCGATGCTGGCAGACGTTGAAAAAGGCCTTGATTTCTTCAGCCGACTTGCGCACGACGATGATCGACTCGCCCGCCACATCGAAAGTCACGTAGTCGCCGACGTTGGGAATCTCCTCCAGGCGGCAGGCGACCTGCCACACGCGCGGCCACAGGCGCTCGTTCTCCCGCTCGAGAAACTGCTTCGACAGGTAACTGTCCTTCGGGACGAAATCGAGTCTGACCGTGTGCGCACCCGAATCGGGACCTCTGTTACCCATGGATATCTCCTTGATGTGGCCGGCGTAGGCGCCGGTTCCGGCTTTTTATGTCGCGGCCGCTCGTTTTGCAGCCCGGTCGGTAACCAATATGCAACTATTAGTGCAATTTTCGTGAACGGCGTTCAGATGCTAGGCCTGCGCCCGGATTGCTGTCAATCCGGACGAACGTCAATCGAACTCAATCGAGCGCCGCGGTCAGCGCGGGTACCGCTTCGAACAGATCGGCGGTGAGACCGTAATCGGCCACCTGAAAAATCGGGGCCTCGCTGTCCTTGTTGATTGCGACGATGACTTTCGAGTCCTTCATGCCCGCAAGGTGCTGAATAGCGCCGGAGATGCCGACGGCGATATACAACTGGGGCGCGACGATCTTGCCGGTCTGCCCGACTTGATAGTCGTTCGGCACGAAACCGGCATCGACGGCCGCGCGCGAAGCGCCGACGGCCGCACCAAGCTTGTCCGCGAGCGCATCGAGCAGCTTGAAGTTATCGCCGTTCTGCATGCCGCGACCGCCCGACACGACGATGTTCGCCGCGGAAAGCTCCGGGCGGCTCGACTTCGTGAGTTCCTGACCGACAAAACGGGCCCTATCGAAGGCCGGTGCCGTGGCAATCGCGCGCGCGGGCGCGGTGCCCGAACCGGTGGCCGCCGCATCGAAAGCGGTCGGGCGGATCGTGATGACCTTGATGGCATCGGACGATTGCACCGTTGCGAGTGCATTGCCCGCGTAGATCGGACGCACGAATACATCGGGCGCCCTGATGGCGACGACATCGGAAATCTGCGCGCTGTCGAGCAACGCCGCCACGCGGGGCATGAAGTTCTTGCCCACGGCCGTCGAAGCGGCAATCACATGCGTATAGCCGCTGGCAAGTGAAACAACGAGAAAGGCGAGATTTTCCGGCAGCGCGTGCGCGTACTCGGGTGCGTCCGCCACCAGCACCTCGCCGACGCCGGCAATGCTGGCCGCTTGCTCCACCACGGCCGCGGCGCCGTGGCCCGCCACCAGCACATGAATGTCGCCGCCCGCTGCGCCCGCCGCCGTGACGGCGTTGAGCGTGGCCCGCTGCAGGGTTGCGTTGTCGTGTTCGGCGATTACGAGAATAGTCATGATCAGATCACCTTCGCTTCGTTGCGAAGCTTTTCAATCAGCGCTGCAACATCCGGAACCATTACGCCGCCTTTACGCGCCGGCGGCTCAGTCACTTCGAGAACCTTCAAACGAGGCGCGACGTCAACGTTCAGCGCCTCGGGACTCAGCGTCTCCAGAGGCTTCTTCTTCGCCTTCATGATGTTGGGGAGCGTCACATAGCGCGGGCTATTCAGGCGCAGATCGGTCGTGACCACCGCTGGCAGATCGAGCGCGACACGTTCAAGACCACCGTCGATCTCACGTGTAACGAGCAGTTGCCGCTCGTCTACTTCCGTCTTGAACGCGAATGTCGCTTGCGGCCAGCCGAGCAATGCGGCGAGCTTTTGACCGGTTTGACCAGCGTCGTTGTCGATGGCCTGCTTGCCGAGCAATACCAGCTGCGGGTTTTCCCGCGACGCAACGGCGCTCAGCAGTTTGGCGACTGCGAGAGGCTGCAGGTCGGCATCGCTTTCGACGAGCACTGCGCGATCCGCCCCCATGGCGAGCGCCGTGCGCAACACCTCCTGCGATTGCGCAGTTCCCGCCGATACCACGACGACTTCACTCGCAATACCCGCTTCCTTGAGGCGCACCGCCTCCTCCACCGCGATCTCGTCGAACGGGTTCATGGCCATTTTCACGTTGGCCAGATCGACGCCCGAACCATCGGCTTTCACCCGCGGTTTCACGTTGTAGTCGATCACGCGCTTCACCGCGACCAGTATCTTCAATTTGACGCTCCGAACGCTTTGTTGAACAATGTTCTATATTCTGAACTCATCTTTTTGCGGCTGTCAACGAGAAGAATGAACAAGGCGTCATTCGGCAACGAATATGGCGCTCTCGTTCACCACCATGGAGACAACGAATGAAGCTCTATCGATGCGAACGTTTTGAGGGAATCTCAGGCTTGGCGCTACACGAGGAACCCGATCCATCGCAGCCTGGCGCGCATGAGGTGCTGGTGCAGGTCAACGCAAGTTCACTGAATTTTCGCGAGCTGTTGCTGATGAACGGCGCATTTCGCGACTGGATGGCGCCCAACTTCATTCCCGCCTCGGACGGCGCCGGCGTCGTGCTTGCAGTCGGTTCTGGCGTTCGGCGTTTCAAGCCCGGCGACCGGGTGATGGCGAATTTCGCGGAAAACTGGCATGGTGGCGCCCGCCCGCAACACGCGGATATGCTGGGCCGCGGCGCAATAGTCGAAGGCATGCTGCGCGACAAGGCGGTGCTGAACGAGGAGGAACTGGTTAGCGTTCCGGATCATCTCTCCGACGAGGAGGCTGCAACGCTGCCTTGCGCCGCCGTCACCGCATGGAACGCGTTGTGCGGGCATGCGCCCCTTCTGCCGGGCCAGAGCGTCCTCGTGCAAGGGACCGGCGGCGTATCGATTTTCGCGCTGCAGCTTGCGCGTCTGTTCGGCGCTCGCGTGATTGCCACGTCGTCCAGCGATGCGAAGCTCAAACGCCTCGCGCAATTAGGCGCCGACGCCACCATCAATTACCGCGAAACGCCGCAATGGGACGACGCCGTGCTGCGCTTGACCGATGGACTGGGCGTCGATGTCGTCGTCGAGGTGGGAGGCGCGCAAACCTTCGGCAAGTCCGTTGCCGCCACACGGGATGGCGGCCGGATCAGCGTCGTGGGACTGCTAACCGGCGCCCCCTCTCCGGGCGAGGGATTCTTCACGCGCGGCCTGTCGATCGCGCCGATCCGCGTCGGTTCCCGTCAGGATTTCGAGGCGATGAATCGCGCGATCGGGCTGCACAAACTGCGGCCCGTAATCGACTCGGTTTATGACTTTGCACATGTACCGGATGCGCTGCGGCACCTCGAAAGCCAGCAGCATTTCGGCAAGATCGTCATTCGCCACCAGCAAGCAGCCACTGCATGATCGATGGGAGTCAGACTATGAAACTGTTTTCACTGGAAGGGCAGATTGCGCTCGTCACCGGAGCGTCACGCGGCCTCGGCTTCGCCATGGCAAGTGCGTTGGCGTCGGCGGGTGCGACCGTCATTCTTTGCGCGCGATCGCGCGAGAGTCTGGAAACTGCCGCGGAATCGATCAGGAAGACGGGCGGCAGCGTCGACGTGGAACCGTTCGATCTCACGGATCAAGACGCGATCAGAAGCGGCGTACGCAACGTCCTTGCGCGTCATGGACGCATCGACGTCCTGCTCAACAATGCCGGCATTTGCGAATGGAGCGATTTTCTTCAGTCGAACGTTGAAATGTGGCAAAGGACGATGGATACCAACGTCACGGCCGCGTATCTGCTCGCGCAGGAAGTCGCTCGTCCCATGATCGAACGCGGGCACGGACGCATCATCAACGTGGGTTCCTACGTTTCGGTGCTCGGCCGGGAGAAGCTCCAGGCATACGTGGCCAGCAAGCACGCGGTCGCCGGGCTCACGAAATCGCTCGGCGCGGAGTTGGGCCGCCACGGCATTCGTTGCAACGGTATCTGTCCCGGCTATTTCCTCACCGATATGGCCGAGCCCGTTACATCGAATCCGCAAATGAAGGAGATCGTCCGCTCGCATATCTCGGTTGGACGCTGGGGGAACCCGGAAGAACTCGGCGGCGTAGCCGTGTTTCTCGCCTCCGAGGCCAGCTCCTACATGAATGGCCAGATGCTGATGGTGGACGGCGGCGTCTCGGAGATCCTGAGCTTCTCGATGTCCGTGGTGTAGGCCTGCCCAGCACCGTCCGCCCCGACGTTTCCTGACTTGCACGCAATTCGGCCGCCATCTTCGCAGATGGCGGCCCGCCACATTCGTTCTGCGGGGAGTGCCGCGTAACGCGGCACATGCGACACGGTCACGACCGCAGGGTCACCTCGGCACTGCGGGCTTCGACCTGCGACGAACCCTTCGCCGCGGCTTTCGCCACTGCCTTGCGGGTGATCCCTTGCAACAGGAAATGCGACAGCGCCGGGATCAGGATCAGCGCACCGATCATGTTCCACAGGAACATGAACGTAAGCAGGATGCCCATATCGGCCTGAAACTTGATCGGCGAGAACGCCCACGTCACCACCCCCGCGGCCAGTGTCACACCGACCAGCGCCACCACCTTGCCCGTGAACTGCACCGCGTGGCGGTAGGCCACCTTCAGCGGCTGCCCTGTGCGCTGGTACGCGAGCTGCACGCTCAGCAGGTACAGCGCGTAGTCCACGCCGATCCCCACCCCCAGCGCAATCACCGGCAGCGTCGCCACCTTCACGCCAATACCCAGCTTGACCATGAGCGCCTCGCACAGCACCGACGTAATGCCGAGCGGAACGACCGCCACCACCACCGCGCGCCAGCTGCGGAACGTGATGAAGCACAGCAGGATCACCGCCGCGTACACCATGAACAGCATCGTGCGGTTCGCCTTCGCAACGACCACGTTCGTTACCGCGTCAATACCCGCCGAGCCCGCCGCCATCAGGAACTGGTGGTCCGCGTCACTGTGCGCCTTCGCGAACTCCTCGGCCACCTCCATCACACGCGAGAGCGTTGCCGCCTTGTGATCCGTCAGATACGCAATGACCGGCGCCGTACCGCACGTCTGGCTGATCAGGTCCGGATGGTCCAGCAGGATCTGCCAGACCGTCTTGTTGATGATCGACGGCACACGATCGATCGTGTACCACTTCGGATAGCCCTCGTAGAAACCCGAGGTCATCCAGCGCGTCAGGCCACCCACCGAGGTCGTCGTCTGCACGCCCGGAACGCCGCGCAGTGCGGTCTCGAGGCGGTCCGCCTCCAGCACGAGCGGGAAGTTGTTCGCGTCGCAGGTGCCGTGCGACGACTTGCCGACCACTACGAACAGATCGCTCGACAGCCCGAAGTGCGCATTGATGTACGCGTTGTCGAGGTTGTAGCGCGAGTTCGGGCGCAGCTCCGGTGCGCCGCTATCCAGGTCGCCGATCTGCAGGTGCTGGCTGATCGACCAGCCGACTGCGGTGAGCGCCGCCGCGCACACGATCGCGCCCACCGCCCAGCGGCGCTCGGTGAACCGATCCAGCAGATTCCAGAGCGCACCCGCGGACGAGGTGCCGCGTTCGTCGTTCTGCTCGCCACGCACGCTGCGACGTGCCGCCGACGGACTCACACCCACATACGAGAGCAGCACCGGCAGCAGCAGCAGATTCGTGAAGACAAGCACGCCCACGCCCACGCTCGCCGTGAAGGCCAGGTCCTTGATCACCGGAATGTCGATCACCATCAGCACGGCGAAGCCGACGACGTCCGCGAGCAGCGCCGTGAGTCCGGCCAGGAAGAGCCGCCGGAACGTATAGCGCGCGGCGACGTAGCGGTGTGTGCCGCGCCCGATGTCCTGCGTGATGCCGTTCATCTTCTGCGCGCCATGCGACACGCCGATCGCGAACACGAGGAACGGCACCAGCACCGAATACGGATCAAGCACGTAGCCGAGCGTGCTGATGATGCCCAGCTGCCAGACCACGGCGATGAGCGAGCAGGCCACCACCAGCAGCGTGCTGCGATAGCAGCGGGTGTACAGAAAGATCACGGTGAGCGCAATCGCCGCGGCGATACCAAAGTACATCGCCACCTGCTTCAGACCCGCGATCAGGTCTCCGATCAGCCTGGCGAAGCCCACCACGTGCACGCGCACCTCGCCCCGGCCTTCGGTCTTGATGACCTCGTCGATCTGGCGCGAGAGCTTTGCGTAGTCAAGCGCCTTGCCCGTATCGGCGTAGTGGTCCAGCAGCGGCAATTGGATCATGCTCGAATGCAGGTCGTTGGATACGAGGCTGCCAACGATATTGGCGCGCGCCACGTTCGTACGCAGCTGTGTAATCGCCTGAGTCGAACTGTCGAAGCCGTCCGGCATGACGGGACCGCCCGCGAAGCCCTTCTCGGTCACCACGTTCCAGCGCACGATCGGCATCCACAGCGATTTCACACCCGGGCGATCAACGCCTGGAATCAGGAACAGGGCATCGTTGATGCGACGCAGTGCCGCCAGGTACTTCGGATCGTAGATGTCGCCGGAAGGATTCTCGACGACGATACGCAGCGAGTTGCCGAGTCCCTTCAGGTCCGCCTTGTTGGCAAGATAGTTCTTGATGTACGGATGCGAGAGCGGAATCATCTTCTCGAAACTCGCATTGACATCGAGCCGCGTCGCCTGAAACCCGAGCACCGCGGTGATGATCGCGCAGATGATCATCAGCCAGGGACGCCGGTTGAAGATCAGCCGCTCGAGCGCATTGCCAGAACGCGAATCGAACTGGGCAAGATCCGCCACGACGGGCATCTTGTCGAATTGGGCATTGTTGCCGCCAGCCATGTCTGCTCCCCCTTATTGCGACTTCGCCAATGTGACACGCGTCAGGCCTGCTGCGCCGGCCAGCACCGCGGTGTCGTCGCGCAGCGCCATGGCGAAGACCCCGCCCGGCTGGCTCGCGCCCAGTGTGTGGAACGTTGCGCCCTGATCGGTGCTCTCGAGCAGTTCGCCGGCCTGCGTGGCCAGCAGCAGACGACCATTCGGGAGCTCGGCTGAGGCGAGGATGCTCGCGCCGGTTGGCAGCGTGATCTTGCTCCAGGTGGCGCCGCCATCGGTGGAGCGGTAAGCGTTGCCGAGCAGGCCGTACACGACCATCGCGTTGCCAGCCGCGGCGAGTCCGAAGAGGCTGCCCTTCGACGGCGAGGACATCGCAACGAAGCGCTGCCTGTCGGGGTCGAGTTTGAGCAGCAGCCCCTGCTCGCCCACGATATAGAGCGTCCCGTTAATACGCCGCATCGCATGCAGGTTCAGGGCGTCCGGGTTGTCGACGCGGTCAAACCATGGAACCCAGTTCTTGCCGCCGTCTTCGGTATGGAAAATGATGTTGAACGAACCGATGACCCAGCCCGAGCGCTCGTCGTCGAACCAGACGTCGAGGAAAGGACGTCCGCCCTGGTCGGCCACGAAGCGCTGGGCCTCCTCGCGCGAGGCCTTCAAGTCCGGCGAATCGCCCCGCTGCTGCGCGTAATAGTCGGTCATCAGCTTCGCGGCCTGCTCGCCGTCAAGCTGGCGCGTCCAGGTATTGCCGCCATCGGCCGTGTGGAGCACTTCCCCATCGTGTCCGACCGCCCAGCCCAGCGTCGAGGACTTGAAGGTCACCGCAACAAGATCGGCGCTCACTGGCACGTTCACCTGGCGCCAGTGCGCCGCGTCGTCGTCCGAGACGAGAATGACGCCGCGTGGCCCCACCGCGACCAGTCGCTGGCCGGCCTGGGCAACGGCCATCACGGGTTCGTGTGCAGCGCGTGGGTTGGTGATTGCCGGCGAGTGCATCGGGTCGGCAAACCCCGCATAAACCGCACTGCTCGCGAGGCCTGCTGCCGCCACCAGGGCGAGCCAACGAAACATGGTATTGCGCATTGCGTCTCCTTCACAGTTACTGCCGATCGACTCCGCGAACTGTCCTGGGCTTTATGTAATTTTGGCGTGCAGTGCCGGGTCGAACCGGCACTGCAAGTTTGCTGCGCTTACTGCTTTACCGCCTGCTACCGGATACCGCTTGACTGCATGTGCTCCGGCGTAAAGAAGTCATGCGAAAAGCTGCTATTGAAGAAGACGCCCGGCGATTCGGCCGGATGGCTTCCGAAGATATACACACCGCTATTGAAGTCGTAGAACCAGTTGCCCAGCGAATACGGCACTTTGTAATCGTAGGCAGGCACCGTGGTCTGGAAGCCCCCACGATAGAGCTTGCCCGACTGGTCGTACGCGTCCATCATTCCGCCGCCGCCGTCCTCGTCGAAGTACATCGTCTTCTTGCTGTAGATGTGGCGCGAGCCCGGCTTGAGCGTCAATTCCACAACCCACACCCGGTGCAGTTCCCAACGCACATCGTCGGGATTCACGAAATGCGGCGTCAGGATCTTGCTCGCAGGCGTCTCGTACTGTTGCTTGTAGTCGTTGTACGGGATGTACATCTCCTTCTTGCCGATCAGCTTCGCATTCCACCGATCGATCTTCCCGTAGAACAACTGAATGTCGTCCATCGTGATCGCGCCCGAGTAGCCGGGGTTCGGAGTATCATAGGCCAGGTCTGGCGCGACTCGTACGCGACGCTGACCGGGGTTGTACTCCCACGATTGCTGGTCGTGATCCGCAGTGTCCGTGAAGAACCAGTAAAGCGTGGTATCACCAATCATTCGCGCCGGCGCTACGAAATCATTGTTGATGTACTGCCAGACGGCAGTGCCACCCTTCTTCTTGAATGCATCTTCCTGCTTGAGGTCGAAATACGGGTAGTAAATCGAACTCTTGAATTGCGCCGCGAGGATCGGCGTGCCGCTGGTGTCGACGAGCCACGTCTTTACGTTGTTGCGCTGCGCCGTACCGACGTAGCGCAGTTCCCAGTCCCACATCGCTTCCTGCCCATTGCTGGGCACAGGAAACGGTTTTCCGCCGAATGCATCTGCCACGAACAGACCGTTCTTTTCGAGCTTCGCACTCTGCGCATTCTTTTCCGAGTTCGCCAGATACCAGTCAGGGTACGAGACGGAACGGTGCGTCGGGTAAACATCCATGCGGTACGTCGGGTAGCGCTTGAACAGCTCGAGCGAACTGGCACTCAATTTGTCGGCGTATTGCTGATAGTTTTGCGCCGTTATCTGCATCGTCGGCTTCTCACCGGCAAACGGATCCGCCCACTTTCCCGAGTCGGGCTTAAAACCCGCCGGCGCCTGCGTAATTCCGCCCGTGTACGCAGGAATCGTCCCGTCCTTGCTGCCGGCAATTTGCGCGCCGAATGGCGTCATCCCGTTCTCGAGCGCGCCAGCCATCGGCGCCATGCAAACAGCCGCCGCAAATGCGAGCGCCTTCATCAACATCAGGTGCTTCTTCAAAGCCTTCACCATCCCTTTCCTGATTAACTCAGAACCAAAAGCAACAACGCTACTTTCGATACCCAACACCCATGTAGAACTTCGTTGCCGAAGCGTCCTGCCCGGCGGGGCCACGCAGGACGCTACTAATTACCTCACTCCGACATCGGCAGGCAATTAGCGCACACCCGCAGACTGCATGCGTTCCGGTGTGTAATAGTCGGACGGGAAGCTCACGTTAAAGAGAATCCCCGGCGTCTCGGCAGGGTGACTGCCGAAGATGTAAATGCCGCTATTGAAGTCGTAAAACCAGTTGCCGAGCGAATACGGAACCTTGTAGTCGTAGGCGGGCACCGTCGTCTCGAATCCACCGCGATAGAGCTTGCCCGACTGGTCGTAGGCGTCCATCATCCCGCCACCGCCATCTTCATCCAGGTAGAGCATCTTGCGGCCGTAGACGTGGCGCGCACCCGACTTGAGCTTCAGGTCAACGACCCACACACGGTGAAGCTCCCAGCGTACGTGATCCGGATTGACGAAATGTGGTGTGAGGATCTTGCTCGCCGGCGTTTCATACTGCTGCTTGTAGTCGTTGTACGGGATGTACATCTCCTTCTTGCCCACGAGCTTGGCGTCCCAGCGATCGATCCGTCCATAGAACAACTGGATGTCATCCATCGTGATTGCCCCCGAATACCCGGGGTTCGGCGTATCGTAGGCCAGGTCCGGCGCCACCCGCACACGACGCTGCCCCGGGTTGTATTCCCAGGACTGCTGATCATGATCCGCCGTATCCATGAAGTACCAGAAGAGGGTCGTATCGCCAATCAGGCGCGCCGGTGCCGCGTAGTCGTTGTACACGTAATACCAGTTTGCGAGGCCCGCTTTTTTCCGGAATTCATCCTCCTTCTTGATATCGAAGTACGGGTAATAGAGCGAGCTCTTGAATTGCGCCGCAAGGATCGGCGTACCACTCGAGTCCACCAACCACGTTTTCACGTTATTGCGTTGGAGCGTACCGACGTAACGCAACTCCCAGTCCCACAACGCTTCCTGCCCATTCTTCGGCACCGGAAACGGTTTTCCGCCAAATGCTCCAGATAGGTAAAGGCCGTTCTTTTCAAGCTTCGCGGTTTGAGCGTTCTTGGTGGAGTTCTCCAAATACCAGTCGGGATACGAAACGCTGCGGTGAGTCGGATAGACATCCATCCTGTAAGTCGGATAGCGCTTGAATAATTCGATTTCCGACGCACTTAATTTGTCCGCGTATTGCTCGTAGTTTTGTGCCGTGATCTGGAGAATGGGTTTTTCACCGGGAAACGGATCCGCCCATTTTCCTGAGTCCGGTTTGAATGCGGCCGGAGCCTGCGTGATGCCCCCGGTATAGGCAGGAATTGTCCCGTCCTTGTTTCCTGCGATCTCGGCGCCAAACGGCGTCAATCCGCTATCGGCGGCTAGCGTGTATGGCGAAGCCCAGATTGCCGCAAGAACCGCAAGCGCCTTAAGAAGCTTTGGGAATCTTTTCACAGCTGTCTCCATTATCAAAACGTCGTCTGATACGTGATGCCGAGCCACGACTTGTCGCTGTACGGCGCGCCGAGAGCGGTTGCGGCGCCCGCCGTCGAGTACCCCTTCTTGTTCATGTAATAGGTGTAGGTGATGTCCACCTCGTGCTTGTTGTAGATTGTGAAGTCGAGCCCGACCACGAACGTATTCTGGCCTTGTGCCTCGGCGGCCGGCGAGATAACGGACGAGTAGCCCTTCAGGTTCAGATTGACGAACAGCGGCATCGTCAGGTCGACCCCAGGGAATACCTGATACCACTGCGGGCTCGCACCGATCCCGAGACCGGCCCAGAAGCGCGTCGAGCAGTTATTGAATGCAGAATTGCCCGATGCCGAACACTGGCCGGTGGTGTCATAGCTGGAATTCGCAAAATTTCCCGCATTCGACTGCACGCTCAACAACTGATTGAACGAGAATTCCGCCTGCAGGAACATGTTGTCCCACAACGGCGACTTGCCGAACGACTGCGTAACGTTCAAAAGACCATGCAGCGTACGGCCGGTTGGCGCGTCGTTGACCGTCGTCGTGTTGACTGCATTGAGCGGCATGTTCCAGCGGTATGAGACTTCCCCAGCCACGGCGGCATTGCCGATAGCACTATTGAAGCCCAGACCGATCAGGTTGACGTCGTTGCCGTATTTCGCCGTGACGCCCGGCAGATTGGTGCCCGGGAAGAGTTGCGGCCCAGCGCCCGGCACGAGCACGGCCGCCCAAGGCATCTTCATGGCGAAGTGGCGATACGTCAGTTCGTAGGTGGTTGCCAGCGAATCAACACGCCACTTGCCGTCAAGACCGATATCACCGATCTGACCTTTGGTCGGCGGTACACGCGGAATCGCGAACGTGCCCAGTCCGGGAATCGTCGTGTAACTGGCCACCGGCGGCCCATAGAGAATCGGATCCGCACCGCCGAAATAGGTGCCGCCTTCTGGCAGGCGATCGTGGTTCCACTCGAAGGTGTATTGCGCCCCGAGGGTGATCGTATCCGTAATGTTCGTCGTCACGTCAGCCTGAGCCGTCGGCAACACGATTTCCTTCAGCGATGCGCTCGGGCTCTGCGTCAGCTTCATCAGATCGAGCGGCGCCTGGCCAATCGCCACCGAGTTGGCGCCGCCCAGCGTAGCAAACGCCGACTGCCCCCAGGTTACCGCCGTACGGCCCAGCTTGACGTTGACAGAATGCCCGCCGAGGTCAAAGGTGTTGAACACGAAGGCATCACGCAACTCGGCGCTCGGTCCCTGGTAATACTTCTTGATGTAGCTTGTGTACTCGTTGTTGGGATAGTTCGGCGGAAATGCAGGATTGCTCGTGTTGTGATTCTTGAACGTCGGGTCGTACCACGCATCCATACTGATGCGGAAGCCCGACGTCTCCTTGTACTTGAAATCGAACTCGCTATAGAGGTTCAGCATCGCCTGGATCGTGCTGAACCTCGGCGTCGACAGATCACCTTCGTCGTAGGTCGGACTGTTCGTGTAGAAGTGATCCGGGTTCTGAAGCCGAATGTCGTAATCCGCACGCACCGTGTTATCCCATTCCATGTCGATGTCCGGGTTCGGCACATCGAAGTGAAATGCATTGGCGTTCGCGCTCCACAACCCGCAAGCCGCCGCGATACAGGTTGCATGCACGCCAAGGCTGATCGCACTTGGCTTCAGGCTCTTCATTTTCATGCGTCTCCTCTTTTCTTTGTCGAACTGCCGCAGAAAAGGCCAAGGCCGTTGGACTGCCGCAGACTTTTAGCTATGAAGCGAAACCGGCCTCCCTACCTCATCAGCATCGCGTCTCGGGGTCCCCCAAGCGCATCACCAGAATGCGAATGCTGTTCGCAAAGATAAACGCTCAAAACCTGACTGTCAACGCTCGCTCACCCCTATGCGGTACATTTTCTCGAACGCCGTTCACAAACCTGGGTAAACGAGGGTTCGATTTTTGTCATCGGCTTAACTCGGTACATGCATGCCTCGGCCAAGTGGCGCCGACTGCATACGGCGCGCGCGCGTTGTGCCCACGCGTGTTGGCGGCGCTCGCATTTGCGGGGCATTCGCCTCGCCTGTGCGGGTTGGCGATGCGATCTATGGGAGCTTTCGCTGCAACAACCCGGCGGCGGTTCATCAATCGACATGCAGGCCGGACGCGGCCAGGTACCGCCGACCCAAAGCAGTACGCGGTACCGGTCATGGAAGACGCGGCGTTTAGTCTGTCGATTCAATGGTGAACGGAGGAAGAATTGCACGAGCGACCGAAGCGCTTACGGGACCAGGCCGTCTTCCTTGGCAGTCCTTCCATATATGCCGGCTGTCGGCCGCGACTTTCGTGATCCGCTACCCCGTTCCTGCGCGAGAGTGCATTGCTGGTTTTCGGGGAGCAGGAGGGAACACGCGCCAGGCCCCATCGTCATGCCGAAAGAAGAATATCGAAAGCCCACCCTCCGAGGCGGATGACCGTGCGAGCACACACCTCGTCTGGCTCGAATTCGCGAAGTTATATCGGGTCACGTGCACCGGGGTGGTCGCAGAGGGCGCGAACCATTTTTCGATGAGCGCACGCAAAGAACTTTCTCCAAGTTTCATGCCCTGCTCCTTCAACCGCTCTGTGCGCGCCTCTGACGATCACACTCACGAGTGCAAATGGAGGCACTCACCAGTCAGCCCAGACACCCGGATTCCTCGTGCTCCGGTTGCCGTCGCGAAAGGATCCGTGTGATTGGACGCAAATGTGTCTACTGACTAAATATTAGTAGTCAGCAGACCCATTATCAAGATTCAACCGTACCAGGGGAAATGCCGGTATGGACAAGTCCACCCTATTTTCTAGTAGCATGGGTGATGCTACGGGGCGAGAGCCGCATGTGATCTGGAATCAATTAGTCGTCGGACTACCGTTTATTCGTCGCCTGACTAGCAGTATCATCAGATCAAACTTGCCGCCGTCCGAGCCGAATCGGAAGACGTACCTATCGGGGGCGGGAACAGTTGCCAGTCTTGTTCGTCTCGCCCTTACAACGCGCGCGAGAGGGACAGGAAACGCCAAGGAGAGCACAACAGATGAAAGACCTGACCATCTCATCGGCAGACCTCGACAAGCCGGCAGCAGACGCGCCTCGGCGGCGAGGGAACAGATCTACACGTGTGCCAGCCATCATTGAAGTGGCGATCGAAGTCTTCGCATCGGAAGGCAACGCTGGATTCACGCAACGCCGCATCGCCAGCGACGCAGGCATCCGGCTGAGGACCCTGCAGCACTATTTCAGCACCCGCGAAGAACTATTGCGGGCCACGATAGAGGCATTCACGAATCGCTATTTCGAACACTATCAGGCGATCACGCAGGACAAACACCGGCCACCGGAGGCCCGGCTGGACATGATCGTCGAAGAGGCATTCTCTGTGCTGACGGCACCCGGCGGCAATCGCGTTAGCGCCTTTGTGCTGGAAACCTGGAGCCTGGCTGAACACGAACCGTATCTCCATGCCCTGATGGCCAAATCCACTGCGGATTTCCAGGTTCTTCTCGCGGAACTGATCGCGGAAATCAACCCAACCTTGGCGTCCGCGGAATGTACGCTGCGTGGCGCCCTGCTTCTTTCCCATCTGCAAGGTCTGGTCGTCTTTCTTCGCCGGTCGGGGTCGAATACACCCGAGCGGGATTCATTCCGTCACGCCATGAAGGTCGTCTGGCGTGCGCTGAGCAAAGCGTCTCCATGAATCTGAAGTTCAGGTGCGCGCAGCACGGGTAGCGGTCTGCGCGCACCGCCTTCTGCAGATGTGGACGCTCAGCCGGCGACTTTCCACACAAGAGGCAAGTGGTACAGCGTGCCGTTCACCCCTCCGTGGACACCCGCCTTCTCACCTGGCTTGATCTGGAAGTCAGGAATACGCTTAAGCCATTCCTGGAGGAAAACCTTCAGTTCCACGCGCGCAAGGAACGAGCCGGGACAACGATGAGCACCATTGCCGAACGTCGAATGAATCGGCGTGGGCCTGGTAAAATCGACGGTAAGCGGATCGTCGAATTTTCTCTCGTCGAGGCCATGCAGCGTGGTCGGCATGATGATCATGTCTCCCTCTTTGAGCCGCACGCCCTTATATTCGAAATCGTGAGTGATCCGCCGACCCTGGTTGACCACCGGGAAACGCCGTAATAGCTCGTCAACGGCCTTTTGGGTCAGTTCGGGATTGTCGATGAGCTGCTTGCGGTGCGCGGGACTGCCGGCCAGAAAACTGGCGATGAATCCCATTGCGGACGCAACGGTATCGAGGCCGCCGATCAGCACGAGTCCGCAAAGACCGCGAACCTCTTCGTCGGTCAAGGCACGCCCGTCGATTTTCGAATTCACGATCTTGCTGATGAGATCGTCGCCCGGATTCGCGCGCCGTTCGGCGATCTTCACGCCCAGGTACTTGAAGATTGCGCCTAGCGCGCCGAGCTTCTCCCTGGCGTCCACCGGGCGCACCATCTTGTCGGCGAGACTCAGGAGGTACTCGCGATCCTCAGCGGGCAGCGCCACCATGTTCATGAAAATGCCGATCGGCAGATGCTGCGCGAACCCAGAGACGAATTCCACTTCGCCCTTCGGGTAAAAGTCTTCGATCAACTCGATCGCCATTTCGCGCGCTTTTTCTTCGAGCTTGCTGATCGCCTGCGGCATGAACGCGGGCGCGATCAACGCACGATACGCCGTATGCTGCGGAGGATCGAAGAAGATCGGCGGCAACGGCTGATGCTCGACCAGGGGAACGGTGAGCTGCTTCGACGAGAAGTTCTCGTAGTCCTTCAGGATGTGATAGATGTCGTCGCCGCGCGTGGCGATCCAGTGCCCGCCGTTGCGAGGCGTCCAGAAAATGTCGGGAATCCCTTCGGCGTGCAGCTTCTTGAGCGAGAGATGGTAGTCCTCTTCTGCGCCGGGCGGGTGATAGATATCGATATCGAATACCCGTTCCGGCGAAACGTGCGCGGGTACCTGCGCCAGTTCCGGAGTCACGCCATGGCCAGTTGCTGACATAAGGTTGTCTCCTTTCCTCGAATTGACCGCTCTACGCGGTCGGATGAATCGTTCTTGTTGCCGTCGAGCCGCGGTTACAGGAACGCGCCGTATAGCTCGATATGGTGCTCGGTGTTTCCCCACGTCATGTCGATGCAGGTGAGGCGCTTTACATACCAACCCACCGCCAGCTCGTCCGTCATGCCCATCCCACCGTGAAGCTGCACTGCCTGCTGCGCGACGAAGCGCGCGCTGCGCCCGATCAGCGCTTTCGCGGCGGTCACAGCGCGATGAGCGGCAACGTCATCGTCTTCGCCGAGCCTGGCGGCCGCAAAATAGACGATCGATTTCGCCTGCTCCACCGCGGTCAAAATATCGGCGGCGCGGTGCTGCAGCGCCTGGAACTTGCCGATGGGCGAGCCAAACTGCTTGCGTGTGCGCAGATACTCGAAAGTCAGTTCGCTCAGCCGCGACATCGCGCCCACGGCTTCGGCGCACAGCGCGAATATGCCTTGATCGACAGCCCATTCGAGCAACGGGTAACCTTGATCGATCGTGCCGATCACCGCCTGTTGGTCGACTCGCACCCCGTTCAGCACCACTTCCGCGACACGCTGGCCATCCAGTGCGGGAAACCCCTTGACGCTCACACCTTGCACGCGCGCATCGACAGCGAAGAGCGTGATGCCGTGCTTGTCCGCCTGCTCGCCTACCGTGCGCGCCGAAACCAGCAGAATGTCCGCGCAGTCGCCGTGCAGCACGACGCCCTTGCGGCCATCGAGGACGAACCCGTCGCGCGTTGCCTCGGCCCTCGTCGCGACGTTCCACAAATCGAAACGCGCGCCAGGTTCTAGCGTTGCAAGCGCCGTCTTCAGGCTTCCGTCTGCGATACCGGCCAGCAGTTCCGCCTTGCGCGCCTCGTGTCCCGCGCGCCCGATGAGCTTCGCACCGATCACAGCCGACGAAACGAACGGCTCCAGCACGAGTCCCCGGCCGAAGGCTTCCATCACGAGCATAGTCTCGACCGGGCCCGTGCCAAGCCCGCCGTGGTCCTGCGGCACGTTCAGCGCGAGCACGCCCATTTCGGCGAGCGTGGACCAGTGCGCATCCGACCAGCCCTGCGGCGTGGCGGCGAGACGACGCCTCGCCTCGAAGTCGTATTCCTTTTCGACGAAACGACCGACCACGTCGGCCAGCATCTGTTCCTCCTCAACCAGCGTGAAGTCCATGGCGTGTCCTCAGATGCCGAGCGCCTGCTTGGCGATGATGTTTTTCTGCACTTCGGTCGAACCGCCGTAGATCGAAATCTTGCGCCAGTCCAGGTAGTGCGCGGCCAGCGCGTTGAGCAATTCGCCGTTCGCGGTTTCGCCGCGCCAGTCCGCCTCCAGCGCTTCGCTTACGAAGGGCACTGCATACGGGCCTGCGCATTCCATGATCAGCTCGGTGAGCTCCTGCTGAATCTCCGACCCGCGGATCTTCAGCACCGAGGCTTCCGGCCCGATGGGACGCCCTGCGGTTTCAGCGGAGACCACGCGCAGAAGCGACCATTCGTGAGCGATCAAATCGATTTCCACCTTGGCGATGCGATCGCGAAAGCGCACGTCCTCGATGAGCGGTTTGCCGTGCTTGCGCTCGGTGCTCGCAATCTCCTTGAGACGCCGCATGAAGCGCTTGCAGTTGCCAAGTCCGGCGATATTCGTGCGCTCGTGTCCGAGCAGATACTTCGCGATCGACCAGCCGCGATGCTCCTCTCCGACGAGATTGCTCACCGGCACTTCCACGTTGTCGAAGAACACTTCGTTGACGTCGTGACCGCCGTCCAGCGTGCGAATCGGTCTGACCGTGATACCCGGCGTCGACATATCGATCAGCAGGAACGAGATGCCTTCCTGCGGGCGGCCGCTTCCGTCCGTGCGAACCAGACAGAAAATCCAGTTCGCCCATTGCGCGAACGAGGTCCAGATCTTCTGGCCGTTGACCACATAGAACGATTGACCGTCACGCTCGATACGCTCTGCACGCGTTTTGAGCGAGGCCAGATCGGAACCCGCGCCCGGCTCGGAATAACCCTGGCACCACCAGTCCTCCATCGAGACGATGCGCGGCAGGAAGCGCTCGCGCTGCGCCGCAGTGCCGAACTTCTGGATCACGGGTCCGACCATCGAAAGGCCGAACGGCATCTGGCGCGGCGCGCCAGCGGTAAAGCATTCCTCGTCGAAGATATTGCGCTGCGCGGCATTCCAGGCGGCGCCGCCGAATTGCGTGGGCCATGCGGGGGCGCCCCAACCCTTTCCAGCCAGAATTCGTTGCCAGCGCACGTAGTCTTCGCGCGGCACATGGCGGAAGTTCAGCACGCGATCACGAATGTCGTCAGGCAAATGCGTCGCTACGAATTCCCGCACCGTGGCGCGAAACGCCTTCTCGGCGGGGCTTTCTCTCAGGTCCATCGTCAGGCTCCAGTCGCTGCCCGGCAAGTCGCGTTGTCGCTGCCAGGCGCGGTTTCAGGCAATTTCCACGATGCCGTTGTTCAGCACCACCACATCGCGCGCGTCAACACGCGCGCGCAAATGCAGGCGGGTGTCGCTATCCCTCCAGAACTGGAAACGCACTTCTTCGCCCGGATAAACCGGCGAAGTCAGACGCAGGGCGAGCCGCTTCAGACGGGTGGCATCGTTGCCGGCGAAGGTGCGAATCGCGGCGTAGCCCGCCATGCCATAGGTCGCGAGGCCGTGCAGAATGGGGCGGCTGAAACCCGCCTTCGAAGCCACTTCAGGATCCGCGTGCAGCGGGTTGGCATCGCCCGAAAGGCGATAGATCAACGCGGCATGAGCGCCGGTGGAGAAGACGTATTCCGCATCCGGCGCGCGCTCCGGCACCGGTGGAAGCGCTTCGGGCGGCACATCGCTCACGCCCGACTCCGCGCTAAACCCGCCGTCGCCACGCAGAAACGACACCTGGCGGACTTCGGCGAGTTGTTCGCCGCTCGAAACGTCGATGATGTCACGCATGAGCTCGACGATCGCGCCCTTTCCCGCGCCTTTATCGGAGATGCGGCTCACGCGCGTCTTGCTGACGATGGTCGCGGCAACCGGCATCGGCCGCACGAAACGGACGTCCTGCTCACCGTGCACGAGCTTCAGGTAGTCGATGCCCGTACGCGGATCGCGCATCCACGATTTCGGCCACGCGAACGCGGCCGCGCAAGTCGGCATTGCCTGCAGGTCCCTTTCATAGACGTAGCGCAGCTGGTCTGCGTCCAATGGGTCTCCGCCGAGGCCAAGGCCCAGCGAATACAGCATGACGTCGCGTTCGCTGTACGTCTGCGTAACATCTTCGATAGGCCAGTTCTTGACGACTTCGTAGTTCAGCATGAGGGTGTCCTGTAGGTGCTCAGTAGTCCGTGAAGTTGGGCTTGCGCTTCTCGAGGAAGCTCGCCATGCCTTCCTTGTAGTCGTCGCACTGGTTGGCGATCGGCATATCCAGACCGGCCGACATGATCGCCTCGTGGGGCGTCTGGAAAGGCACCTCCCAGACCTGTTCCTTCATGATGCGCATGGAGCGCGGCGAGCAGTAATCCGCCATTTCGCGCGCGTAGGCATAAGTCTCTTCGACCAGTTTCTCCGCTGGGATCGCACGATTCACGAGTCCCATGCGCTCGGCTTCGCGCCCTTTGATCTTGCGGCCCGACAGCAGCAGGTCGAGCGCATGCGCCTGGCCCACGTGGCGCGCGAGGATCCACGCCATGCCGTATTCGGCGGTCAGACCGCGCCGCGCGAATGCCGTGGTGATGGTGGCGTCTTCCGAAGCAAACCGGATGTCGCAAAAGAGCGCGTGAATCAGGCCAATACCGACGGTCGCGCCATTGAGCATGGCGATCACCGGCTTCGGAATGGCCGGGTAATACGAACAACGCGTCTGCCAGTCCGCGCGCTTGCGCATGTCGAACGGACGCGGCAGCTTGGTCATGAGTGCGGCGGGGTCACCACCGAAGCTGTGAATATCGCCGCCCGCGCAAAACGCCTTCCCCGCGCCGGTGAATACGATGACACGCACACCGCGGTCCGCGCCCGCGGCCTGCATTGCCTCGTACACGTCAGTCGCCACCTGGTCGTTCCAGGTGTTCATGTGTTCAGGACGGTTGAGCGTGATCGTCGCGATACGGTCCTTGACGTCGTACAGAATGGTCTCGAAGCGCATGAGATCCCCTCTCGATGATCAGAATGAACGCGGCAGGTCGAGCACATGCTCGGCGACGTAGGACAGAATCAGATTCGTCGAAATCGGCGCCACCTGATAAAGCCGCGTTTCGCGGAACTTACGTTCGACGTCGTATTCGCAGGCGAAACCGAAGCCGCCATGCGTCTGCAAGCAGGCATTCGCCGCTTTCCACGAAGCCGTGGCCGCCAGATGCTTCGCCATGTTCGCTTCCGCGCCGCATGCCTGATGGTTGTCGAATAGTTCACAGGCTCTGTAGCGCATGAGATCCGCCGCGCGCACGTCGATATACGCCTCGGCGATCGGAAATTGGATACCCTGGTTCATGCCGATCGGCCGGTCGAAGACGATACGCTCGCTGGCATATTTCGATGCGCGCTCAACGAACCAGTAGCCGTCGCCGATACACTCGGCCGCGATCAGCGCACGCTCGGCATTGAGCCCGTCGAGGATGTACTTGAAGCCCTTGCCTTCCTCGCCAATCAGGTTCTCTTCGGGAATCTCCAGATTGTCGAAGAACAGTTCATTGGTCTCGTGATTGACCATGTTGGGAATCGGCCTCACGGTCAGACCGTTGCCGATCGCCTGGTGCAGGTCCACGAGAAAGCACGACAGCCCATCCGACTTCTTCTTCACGTCAGACAAGGGCGTGGTGCGCGCGAGCAGGATCATCATGTCCGAATGCTGCACGCGCGAAATCCAAACCTTCTGGCCGTTGACCACATAGCGGCCGTCTTTCTTCACGGCGGTGGTCTTCAGCTTCGTGGTGTCCGTTCCCGTGGTCGGCTCGGTCACGCCCATCGACTGCAGGCGCAATTCGCCGCTCGCGATCTTCGGCAGATATTTGCGCTTTTGCGTTTCCGAGCCGTTGCGCAGCAGCGTATTCATGTTGTACATCTGGCCGTGGCAGAACCCCGAGTTGCCGCCGTTGCGGTTGATCTCCTCCATGATCACGGACGCCTCGGTCAACCCGAGGCCGGAACCACCGTACTCCTGAGGAATCAGCGCCGCCATCCAGCCGGCCTTCGTCAACGCGTCGACAAACGCCTCCGGGTACACGCGTTCGTGATCGATGCGGCGCCAGTACTCATCGGGATATTCCTTCGAAAGGTCACGCAGCGCGTCGCGCAGTTCCTGATATTGGTCGGGAGAGGTAATTCGGCTCATGAATGTTTCCGTATACTTGGCTGGACGCGGCTCACGCTGCTGCATCGATCAGCCCGCCGGCATTGGCGAGCTGGGTCAGATGATGTTCGGTCGAGCCGAACTGGATATCGATCACGCTCAGGCGTCGCATGTAGTGGCCGATCTTGCACTCCTCGGTCATCCCGATGCCTCCGTGCAGTTGCACGCCTTGCTGGCCGACGAAGCGGCCCGAGCGTCCGATCTGCACTTTCGCGGCGGACAGGCTGCGATCGCGCTCCCCCGCATCCGGCTCCTCGCTCATCATGGTCGCGAAAAGCGCCATGCTGCGCGCTTGCTCCACCATGACCAGCATATCGACCGCCCGATGCTGGAGCGCCTGAAATGACCCGATGGGTACGCCGAACTGCTTGCGGACCTTGAGATACTCGACGGTTTCTTCGTGCGCGGCGGTCATCGCGCCTACAGCTTCCGCGCTCACCGCGGCGATTGCGTGCGCAACGACTGTTTCAATGAGCGGGAACGCGGCACCCGCGACACCCAGCACGTCGCTATCCGGAACTCGCACGCCGGAAAATTCGATATCTGCCGCGCTCAGCCGGTCCTGTGTCGGATACACGCGGCGTGTCACGCCCGCCGCGTCGCCCCTCACCACGAACAGGCCGATGCCGTCACGCTCGCGCCTGCCGCCCGACACCCGCGCCGACACCACGAGGAGATCGGCATTGCCGCCATGCAGCACGACGCGCTTGGCGCCGTCGATCACCCATGCGTCGCCTTCGCGCCGCGCAGTGGTCGCCACGTCCGCCAGGTCGTAGCGCGACTGCGCTTCGCTGTGCGCAAAGGCCATCAGCAATTCGCCCTGCGCGATCTGCGGCAGAATCGCCGTGCGTTGCGCCGCGTTGCCGCCAAGGCGCACGAAGCCGCCGCCCAGCACGACCGTTGCGAGGTACGGCTCGACCGCGAGGCCGCGGCCCAACGCCTCCATGACGATCATCGTCTCGACAGGACCGCAGTTGCTGCCGCCGTATTCCTCATCGAATGAAAGACCCAGCAGCCCCATCTCCGCATAGCGCGCCCATTGCGCGCGGCTGAAGCCGTCCGGCTCCACGAGGTACTTCGCACGCTGCTCGAAACCGTACTCGTCCTTGACGAGACGCTCGACGCTATCCTTGAGCATGCGTTGCTCATCGGTGAAATCAAAGTCCATAGCCCATGCTTCTCCGCTGTTCGACCGTCGCTCAAAGTCCCAATACCGACTTGGCGAGAATGTTCTTCTGAATCTCGTTGGAGCCGCCCACAATCGAAACGTGACGCGCAAAGTAGTGGTTCGGCGCGATCGTCAGCGCCCATTCGGGCTCGCGAACTGCGTCGCCAAGACCGCGCAGGAAGTCGATATCGAGCGGCAACGCATCCGGCCCCGCCACTTCCAGCAGCAGTTCGGCGGAAAGTTGCTGGAGTTCCGAACCCTTGATCTTCAGGATCGAAGTCTTGGGGTCCGGCACATGGCTCTCTTGCGCACGGCTTTCGGCGATCACGCGCATCTGCGTCATTTCCAGCGCCTTCAACTCCACTTCCACGGCCGCGACCCGCTCCCGAAAGCGCGGGTCGTCCCACAGCACGCCGTCCCCGCAGGGCACGCGCTTCGCGAGGTCCTTTGCGTGCCGCACGCGCATCTTCGAAACGCCCACGCGTGCAATGCCGCTGCGCTCGTTGCCGAGTAGATACTTGGCGTAGTCCCAGCCCTTGTTTTCCTCGCCGATGCGATTCGCAACCGGCACGCGCACGTTGTCGAAGAACACCTCGTTGGTTTCGTGGTGGCCGTCGATCGTGATGATCGGGCGCACCGTCAAGCCCGGCGTCTTCATGTCGATCAGCAGGTAGGTAATACCCTGTTGCTTCTTCCCGCTCGAATCCGTGCGCACGAGACAGAACATCCAGTCGGCGTGATGCGCCGTAGAGGTCCAGAGCTTCTGCCCGTTGATGACGTAGTGGTCGCCTTCTCGAATCGCCTGGGTGCGCAGTGCGGCCAGATCCGAACCCGCGCCCGGCTCGGAAAAGCCTTGGCAGAACCAGTATTCGAGGCTCGCGATGCGGGGCAGGAAGTGGCGCTTCTGCTCTTCGCTGCCAAACGCGATCAGCACCGGGCCGATCATGTTCACGTTGAACGACAATGTTTCGGGCGCCGGGGCCATGTGCAGCTCTTCCTTGAAGATGTATTGCTGCACGGCGCTCCAGCCGGTCCCGCCCCACGCCTTGTCCCACGCGGGCGTCGCCCAGCCGCGCTCGTAGAGAATGCGTTGCCAGCGGCGCAGGTCGGCCGCCGAATAGCGCTGCCCCAGGGTGGCCTTGCGTCGAATGTCGGCGGGCAGCGCTTCCTTGAAGAAGGCTCTCACCTCATTGCGGAACGCCAGTTCTTCGTCGGTATATCGCAGATCCATGAGTGTCTCGTTTCGTTTTCTTTGGCTCGCCTGGCGTGTGCCACTCAGGCCAGCGTTCCCGCTTCTTTCAGCTCGCCAATGCGGCCCGGTTCGAGCCACGCAGCCAGCGCGGCGTCGACCGTTGCCGCGTCGGGCGCTTCAGGCGCGGTCGGTTTCGCGGGCACCGTGGTGGAAAAGCGCGGCGCCGGAGCGGGCTGCACGATGCCGTCGACTTCGATGAACGTGCCGCGCGCCTTCAGATGCGCATGCTCGGGTGCCTCGGTCCACGACAGCACCGGTGCGAAGCATGCGTCCGAATGCTCGAGCAGCGTGGTCCATTGCTCGCGTGTGCGGCTCTTGAACTTCAGCGCAAACAGGGCGCGCGCGGCAGGCCAATTGCTTTCGTCAAGCTGAGCGCCGAGGGTTCGCGTGTCGATGTCGAGCAAGCGCAGCAGTTCGAGATAGAACTTGTCCTCGATCGGGCCGATGGTAATCCACTTGCCGTCCGCACATTCGTATACGTCGTAGAAGTGTGATCCGGAGTCCGTGATATTCGTCCCGCGCCCGTCACGCCAGATACCGGCTGCCTGCATGCCGAAGAACGTGGTGGCAAGGTTGGCCGTACCGTCGACGATCGCGGCATCCACGACCTGGCCTGAGCCGCCGTTACGCGCGTGCAGAATTGCCGAGAGCAGCCCCATCGCGAGGTACAGCGAACCGCCCGCATAGTCGCCGATCAGGTTCAACGGTATCGACGGCGGCTGATCGCGGCGCCCGATCGCGTTGAGCACACCGGTGATCGCAATGTAGTTCAGGTCATGCCCCGCGTACTGCGCGAGCGGTCCGTCTTGCCCCCATCCCGTGATGCGCCCATAGGCGAGTTTCGGGTTGCGACCGAGGCAAACCTGCGGACCGAGCCCCAGGCGCTCGGTCACACCAGGGCGGAAGCCTTCGATCAAGGCGTCGGCGCGCTCCGCCAGAGAAAGCACGAGTTCGACAGCCTCCGGGTCTTTCAGGTCGAGCGCGATCGTCTTCCGGTTGCGCAGCAACAGGTTGTAGCGCAACGGGCGCTCGATACCGAGCTTGACCGGCTGGCGACGCTCGATGCGCAACACCGTCGCGCCCAGGTCGGCGAGCAACATCGCGGCCATGGGGCCCGGCCCGATGCCGGCAAGCTCAATGATTCGGACTCCCGCGAGCGGACCCATCGTTCAACCCTTGCGCGCATGGGCGCGCATGGCGTCCCATTGTTCGTCGGTCCAGTCCTGCATGGCACGGAAGGTCGGGCCGCCAACGCCCTGCATCCAGCGGCCGCCGTCGATCACGATCATGTCGCCGGTGATGTAGCCGGACCCATCCGATGCCAGATACGCGTAAAGATCGGCGAGTTCCGTGTGATCGCCGAAGCGGCGCAGCGGAACGGAGCGCTCCTGCGGTTCGACCTGCGAGCCCGGCGGATACAGTTGCTCCCAGGCGCCGGGCGTAGGGAAAAGTCCGGGCGCCACCGCGTTCAGACGGATGCCCTTCGGGCCCCACTCGACCGCAAGGCTACGGGTCATCGCGAGAACGCCCGCCTTCGCCGCGGCGGAGGGCACCGTAAAGGCCGAGCCGGTCATCGTGGGCGTAGACACCGTGCTAATCACGTTGCCCGCGTGGCCCGCGTCGATCCAGCGCTTGCCCGCCGCGATCGTGCAATAGAAGCTACCGTGCAGCACGATGCCGAGCACCGCGTCCACCGCGCGCGGCGAAAGGCTCTCCGTGCGCGCGATGAAATTCGCCGCAGCGTTGTTCAGCAGCACATCGAGCGGGCCGTCCTGCCAGATCGTGTCCATCATTGCCTCGACGGATTCCGCGCTGCGCACGTCCGCCTGCACCGTCGTGACGCGTGCGCCGGGCACCGCGCCGCGAAACTCGTCGGCGGTCGCGCCGAGCACTTCCTTGCGGCGGCCGCAGATGACAAGATCGGCACCCAGTTCGAGATAACGTCGGCCGATACTCTTGCCGAGCCCCGTGCCACCACCGGTGATCAGGATTCGTTTGTTCTTCAGCAGGTCAGGCGTAAACATTGGCATTGAACTTCCTGTAGAGACAGCAATGAAGAACGTCGGCTTCAGGCGCCCGTGAAAACCGGCTTGCGCTTTTCCATGAAGGCCTTCACGGCTTCCGTGTGATCGCTCGTTTGACGCGCCAGCGGATTGAGATCGGTCTCCAGACGGCATGCGTCCTCGATCGAGTTGCCCGCGTTGACGAGGCTCGCCTTCAGGAGCGCCAGCGTCACCGGCGGATAGCTCGCAAAGCGAGCCGCGGCCTCGATCGCCGCATCGAGCGCGTGTCCGCTCACCGTCAGCTCGCTGACGAGGCCGATGCGGCGCGCCGTGGTTGCATCGATGACATCGCCCTTCAGCATCAGTTCGCGCGCCTTGCCGCCACCCACCTTTTGCGGGAGCGTCCAGAGAATCCCGGTGTCGGGCAGCAGGCCTACCTTGCCGAAGGCACACGAGTATTTCGCCGTCTCGGCGCTGACCACGACATCACAGGCAGCAGCCAGCGAGACGCCCGCTCCGTAGCACGTGCCTTCCACTGCCGCGACGACGGGCTTCGTGCCCGTATAAATCAGCTTGAACAGACGCACGCCCACCGCAATGCGTTCACGCAGCGCGAGCAATGGCGGCGTGGCCGCGTGCATTTCCGAGAGGTCGCCGCCCGCGCAAAAATGACCGCCCGCTCCCGTCAGCACGATGGCGCGCGTATCGGGGTCGTCGTTCATGAGTCGCTGAAACACCTCCGTCAGCGCGAGCCGCATCTTCATGGAGAACGCGTTGCGGCGCTCGGGATAGTTCATCGTGACAACGCTCACGTCGCCTTCACGGCGCACCTGCACGACCTCGTCGGCGCCCGCAGTCATTTCCTTCTGCTCGATACTCATCGCATGGGTCCCCGCGCTCACTCGCCGGTGAAGACCGGTGTGGTCTTTTCCATAAATGCCTTGCAGGCAGCCTGATGGTCTTTCGACTGACGCAGGATGGGCTGATAGTCGATCTCGGCGCGCAGCGCGCCTTCCATGGTCGTCGCGGCGTTTGTGAGCGACTCCTTCAACAGCGCCACGCCGAGCGGTGGCAAGGCCGCGAGGCCGAGTGCAACTTCAATCGCCCTGGCGCGCGCCGCGCCCGACTCGACCACTTCGTTTGCGAGGTCGATTGCCGCGGCCTTGTTACCGTCGATCTCCGTAGCGAGCGAAAGCATCTCGCGCGCGCGGGCCATGCCAATGCGCTTCGGAAGCGTCCACAGAATGCCGGTATCTGGAATCAGCCCCACGCGCAGAAACGCAGCGCAAAAACGCGCGCTCGACGCTGCGACGACGTAATCGGCCGCCACCGCGAGCGAGAGTCCGGCGCCGAAGGCCACGCCTTCCACCGCCGCCACAACGGGCTTCGGACCCGCTTGCATTTCGCGCACCACCATGCACGATTCCGCCAGAATTTCGCGGCTTTGGAGGATCGTGCGCTTCGTCATCTCGGAGATGTCCGCACCCGCGCAGAAATGCTCGTCGGCGCCTGTGAGTACAATTGCGCGCGACTCTGGGTCGTCGACCATGAGACGATGCACCGTGTCACGCAGCAACTGGCGCATCTGGCGCCCCATCGCATTGCGGCGTCGCGGATTGTTCAACGTCACGATCGCGACCGGCCCCTCGCGGGTCACCTCGATCAGCGCCGCCGTTTCGGTTGCTGCCGTTTGTTTTTCGCTCATGTTGGCTCCCTTCAGTCGGCCACGAACACCGGCTTGCGCTTTTCCATGAAGGCGCTCACGGCTTCCTGGTGTTCGCGGCTGCGGCGCAGGATGGGCTGCAGGTTGACTTCGGCTTCGATCGCCTCGTCGAGCGTGCGGATGCCCGTCGCGAGCGCGGCCTTCAGGTGCGCGGTGGCGACCGAGGGCAATTCCGCGTACTGTTGTGCCACCTTCAAGGCCGCGTTCAGCGCCTCGCCGGGCTCGACGACCTGATTCGCAAACCCGGTCTCGCCCGCTTCTACTCCGTTGAACTCGCGCGCGCTCAGCATGAGTTCACGTGCGAGGCCACCGCCCACGCGTTGCGTGAGCGACCAGTAGAGCCCCGTATCGGGCAAAAGCCCGACTTTCACGAACGCGCTCGCATAGCGCGCCGCCGACGATGTGACGACGTAGTCGCAAGCCGCTGCGAGCGAGAGGCCTGCACCAAACGCAAACCCTTCGACCGCGGCAACAACCGCTTTCGGGCCTTCGACCATCAGTCTGAAGATATCGAGTGGCAGTTCATTGCGTTGCCGGTACTCGAGCACCTTGCGCGTCTGCATCTCCGAGATGTCGCCGCCCGCACAAAACGTATTGCCGGCGCCGGTCAGGACAATTGCGCGGCAACTTTCCTCCTGATGCATCAGACGATAAAGTTGCGCATACAACGTCTGACGCATCTTCAATGAAAATGCGTTGCGGCGTTGGGGATAATTCAATGTGACGATCGCGATTGCACCGTCTTGCTGGACCTGGACGATCTCTGTCGCGTCGCCGCCGATCTCTACGCTCATCTGTCCGTCTCCCATGCAAAACTGTTGACCGTGGCCTGTGCGGCCGCCGTGTCTTACAGCGTTTCCTCAGTTCCGAGAATCACCGTGGCCTGGCTCGAGAGCACGCCGCCGTTGCCGTGTGCGATGGCCAGCTTCGCGCCGGGAATCTGGCGTTCGCCGGCGCGCCCCGTCAGCTGCCGCATCGACTCTTCGATCAGGAAAAGCCCATACATGCCGGGGTGAACGCAGGACAACCCGCCGCCGTTGGTATTCACCGCGAGCCGGCCGCCCGGCGCGATGGCCCCGTCCGCGACGAAGCGGCCGCCTTCGCCCTTGGGGCAGAAGCCGAGGTCTTCCAGGAACAGAATGGTGTTGATCGTGAATGCGTCGTACAGCATCGCGACGTCGATATCGCTTGCCTTCACGCCCGCCATTTCATACGCGCGCCGGCCCGATTGCGCGGCCGCCGTCACCGTGAGATCGGGCATGCTCGCAATTTCGCGGTGTGACGTGGCCGAAGCCGCGCCGAGCAGATAGACGGGCTTGTCGGTCAGATCGCGTGCGCGGTCGGCGCGCACCATGACGACGGCCGCCGCGCCATCCGTCACGAGGCAGCAATCGCGCACGGAAAGCGGGTCGGATACGAGACGCGCGCCCATCACGTCATCGATCGACAAGGGCGTGCGCATGTACGCATCCGGATTGAGCTGCGCCCATTTGCGCGCGGCGACGGCCACCTCGGCCAGATGTTCGCGCTTCGTGCCGAACTGGTGCATATGCCGCGCCGCCGCGAGCGCATAAGACGAGACCGGATTCATCGGCTTGTACGGGCTCTCCCACGGCGAGGGACGCGACGACTGCACGAGCTTGCCCGCCGCGCTGCGCTGGTTGCTCCCATATGCGATCAGCGCGACGTCGATCTGGCCCGTAGACAAGGCCATCGCCGCAGTGTGTGCGTAAATCTCGAACGCCGAGCCGCCGCTTCGGTTGTTATCGGTGAACTTCGGGTTAATACCGAGGTACTCGGCAAACGTGAGACCCGAGAGCATGTCGTCGGGCGTGCACACGAACAGGCCATCCACATCGCCGGGCGTGAGCCCTACCTGGGCCAGCGCGTCGACGCAAGCGCGCGCAGCAAGGTCCATCGACGACAACCCAGGTGCTTCCCCCATCCCATAGGTGGCGCCTGCCACCAGTGCGGTACGCCCGCGCAAGTTGAATTCCATTCGATCTACCTTTCATCAGGTGCGACCGGCTCTTGACGGCCGGTTGCGGGTTAGCGGGCGTCAGGCTGGTTCGAATACGAGCAGTGCCGCATCCCCCCGGTAGACGATCTTCGCCTGCACGGGCATGCCAATGCGCACGGCCTCCGGCTCGATGCCCTCAACGCAGCTGAGCATGCGCACACCTTCCTCCAGATCGATCACTGCGACGTTGTAGCTCGGCGTGGGCGACTTCTGGCGCACGACCGTGGTGGAATAAACCGTGCCTTTCCCGCACGCGTCGACCCATTCCAGATCGCGCGCCCCGGTGACCGGCTCGGCCACGCGCGGATAGAACACATAGCGGCCGCTGCTGCGGCTGCGCTGGATCATCAAGCGGCCCTCGGCCAGAAACTTCTGATAGTCGACTTCAGGACAAAGAGAGTCCATTCCCCGCTCCTCCAAATCGTTTTTGCCTTAGGGCTCCCGCGAATCGAGCCGCTATGTCGGGCCAAAATGGAACAAATAACCGAACACTGTTCCAAATATTAAACGCATCGGAAGCGTGCTGTCAACGGTGGGAAAGCCCTGTCGTGCCCCGCCCCACAAGGCTGACACTACATCCCGGCGAAATTCAGGACGCACCTCGGACAAACCCGCGCCAGCCGGTTTCTGCGCTTGACGGCCACCTGATCCATCGTTTACTTTATCGAACATTGTTCAACATTTTGAAGAGACCGGGGTGATTCGGGAGTGGTCAGCGGGGCAACCTGGCCCGCTCCGAAAGACGAATCCTGGCCCGATCCGGAAAACCGCCAGTAAGAGAGCTCGAAGTGACATACGAACTAACAGACGACCAGGTTCAGATCCGCGATCTCATCCGTCGCGTCGCAAGGGAGCGTGTGGCACCGCGCGCCGACGAGATCGACCGTACGGCCGAGTATCCGCATGACATGTATGCACTGCTTAAGGAACTGGGCCTCTTCACGTTGCCGTTTCCGGAAGCGTATGGCGGCGCCGGCAGTGTGATGTCGGCCTGTATCGCCGTCGAGGAGTTTGGGCGAGTTTGCTACAACACCGGCTATTTGCTGGTCGTGCAATGGACGCCCTTTGGCGCCATTCTCGAAGGAGGCACGGACGAACAGAAGGCACGCCTTCTGCCCGGACTCGCATCCGGCGAATTGCGCGGCGCGCTCTCGATTACCGAATCTCAAAGCGGCTCCGACGTATCCGGCATTCGCACCACAGCGCGCCGCAAGAACGGCGGCTATGTGCTCAACGGCTCAAAAATCTGGTGCACGAACTCGCATATTGCCGACTTCATTCTCGTCGCGGCAAAGACGCTCGATGAGGAAGGGCAGCCGCTGGGGATCAATCTTTTTATCGTCGATCGCAACACGCACGGGCTCACCATCGGTAATGAAGAAGACAAGATGGGCGCGCGAGGCGTAGCGTCTTGCCCCCTCTATTTCGACGACGCCTTCATTCGCGTGGAAGACCGTCTCGGGCCGGAAGGTGGCCAGGGATTCAAGGTGGCCATGGAAGCGCTCAACACGAGCCGCCCCATCGTTGCCGCGCGCGCGGTCGGCATTGCGCAGGGGGCGATCGACCATGCCGTCAAATTCATTCAGGATCGCGTAGCGTTCGGCCAGACCATCAGCAACTTCCAGGGTGTGCGCTGGATGATTGCCGACATGGTCACGCAGACCGAAGCCGCGCGCCAACTTGTCTACCGCACCGCGTCGCTCGTCGACGCGGGCGTAAGCGGACGCGAACTCGCTCCAATGGCTGCGATGGCGAAGATGTTCGCATCGGATGTCGCCATGAAGGTCGCGACTGACGCCGTACAGCTTTTTGGCGCTGCCGGCATCTCCAACGAGTACCCGATAAACCGGTATTTCCGCGACGCAAAAGTTGTGCAGATCATTGAGGGCACGAATCAAATCCAGCGCAACATTGTCGCGGACAACGTGCTGGGCCGCATCAAGAAGAACTGAAAAAGACAGTTGAGCTAACAAGCGAGCGACAACAACAGAGGACAGGCAATGGAAGAAGTCGAAACGGTTGGTTTGGGTATCCACTGGGAGGACCTGCCCGTTGGACGCAAGTTCAAGACCGTGGGCCGCACAGTCACCGAAACGGACGTCGTGAATTTCGTATCCGTGACCGGCATGCTGGAAGTGCTGTTTACCAACACAGAGTTTCTAAGGGAGCAGTCCGCGATCAAGGGACGCGTCGCGCCGGGAGCACTCGTGTTTACGCTCATGGAGGGGCTGCTCACGCAGGCCACCATGCAGGGCGTCGGCTTCGCGTTCCTCAACATGGAGCTGGATATCAAGGGTCCCACCTACGTGGGCGACACGATTCATGTGGAATGCGAAGTCATCGAATGCCGGCCCAGCAACGGGCGTCCAGGACTGGGTCTCGTACGCACGCGTAATCGCGTGATCAAGCAGGACGGCACGGAAGTGATGGTGTACACGCCGCTCAGACTCGTGAAGGGCAAAGAATACAAGGCCTGAGCATGGAAAATCCACAACAACCCCTCGAACGGGCCACGGGCCCGTTAGCCGGTGTGCGCGTGATCGACCTGACCATCAACGTGCTCGGTCCGGTCGCCACACAGCTGCTCGGCGACATGGGTGCGGACGTCATCAAGATCGAACCGCCCGAAGGCGACCAGAACCGCAAGAACGGCCCCGGCCGCAATCCCGACATGGCCGTGTTCTATACGATCATGAACCGCAACAAGCGGAGCGTGATCCTGAACCTCAAACAGGCCGAGTGCCGCGAAGCGCTGCTCAAGCTTGTCGAATCGGCCGACGTCATCGTGCACAGCATGCGTCCGAGCGCCGCCGAACGGCTCGGCATCGGCTACGAAGCCGTACGGGCGCGCAACCCGCGCATCGTCTACGCGTCGGGCGCCGGCTACCGCATCGACGGCCCCTACAAGGATCGCCCCGCCTTCGACGACGTGATCCAGGGCGAAACCGGCATTGCCGCGATGAACCGTGACGCTGACGGCTCGCCGCGCTACTTCCCCACCGTGATCGTCGACAAGTTCTGCGGTTACGTGCTGGCCTCCTCAATTGGCATGGCGCTCTATCACCGCGAGCGTACCGGCCTCGGTCAGCTCGTCCATGTGCCGATGTTCGAAACGATGCTGCAGTTCAATCTTTTCGAGCATCTCTGGGAAGGCGCGCTGGGTTCCAATGACGGCACGGGCCTTGGCTATCCGCGCATGTTCTCGCCGTATCGCCGCCCTTATGCGACGAAGGACGGCCATATCTGCCTGCTTGCGGTGAACAACGAGCAATGGCGCCGCGTGCTGTGCGCGATCGATGCGGCGCATCTGCTGGATGACCCGCGCTTTTGCCACATGACCGAGCGCATGCGCAACATCAACGAGTTGTACCGCATCGTTGGCGACGCCATCCGCAATAAGACCACGGCTGAATGGAACGCCATTTTTGCCTTGGCGGACGTTCCGCACGGTCCCGTGCGCGACCTGAAAGACCTGATGCACGACGCGTACGTCAAGGAAACCGGCTTCTTCCAGCGCTTCGATCACCCGACCGAAGGCGACATGGTCATGACCTCGATCCCGGTGCATTTCTCCGAGTCGCCCGGCAACGTTCGCTATCTGCCGCCGAATCTCGGCGAGCACAGCATCGAAGTCCTGATCGAAGCGGGCTATAGCGCAAGCGAAGCCAGCGCGCTCGTCGCCCGTGCCACGGGAAAAGGCCAAGCCGTTACGGAAGCGTTGAGCAAAGACTAACTGGCGCGAACGCGCCTCGCACATCACGGAGGGGAACCAATGAAGGGGCTCAAGGAGAAGGTCGTCATCGTAACCGGCGCCGCGGGCGGGATCGGAACCGCCATCAGCAAGCGATTCGGCGAGGAAGGCTCGACCGTCGCGCTGTTCGATCTGAACGAAGAAGGCGCAGCACGTGTCGCGGCAGAAATCGAGGCGGCGGGTGGCAAGGCGCGTGCGTACCGTGTCGACATCACGGATCACGAAGGCGTGCATGCCGCGGTGGCCAAAGTCGAGGAAGACCTCGGTCCGATCGAGGTTCTGGTCAACAACGCGGGCTGGGACATGGGTTCGTTCTTCCTGCAAACGGAGAAGCCGTTCTGGGACAAGGTCGTCGCGATCAACCTGTACGGCCCGCTGAATATGCACCACGCCGTGTTGCGCCGCATGGCTGAGCGCGGCCGTGGCCGCGTCGTGAACATCTCGTCCGATGCGGGACGCGTGGGCTCCTCGATGGAAGCCGTCTATTCGTTCTGCAAAGGCGGTCTCATCGCGTTCACGAAAACCATGGCGCGCGAAATGGCGCGCCAGCATATTCCCGTCAACGTCGTGTGCCCCGGCCCCACCGCGACCCCGCTGCTCGACAACCTCGCGCAAGGTGAGAAAGGCGAGCGCATCAAGGCGGCGCTCGTGAAGGCCGTGCCTTTCGGCCGCATGGGCGAACCGGGCGATATCCCCGGCACGGTTGCCTTCCTCGCGAGCGACGACGCCGCTTTCATCAGCGGCCAGGTCATCAGCGTGTCCGGCGGCCTGACGATGGCCGGCTAACCGGCGTCTCGAACCTGCTCAATAAACAACATCGGAATACGACATGGAATTCAGGGACATTATCTACAAGGAAGCGGATGGCGTCGCGACGATCACCATCAATCGCCCCAACGTCTATAACGCGTTCAACGCCAACACCTGTGAAGAACTGATCAAGGCCTTCGGTCTCGCGGGATGGAACAAGGACATCGGCGTCGTGGTGCTCACCGGCGCCGGCGAAAAGGCGTTCTGCACCGGCGGCGACCAGTCCGGCGACGGCTACAACGGCCGCGGCACCGTGGGCCTGCCGATCGAGGAACTGCAAAGCATTATCCGCGACATTCCGAAGCCGGTGATCGCACGCGTGAACGGCTACGCGATCGGCGGCGGCAACGTGCTCGTGACGATCTGCGACCTCGCGATCGCTTCCGAAACCGCGATCTTCGGCCAGGTCGGCCCGAAGGTCGGTTCGGTCGATCCGGGTTTCGGCACCGCGTACCTCGCGCGCATCATCGGCGAGAAGCGCGCACGGGAAATCTGGTACATGTGCCGCAAATACAGTGCAAAACAGGCGCTCGACTGGGGCCTCATCAACGCAGTCGTGCCCCCCGAGCAACTCGATGCCGAAACGAAAAAGTGGTGCGACGAGATTCTGCAGATGAGCCCCACGGCCATCGCGCTGGCGAAGCGATCGTTCAATATCGATACCGAGAATATTCGCGGCATCGGTGCGTTCGCAATGCAAGCGCTCGCAATGTATTACGAAACCGACGAGTCCAAGGAAGGCGGCAATGCGTTCCGCGAAAAGCGCAAGCCGGAGTTCCGCAAGTACGTGAAGTAAGACGAAGCAAAAAATGCGGCGACGCGCCTGCCTGCCGTCGCCAGCCCACCTCATTTCAATTTTCGCGCGTGTACGTCGATAGTGAGGCACCCGTAAACGCTCATTGCCTCGGCCAAGACTCATGGTAAATGGAGGTCGGTGTCTGCCCGTCATTTTCCACTGCACGGCGGGCAAAGACCGGACTGGATTTCGGATAGCCATCATGCTCCATGCGCTGGGCGTCTCGCGCGATACGATCTATCGTGATTATCTGAGGAGCACACGCAATGGACTCTTGCACGAATCCGCTGCGCAAGCGATGGCCATCCATTTCGGTGCAGCACTCGATGCGTCGGTGATCGATGTTGTAGCCGGCGTCGATGCGCTCTATCTCGATGAGGTTTCTCGGCGATGGCCGCCAGCCACGGCTCGGTCGAGCGTAACCTCGAAGCGCTGCCCGACTCGACCCGTCTCAACTACATCGGTTGCGCGACGCCCTGCTGGAGTGAAGGAGAAGGTGGCTGGAACAGCGACCGCGCTGTCCCCGCGAACCTCAACGACCGCCGATCTCGATCCACTTCCCGCTACGGCCGGATTCGATCACCGCCTCCACCACCCGGTGCGCGTGCGTGGCTTCCTCGAAGCTGGGTGACGGTGCCCGTTTTTGCTCGATGGCCTGGAGCATGTCGTGAAACATCCATCCCATCGAGACCATATACGAAGGCGCGTTCTCCTTCGAGAACCCCGTTCCAGGCACCTCGAAATAGCGTGCGGGCGTTTCGAGCCACTCGCCTGCCGCAGTACCGAATTCGAATGGCTCCGGCTTTCCCGCGTAAAGACG
Organism: Paraburkholderia sp. BR14312; assembly: GCF_040948675.1. NCBI lineage: Bacteria > Pseudomonadati > Pseudomonadota > Betaproteobacteria > Burkholderiales > Burkholderiaceae > Paraburkholderia > Paraburkholderia sp. BR14312. Next base: position 174,099 of record NZ_JBFPKI010000005.1, read on the forward strand.
CGACGAAACCCCATCGCCAAACGTGGGATCGACATAGAGCAGGCGTCCTTTCGTTCCCCAAAGTTCTGCGCGAATGCCCGGACCGTCGGCCACGGCCCAACTCGTCTGGACCGTGCCTAGCGCGCCGTTTTCCATGCGCAGCACGCTACAGCCGAGATCGGCGGTGTCCGGCGTGAATACGCTGCCGTCCGGCAGGCGCCATTGCTTGATGCCCGTCGTGTCCGAACCGGCGGCCGCCTTCACCCGCCCGAGCAGCGGCACGAGCAGCAGCACCATGTGGCTGCCGAAATTGCGCCATGCGCTGCCACCGCTTTGCGCGTCGGCAAGCCACTTGTAGGGCGAGACGCCGCCGCCGGGATAGGACGCGTGGGGATAGATGAAACCATCGTGGTTGCGCAGCGGCTGAAGCAGCTGAAAATTGAATCCGAGCGGTTCGCCGAGGAACCCTTCTGCGATCAGCGCCTGCATGTGCATCGCTGCGGGCACCCAACGAAACTGTGCATCGACGACCCCAACCAATCCTTTCTTCGCCGCGAGTTCGCTCTGCGCAACGGCATGCTCCGTATCGACCGCAAAGGGCAGCGCGTCATACACGTGTTTGCCGGCGTTGAGCGCAGCCATGACCATGTCGTAGCGATATGCAGGCCTGCTGCCGACATCGATGATGTCGAGCGTCGGATCGGCGACGAGATCGGCGACGTTCCAATACGCGCGCGGCACGCCGAATGCCTGCGCCGCCGCTTCGGCGGTCTCGCGGTGCGCGGTGCAGACCGCCGCCACCTCCACATCCCGCAGCAGCCGCCAGGCGCTGCCGTGCACTTTCAGGCTCCAGTTGGCGCCGATGATGCCGATTCTGCGTGTCACGATCGCTTCTCCATGTCTTGCATCCGATGGGTTTATTGCACTCACGTCTGCACTCCGACATCGACGCGCAGTCGCTGCAGTTTCATGCTCTTGATAAGCCACTGGCCGTCGATCTTCTCGTAGGTCTCGACATAGTGGCCGTAGCCATGCAGTGTGCGATTCGGATACGCCGACTTCGCCCCCCAGCGCAACATGTCTTCCATTGCCCAGGTGCCGTTGGCCGTGGTGCTCGATGTGATATCGATCTCGGGGCAATGGCCGTGATGAACACTTACGCATCCGGCAAGCGGGACACTGACCGCGCGCACGATGTTCTCCCTGCCCGCAAGAATGCATCCCGGGACATCGTCGCTGATGTCGAGTTGGCCATCAGGCGCGAACACTGCGCCGAATGCTTCCCAGTGCTTCGTATCGACACAGCGCAGATAACGCGCTTTGAGCTGCTTGATTTCCTCGATTGCAAGGAGTCGTTCGATGTCGGTCACGCAGGATCCTCCATGGATCGACGTCTTCGGCACATTGCTTTGATACCCTTGAGAAACAATAGCACCGTCGGTACCATTATTCAATACGCGGATTCTGCCGTGTTCTCGCTCACTCACATCCCAATGAAAGGAGAAGCCGATGGAATTTCTGGATCGCAGGGGCGCACTCGAAGGGCGCAGAGCCGTGTTGATTGGTGGTGCGGCAGGAATTGGCAAAGCGGTCGCGCTTGCGCTCGGCGAGGCCGGCGTTGACATCGCGTTTTGCGACATCGATGACGAAAGCATTGCAAGCACATCGGCGGCGCTAAGGGAGATGGGACGCCGCGTGTTCGACATGCATGCGGACGCCACACGAAGTGACCAACTCGCGCAGTTCTATAGCGAGACCGCGCGCTTCTTCGACGGTATCGATGTGCTTGTCAACGTGGTTGGCGGCACGTGCATGCAGCCATTCATGGAACGCGCGGAGCGCGATTGCGCCGACGACGTTCAGCGCAATTTCGGCTACGTAGTCGAATCGATGCGTCACGCGGTGCCGCTATTACAGCGCAGCGGGCGCGGCGGATCGATCGTGAATTTCACGACCATCGAAGCACATCGCGGTGCCGGCGGTTTTGCCGTTTACGCAGGCGCGAAAGCGGCAACGACGAACTTCTCGAAAGCGATGGCATGGGAACTCGGCCCGCACGGAATACGCGTGAACCTGATCGCGCCCGATACGACGCCCAGCGCGGGCAACGCCGCAGCCATTCCCGAACCATGGCGCTCGCTCAACGCCGACGCCCCGGCCGAATGGTGGGCGAAGGCCTTTCAGATGTACATCCCGCTGCAAACGCCTCCTGCCGCGGACGACCTCGCCAATGCCGTGCTGTTCCTCGCATCCGACCTCGCGAGGTCGATCACAGGTCAGGTACTGCACGTGGACGGCGGTGCCGCAGCCGCCCTCGGCATGTTGCGCTGGCCTTACGACGAAGGCGCGACGCTCCCCGTTCCCATGGGCGGCACGTTGCGCAAACTGTTTGGTTAGCGCCGCAGCGCAAGCTCTCACTTATTTCCGTGCAGACGCACGCGGCAGTATGCCGTCTAGAAACAGCGTGAGCGCAAACTCCAGCGCGCCTCGCCGCTCGTTCTCGCGAGGCGGCTCGCCGAGGAAGCTGGCGAGACCGCCGCTCGTCAACGCGCCGAAACACGCAGCGGCCGCACGCGGCTCGGCAACAGCGATCTTTCCGTTGCGTGCCAGCGTAGCGAGATAGTCGGCGATGGGAGCCAGCGCCCTATCCTGCTGTTCTACGACGTGCCCCAGCATGTCGCCCAGTTCTTCCCTCGCCTCACTTACCGCCCGCCACATCGCGCGTATGCTCGGATCGGCGTGATAAGACTGAATGATTTCGCCGTAATCGCGCAGAACCGAGCGCGGCGAGCGGCGAGCATCGGTGGAGACCTGGGCAAGCGGATCGAGTAGCAGCGGAACGCCGCGCTCCATCGCCGCGCTCAGCAGACCGGCCTTGCTTCCATAGCGCCGGTAGATCGTGGACTTGCTCGCGCCAAACGAGGCCGCAATGCCGTCCATGGTCGCGGCTCGATAGCCCACGGCCATGAACTGCTCCAGTGTGTGATCGAGCAGTTCGTCCTGGCGCTTCGCCGCGTCGGCCTTGAATGGGCGCCCCCGCTTCGCACCTGGCAAAGCCTCGTCCTCAAGCGTGGCCTGCGGCCTTTTCACTGCGTTCATGGCGTGCCGATAGAGATTGCGTATGCATTACAGGTATTGAAACCAGTACGCCTGAGATTGTAGCCCAGGGGCCACGTGTGCCGGACCTGCCAGACCCCTGCACGCTCTATCGTCGCCATGACAACTTTCTACGTCATCAGTTTGCCCAGCCGGTCCGACGCAGCTACCGCGTCGTCGATCATCTCGTCGAAGATGGCTTCGACGTTCCTCACCGCATCGGCAAAGACCGCCGCGTGGCCGTAGTCGATCATGCCCTTGCGGGTGTCGCCAGTCACGTAGGCATCGTGTGCGAGCGCGCCCATCACGTGAGGACGGAATTGCTCGAATTCGGTCACCTGCGCGCGATCCAGCTCCAGGACCGCCTCAGCGCTCTCGTTGCGCAGCACGCGGTGGTGATCACGGATCGCAGACTTGACCACGACGCTCTCGCTGCCGTCGCCCGCCACCACCTTCGCCTTGACCTCGGGATGAATCCACAGCTCCTCTGCAACCATCATGCGCGTGCCCATGATGACGGCGTCGGCCCCCATCGCCAGCACGCCTGCAAGCTGGCGCCCCGTACCGATGCCGCCGCCAATCACGACAGGCAAGCCAACTTCCCGCGGCGCCTGCGCGGCCTGCACGATACTGCCGATCTGATAGATGCCGGGGTGGCCGCCGCATTCGTTGCCGACGACGATCACACCGTCGACGCCCATCCGCACGGCCGTATGTGCATAGCGCACAGCGGGCACCTTGTGCAAAACCTTGATGCCCGCCTCCTTGAGGATGGGCACGACCGCTTCCGGACTCGCACCCGCCGTTTCTACGCAAGCGACTTTCTCTTCGATCAGAATGCGGATCTGTTGCTTGACGCGCTCCACGCCACCCGCTTGCCGTGATATGTAGAGATTGACGCCGAAGTTCTTCGCACCGCTGAGTTCACGGCAGGTCCGCAACTCGTTGCGAAATTCGTCGGCATCGGGAAAGCCGGCGCCGACGATGAACCCCATGCCGCCTGCATTGACGACGGCGGCGACATATCGAGCGTCGGACACGCGTGGCCCGAGACCGCCGCAAAGAATGGGGTGGCGAATGCCGAGCAGATCGGTGATTCGCGTCTTGAACATCTGTGGGCGCACGATGCGGTTTCCTCGCGCAAATCAGCGAAACGAAATCGTGTGGCCACCGTCCACCGCGATCGTCTGGCCGTTGATATAGCCACCCGAGGGCGACGCCAGAAGCACGGCGAGCCCGGCAATCTCCTCGACTTCGCCGAAGCGTTGCGACGGATTGCGGCCACGGTACCATTCGACCATCGCCTCGTCTTCCCACTGCGATCGCGCCATCTCGGTCTTGAATGTGCCCGGCGCAATGCAGTTGGCAGTGACCCCCTTCGCTGCGAATTCCATCGCGAGGTTTCGCACCAGTTGCATGTCGGCGGCCTTGGTGAGCCCGTAGGTTCCCGTCACGGCGTCGCCGAACAGACCGACCACCGATGCCACCGAAATGAAGCGCCCATAGCCGCGTTCGATCATGCCCGGCATGGTCATCTGCACGAGCCAGATATTGCTCTGCACGTTGACTTGCATGAACTTGTTGAACGTTTCGTCCTGCAGATCGAGGGCAGATCCAATCCAGGGATGAATTGCTGCATTGGCCATCACGATATCGACTCTGCCCCACTTGCCGTTCGCAGCGTCCACGAGATTTTGCAGTTCGGCCTTGCGCCCGATGTTGCAGGCAAACGGCATGGCCACGCGGCTGCCGATCTTTTCGTTGATGGCTTGCGCGGCGGTTTCGCAGGCGTCGGCGTTACGGCCGGAAATGACGACCTTTGCACCATGTTCCGCCATGCCGAGCGCGCTGGCGTACCCAATGCCGCGACTCGAACCCGTGATGATGGCGACCTTATCGGTCAAGTCGAAAAGCGAAGAGCCCATGCGTACTCCACATAAGAATGGGGTGCCGATGAAGGAGAATCACCGTGCCAATTAGCCCTGTTTGCGTTTCTGCTGAGCGATGAACGCTGAAGCAATCTCGTGATGCTCATCGCTGAGCGTTGCCGCAAGCTGCCGCGCAAGCGTCGTGTCGAGCATCTGCGCGGCACTGCGATGGAGGTGGAGATTCATCAGCTTCTTGGTTTCGCGCAGCGCGTGACGCGGTTGCTTGAGGAGCTTTTCGGCAAGCGCCAACGCTTCGTCCATCAGCTTGCCCGGCTCCACGACGCGGTTGGCGAGTCCGTATTCAACCGCCTGCTGCGCAGTGATGCGATCGCCCGTAAAGATCAGTTCCTTCGCCCGCAGCAGGCTCGTGTAGAGCGGCCACGCTACGGAAATACCATCGCCCACGACTAGACCGATGTTGATATGCGGTTCGGCCAGAAACGATTTCTCGGACATCAGAACGATGTCGCACAACGTGGCCATCGTCGCGCCCCACCCCACCGCAGGGCCGTTGACCGCTGCGATGATCGGAATCGGTACGTCGATGAAACCGTGTATGGTCTGGCGTGCGTTCTCTTGAACCCGCCGGGCGAACTCGGGGTCGTCGAGCGTCTTGACGAAATGGTTCATGTCTCCGCCTGCGCTGAATGCCCGCCCCGCACCCGTGAGAATGGCCACGCGCGCCTCGGGATCGTCAGCGAGCGCCGCGAATAGCTTTGGATAGCTAAACAACATCTCCGTAGTCGACGCGTTCAGATCGTCGGGCCGGTTGAGCGTGATGATGCGCAGGCCGCCATCTGCCGTGACTTGAATATCGTCTGGAAGGCCGTATAGATTTGTCATGTTTGGCGCCGTGGGGCCAGAGTTGCTGGATGAGCCGGCGCTACCGCGCCCGGGTTACGCGCCTTGTTCGGCGGATCGATTATTTCTGCACTTGCCACGCCATGCCGCCGCGTTGCTTTTGTTCCGCCAGCGCGGCCTTCTCGATGCGCAAGGCATCCTGGAGTGTTGCCAGCGCGCCCTGATCGATCACCTGCTTGACGGTTGCGACGAGGTCGGGACGACGGCTCGCAATCGTCTTCGCAACCGCCTTTGCCCGCTCCATCAACTGATCGTGACCCACCACCTCGTTCACAAGACCAATGCGCAACGCGGTTGCCGCGTCGATCGGCTCGCTCGTCAGGCTGATCTGCTTGGCCCACCTCGGGCCCACGATATAGGGCAGCCGCGCTGTCATGCCGCCGCCTGCGAGCGCGCCGATTTTCGTATGCGTGTCGGCAAAGCGCGCTCGCTCGGACGCAAGGATGAAATCGCATCCCATTGCAAGCTCGAACCCGCCGGTAACGGCGGCGCCGTTCACCGCCGCGATCACCGGCTTGGTGATGTGCGGCCACATGTCGATCATTTCTGCGACTCGCGCGCGCGGCGCATCGGGCGCGGAGAAGTCATTGAGGTCGAGCCCCGAGCAAAAGGCCGGATCGGCGCCCGTCACGATCAGCACGCGCAGGCTTTCGTCGGCTTCGAAGCGGCGCAGTGCTTCGACCAGCGCTTCGGTCAACGCAAGGTTCAGCGCATTGCGCGCCTCGGGCCGGTTCAGTGTAAGCGTGAGAACAGCGTCCTCACGCGTCGTGCCGAGCAGATCGGTTCTTGTTGCGTCCATGGCAGTGCCTCGATAAGGTTCAAGCCGTCGCCGCCAATGCCTCGTGTTGAATCTGGCACGCGTAGCGATTCAGGTGATAGTCCATGTTGCCGAACAACGCGTCGAGCACGAGATGGCGGCGATAGTGATGACCTACCTTGTATTCGTTCGTGATGCCATAACCGCCGTGCAACTGAATGCCTTGCTGCGTGACGAACTTCGCACTGCGCGTGGTCTGCGCCTTGCAGCCTGAGATCTCCACGCTTCGCTTCGTGCTGTCCTCGCTGAGCGCAAGCAATGCACGGTGCAGTGTTGCGCGCGCCTGCATGGCATCGATCGCCATGTCGGCCATACGGTGTTGCAGCGCCTGGAAGCTGCCAATTGGAACGCCGAACTGCTTGCGTGTTTTCAGGTAGTCCGAAGCGAGTTCAATGGCGTCTTCCATATCGCCCACCAGTTCCGCGCAAATCGCAACGATGGCTTCGTCAACTGCGGCCTGTAGTCCTTCGTAAGCGCGCCCTGGCTCGCCGACGACATCGGCATCTGCCACGATCACGCCATCGAGCAGCAGATCGGCCGACGGCGTGCCGTCGAGCAGTGCGCACGTCTTGAGCGTCACGCCCGCCTGCTTCGGATCGACGAGAAAAATACCGATGCCGTCCTTGTCACCGGCCGCACCCGCGGTGCGAGCGACGACAAGCAGCCGGTCGGCAACGGGTGCACCTACCACGAGCGTTTTGTAGCCGTCCAGGCGCCAGGCGCCGTCTGCCGTCTTCTGCGCCGTGGCCGTGACGTAGTGCACCTGGCCTCGCGCCTCGCGCTCGCTGTGCGCGACCGCATAAACGGCTTCGCCGGAGACGATTTCCCCGAGCATGGTTTCGCGCTGTCCTTCGCGCCCGCAGCGCGTGACGAGCGAGGCCGGAAACACGCCACACATCACGTAGGGTTCGAGCACCAGTGCGCGCCCGATCTGCTCGGCCACGATGGCGCTCTCCACCGGCGAGAAACCGAGCCCGCCCATTTCCTCCGGCACCGCGATGCCAAGCCAGCCCATTTCTGCGAGCACGCGCCATGTCTCACGCGAGAAACCGCCGCGTTGCGAAGCCAGATTGCTGCGATGTTCGAACGTATAGCTCTTTTGCACGAAGCGCTGCGCGCTTTCCTGCAGCATCCGCTGTTCGTCGCTCAACTCGAAGTCCATGCTGCACCCTCTATCTACCGGCAATTGATGCGATCACCCGTAACGGGGATCGACGGCTGTTCCTGGATCGACGCAGGCGTCACAGATCGAACATCGCCTTCGCGATGATGTTGCGCTGGATTTCGGCCGTGCCGCCGTAGATCGTGCACGCGCGCCGGTAGAAAACCTCGGCGGCGAGGCCCGGCGCGTATTCGGGCCCGATAAACGACGCGTCGCGCAGTGCACGTTCCTCGTTCGGATCGGGGTAGAACACGGCGCCGTAGTCGCCAATCACCTCCAGCAACATCTCCGTGAGCTTCTGGTGAAGTTCCGAGCCTCGCACCTTGAGCATGGACCCGATTGCCATGCCGCCGCTACGCTCGTCGATCCCTTGATGCAGAATCTTCTGCACCGCCATATCGATCGCCCGAACCTCCAGTTCATGCTGCGCGAGACGCGAGGCAAACGTGGGGTCCTGGATCAATGGCCTGCCCGCCGCGCGCTCGCGCGACGCGTAGTGCCGGATCTTGCGCAGATAACGCTTGAGCGCCGGTGCTTCGGCGCCGAGGAACGCACGTTCGTTAAAGAGCAGAAACTTCGTATATCCCCAGCCTTTATTCACTTCGCCGATCAGGTTTTCGGCGGGCACGCGCACGTTGTCGTAAAACACTTCGGCCAGGTGATGACAACCGTCGAGCGACCCGATGGGCCGCACTGTGACACCCGGCGTCGCCATGTCGAGCAGCAGGAATGAAATGCCCTTCTGCGGCTTCGCTTCGCTGTCCGTTCGTACCAGCACGAAGTTCCATTGGCCATAGGCGCCAAAGCTCGTCCAGATCTTTTGTCCGTTGACGATGTAGTGGTCTCCATCGCGAACCGCCGTCGTGCGCAGCGACGCGAGATCGGAGCCCGAACCCGGCTCCGAAAAGCCCTGCACCCAGAACACTTCGCCGCGCTGAATCGGTGGAAGAAAGCGGCGCTTCTGCTCTTCGTTTCCGAACTCGCAAATCACGGGTCCGACGAGCGATACACCCGCCTGATTCTGCGTTGGAGCGCCCGCCAGATAGCACTCTTCCTCGAAGATGTAGCGCTGCATCGCGGTCCAGCCCGTGCCGCCATCGGCGATGGGCCAATGCGGCACCGACCATCCGCGTGTTTCATGCAGAATGCGGGTCCAGCGCTGCGAATCGTCGTCGCCTGCGAGGAAGCCCTGCTGGCCGCGAAATGCCATATCCGCCGGCAGGTGCGCTTTGAGAAAAGCCCGCACTTCTTCGCGGAACGCAATGTCGGCGGGGTCTACGCGAAAGTCCATATTCTTTAGCTTCCAGCGTTTTCGATACGTTGAACAGGATCTGCTTCGGCAGCGCCGGCATTGCCGATCAGCGTGCGCGGCGTGGGCGGCATGCGATAAAGCTCCTCCACGACGCCGCGACGCCGCTCGAGCACGTTGCGCTGGCTAATCGCGCTCTTCGCGCTCAATTCACCGCTGTCGAGCGTTGGCTGCTCGCTTTCGAGCACAATGCGCGTGATACGGGCAGAACTGCCGCCGGGTCGCGCAGCGAGTTTGTCGATGCCCTTCTGGAAGAACGCCAGCACACCACGGCTGTTGACGATCTGATCGACGCTCGGCGTGAGCTCGTGAAGGTCGTCGCACAGCGCACGGCATGCTTCGACGTCGGGGAATACGAGTGCAGTCAGGTAATCGCGGTCGTGCCCCGCAATGACAATGTCGCGCGCATACGGGCCGAAAATGTTCAACGCGTGCAGACGCAACTCGGCGACGTTGACCCACGTGCCGGTGGACAGTTTGAAATTCTCCGCAATGCGGCCATCGAAGCGCAGGCCGAGTTCGATACGCTGCGGGTCGATGAAGGTTGCGGCGTCACCGGAGCGGAAATAGCCCTCCTCGTCGAACGAGGCGGCGGTGCGCTCGGGATCTTTCCAGTACCCGGGCGTGACACAGTCGCCAAGGAAGCGGATTTCCAGCTTTGCGCCAACCGGCGCCACCTTCACTTTGACGCCGGGCACGGGCAATCCCGCGATCGCCTCGCGCCGCGGATCCCAGGCTGCCGACATCGGCGTGGGGCCCGCTTCCGTGCCACCGATGCCCGACATGATGAGCACGCGCTGGCCTATCGTGCGTACGGCGAGTTCGTCGAGTTCGGCCCAGATGTACTCCGGCAGACTTGCGCCGCCGTAGTAGATCAGCGCGAGCTTGCTGAAGAATTTCTCGCGCAATGCCTTGTCGGCCTGAAGATGCGGAATGAGCGAGGCCAACCCTTGGGGCGTATTGAGGTAGACCACCGGCGCGATTTCACGCAACGCCTGCACAGTCGGGCCGATTTCCTCCGGCGTTGGCTTGCCGGGGTCCAGGTAGTACGTGCCCCCTCCGTACAGCACCATGCCGAAGTTATGCGTGCCGCCGAAGGTGTGATGCCACGGCAGCCAGTCAACGAGATCCGGCGGGCCGTCCTGAAGAAACGCGAACACCTGCGCGACCTGCTGGCGATTGCTGCACAACATGCGCTGCGGGTAGATCACACCCTTCGGTGCGCCCGTCGTACCCGAGGTGAACATGATCTTGCCCACCGTGTCCGGGCCCACTGCGTTGAACGCCTTTTCGACATCGGCGGTAACCGGCGTCTTCAGCCACTCCGCGACACGCGAACCGGCCCGGCCCTCCGGCAACGGGCCGACGACGACGCACTCCACGTCACCGAATACCTCGCGCAATGCGCGGCCATACTGCGCGCCGTCGTCCGCGAACACGAGCCCAGGTGTGCACACGGCCGCCAGTTGCTTGAGCTTCGAAAAGTCCTGCGATAAAAGCGAGTACGCGGGCGTGACCGGAATATAGGGAATGCCGACGTGCAATGCGGCAAGCGCAAAGAGCGCATGCTCGAAGCTTCGATCCGAAAGAATCATCAACGGACGCGACTGGGACAAACCGCGATCGAGCAGCGCCTGCCCCAGCGCACGCGCACCGTCGAACGCCTGCTTATAGGTGAGGGACTCCCACGACTTGCCGTCCGGCGTGCGGCGCGCGAGCAGCGCGCGCTCGGGCGTAACACTCGCCCAGTGTTCGAGCCGCTCCGTCAAGCGGACGGGATACGGTTCGAGCGGTTCCTTCAGTGCGTACACCACGCTGCCATCGGGTCTGCGCTCGACAATCGCTTCCATGCTGCCAAGGCGAATCGGGCGAAACGGTACATCCATGAGGGCATCGTGCGAAGCCGTACCTGCATCCATCTGAATCGTCCTGTTGTTATCTGGCAGGCCATGTCCTGAGAGCGTTCGCATCATCTTCCAGCAGACGCAATTCTTGCAGCTCCATAGCAACCAATAATTGAACGTTGATCATCATGTTGAACCAGCATAACGCGAAATCGAACGGACGTCTATCCGGTTGTCACCCGCAAGGAAACTCAGATGCGCAACTCGCATCTGACGCGAATACGCGTCGAAATGCGCGGCTCGATCGCATCCTTGCGCACTGCACAATAACGTGGACATAAAACAAGAAATGCGCTAATTTATGAATGTCATTCATATTGTCAAACGAGACGCGCAGGTCGTAGCCGAGCGCCGGATCAAGGAGCCATCATGTCGGATGAGGTTGTCGTCACCGCTGCCGTTCGCACGGCGATTGGAGATTTTGGTGGTGCCCTGGCGAGCGTTCCGCCTACGCAACTTGGCGCGACGGTCGTTCGCGCGCTGCTCGACCGCACGAATCTGCCGGGCGACGATGTCGGCCACGTGGTGTTCGGCAATGTGATCCATACGGAGCCTCGCGACATGTACCTCGCGCGCGTGGCGGCGCTAGAGGGCGGCGTGAGTGCGGGCGCCCCGGCGCTGACACTCAACAGGCTGTGCGGCTCCGGCCTCCAGGCCATCATTTCCGCCGCCCAGGCCATCGCGCTCGGCGAGACCGAAATCGCCATCGGCGCAGGCGCGGAAAGCATGTCGCGCGCAGCGTACGTTGCCACTAGCGCGCGTTGGGGCTCACGCATGGGCGACATCCGCCTGATCGACATGATGGCCGGCGCGTTGACGGACCCGTTCAGCGCTTGCCATATGGGCGTGACGGCGGAGAACGTCGCGAAGAAGTACGGCGTTTCGCGCGACGACCAGGACCAGCTCGCCGTCGAGTCGCACCGGCGCGCCGCACGAGCCATACATGATGGCCACTTCCGCGAGCAAATCGTGCCTGTAGCACTCCGCACGAAAAAGGGCGACAGCGTGTTCGATACGGATGAGCATGTACGGCCCGGCACGACCGCCGCGGATCTCGCCAAGTTGCGTCCCGCATTCCAGAAGGACGGGACCGTGACGCCCGGCAACGCGTCCGGCCTCAACGACGGCGCTGCGGCAGTCCTGCTGATGGCGCGCCGCGCTGCCGAGCAACGCGGCCTTCGCCCACTCGCGCGGCTCGTGTCCTGGGCTCACGCAGGCGTCGATCCTCAATACATGGGCATTGGCCCGGTGCCTGCAACACGCAAGGCATTGCAACGCGCGGGCTTGACCGTGGCGGATCTCGACGTGATCGAAGCGAACGAAGCATTCGCCGCGCAGGCTTGCGCCGTCGCGAAGGAGCTGGAATTCGACAGCGCCCGGGTCAATCCAAACGGCTCGGGCATCTCGCTCGGCCATCCGATCGGCGCGACCGGCGCCGTCATTGCGGTGAAAGCGATTCACGAGCTGCACCGTTGCGGCGGCCGCTATGCGCTCGTCACGATGTGCATCGGCGGCGGCCAGGGCATCGCAGCAGTCTTCGAACGCATTTAGCGCTACACGCAAGCGGCCATTCATTGAATCAGAGGGAGTGACGTGGTACGCCCCGAACAGTTGCTCCACGCGCAGCGCCAACCCGTTTCACCGCGCCCGGCGGCAACGATGCTGTTGCTGCGCGACGCTCAATACAAAGGTGCGCCGGCCATTGAAGTGCTGATGACGCGGCGCTCGGCGCAAGCGAGCTTCGCACCGGGCGCCTTTGTCTTCCCTGGTGGCGCGATCGATCCGTCCGATGCACGCATCGCCGCGTGCGCGTCGCGACGCGGCACGCAAGACGAAGCGCAGGCAGTTCAGGCTGTGGCCGCCATACGCGAGACATTCGAGGAGCTAGGCGTGTTGCTCGCGCGGCGAAGCGATGGCGCGTTCGTCGACGACAGCGATATGGCGACGCTCGACCGAAGCGCGGCGATCGGGGAACATTGCGCGCAGCGAAGCCTCACGCTCGCCGCCGACTGCATTTATCCGCTTGCGCATTGGATCACCGACCGCGACCTGCCTCGGCGCTTCGACGTGCAGTTTTTCGTGGCGCGCATGCCTGCCGGACAAACCGCTGTCGCGGATGGCGCCGAGCAATTCGAACCGGTGTGGGTCAATCCCTCCGACGCCCTCGCGCGCCACGCTGCGGGCGACTTCGCCATGATCTTCCCAACCGTGCGCACGCTCGAACGCCTTCGTTCGTTCGACTCGGTCGAAGCGTTGCTTGCTGCATGCGCCGGTGAAAGACCGCTGTGGAGCAGTTGTCCGCGCGGTGGCCTGAAAGCCGGCAACGTCGTGCGTTGCATGGAAGGCGACGCGCCGTACGGGGAGCTTCGCCTCGTGTGCCCTGATGGCCAGGTACTTCACGCGCTCGACTGGCGATCAACCGAGGCCGTCCCGCTGCTGAAAAACGTGATGCGGCTGACCGTCGCGAACGGCGGCATGATGACGGGACCCGGCACGAATAGCTATATCGTCGGCACAGCGGCAACCGGCTTCATCGTGATCGATCCGGGGCCTGACGATCAGGCGCACCTCCAGCGCATTCTCGCCGCAACGGGTGGCGACATACGCATGATCGTCTGCACGCACTCGCACGCGGACCACGCGCCCGGCGCGCGGCCACTGCAAGCCATGTGCGCGAACAAGCCAGCGATCCTCGGCCTGCCGTCCGGGTCCTTTGCGAGGGCGAGTAGCCATTTCGTCCCGGACCGCGAACTGCGCGACGGTGAATGGCTCGCGCTTGCCTGTGACGGCGAGACACATCGATTGCTTGTCGTTCCGACACCGGGGCACGCGAGCAACCACGTGTGCCTCGTCCTCGTCGAGGACGGATTGCTGTTCAGCGGAGACCACATCCTCAATGGAAGCACGACCATCATCGATCCGCCCGACGGCAACATGACTGCGTACCTCGCGTCGCTGGACCGGCTGGACGCGATCTGCGCCGAACATGAGATCGACTTCATTCTGCCTGCACACGGCTACGTGCTCGACCGCGCGCGTGAGCAGATCGCGCGCCTCAAGGCGCACCGCATGGCGCGGGAAGCAAAGATCGCGCAGGCAGTGAAGACACTGCCGAACGGCTCGATCGATGACTGGCTACGCCATGCTTACGACGACGTACCGGCAAAGCTCTGGCCAGCCGCGGCCCGCTCGCTGCTTGCTCATCTCGAACGGTTAGACGAACAAGCCCCGCGTTGCTGAATGCAAACTGCCTGCGCGCGCCCGTTTTCAATCCGGGCACGGGCAGACGATTCGAAAAGCGCCTTAGCGCACGCTCAGTTATCTTCTGCAAATGCGGCCAGCCGGCCGTGAATGAGTGCGCGCGCCTCAGCAACCATCCGGCTCACGAGTTCCGCGCAGGTGGGAATATCCTCGATCAGCCCGATCGCAAGACCGGCAGGGAACGTCCCATCTTCCGTATCCCCCGTTTCGTACATACGCTTTCCGCGCTCGCCACTCACGAGTGGTTTGAGATCCGCGAACGTCGCGCCTTCCTTGTATTCGAGTTCCAGCACCTTCTCCGCAACTGAATTTCTGAAAATGCGCGAGGTGTTCTTCAGCGTGCGGAAAATCAGCGCCGTGTTGCGCTCGTCGTTCTCGACCAGCCTGCGCTTGACGTTCTCATGAATCGGCGCTTCCTGCGTGGCCATGAATCGCGTGCCCATGTTGATGCCGTCCGCACCGAGCGCGAGTGCGGCGACCATGCCGCGCGCGTCGGCAATACCGCCCGATGCCAGCATCGGAATACGCAGCTTCGCGGCGGCCGCGGGCAACAGAATGAGGTTGGGCACGTCGTCTTCGCCTGGGTGGCCGGCACATTCGAAGCCGTCCACGCTCACGGCGTCACACCCCAATGCCTCTGCTTTCAGCGCGTGCCGCACGGAGGTGCATTTGTGGATGACCTTGATTCCCGCAGCCTTGAACGCCGGCATGTGCGGCTCGGGATTACGCCCCGCCGTCTCGACCACCTTCACGCCGTTCTCCACGATCGCTTGCACGTACTCATCGTACGGAACCGGTTTGATCGTCGGCAGAATCGTCAGGTTCACCGCGAACGGCTGGTCCGTCAACGATCGAACGCGGCCAATCTCGTTGCTCAGCGCCTCCGGCGTGGGTTGCGTGAGCGCGGTGATGGTGCCGAGCGCACCGGCGTTCGAGACGGCAGCGGCCAGTTCCGCGCGGCCCACCCACATCATGCCGCCTTGAACGATGGGATATCGAATCCCAAGCAACTCTGTAATGCGCGTTTTCATGTACTGATCCTGTGAATGTAAGTGCAACCTGCTTCTGCAGCGCGCGGCACGTCGAGCGAGGTACACGCGTTTGTATTTACGAACACCGTGCAATTATATACACTTTATTCACGTTGCCGATACGGGTGCGCAGCACACGCGCACGCGCGTCGGATTGCACGAGGCATGAATGATCAGGAGAGTTGATGAACACGCGAGACAAAGAAATTGGCACTGAAGTAGCGTCGGCTCGCCCGACGCGCGATCAGGCGGAAGAAGCCGTGCGAACGCTTATCCGATGGGCGGGCGACGACCCCCAAAGAGAAGGTCTCACTCAAACACCCGCACGCGTCGCGCGCGCGTATCGCGAGTTCTTCTCCGGATACGAATCCGATCCGATGCAGATTCTTGCTACGACGTTCTCCGAAGTGGATGGCTACGACGAGATGGTGGTGCTAAAAGACATCCGCTTCGAAAGCTATTGCGAGCACCATATGGTGCCCATTATCGGGCGCGCACACGTTGCTTACCTGCCCGAGCATCGTGTGGTCGGCATCTCCAAGCTTGCTCGCCTCGTCGACGTGTATGCCAAGCGTCTGCAGATTCAGGAGAAGATGACCGTTCAAATCGCCGATGCGTTGAACACGGTGTTACAGCCCAAGGGAGTTGCCGTGATCCTCGAAGCCGCGCATCAGTGCATGAGCACGCGCGGCGTGCATAAACCCGGCGCTTCGCTGGTGACGAGCCGGATGCTGGGTGCGTTTCGCGACGATCCCTCAACGCGCCGTGAGTTTCTGTCGATCGTAGGCCACAGCACGATCATGCCGCTGCCCAATAGCTAAAAAGCCAACGTCGGCTCCACGCCGACGTTGGCTTGCATGAGATGCTGGTTATTCGTGACGAGCTTCGCGCGACGCTTACGCAAGCCCCTAAACCTCGCTGGGCTGACGTGTCGTGAGAGGCCGCTCGTAAGAAACGTCTTCGCGATTTCTCGAACTCACGCCATTGCTCATCAAGACTTCGCGCCAGGCAGCAGGCACTACGGCAGGCGTGAGCTCGTTGATCGCCTCCGAGATGCAGACGCGGGCGGCAATCGCCCACACGCCATTGCGCTTTTCGAAGCGGTCGACATAGCGCCCCACCGCAAGCGTGTCCGGCTTGACGCGATTCTCGCCGAAGAAAAGCCAGTACGTTTCCCCGTGCGCCTCGTCGCCCTGCAGTTCGACACTGTGATTGAAGACCATGTGGTGGTGCGAGAGCTGATGCTCGGCATGGTACGCAAAGGCCCAATCTACGAATTCCTTTGCATTACCAACGAATGCGCCGTGGTCATCGATCCCATCCGGATGGTACGCTGACAGCGTCAACTCACGGTCCATGCGGTCGACCCCGCGGCAATAGCGGTGCACGCATTCGAGTATGGCCTGTTTGTCCAACAGCGCTTCCAAGCGTGCGCTCAGCACTTCGTTCATGGTTTCTACCGTTAGTAAGTCATAGCGACGAAAAAGACCACCGCGCCGATCACCGCGCCAATGAAGCAATACCCTTCACCTGTCGACAAATCGGTTTCCTCTTCCTGCGCGCGACTCGCAATCGCACACCCAACGAGGCCCGCGAATGCCGTTGCACCGAGCACGGCAATCGTCATCACAACGTCGAACAGCGCCGAACGGCCCAACTCTTCCATGCGCAAGTTGCGTTGCAGCAGCCAGATCGCCGCCGCCGAAATCGACAAGAGGATAAGCGGGAGCCATACCTTGCGCGCTTCTCGAGCGCGCTCGCCAGCCATCGTTTTCATCGTGCCGCCCCCTCCATGCGCAGCTTGCCGAAGATACGGTGCGCCATCGCACCCAGCGCACGCGCCGCCCGATTCGATTGTTTTGCGCGATCCGATTCGTCCGACGAGGGAGGATGGCTGCCAGCAGGCTGGCGCCGATGGTGGAACGTGTAGTCCGCGAGAGGGCCACGTAAATCGCTGTCGAGCAGGTACATCGCATGTCTCCGATCAGGCTTGTGCCACGCGGGCGCATTCGTGGCGCCTCTATGTCGACATCGTAGGTGACGAAGTTCCGTTATGCAACAACTCGTTCAATTAACTGTGTCGGTGTTTTCACCAGCCGCCAGGGCGTAGCGTGCAGCGTATGCGCGAGCGCAAGCTACGCACACGGTCAATTGTGCGCAACGGATCGTATGCAATTTGGGCAAAGCAAAAGGCAGCCCAGGCCGCATCGCCGATGCGGCTTCGCAACGCGAAAAACGGGCCGCCGAGGGGCGATCAGGAAACCTGGAAACCGCCGTCGACAGCCAGGAGCTGGCCGGTGACATAGTCCGATGCCGGCGACGCAAAGAACAGCACGGCGCGCGCGATATCGGAGGCGACGCCAATGCGGCCCAGGGGCATACGGCCGGGCTGCGTAATCGGGCCGCTTGCCTGATGGACCTTGGTCGATGCAGCTGCGCCCTCGGTCGCCACGCCGCCGGGCAACACTGCGTTCACACGAATTGCGTCTGCTGCAAATTCGAGAGCAGCCACTTTGGTGAGATTGTTGACACCCGCCTTCGATGCGCCGTAATCGCCGTTGTCGAAGATTACGGGCTGCAGCGAAGCCACCGACGAGATATTGATGATGGAACCGCCGCGCTTGGCCGCTTGCATGCGCTTGATCGCTTCGCGCATGCATAGGAAGGTGCCGCGCAGGTTCACGCCGAGTACCTTGTCCCACTTCTCGGCCGACGTTTCGACGAATTGCGTCTTCGGATAGATACCCGCATTGTTGACGAGAATGTCGAGACGCCCGAGCTTTGCCTGAACGGTTTCGTACATCGCAAGAATCGAAGATTCATTGCCGATGTCCACCTTGACGGCGATCGCCTTACCTGAAGCGCTTTCGATTTGTTTGACCGTTTCCTGCGCCGCTTCCTCGTTCAGGTCCGCCGCGACCACAGCGGCGCCGGCCGACGCCAGCAACAGCGCCGTCTCGCGGCCGATACCCGAACCTGCCCCTGTCACCACCGCCACTTTCTGATCGAGACTGAAAAGACTCGCCACATTCGTGCTCACTGCTCCTCCTTTGGCTCGCCATGCGAGCGGGTTGTTTTGTGAACGTCATTCGCAAAGATAAACACCCCATCGTGGGGTGTCAAGGTGAACGCAGAAACGAATGGCGCGAGGAGCAGCGAGAACGAATCGGTGCAACGGTGCTGTTGTGAGTGTCAAGCCAGGGGCGGCGACGCGATTTCGCGCATGATGTCGAGCATCGAGCGGTGCCAGGGCTTGTGGGGTCTATCCGCCCACACCAGTGATACTTCCGTTTCGCCGGAAGCCGGAACATCCTCAATGTCAACGTAAGCAACGCCTTCCACAGGCAAGTATCGCGCCGAGTCCAGCATCAAACCGACACCCAGCTCGTGAGCGACGAGGTTGAGCATCGTATAGGGGTGGCGAGCCTGCTGGGTCACTCGCGGCGACAAGCCCTCCTCGCGCCGTGCTGCTTCGAACGCGGCGAACAGCGGTTGCGACATCTGCTGAGGGAACATGATGAGGGGATATCGAGCGAGATCCGCGATGCGAATCGAACGCTGCGTCGCGACCGGCCATTTCGCGGGAACCGCAGCCACCACGCGCAGGCGCTCGATCACCACGCTTTCCAGACCCGAGACGTCCGCCGCGCTGGTTACGACCACGCCCAGGTCGATGCTGCCGTTTTTCACGCTCGCGACAGTCAGGGCACTACCACGCTCGATCAACCGGACATCGACGCCCGGCCATTGCTTGCGCAGCCCCTGAATGGCGAGCGGCATGATGCGTAGGGCGCACATCGGCACGAACGCCACGCTCAAGCTCGCCAGTTCATCGGCTGCCTGACGCACCCGCCGCTCGGCCAATTCCGCCTGCGCGATGAGCGGCTTGGCTTCCGCGAGCAAGGCGGATCCCGCGGGCGTGAGGGTCACACCGCGCGGCGTGCGTTCGAGCAGCTTGATGCCAAGCTGTTCCTCCAGCCGCATGATCGACTGGCTGAGCGGCGGCTGAGCCATGCCAAGGCGTGCAGCCGCACGCCCGAAGTGCTGGGTCTCCGCAACCGCTACAAAGTGCCTGAGATGCCGCAATTCCATGGCTTGATATGACTTCGATATTTAGGGTGCCGCCAGCATATCGCCTTTGTCCTATTGCGGTGCACTGCGGATGAACCCTGGTCACATTGTTGAACGCAGGTGGTATCGGGTGCATGCGGACTTGACGTAGACCTGCGTTAAACATACATTTTTGAATATCGTTCCGAAATATGAATAAAACGGGCCGCCCGGATGATCTGGAAGAGGCATGGGGCAAGAGAACATTTCGAAGCGTGAATACGAACTGCAAGACGGTTCACTCATCCCGCAATTATCGTTTCCGCGGCTTTCTCGGCCAGGGCGATCGTTGCAGCATTCGTATTGCCCGAAATGATGTTCGGCATGACGGAGGCGTCGACCACACGCAGCCTCTCGACACCGCGAACCCGCAATTGCGGATCGACGACGGCGGCTTCGTCCGTTCCCATCCGGCAACTGCCTACCGGGTGGTAGCCAATGCCCACACGTTGGCGCACGTACGCCTCCCATGCGCTATCGCTTTCAGGCAGCGATGCGGGCTCGTGATCGCCGATGACGTGTTTCGCCAGCGGCGGCGCGGCAAACACCCTGGTCACGAGACGACTGCCCGTGATGGTCAGTTCGAGATCGCGAGAATCTCCGAGCAGCGCGTGCTCGATGGCCGGCTTCGTAAGCGGATCGCGATCCTTCAGACTGATGCGCCCGCGTCCGTGCGGCCGCAAAACCTGCGATCCAATCGTGACGCCCGCTTGCTTCGCCAACGCGGGATGTCCACCAACGAAGCCAATCGCCAGCGGCAAAAAGCTCATGGCGATGTCCGGCTCGTTCAGTTCGGGTGCACTGCGCGCGTAGGCCATCGCATGCACAGCGATCGACGTCAGAATCCCCTTCTTGACTGTCGCATACTGCAGCAGGTGTCCCGCGAGACGCAGCGGCCCGACCATGGTGTTGTAGGTCGGCACGTCGATCAGGCGGCTCTGCGAAACCCCACAGTGCTCCTGCACATTGCGGCCGACGCCGGGCAGATCGGCAACGACTTCGATACCCATCGCGGACAGATCCGCACCTGCCCCGATGCCGGATCGCAACAACACGCCGGGCGATGCAATCGTTCCGCCACTTAGGACAACCTCCCCGCGCGCAAGAAACGTCTGCCGCGCGCCGTCGACGATGGCATTGACGCCAATCGCCCGCTGTCCCTCGAACAGCACGTTGTCGACGAGCGCATCGGTCGCGACGGTGAGGTTGGGCCGCTTGAGCGCAGGTTCGAGATAAGCCTTGCGTGCGCTACAGCGCTTGCCATTTCGCGTCGTACCATAGACGATGAACGAACCATGCACGTCGCCCGCACAATACTCTTCGCGCGCCGGCATGCCGCAATGCCCGGCGGCGGCGAGAAAGGTATGCGCCAATGGATGCAGTACGCGCGGCGGCGAGACCGTCAGCGGGCCATCCGAGCCATGCACTGAGGATGCCGGACCAACGAACGTTTCGGATTTCCGGAAGTACGGGAGCAGGTCGTCGAAGCCCCAGCCGGGACAACCGCTGTCACGCCACGCCTCGTAATCTCCGCGCTGGCCGCGGATGTAGACCATCCCGTTGATGCTGCTGCTACCGCCTAACGCCTTACCCGCGGCCCATGTCGTCACGCGCGCACCGGCCGAGGGATCCGGTTCGCTCGGATAGATCCAGTCCGCCTTGGGATTGCCCATCAGCGCGAAACTGCCGGCTGGCATGTCGAAGAGAAACCCCTTTCCTTCCTTGCCCGCTTCCAGCAGCAACACGCGCGTCAAAGCGTTCTCGCTCAGCCGAGCCGCGATCACGCACCCCGCCGATCCGCCGCCGATCACGATATAGTCGAAAACGCCTGCGCTCATCGCTTGCCTTCCCTGCGCGCGACGAAAACATTCTTGAGCTGCAGATACTCTTCCATCCCCGCCCAGCCGCCCACCCTGCTGAAACCGCTTTGCCGATAGCCGCCGAACGGCGCGCCGGGTGCCATTGAGGCGAAACCGTTGATGTTCACGTAGCCTGCATCGAGGCGCTCGGCGAAGGCATGCGCACGGTCGAGATCGTTGGTGTGCAGATAGGCGCCGAGGCCGTAACGCGTGCCGTTGGCGATCGCCAGCGCTTCCGCGTCGTCGTCGAACGGGGTGATAGACAGCACGGGACCGAACACCTCGTTCTGTTCCAGCGCACTTCCTGGCCGGACATCGGCGAACACGGTCGGCTGGATGAAGAAGCCGTCGGCCAGTTCGCCTCCCAAGCGCTCGCCGCCCGCAACGAGCCTCGCATCGCGCCGCGCTTGCGCGATCATGCCGAGGATACGGTCGCAAGCTGACTGGCCGATCACCGGGCCCGCGACCGTGCCAGGGTCGAAGGGGTCGCCCACCGTCATGCTCGCAGCCACTGCCGCGGCGCGCGCCACCATTTCGTCGTAGCGCGATCGGTGCACGAGCAGCCGCGTCGGGTTCACGCAGCCCTGCCCGCTGAGACCCAACGCGCCATAGACGGCCTGTACCGCTGCTGCGTCGAGATCGGCGTCTTCGAAGACAAGGTTGGCCGACTTGCCGCCCAGTTCCAGCGCCACCGGCTTGAGACACGCCGCCGCCGTCGCCATCACGCGCCGCGCGACGCCTTCGCCGCCCGTGAACGTGACCTTGGCTACGTCGGGGTGACCCACGAGCGCTTCGCCAGC
Source organism: Paraburkholderia sp. BR14312 (assembly GCF_040948675.1). Lineage (NCBI taxonomy): Bacteria > Pseudomonadati > Pseudomonadota > Betaproteobacteria > Burkholderiales > Burkholderiaceae > Paraburkholderia > Paraburkholderia sp. BR14312. Next base: position 196,216 of record NZ_JBFPKI010000005.1, read on the forward strand.
CTCAGCCTCGCCGGGCACGACGTTGAATAGCCCGGCTGGCAAACCAGCGTCATGCGCGAGTTCGGCGATTCGCAGTGCGACGAACGGCGCGAGCACTGGCGGCTTCAGAACGACGCCATTGCCAGCGGCGATTGCCGGAAGCGCCATCATGCAGGTCGCCATGAGCGGACCGTTCCACGGGATGATGACGCCCACTACGCCATAGGGCTCCCGGCGCGTATAGTTGAATCCCGGCGCCGGATAAGACTCTCCGTACGAACCCTCGATCTTGTCGATCCAGCCCGTATAGTGATCGACCCAGCCGAGCGCCATCTCCATCATCGGCAGCGCTACCGGAATACCCGACTCTCGGGCACCGAGAAATGCCAGTTGCGCCTGGTTCGCTTCGAGCAACTCGCCGAGGCGCCGAAAGCTTCGCGCCCGCGCGCGTGGCCCCATCTCCATCCACACGCGTTGCGCCACCCTGGCAGCCCTCACGGCGCGGTCGATATCGCTCACGCTGCCGAGGGGCACGACGGCTTGAGGCCGCCCTGTTGAAGGGTTGACATGTTCGACGCTGGCTGCGCCGTCAGCTTCGACGAATGCACCGCCGATATAGAGGCGCCCGGGGACGTCGAGCGGGCGCCGGTGCGATTGGGAAAGTGCCATGTGCCGTTCCATTGTGCGTTTGACTGCTACAGGCAGGAGACGCGTGCAGGAACCGGCGCCGGTCACGCGCCGTCGATGTCAGTCGTGTCGTCTCCTGAGCATTTTCGTGGTCGGCTTGGCGCGCGCAGCGCGGGCCGCCTCTGATAAATTCGATTCTAGCGCCGGCTCATGCTCTACACTGCTTACTAAACGGAACATTTAGAGTGACTTTTTTTCATTAATCGACGATGCCAGAAATCCGGAATCTGCAGCCTTTCGTTCAGGCCGTCCGTTGCGGCAGCTTCATCGCGGCGGCAACCCGCCTACAGGTCACGCCGCCTGCCATCAGCAAGAGTATCGCGGCGCTGGAGCGTGAACTCGGCGTGCGCCTTTTCAACCGGACCACACGCAAGTTGAGCCTCACGAGCGAGGGGCGGCAGTTCTATCAACGGGTGGCGCCGTTGTTGAATCAGCTCGACGAAGCCGTCGCCGATGTGCGGCGCAGTCCGGAGCATCCGGAGGGCATGATCAAGGTATCCGTCACGCCGACGTTCGGGAGGCATTGCCTGACTCCGGTGATCGCGGAATTTCTGCAACGCTATCCGCTCGTCGAAATCGATATCAGCTATGACGAAATTGCGCCAAGCCTCGTCAACGACGGCGTCGACGTCAGTATTCAGCACGCGCGGGGACGCGGAACCAATCATGTCTCCCGTCCGCTGTGCGACTACCCCATCGTACTGGTCGCGAGCCCGGGCTATCTCGAACGCAAGAGCGTTCCCCAAACACCGGAGGAACTGGCGGAACACGAATTCGTCGGCATCCGTATGCCGTTCGGACTCGCCGCGCTTCATCTCGAACGCATGCCAGGAAGTACGCGAAAGCGCGGCGCCCGGAAGGACAGGACATTCGTCCACCATCCCCGCGGGCGTCTAACCGTGGCAGGCCAGCCGGACACCAGCCTCGTCGCGGCGCTCAGCGGCGCAGGGATCACGCCGTCTTCCGTGCCCGTGGTGCTACCGTATCTGCGTAGCGGGGCACTCAAGATCGTGCTTCCCGAATACCGGGTGCGCGGCGACGAGGCTGATGGCACGGGGCCGCGCATTTACGTGCACTACCCCCACCGCCAGTATCTGCCCGCGAAAGTCAGGGTTTTTGTGGATTACCTGCTCGAACGGTTTCGTTCGACCGATACCGGCAAAGCGGAACTCGACGCCTTTGCCGCCTGAATGCCGGGCAGCTTCATTCTTCATTCGTGGCCAGCACCGCGCCGTCGATACGCGGAAGGACTCATCGCAACGTATTTGTGGAAGATGTTGCGAAACGCGCGCACATCTGAATAGCCCACCATGACGGCGATCTGCTCGATTGAGACCTGAGTGTTGCGCAGCATGCGCTTTGCTGCCTCGATTCGCAATGAGCTTGCATAAGCCCGCGGCGTCATGCCGAGGCTTCGTGTGAAGCGGCGCAGCAACGTAGCGTGACTGACGGCCAGCACGTCCGCCAGTTCGCTGATCCTGAAGTCCTGGGCGAAACGCTGTGCGAGCCAGAACTGCGCGCTGCTTACGAGCGGATCGTCGCTCGACAGGCGGCCTTCCTCGCGCTCGCCATCCGTGCCTGTCGTCGAGGCGAGCCATTGAGCGGTATGCGATGAAATCGCACGATCGACGAGGCGCGCCACGAGTTGCCATTCGCTTGCCGGCACGCTGCAGGTGTGCGCACCTGCGTGCTCCGCGATCGTGGCGCCTGTGTCCACGCGCACCTTGGGATAGCGCGAGCGCAGCACGCCCCTGAGCAAGCGCGGGACAGCCGCAGGGCCACCGTCGAGAAGGCCTGCCTGAGCGAGCAGCAATACCCCTGTGCCGCTTGCGGCCAGTACCGCGCCCCGGGAACGTTGCCAACGCAGCCACTCCGTCACCGGCTGTGCGTGGTCGAGCAGCGTAACGAGCGCCTCCTCGCTGGCCACCGCAAAGGCCGGGACGTAGACGATGCTGTACTCGGCGTCGCCCAGCAAGTCGCCGTCACCATCCATCTTCCGGCCGCCGGCGAACTCCAGACCGCCCGCCGTGGCGCTCAACAGTCGCACCTGCGTCTTCATCGTGTGGCGGTATGGCGGCGCGAACTGCGTGAATACATGTCGCGCAATAAGCGCGAACCCATCCACCAGCGGGCCTACGCTCGACAGATAGGTGCCCGGCAGCACGAGCGCGGCAACGTCTTTCACTGGCTCAGTCGGCGTGGCGGGCCTGCGAATTTCGATCCCCTTATATGCAGAATTTGATCCTCTTTCGCGGCGATCTTAGCACGCATCATCGTCACCATTGTCAGCAAAAAGAATGGCGGGAAGAGCGGAGCCGCTACCCGCCACCCATAGCCGCGCCGCTGCGGTAAAACAGGAGACGCAAATGAAGAGCCTGGAAGAGAAACACGCCTATGGTTTAAAGGTATTCGGCGAAATCATGGGTGAGGAAAAGGCAGCCGGCCTGCGGGCCGCAAGCGAGTCCAACGGCTTCGGCGCCGATATTTCACGCCTTGCCGTCAATTACGCATTCGCGGACGTATGGGGCGACGACAAGCTCGAGCGCAAACAGCGCAGCCTCGTGACGCTCGGCATCCTGATTGCCAACCGCCAGACGCTCGAACTGAAAAACCACGTCCGCATTGCAGTACGCAACGGTCTGAGCGCACGCGAACTGGAAGGCGTGCTTATCCAGGCGCTGCCGTATGCAGGCTTCCCGGCTGTCGCCTCCGCCACCACGGCCGTACTCGAGACGCTGCGGGAACTGGGTATCGACACTACCACCCGCACTTCGGAAGAACGCGGATTGCTGTGAGACGTCGGCAAAGCGCCCCTGCGACCAGAGGAGACAATTTGTGAGCACACCAATCGTGGATATCGTGCCGACGATGCGCGAGTTCAACGTTTCGAACGATCTGCTAGGCGATCACGCCGCGCTGCAAAAACGCTGGGACGAAGACGGCTACCTGTTCTTCCGCGACGTACTGGACCACGAGCCGCTCGAACGCATGCGCGCGCTGCTCGTTGACCACCTCGATCGCAACGGTTTCGTAGACCGTAACGATCGGGATGTGCGATGGACCGGCAAGGAGCGCGAAAATTTCAGCTTCTTTCCCGTGAAGGAAATGAATGAGCAGCGCGCCGCGCGAACCGTGATGGAAGATCCCGCAACGCGCGCATTCTTCCAGCGGCTCTTCGACGTACCGCTTTATTGGGTGCCGTTTACCGAATACCGCACTTCGCCGCCCGCCATCGACAAAAGCCGCACACGCTTCGATTTTATTCACGAAGATGCGATCTACAGCGACCGCCTCGACTTCATCATTTGCTGGATTCCACTCAGCGATATCGATGCGCAAGTCGGTGGGCTGGCCGTTGCGGAAGGGCTGCACAAGCTTCCGTGCCTCCATAAGAAGGACGGCGACAAGATCATTCCCATCGATCTCGCGAGCGTGCCCGAGGACGCATGGCGCCGCACGAACTACCGCCTGGGCGACGTGCTGTTGATGAGCCGGCGCACGCCGCATTCCGGGCTCAGCAATCATTCCGACCGCTTCCGCCTATCGCTCGACACGCGGATCCTGCCGCAAGGCGGCAGTTTCCCGTTCGCACCGCGGCTGCCCTATGTGGGCACGCTGACGTCTATCGCGCCTGACCAGATCGTTGTGCGCGACGCGGATGGCGAGCATGTCTTGCGGCTCGACGAAACGAGCTATTTGCGCGGTTTCCAGGGCAACCGCGTGCGCGGCGACGAGATTGCCGACGTTTATCAGCCGGGCTGCGAAGTGATCGTCGCCCATGAAGGCGGCCTCGTTCAAACGCTGCGGCCGCAGCATTGATCGTCCATCACAGCGGAAAGACGACGCTTCGTCTTTCCGCTTCGCGTCCTTCAGCGCCCGGGCATTCACCCAACGTATTTTTCTGAACGTCGTGCTAATATTAGAATAACGGCACAATTCCAGGCCATTCTGGGATGACCTGTCGCCTGGCTAGTGACTTCGCGCGCTATGCGCCCGGCCACGACACGGCTGGCATTTCTCTGTAGTTCGACCACCGGAAAAATCATGGCCGATTCATCCGACGTGATACTCGTCATCGGCGCTACTGGCGCGCAAGGGGGGGCCACCGCTCGTCGCCTCCTTGCGGCTGGACGTACAGTGCGCTTCCTGACGCGAGATCCAGACTCGCCGACTGCCCGGGCACTCATCGAAATGAATGCGCAGGGCCTAAGGGGGGATCTGGACGACCGCGAGTCGCTCGACAAAGCAATGGAGGGCGTCCGCTCCGTCTTTTCCGTTCTCCTCCCCGATTTCGATCGCAGCGACAGGGAGCGCCGCCAGGGTTTCGCGCTCATCAACGCAGCGCGCAACGCGGGCGTCCCGCAATTCGTTCATACCTCCGTGGCGCAGGCAGGCAATCATTTGACGTTTCCGGGCTGGAACGAGCAGCGCTGGAATCAAAAATACTGGACGGACAAGTGGGACGTCGAAGAGGCCGTTCGCTCTGCGGGCTTCGAATCATGGACGGTCTTGCAACCGGCATTCATGATGGACAATCTCGCTGAGCCGAAAGCGGGCACGATGTTCCCGCACCTGCGCGAGGGCTTGCTGCTCAGCGCGTTGCTGCCCGACTCCCGGCTCGACTGGGTCGCCGCCGACGACGTGGGTGCGCTCGCAGCCAGCGCGCTCAACGACGCGCAACGCTGGCATGGCGAGACTGTGCCGCTGGCTTCGGAGAAGCTCACGATGTCTGAAGTGGGAACTCGCCTCGGTCAGGTCCTTGGCACACAGATTCGCGTTTCGCACGTCTCGCCGGACGAAGCGCGAGCAAAGGGCCTCGCACCGGGGTGGGTGAACGCGCAGGAATGGATCAACGCGGTCGGGTATCGCGTCGACATCGATTCGCTCTCCGAACGTGGCATCCAGCTGACCTCGATGACAGACTGGATCGACGCAAATCGACAGCACATCCCGCTTGCGTGACAGGTGTGCGAAACAATCCTTGAGCAATGGAAAAGCCGCAATGAATGTCTGTGCCCCCTCCTGGTTCGATCTCGCCATGAGCCAGCCACGCCGCTCTCACTTCACCGAAGCCGGCGGAGCCGCAGTGCACTATGTCTCCTGGAACGCCGCAGACACAGGCAAACCTCCGCTCGTCTTCGCGCATGGATTTCTAGGGCACACGCACTGGTGGGACTTCATTGCGCCGTTCTTCACCGACCGCTTTCGTGTGTTCGCTCTGGATTTCAGCGGCATGGGTGAGAGCGGCTACAGGCAGGAATACAGCGCAGACATTTTCGTGCGCGACCTCGTAGCCGTCGTGGATGCAATCGGCTCCGGTCCGTGCGTCGCGGTCGGCCACAGCTTCGGCGGATCGCGTCTCCTGCAGGCGTGCGCGACTTTTCCCGATCGTCTCTCGCATGCCATCGTGCTCGATTCGTATTTCATGCTACGCGGTGACAGCTTGCCTGCCGTGGAACGACGCCCGCCTCCACGCCCCTATCCGGACTGGCAAACCGCCGTCAGCCGGTTTCGCCTCATCCCCGAGCAGGATTGCGGGCCGTGGCTTCTCGAACATCTCGCGCAGACATCGCTTCGCCAAACCGCCGACGGCTGGGTGTGGCGCTTCGACCCGAAGCTTCGGGATCTCCAGCCGGTCGAAGGCGAGGAAGACCTGCTGACCCGCATCACGGTTCCCGTCAGCTACGTTCACGCCGAGTGCAGCAGCGTGGTCAGCGCGGATCGCGCGCGCCACATCGTAGCGGCAATTCCCGCCGCGAAGGGACCCATCACGATGCCGCGCGCAGGCCATCACATGATGCTAGACCAGCCGCTTGCGCTGGTCAGCCTCTTACGGGCGTTGCTGGCATGAAACCCGACACAACTGCAACCTGGTCGAGCGAGTTGCCCCTCTCGGCGCTGATAGCGCGCGCCGTCGAACGGCACGGCGCTACGCCGCTTCATTTTCATACCCAGGGCGGCGCCTATACGTGCACCACGCAGTCCCTACTGCACGACGCGAGAGAAATCGGCAAGGCGCTGCGAGCGATCGGCCTGCGTCGAGGCGATGTGATCGCGATACAGCTCCCCACGCAACGCGAGACTGCGCTTCTGTATCTGGCTGCACTCGAAATCGGCGCCGTGCTCGTACCGATCGTCCACATCTACGGTCCAGCCGAAGTCGGCTTCATCCTCCGGCAGTCGCGCGCCCGATTTCTTTGCGTACCCGACGTCTGGTGCGGCACGGACTACCTGGAGCGTGTCGCCGCGCTGGGCGACCCACCCGATCTGGAGCGCGTTATCGTCGTTGGCGATCGGGCGCCCGCGAATGGCATCACGTTCGATGCGCTGCAACGACTCGCGGCGACAACGCACGATCGGCATTCTGTGGATGCGCCCATGTCGGAAGACATCTGCCTGCTGCTGTACACCTCGGGAACGACGGCTTCTCCCAAAGGCGTACAGCACTCGCATCGAACCGTTGGCGCAGAGTGGCAGATTCCGTTCATCGACGGGCCAGGGCCATACCTCACGCCCTTCCCTGCCGGGCATATCGCAGGCTTCAATTTTCTGTTGCGCCCGTTCGTCACCGGCACGGAGATGGTGTTCATGGATCGATGGGACGCCTCACTCGCCGCGCGACTCATTGAACAGCACCGGGTACGCCTTTCGGGCGGCACGCCGTTCCATCTTCAAGGACTCCTTGATGCCGCTCGTCGTGACGACCGCAGCCTGGCGTCGCTCGTGTCTTACGGTCTGGGCGGCACGGGCGTCACGCCCGAGCACGTCGCCCTCGTCGATCGTGCCGGATTTAAGGGAACACGCGCTTATGGGTTGACCGAACACTCGACGGTGAGCGTTGGCTGGGCCGATTCGCCTTTTGAAATTCGAGCCAACACGGACGGGCGCGTTCAGCCCGGCTCTCAGGTGCGCGTTGTCGACGAGTTGGACCGCGACCTGCCTGCGGGACACGACGGCGAGATTCTCATCAAGGGACCGGAGTTGTTCGTCGGCTACACCGACCCGGCACTCAATGCGGCGGCATTCACTCTCGACGGATGGTTCCGGACTGGCGATATTGGCCATCTCGACGAAAGCGGCTGCCTGACCATTACTGACCGAAAGAAGGACATCGTGATTCGCGGTGGAGAAAACATTTCGTCGCTCGAAGTGGAGCGTGTGCTTGCCGCTCATCCAGCAGTGCGCGATGTCGCCGTCGTGGCCCAACCCGACGCCCGGTACGGCGAAAGAGTCTGTGCCGTAGTCGTCCTGCACGAACACACGGCACTCGACCTGAACGCAGTTCAGACCCACTTCGCCGTCGCGGGTGTGGCGAAGCAAAAGACCCCCGAGCATCTTTGCATCGTTGCAGAACTGCCCCGCACGCCATCGGGAAAAGTGCGTAAAGGCGACCTGCGCAAGCAGCTTTCCACGTAACAGCAGTTCAGTCGGCACTTATCGCGCGTGCTTGTCCTGGCGGGACTTGAAAAAGCGATCTCGCTGCCGCGACACCTCTTCGGACGCGGCGAGTCGATCGTAAATCGCACGCGCGGCGGCCAGGCCCGCCTCGAAATCAGTCGACTCGGCGGCTGCAGCGATGGCATCCAGGCACTTGCTCTCTATCGCATCGCCACAGGCAAGACGTGCACGCGCCTGAGCGATAACGGGAACCGGATCGTGATCCGGCAATGGCAGCCGACTTATCAATGGCAACGCAGCTCTGCCGATCTTCTCTCGCGCCAGTTCGATCGCCAGACGCAACACGTGCTGCTCATCGCCCTCGACGATTCGGTCGAATAGTGCTGTTCCGGCGAACGTACTCGCGGTCACGATCTGCGCGCCAAGAATGAATTCGATCGATTCTGCGAGGCCCAGCAGACGCGGCAAACGCTGCGTCCCAGACAAAGGGATCACACCAAGCCTGCACTCCGGCAGTCCGATCTGCGCATTGCCCGCGACAAGCCGGTAATGGCAGACCAGCGCCGTTTCCAGCCCACCGCCAATGGCGAATCCGTGAATAGCGGCGACAACCGGCTTCTCGCTGGCCTCGATCACCGGATGAACGTGCAGCGATAACGCGGGGGCTGCCGCCGCAGCGGCCGTGCCCAATTCGCGGATGTCGCCGCCTGCCGAGAAGCCACGACCGCAGCCTTTGAGCACGATCGCTCGAACTTCCGGATCGTGCCGCGCCGCTTCGAACGCAGCGACGAGCCCGCGACGAACTCCGAGGCCCAGCCCGTTGACCGGCGGGTGGCCCATCGCGACGACGGCCACGTCGTCTTCTACGTAATACTCGACGTTCTCGAAGCGCTGAGCGTTCCGGTTGTTCATCGATCGTTCGCCAGCCAACTCGGCATATCCGTCGGCCACGGATCCGCATATACCGCGTGCACACCCATTGCGGTCGTGTAGGCAAGATTCAGTACATTGCAAAACGCGACGAAGGCCAGCACGCGCAGCGCCGTGCGAACCGCAGAATGGCACTCGAGACGATCGACGCCTCGTTCGATCGCCGTGTAACCGTTGTTGTCGACGCTCATCAGTAGGAACGCAGAAGCCACGAAGGCGGACGGAAACAGCAGGAACTCGTAAACCGGAAACTGGTAGTAGTGACCGCCCCAGAAGGAAACACGCTGAAACGCGCCCGGCCATGCGTCGAATCCCATGAAGCGGCTGGCGGCGATATCGAGCAAACCCATCGTCATCCAGATGGCCGCAAAGCCCGCGAGCGTGAGTCCAACGTTACCTGCACGGGGCCAACGCTTGCGGACCGCACGCATCGCCCATAGCGCGACCACTGCGGTACCCGTGAAAGTGTAGAAATAGCTCGGTGCGTCTATCAGGATGGGCTCAGCAATGCGCGCATGTGGCGATTGCCAGAACGGAATGAAACGGCACCAACAGCCATAATTCAATGCATAGGCGTTATAGGTGAACATCGGACGAAGAAAGTCCAGCCACGGATCAAGCCAGTAGGCAGAGAGCCAGCCGATCATCATGAGACGCACCGCGTCGATGCGGCGGCTTTTGACGATTCCGTAGACGAACCATATTGCCACCGGAATCAACAGCAACACGCTGACCCATTGGTAATGGTCGATCGTCGCCTTCACTGATTCCGGAATCGTGTCCGTGCCCACATCGACGGGGCGAAAGTCCTCCGAACGAATCCATGCCACGTAGGCATAGATTTGCGCAAACGCGAAAAGCGCACCGAGCGCAGCCCACGCATACACCCTGTGCCAGGTCGTACTGCGTCGAGCGACCATCTCCGACATGCTTGCCTCCTCATCATCACACCATTCACATTTGTGAATAATGGTCTAAAAAATGTACCCTGCTGAGGAGGCAACGTCAAGCGCAATACGCAATGCCGGCTTCGATAGCGGCACGCCTGGCCGTGTCATTCAACGCCCCGAAGGTTGTTATCGGCCGATAAGGTCATGAATCTCGTGATCGAGCGCAGCCATTGCGAATCGCGTGGCAACTGCGCAATTGTTGACTTCCACCTGCCATTCCACCGGGTTCACGAGCCAGAAGAACAGCCCGTAGACGATGTGCCGCCGATACGCCTCGAGCGCGGTTTCAAATGACGGCGGCTCCTTCACCCCGTAAAACGCAAGCCGCTCGAGATAGTGCTCCAGCAACGCACGTTCCCATCGCGGTCGATCCGCAATGTCCAATGCTGAGATCAGGAAATACGTGACATCATGCGCCCACGGTCCGCGTCGATACGACTGCCAGTCGAGAAAACCGGGCGTGCCGTCGCGGTCGAAATACAGATTTCCGAGATGAACGTCGCCGTGGAGAAGCGTCATCGGCCCGATTCGGTCGAAAGCGCGCAGATCGAGCAACGCGCGCTCCATCCAGTCCCGATCATGAAACCGCTTTGGCACGGCAGCCCCGCGCGGCAACTGCGTATAGCTTGCGAAAACATCGGGTTTCAACTGGCCCCAGTGATACGTGCCTGACTCGCCGTCGGGCAGCGGGTCCTGCGGCGCCAGCCAGGCCAGTTCACCACCACTATCGAGTTCCGGCGATTGCCAGAACTGGGCGTGCCAACGTGCCTGCGCGTCCAGATTCGCCGCGGCCTGCGCAAATGTGAGCGGCTTTTGCACGCGGCAGAATTCAACGTTCCGCGAGCGTAGATCTTCGAGGATCACGATAGACTGCCCGCTTCGAGCGTCCGTCTCTGCGTAAAAGCAGGCCGGTACGTTCGCGTGCATGTGAGGATGGACTTCCTTGAAGAACCTCGCCTCGTATTCGTATATATAGGCGTTCAGATTCCGATATTCCGGAACGAAACCGCCCTTCACGATCAACGACTCCGGCAGGCCTAGCTCGCGCCCCCTTGCGTTGTAGCCAGGATGCACCCTGACTTTGGTAGCGGTTCCGTACATCACATCGCTCACTGCGAGTGATTCGACCGTCACGCCCTCATGACCGCGCGCGAGCGCCGACGTCAGCCACGACGTCGTGATTTCCTCGACGTGTAAGGGGAGCCTTTCGGGAGCCGGGTTCGATATGTTCGCAACAAGCATGTTGACGCGCTCCTGAGCAGTGCATGTGAGTTCGCGCATGTTGCGCGGCACCTCCAGACGCTCGCAACAGGGGAAATCCCGGCTGGCGTCATTGTTTTAAATATAGAACACCGTACACGTTTGCGTACATACTTTCACTCCGGTACCGGCCTGGCAATCGCCTCGCCGCCCTGAAGTCTCGCCGTCTCGCGCGCTCAGATTTGATGAAAATTATTCACTCTAATTGTTCCATACGGTAACCATTGTGCGTCGTGGGTTGTCGCTAGAATGCAGAAAAATCGACAAACCTTCAGGAGACAACCCGATGACCACGACCGTGCTTGAACGGCTATTCGGCATCAGCGGAAAAGTCGCTGTCGTGACCGACAAGGGACGCAATTCCAGTATCGATATTGCCCCTGTGCTGGCCGAAGCCGGCGCGAAGGTCGTGATCGCGGATCGCAGCGCGGCACACATGCAGCCTGTCGTCGACAGAATCCTTTTGGCAGGCGGGGATGCTGTCGCGATCGAGACGGACGTGGAGCGCGAAGCCTCTGTGATCGCGTTGTTCGAACAGGTGAAGGCCACTTGGGGCAGCCCCGACATCGTGGTCAATTGCGCCGCGATGACCAATAACGGACCGCTCACGGATTTCACCGAAGCGGCCTGGGACGAAGTCATGTCGATCGACCTGAAGTCCGTTTTCTTTTGCATGCGAGAAGCGATCAAGCACATGCTCGCCGCGGGCAGGGGTGGCCGCATCGTGAACGTGACCACTATGGGAGCGATGCATGCCGTCCTCAACGGCAATGGCGCTTATGGCGCCGCGCGAGCCGGCGTAACGGGCTTGGCTCGCTCCGCGGCGCTCGACTATGCCTCCGAGCAGATCCTCGTCAACTGCGTGCTTCCAGGCGCCGTGCCCGGCAAGGTTCAGTTTCATCCCGACATGCAGGCTCGCCTGAAGAAAGGAAAGCTCACGGGCCCCGGCACAGATGCAGAGCGACGCTTGCCGCTTGGATGGGGAGATCCCGCCGACATCGCGGCGGCGGTCTTGTACCTTGTGGGTCCATCGGGCCGCTATATGACGGGCCAGTCGATTACGCTCGACGGCGGATTTCTGATTAGCTGAAGGCCCGCCAGGAAGCACAACTCTGAGCGACTACTCACACGGAGCATTCCATGTTTAGCGAAAACCAGATCGGCGCGCGCCTCGCGCAGATTTTCAATCTCACGGGAAAGACTGCCGTCGTTACCGGCTCTGCGCAAGGTCTAGGCCGCGAAACAGCGCGACTGCTTGCTGAGGCGGGCGCCAACGTCGTGATCGCCGACCTGAACCCGGATGTCGCGTCCGCAACTGCGGCGGATATCGAGGCAAACGGTGGCATTGTATTGCCCTGCAAGGTGGACGTTGCGGACGAAGCTTCCGTCAAGGCGCTCTTTGCAGCCATCGATGCAAAATTCGGTGCCGTCGACATTCTCGTCAACAACGCTGCCCACCGTTCGAAGGCTGAGTTTTTCGAAATGTCTGTGGAGCAGTGGGACCAGATGCAGGACGTCACGCTACGTGGCACTTTCCTGTGTTGCCGCGAGGCGATTACGCGCATGAAGGAAAAGGGCGAAGGTGGCTCGATCGTCAACATCTCCTCCGTCGGTGCGCTTCGGCCGACGTTGTGGGGCGTCAACGCCCACTACGACGCCGCGAAGGCCGGCGTGGACAGCATTACGCGAACACTGGCCAGCGAATTTGCGGTCGATGGAATTCGCGTCAATTCGATCCTGCCTGGCGGTATGGCCAGCGAGGGCGGCAAAAACATCAGCACCACGTTCAGGATACGCGGGCCGATCGTGGGCGCTGGCCGCGTTCCTATGGGGCGGATGGCCGCTCCAATCGAAGTCGCCCAGAGTGTGTTCTTTCTCGCAAGCCCCGCAGCGAGCTACGTCACCGGCCAGATCATCGCTGTGGACGGCGGCTTCACGGTCAGCTAGGCAACAGCCGCAACGATGTGCGCGCAGCAGTAAAAACTTAGGATACTGAAATGCCGAGGATTACTTTCATCGAGCATGACGACACGGAGCATACCGTCGAGGCGAATGCCGGCCAGTCGTTGATGCAGGCAGCCATCGAAAACTCGGTGCCTGGCATCCTCGCCGATTGCGGGGGCTACTGCAATTGCGCGACATGTCACTGCTATGTCGACGACATGTGGGCCGCAAGGATTCCACCCGCGAAGCACGCCGAACTGGATATGCTGAGCGGCGCCATCGATGCGAATAGCAACAGCCGGCTCGGTTGCCAGATTCGGGTGACCCATGAACTCGACGGATTAGTCGTGCGGTTACCCGCTTCGCAAACCTGATCAAAGCAACCGGTGAACACTCGATCGCGGAGAACTCACATGTCCCATATCGCTGTCCCTCTCGTACCGGTTCCCGATCATGTACCTCAAGAACTCGTCGTAGACTGGGATTTCAGCAAGCCTCCCGGCGGCGAAGCCGACATTGTCGGCGCGTGGAAGCGCCTTCACGATGGTCCGGACATTGTCTGGACGCCGTACAACGGCGGTCACTGGATCCTCACACGAGCGGCGGATATCGAATTTGCGCAGCGCAATCACGACCCGTTCTCGATGCACGAGATCACGCTTCCCGCCAGCACGACGATGCAGATCTTGCCTCTGTCGGCCGACCCTCCCGAGCACGCAGATTATCGTGCGCTGATCAACCGCTTCTTCGCGCCGAAGGTTATTCGTGACATGGAGGGCGAAATCCGGGAACTGGCGGTCTTGCTTATCGAAGGTTTCAAGAAGAAAGGCCGTTGCGAATTCATGTCCGATTTTGCAATGAAGTTCCCGATCACCATCTTCATGCGACTCGTGAATCTCCCGCTCACCGATCTGGACGACCTGCTTGCGTGGACCGAGGCAAGCGTTCGAGCGAATGACCCAGAGCGTCGTGAGTGGTCGCAGCGCATGCTGTTCGGCTACCTTGAGAATATCATTCGCGATCGCCAAAAGGAGCCGGGAGCGGATCTGATCAGTGCAATCGTGAATGGAACGGTATTCGGACGACCTCTCACTGAGCAGGAAATACGCGGCATGATGGTCAACGTCATCTTTGGCGGACTCGACACTGTCGCGTCGACCATGGGTTTTGCCGTGCTCTATCTCGCGCGCAACCCAGCACATCGTCGCCAACTGGCGGAGCACCCGGAACTGGTGGGCAACGCCGTCGAGGAACTGCTGCGCATGTTTGCACCATCCAGCACAGGCCGTGTGATGACTCGCGACTTCGAATATAAGGGTGTCCGCTTCAAGGCGGGAGACCGGGTGTACGTCCGCCCACTGTTGCATGGCATGGATGAACGCAAGTTCCAGTGCCCAATGCACGCCGATTTCGCGCGCGCGAATGCATCCCAACATGCAGCCTTTGGCAACGGCCCCCATCGCTGTGCAGGGGCGCTGCTGGCCCGAAACGAGATTCGCGTTTTCCTTGAGGAATGGTTCCGGCGCATTCCCGATTTCGAACTTGATCCCGCAGGGCAGATTGGCTTTGAAGGGGGAATGGTGAATTGTGTGACACGCGTGCCGCTCGTTTGGAACTCCGATGTCCACCGGCTCAGCGCATAACGTTCGGAGTAGCCAAATGGCGCTACGCCGTCATGCCACCTCGGCCATCTCCAGCCTGTTCGCCAGCGCGTCGCGGATCAGCGCGACCGGCCGCACGAGACGCCCCGGCAGCGCCCCGTGCACGAGCCAGACATTCAGGCCCGAGCGGAAGTCGGTCGCGTCGATGATCTGCAACTGGTCGCGCAGCGGGCTGCGCGCGAGCGCCTGCGGCGCGGCGAGCCCGACGCCCATGCCGCGCGCGACCAGCGAAAGCTGCAGTTCCGAACCGAAGGCCTCGACCGCGACGTTGAACGGCAGACCCGCCATGCCCATGGCCCGGCTCAGCGCCGAGCGCATCCCGCAGCCGTCCTGATTCAGTACCCACGGATGGTGCGCGAGCGCCGCGAGCGTGGTGGGCTCGTCGGGCAAACCAAACGAGCGCGCCGCGACCACGAGGGTCGGCGTGTAGCCGAGCTGGGTCGCGACCACGCCCTCCGGCGGCATCACCGCGGCGGGCAGCAGAATCACGGCCGCATCGAGCCGTGCGCGCTCGACCTCGTCGAGCAGGCCTGGCGACCAGCCCGCCCTCACGCGCAGCGTCAGCTTGGGAAACTCGCCGCGCAATTGATCGACGGGCTGTTCGAGCGCCAGTTCCGAGAGAAACGGCGGCACACCGAGCTTGAGCTCGCCGACGGGCTCGCTCTCCGGCGAGGCGACCGACATCAGGTCGTCGACCGCACGCAGGACCGAGCGCGCGAGGCCGTATACCTCGTTACCCGCGGCCGTGGGCTTGAGGGGCTTGCTCTGGCGATCCAGAAGCTCGATGCCGAGCGTCGTCTCAAGGTTTTGCACGCGGCGCGTGAGGCCCGGCTGCGTCAGGAACAGCCGCTCCGACGCCCGCACGAGCGAGCCGCTTTCGACCACCGCCACGAAGGCTTCCAGATCTCGAGTGTTCACAACGACTCCGCATAAAGATTATCGCGATAATTCAATTGTCGCATCACGTAACGCTCCCTACCATAGCTGGACCTGCCACGTTGCGGAGCCAATCGATGGAGCACCCTGCTGAAACCTGTACGCGTCCGATGGCGCGCGAGGCCGCCCCCACGAGCCACGCCAATCAGGCGACGCACACCACCCTCACACTACCGATGACGCTGTTCTTCGCCGCCGCAGTCGGCGTAATCGTCGTCAATCTGTCTGCGGCCCAGCCACTCGCCGGGCTCGTGAGCCATTCGCTGCGTTTGCGCCCGGAATTCGTCGGCGCGGTCGCCATGCTGCCGCAGCTCGGCTACGCCGCCGGTCTGCTGCTGCTCGTTCCGCTCTGCGATCTGCTGGAAAACCGGCGCCTGATTTTCCGCACGCTGCTTGCGTGCTCGGTCTTTCTGGCCCTCGCGGCACTGGCGCGCTCGGGCCCGCTCTTTCTCGCCGCGGCATTCCTTGCGGGCGCGACCTCCAGCGTGATCCAGATGCTCGTGCCGATGGCCGCCTCGATGGCGCCCGAAAGCCAGCGCGGGCGGGCCGTCGGCAACGTGATGAGCGGCCTGATGCTGGGCATCCTGCTCTCACGGCCGCTCGCGAGCCTGATTGCGGGAACGCTGGGCTGGCGTGCGTTCTACGGCATCGAGGCGGTGGCGGATGCCCTGCTCGCCGTGGTCCTCTTTCTGCGCACGCCGCGCCGCATGCCGAGCGTGACGGCGCGCTACGCCGATCTGCTTTATTCGCTCTGGACGTTGCTGCGCACCGAGCGGGTTCTGCGGCGCAGCGCCTTCCTCGCGGCACTTGCACTAGGTGCCTTCTCGGCGTTCTGGACCGCCGTCGCGCTGCTGTTGTCGCAGCCGCCGTTTTCGCTCGGCATGAACGGCATTGCGGCGTTCGCGCTGGCGGGCGCGAGCGGCGCGATCGTCACGCCGCTCGCGGGCCGGCTGGGCGATCACGGCGTGGGGCGCGCGGTTCAATACGCCGCGCACGCGACGATGCTCGGCGCAGTCCTGCTGTTAGGCGTGGCGGGCGCGGGCTGGGGCGGTTTTGCACCCGCCGCGCATCCCGCGCTGGCGCTCGGCCTGCTCGTCGTGGGCGCGGCTGCGCTCGATGCCGGCGTCATCGCCGACCAGACGCTCGGGCGGCGCGCGATCAACCTGCTCAATCCCGCCGCGCGCGGCCGGCTCAATGCGATTTTCGTGGGGATGTTCTTCATCGGCGGCGCCGCGGGCGCGCTCATGGCCGGCGCGGCGTGGGCCACGGCGCGCTGGAGCGGCGTGTGCCTCGTTGCCCTCGGCTTCACGGTTGCGGTCATCGCGCTGGGCTTCGTTTATCGCGCGTCGCCGGCTTCTGCCCGCTAGCGGCCTGCCTGGCAGGTGGTCCAACGAAAAAGCCGCGGCTGATCCGGCCGCGGCTTTCCTGTGCCTGTGTCAAACCGTCATGCGCGCAGCGATACGCTCACGTCTGCTGATCCGACCCATCCGCGGGTTGCGCGGTGTTGTCGTCGGCGGGCTTTTCGTCTTCCTTCTTCTCGACTAGCTGCTCGACTTCCTTGGCGCCCTCGAAACCGGCAACCGCGGCGGCGGCCTTGGTCAGAAAGCCTGCGTTCGGATCGAGCTTCTCGGCGCCTTCCACAGCGGCAACCGCACCGGCAATTTCACCCACCTTGTCCAGAATGCCCATTTCATCCCTCCAGTTGAAACCCGCTCCGGGCTGACGAGGCGATGTCTCGCCTCCCGTGCGCCGCACCTTCCATCCAGCGAGCGCGCCGCTTCATTGTGTGCCTGCTCGATGGCCGCATCAATCACTAACTCATTAATCTGACAATAATTAACGATGTGATACACGAACATATATTGCGATGCGTCAATTGTTTGACTATAGTGAGGTTGTCTCCTCCATGTCTCCATTGGCATGGTTCAAGCCCGCATTCGCTGCGGGCTTTTCTTTTTCCCGCCCCGCATTCTCATCACACGCCGGATCACCTCTGGCCTGCTGGCCGCGGCCAGGCTCGCGCCTTCCGCTGGCATAATCGTCCCTTCGCCGTTTTCCAGCCCTCTTTGATCTCGCCGCTGCAATGAATCTGCATACCTGGTGGCTGTTCCTCGTCACCGTCTTCGTCGTCTGCGCCATCCCCGGTCCCAACATGTTGCTCATCATGTCGCACGGCGCGCAGTACGGACTGCGCCGCACGAGCGCGACCATGGCTGGCTGCCTTTCCGCACTGGTTCTGATGCTCGCCGTTTCGGCGGCCGGGCTCGGCGTGTTCCTGCAAGCGTGGCCGACCATGTTCAACGCGCTGCGCTTCATAGGCGCCGCGTACCTCGTCTACCTGGGCGTCAAGGCGTGGGGCGCACCCGTGCCCGAGGCCGCCGCCGATGTTGCAGAACGTGTGGCCGCGCGCCCCGTGCGCTCGCCGCTCGCGCTCTATCGCAACGGCTTTCTCGTCGGCGGCAGCAACCCGAAGGCGATCCTCTTCGCGGCGGCGCTCCTGCCGCAGTTCATCGACGCGACCCGGCCGGTGCTGCCGCAGTTCGGCGTGCTCGTTGCAACCTTCGCCGTGTGCGAAGTGAGCTGGTATCTCGTCTACGCGAGTTTCGGCACGCGCATCGGCGCGACGCTCAAGAGCCGCCGTGTGGCAAAGGCGTTCAACCGCGTGACGGGCGGGGTGTTCGTCGGGTTTGGCGCGATGATGGCATTGATTCGGCAGTAGGGCTCGCGGGGCGGCGCGATGGTCTTGGCGCGCTTTCCCGAATGCAGGCACCAGGTCGACCGGCCAGTAGTCGCTGGTCCGACCTGTGGAGATGAGTAACGCTTCCACTCACGCGCAAATTAATCTGGACTACTACGGATAGGTGACTACCTGCTGCAGACCGAAGAGATTCGCACCGCACGTCGGCGAGGCCAGGGTTTTCCCACGTTATGCGAGTCTCGCATAGGGACATGTCACCTCCGCATCGTCCTTTTTTTGACCGCTTCTACCATCCGGTCTGACTCTGGTGTGACGCGTGGTCCATCCCGCTACCAATCGAATTCGGAGTCGTGGGATCGCCCGCTTTGTTCAGTTGAACCGCAACGTCGAAGTCGACGATGGCAAGAGCGGATTTGTCGCGTCGCTCGATCTCAATCCTGAGAAGGCCCGTTTGCTGACCCAACTGCTGATCGCCAATGGGATCACGTCGCCCGACCAGGTACAGGCAGCGTTTTCTGCGACTTACTGATCGCAACCGATGAGGATTGCGTCTGCATTGGGTCAGTGCGGGCGCAATTCGCGTCGACACCATCGCGGACCCTCGCCAGGTCAGACGCAGTCCTCGACGCGACCTGGTGCAACGGTACCGGCGTAAGATCGGAACTTCCCGAAAACGCCATTTCACGTCCCAGAAGGCGGGCCATACGTATGGAAATCAAGTGGGTCGAGGACTTCATCGCCCTTGCTCAATACCAGAGCTTTTCACGCGCAGCGGAGTTCCGCAATGTGACCCAGTCCGGGTTCAGCCGGCGCATTCAATCGCTGGAGCAATGGGTCGGGGCGGAACTGATCGATCGCAGCAGCTTCCCTCCCGTGCTGACGCCCGCAGGTCAACTCTTCCGCGAAGTCGCTGAAGATATCCTGAACAAACTCTTCGATACACGCGCCATCATCCGGACTGAAAAACGGATCGGCGGCAAGAGCCTCCAGATTGCCGCCGGCCACACCATCGCGCTGAATTTTCTGCCTGCGTGGCTCAAGGCGCTTTCCGCCCACTTCGGGGACGTGCGCGCGCGCGTGGTACCGGCCAATGTGCACGACTCGATCCTGTCGCTCGTGAATGGCAACTGCGAACTGATGTTCGCCTACCACCACCCTGAACTGCCCTTGCATCTCGATCCCGCGAGGTATCAGCATCTCACTGTGGGTATCGACACGCTCATGCCTGCCAGCAGGCCAAACCTGCGTTCCGCGCCGACGTATCGACTGCCCGGAACAGCAAAACAGCCATTGCCTCACATTTCATACACGGAAACGAGTTATTTCGGCCGCTGCCTTGCGGTGCTGCTCGCTCGAGCGCCCTCTGCGCCTTCCTTGTTGCTTCACTATGAATCGGACATGGCCGAGGTGCTCAAAAAAATGGTCATGGAAGGCGAAGGGATGGCATGGCTGCCAAAGAGCGCGATAGCCGCGGAACTGGAGGCGGGTGAACTGGTCCCCGCAGGCCCGACGCACTGGAATCTGGATATCGAGTTGCGCGTCTACCGCGACGCTTCGAATCGCAGCGAGTTTCTCGATACGCTCTGGCAGCATCTTCGGGCGGTTCTACAGACCGGCGTCTAGGGTTTTCCCGCGTTATGCAAAATTCGCATATGCACATGCAACAACAGCATCATCGCTTCCTTTGGCACCCCTAATATGCCTCCCAACGCTTGACCGAGGTCGCAGTCGATCTCGCTCCAGGCGTCTCTCAACGTACACCGGTCATGTCTCGACCACCTTGTGTCACTCAAGGACAGACGGAAATGAAAAATCGCCTCACCGTTTATATTGCCGTTGGCATGATACTGGGCGTCATTGCGGGCTACGCGTGCCACGCCAGCACATCTGACCCGGCGACACTCAAAGCCATTGCAGGATACTTCTCGATCATCACGGACATCTTCCTGCGTCTCATCAAGATGATCATCGCGCCACTGGTGTTCGTCACGCTGGTGTCGGGCCTCGCCGGCATGGACAGCGGCCAGGACGTCGGCCGCATCGGTTTGCGTTCGGTGGGCTGGTTCGTTTGCGCATCGCTGATTTCGCTTACGGTAGGCCTCGTCTTCGCCAATCTCCTGCAGCCGGGGGCCGGCCTGCACATGGTGGCGGGTACAGGTGAAGTCGATACCGGCCTGAATACCTCGGCGCTGAACTTCAGGGACGTCCTGACCCACGCCTTTCCGACCAGCCTGCTCGACGCCATGGCGCGTAACGATATCCTGCAGATCCTGGTCTTCTCTGTCTTCCTCGGCCTGGGTCTGAGCGCAACAAAGCGGGACGCGCGCGTCAAGGTCGTGATCGAGATCATTGAAGGCATGGTGCCCGTCATGCTGCGCGTGACGAACTACGTCATGCGTGCGGCGCCGTTCGGCGTGTTCGGTGCGATCGCTTCGGCGGTGACGCTGCGCGGCCTCGACGTCATCTACACGTATGGCAAGCTGATTGGCTCCTTCTATCTGGGGCTGGTCGTGCTGTGGGCGATCCTGGTTTTCGTCGGCTATCTGTTCCTCGGCCGTCGTGTCGGCGCGTTGCTCAAGGCAGTGCGTGAACCCGCGATGATCGCGTTTGCGACGGCGAGCAGCGAGGCGGCCTATCCGCGGCTGACCGAGCAGCTGGAGCGCTTTGGCGTCGACAAGAAAGTCGTCGGCTTCACGCTGCCGTTGGGCTATGCGTTCAATCTGGACGGCTCGATGATGTATCAGGCGTTTGCGGCCATCTTTATCGCCCAGGCGTTCGGGGTCGACATGCCGATCTCGCAGCAATTCTTCATGCTGCTCGTACTGATGCTCAGCAGCAAGGGCATGGCCAGCGTTCCGCGGGGCTCGGTGGTGGTGGTTGCGGCAGTGGCGCCGATGTTCCATTTGCCGGTCGAAGGGGTCGCCATGGTGCTTGCGATCGACCAGATCCTCGACATGGGCCGCACGATGACCAATGTGATCGGCAACAGCGTGGCGACCGCCGTGATCGCGAAATGGGAAGGTGCGCGCGAGAGCAAGGCTTCCGACTTCGTTGAGGATGGCGAACAGATTTTCGGTCCGGCGCAAGGTGGAGCGAAATGACTTCCGATGTCGCCGGTCACAAGCACAAGTTCGGTATTGTCGGCGGCCTGGGGCCGCTGGCAAGCGCAGATGTCTTCTTCAAACTGGTGAAGGCAACGCCCGCATCGACTGATGCCGAGCACTTCGACGCAATCTTTCAGCAGTCGCCTTTTCCCAACTCGGGCTCCGGAAGCACCGCGACGACGGAACGCAAGCTCTATATCTTCGAGATGATCCGGGACTTCGAGAAGCGCGGCGTAACAACGGTCGTGCTGCCGTGCTTTCTCAGTCACACCTTCATCGACGAACTGCGCGCGAACACGCGCTTGCAGATCGTGGACATGATCGAGGCGGTTCGCAGCCATGTTCGGCGCAAGTTCCCGGGCGCAAGCCGTATCGGCATACTCGCCTCCGACTACACGCGGGAAAAGCGCTTGTTTGAACGGTACTTTGCGCCCCCCGAGTTCGAAGTCATCCACCCCCGATGCCACGAAGAATTCGATCCGGTCACGGAAGCGGTATATGGATCGGACGGCATCAAGAGTGGCAACCTGCGCGGGCGTCCGGTCGAACTGCTGCGCGAGGCTTGCCGCGATCTGATCGCGCAAGGCGCCCAGGTGATCGTGCCCGGCATGACGGAAATCGCCCTGGTCGCGGACGAAATCGGCCCGCTGGGCGTGCCGCTCGTCGATGCCAACCTCGCGTATGCGCAGTACGTCGTCTCTGGTGGTTACGGTTCGCCGTCGCACGCCTTCAAGGTTGGGGTCGTGGGCGGCGTGGGCCCCGCGGCGACGGTCGATTTTCTGCAGAAGATTGTCCGCAATACACGCGCCACGCGCGACCAGGACCACATCAAGCTGCTGGTCGAACAAAACCCGCAGATTCCGGATCGCACCGATAATCTGATTGGTGACGGCGCGGACCCGACGGTCTCGCTGTACGCGACGTGCAAGCGGCTCGAAGACGGCGGCGCGGACATCATCGCGATTCCGTGCAACACCGCGCATGCATTCGTCGAGCGGATCCAGCCGTACCTCAACATTCCGATTGTGAACATGTTGACGGTCACGGTTGGCTATCTGCGCACGACGTATCCGGCGCTTCGTGATGTCGGTGTGCTAGCGACATCGGGCACGATCGAGAGCGGGGTCAATCGAAAGGCGCTGGAATCGCAGGATCTTCGTCAGGTCGTGCCCTCCCCTGCGCTACAGGAGCGCGTGATGGAAGCCATCTACGGCAAACATGGCGTCAAGGCGGGATTGACGACGGGGCAGTGTCAGCAGGACATCGCCGCCGCGATGGAAGGACTGATTGCCGAAGGCGTTGAAGTCGTCGTCCTTGGGTGCACCGAACTCCCGCTCCTTTTGACCGGGAGTGAATTCGTGGGCAGCGGCGGCGCGCGCGTCAGGCTGGTTGATCCCACCGACGTTCTCGCGCGACGATGCATCGCGTACGCATTGTCGGCCGACGCGACCCTCGCTTGACCCGAATACACTCCAACGGAGCAAAGCAATGTCCAATCGTTCTGAACGCATCGAACACGATCTTCTCGGCGACCTCGCCGTGCCCAATGAAGTCTATTACGGAGTCCATACGCTTCGTGCGCTCGCCAATTTCCCGATTACCGGCATTCCAATCTCGACTTATCCGAATCTGGTCAACGCCCTGGCGTTTGTGAAAGAAGCCGCGGCGATTGCGAACTGCGAATTACGGCTGCTCCCCGAGCACAAGATGAAGGCCATCGTTCACGCGTGCCAGCAGATTCGTGAGGGGGTTGCGCACGACCAATTCGTCGTCGACGTGATTCAGGGCGGCGCCGGCACCTCGACCAACATGAACGCGAACGAGGTGATCGCCAATCTCGCGCTCGAACATCTTGGCCACGAACGAGGAGACTACGCGGTACTGCACCCAAACGAAGATGTGAATCTGGGGCAAAGCACCAACGACGTTTACCCGACTGCACTGAAAATCGCCACGTATATGGGCATCGCGCAACTGGTCGATGCGATGGGTGTCCTGCGCGCGTCGTTCGAACGGAAGGCAGTGGAGTTTCACGACGATCTGAAGATGGGGCGAACCCAGTTGCAGGACGCGGTCCCCATGACCCTGGGACAAGAGTTCAGCACCTTTGCGGTCATGCTCGAAGAAGATCAGGAACGTCTGCGGGAAGCGTCGAAACTGATTTGCGAAATCAACCTGGGCGCCACGGCGATCGGCACGGGCATCAATACGTCGCCCGACTATGCGCCGCTCGTCTGCCGCCATTTGGCCAGTGTCACCGGTATCCCTGTGACGACGTCGCCCAATCTCGTGGAGGCGACGCAGGACGTCGGCTCGTTCGTGCAACTGTCGGGCGTGCTCAAGCGCGTGGCGGTCAAGCTCTCGAAGACCTGCAATGACCTTCGCCTGCTTTCGAGCGGCCCGCGCGCAGGCCTTGGTGAAATCAACCTGCCGCCGGTTCAGGCGGGCTCCAGCATCATGCCGGGCAAGGTCAATCCGGTCATTCCGGAGGTCGTGAACCAGATCGCTTTCGAAGTCATCGGCAATGACGTGACGGTCAGCTTTGCTGCGGAGGCCGGTCAATTGCAGTTGAATGCGTTCGAGCCGGTCATTGCGCACAGCCTGTTCAAGAGCGTTGCGCACCTGCGTGCGGGATGTCTGACCCTGGCATCGAGGTGTGTCGACGGGATCACGGCCAATCGCGAGCGGCTTCGTTCGCTCGTTGAAAATTCCATCGGCATCGTGACTGCGCTGAATCCGTACATCGGCTATACGAATGCGACCCAGGTAGCCCAGGAAGCGCTCGTATCGGGAAGGAGCGTCGCCGATATTGTCATCGAGAGAGGCTTGCTCACGCGGGCGCAACTCGAAGACATTCTCAAGCCCACGATGCTGACGCAGCCGAGGCATCACCTGCCGCTTGCGTAGTTAGCGTACGCCGCCAGGCGAACACCGCCAGCGTATTCTAGTTGCGGCCTTGCGTACGGTAGAGTTCGTTGGCGCGCGTCAGATGGGCGCGCATCGCCGCCTCGGCGGCGTCGCCGTCACGGGCCGCGATCGCATCGACGATGCGTTGATGTTCGGTGAGCGTGAGTTCCTCGACGCCCGGCGCGCGCACGAGCGGCTGGTAGTATTCGCCCGCCCAGCGGAACAGCGACTCCACGATCGAGGGAAAAATCGGGTTGCCGCTGATCTTCGCAATTTCGCGGTGGAACGCCATGTCCCTCTCGATGAATTCCGCGAGATTGACCATGGACGCGCGATGCTGCGCCACGCTCAACTGAAGCCGCGCAACATCTTCTTCCGTGGCGCGCTCGGCCGCCATGCGTGCGGTGCCGGTTTCGAGAAAAAGCCGCGCGTGCTTGAGGTGCTCGAGCATGTCCGGTTGGGTGCGCAGCAGATGCAGCGCGCCGCCAGCGATCTGGGCAATCAGGCGGTCTGCGGTCGGCACGACCACGCGGGCGCGCTCCCCATGCACGATCTCGACGATGCCGGAACGCTCCAGCGCCTGCAGTGCTTCGCGCACCGCCGGCCGCCCGACGCCGTATATCTCCATCAGCTCGCGCTCGGACGGTAACTGCGCGCCGGGCGCGATCTCGCCCGCACGAATGCGTTCCATGAGTCGATCGACGACTTCCTGATATAGCTTGCGACGTGGAATGATCTCGCCCATTGCAGTGGTACTGTAAACGTCTGGTGTAATGACAATACCACACCACGCCGCCGGCCACCACGTCACCGCTGGATCACTCCTGCCCTTCGCGCACGGCGCCAAAGAAGTCGGCCTGGCCGATCTGTCCGCCCTTGAGCACGATTTCGAGGCCGTCGCGCGCAGCAGCGCTCGACCACGCTCTGCACAGCGGCGCACCGGGCGCCACGCCCGCCGTCACGCTGAGCGCGTCGATGCCCAGCGCGCCGGCGACCTCGCCCGAACTGTCACCACCCGCAACGACCACGCGCGTGACGCCGGTGCGATCGAGCATGCGCCGCATCACCGCCGCGAGCGCGCGGCCTACTTCGCGGGCGGCGTCCTGACGCGTGCGTCCGCAGCGCCGCGCGATCTCGTCGAAGCCGCGCACGACCGGGTCGTCCGGGCCCTCCGCGCTGTGGACGACGGCGCTGCTTCCGCTGATGATGGCTTGCGTAGCGGCCCCTGCGGCCCGTTCGATTTCAGCGGGGCCCGCTTGCGGATCGAGGGCACGCGCGAGGTCGAGCCGATCCACGTGAAAACCGTGCTGACGTGCCCAGCCAATCTGCGCCGCGGTGACCGGCGAACAACTGCCGCTCACCACGCCAATCGCATCGACCGGGCTCGCCGCGGGCAACGACGGCGCAGCGGGCAGCCAGCCTCGCGAGCGCCAGTACGCGGCAAGCGCGTACTGGAGGCCCGATGACGAAGCCGTGAACACCCCTTCGCCGCGCGCTTCCCAAACGAGGCGGCCCGCTTCTGCCAACGTTTCGTCGTCGAGCACATCGATCAGCACGACGGGGGTATCCTCCGCCGATAGCATGCCCACGCGTGAGGCACCGTCCCCGGCGCGCAACTGAAGCATGTCGATGAGTTCGATGCGGCGCGACGTCTGCCGCGCGAGATGGCGGCGTAGATCCGCTTCGTCCATCGGCGTCACGGGGTGGCGCGACATCGTCGGATGACGGTCGAGGCGATAGCCGACGCCATCGACGGCTGCGAAGAGGTTGCCGAACACTTGATAGCGTTTCAGGCGCGGAGCGCCGATCACCATCGGCGACCAGTTTCCCGGCATGTACTGCGTGCCGATGTCGACCGCGGCGCCAATCGAACCCACCTCGGGCGACGAATCGAACGTGGAACACACCTTGTACTGCAGCACCGGCGCGCCGAGCGCGGCGAGGCTCGCGAACGCTTGCGGCAGCGCTTCGCGCATCCACGCGGCACTGCGCCCGCGCGACGATCCCGCGATACCCACGCAGCGCGCCTCGGGAAAGCGCGCGAGCGCCTCGGGCGTTGGCGTGTCGAGAAACAGGATGGTGGGGATGCCCGCGGCCGTCATGGCCTCCATCGCATCGGTCGACCCCGTGAAGTCGTCGCCGTAATACGCGAGTAGCAGGCCCTCGGGCAGGGACGCGTTGTTTGTTTCAGCCATCCCGTTGCTCACTTCCAGAAGCCGAGCGCCGCACGCAATGACGGATGCCTCTGCGCATGCTGCTCCAGCGGCACGCCTTCGATGGCGGCGCACCAGGATTCGCGCAACGCATCGACGCCCGCCGCGACGCCCTGGGGATGTCCGAAGATGCCGCCGCCCGCCGTATGGATGAGATCGGCGCAGCCGAGTGCAGCGTAGGTATCGGCGGCCTGCAGGCCGGTCTGCCCCGAGCTGAAAACAGGCATGGCCGGCATGGGGGCGCTCGCCATCACCGGTGCGAGCACGGCGCGCGCCGCAGCGATCACGCTGTCGTCGGGTTCGCTGAACTTGTTGCGCAGGCCGTTCACGTGCATGTGGTCCGCTCCGGCGAGACGCCAGATCATCTGCCACGGCGCGTAGTCCCAGCCGAGCGCCGGACTGCGCGAGAGGTAGCCCCAGCCCGCCCGATGCGCGTGGATGGGCAACTGCGAATGCCGCCGCAATTCATGCAGGCCCACGATACCCACGGAATTGAGCACGGCCATCACGCACGTTCCGCCATGCGCGAGCACGAGATCGTGACGCCGGCGCATCTGGTCGAGGTCGCCCGTGAGATTGAACGCCACCATCGCCTTCTTGCCGGTGCGATCGGCATGGTCGTTCACGACGCGCATTACGGCCTTCACGCGTTCGTCGAAGGGACAATGGGAGCCGTCGGCCTGTAGTTCGTCATCCTTGATAAAGTCGATGCCGCCCTCCACGAGCTCGCGCACCTGCTGCGCGGTTTCCTCGGGCGAAAGCCCCACGCTCGGCTTGATGATCGTGCCGATCAGCGGACCGTGCGCCACGCCCGTGAGCCGCCGCGTGCCTTCGATGCCGAACGCCGGCCCTGGATAGGCCGCCGCGAACGACTCAGGCAGTCGCAGCCCGGTGAGCCTCAGGCCCGACACCTGGCGCAGCTCGAACAGGTTGCCTGCAACGGTCGACATCAGGTTCGGCAGCGACGCGCCGAAATTCTCCATCGGCCACGAGAGTTCGAGCGTACAGCGGGTGTATGCGTCTGAGCGCATGCCGCCGGGCAGGCTCGGCGCGTCCACGGTTTCCAGCACGTCGAGGCGCTCGACCCGCGCGCCCGAGCGCGCCTTCAGCTCCGGTGTTTCGTTTGGCAGTGCGACGAAAGTGCCGCTCGACTGCTCTCCAGCGATGACGTCGGCGGCACGCCGCGGATCATCGCCGGTTTCCAGCCAGTAAGTCGCGTGAATACGTTCGGTCACGGTGCGATTCCTGTTTCGGGTCAGGTGATGCGGCGAATGCTCTCGGCGATCTCGGCGCGGTCGAATACGCCCTTCCAGTCGTCGCGCATGAGGCGCGGCTTGCCGAATTCGATCGCCTTGTTGCAGGCGTCGGAGAACGCGCCGGGTATCTCGTTGAAGATCACCGCGCTCAGGATGTTCATGTGGCCGAGCAGGAAGTCGCGCGCGGCTTCCCTGGGCACACCGCGCTGGATGGTCTCGTCCATCGCTTCACGCATCACGTACAGCAGCGTCGCGCAGACCGTTTCGGAGAGACCCGGCTCGAGCATGGCCATCTGATCCACGCTCAGGCGATACGAGCGCAGAATCGGCGCGTAGATCGTTTTCGCCACATCCTCGCCGAGATCGAACGCCGAGTCCGGTCCCTGCATCAGCGCGCTCGTGATCGACTGCTTTGCGTATGCGCCACCGAAATGATCGTGAAGCGACTTTTCATCGACATCGTAGTTAAAGATGATCGGATGGCACGGATGCGCAACGAAGTACGTGAGATCGGGCCGCTCCGGCAGATGACCCGCGAACGGCGCGGCGGCGTCGAGCGTCATCACCATCGTGCCGGCCTTCAGCATGGGCGAGATTTCGTGGCTCAACTTGCCGATCAGCGTATCGGGCACGGCGAGGATGACGACCTGCGCGCCATCGAGCGCCGCTTCGACCGACACGCACTCTATGTTCAGTTCATCCTTGAGGCGCTTGCGCCCCGCTTCGCCGACTTCCACGTGCGCCACGCGATAGTCCGACTTCTGCAAGTTGCCCGAAAGGCGAAAGCCCATCTTTCCGCCGGCGCCAAAGAGCGCAATTTTCTCTTTCATGTTCATCCTCCTTGCCAGGTCCGTGAGTCCAGCTTCGATCAATTCGCGGCGAGCGCGTGCTCGCGCTCACGCGATGCGCGCGGCTCGCGGGCAAAGGCCAGCGCGAGCACGGCGCTCAGCAGCATCAAGGCGCCGACGACGAACATCGGCGCGTGGTAAGAGCCGGTTGCATCGTGCATGGCGCCTGTCACGTAAGGCGCGACGAAGCCCGCCACGTTGCCGACCGTGTTGATGAGCGCGATTCCCGCGGCCGCGCCCGCGCCCGAGAGCGAGCGGGCCGGCAGCGTCCAGAAGCACGGCAGCGCGGCGAACACGGCGCAGGCCGTCACCGTGATGACGGCAATGCTTGCTGCCGGCGACTTCATGTAGAGCGCGACCGGAATGCTCAGCGCGCCAACAAGCGCGGGAATCCCGACGTGCCAGCCGCGCACGCCGCGGCGCGTGGCGTCGCGGCTCCAGACGAAGAGCGCGATGGCGGCGGGCAAATACGGAATGGCCGTAATGAGCCCCTTCTGGAATACGTTGAAGTGCGTGCCGAACTGCCCTTCGAATCCGCCGATGATGGTCGGCAGGAAAAACGCGAGCGCATAGAGGCCGTAGACGAGCCCGAAGTACATCAGCGAAAACATCCACACGCGCGGGCTCAGCAGGGCCGCTCCCGCATGCGCGCCGTGACGCATCGCGCCCGCTTCTCTCGTGCGCGCCTCCGCTTCGAGTTCCGCGTTGAGCCACGCCTGTTCGTCGCGTGTGAGCCAGCGCGCCTGCGAGGGACGGTCGCTCAGATAGAACCATGCGATCACGCCCACCACGATGGCCGGCAAGGCCACGCCGATGAACATCACGCGCCACCCCGCGAGCCCGAACCACCCATGCGCCCCGATGAGCAGCGCGGCGAACGGCGCACCGATCACGATGGTGAGCGGCTGCGCGAGATAGAACAGCGCGAGGATATGGCTGCGATGGCGCTGCGGCACCCAGTTGCTGAGAAAGAGGATCGCGCCGGGGAAAAACCCCGCTTCCGCCACGCCCAGCAGGAACCGCAGCACATAGAGCGAGGTCGCGCTGTTGATCCACGCAAGCAGGAGCGCGACCACGCCCCACGTCACCATGATGCGCGCGAGCCAGCGGCGCGCGCCGTAGCGATGCAGCGCCAGGTTGCTCGGCACTTCGAGAAAGATGTAGCCGATGAAGAACACGCCCGCCGCGAATCCGAACTGCGCCGCGTCGAGACCGAGGTCGTGCGCCATGCCGTTCGGGCCGGCAAACGAGATCGCGGTGCGGTCAAGGAAGTTGATGAAGAACATCAAGGCGACGAACGGCACGAGGCGCAGCGAGACCTTGCGGATCGTCGGACGTTCGAAAGCGGATTCGGCTTTTCCTGAAACGGCTTGCATGCGTTTGCTCCCGCGATTGATCCGATGCCGATTAACAGATCATATGTGCTGGTATGATGAGTAGACCATCTTGACGGAACGACTACACCTGGTATTTCCACCGACATGCCTGTACGCCGCGGCGCTTATGCGCCGCGGACGCTACGTCAACACCGCGCGCGAAGAGGCGAACACACAGGCAAACGGCCGCAGCGTCACCGCAACACCGGGCGACAGCGTCCATGGCCCGGGTGCGTCGGGGCCCCCGCCCAACGTGCATTCGTCGAGGCTCGTCGCCTGCAGCGATGTGGGTATCGCCTCGTCGAATTCGAGCTGAACCTCGCGTGGCTCGCTCGTCAGATTGGCCAGCACGAGTTCGATCGCGCCGTCGGCGTGGCGTCCTGCGAGGCACGCGATACGGGCGGCATGGCCGTTTCGCGTGACGTGCAGGCGCGACGCTCCCGCCATACGAGCCAATGCCTTCGCGACATCGAGAACCGGATAGCGCGCGGGCGTGTGGCCTTCCACATCGGCAAGCCCGCGCGGCCCTGTCAAGGCACCGAGCGTGAGCGTTTCGATTCCCGCGCCTTCGAGCGCGGCCGCATATCCGGCGAGCCAGGCGGCACCGAATAACGCGCGCTGGCGCGGATCGTTGGCGGCCATGGCCACGCGTTCGCCTCCGGGATTCGGCAGCACGCGCGAACCGTATGGGTTCTGTCGCATGCCGATCGAGACCGGCCCGATCGCGTAGGGCTGCCCACCGATCAGCGCGCGGCAAGAGCGTGTGATGTGGGGAATGGCCTCGAGCGTCTGCATCACGCTGCGGTCGTCGGCGGCGTGCACGATGGGACACGTCGCGTGGGTAACCCAGTCGACCAGGTCGAGCGGCGGCCGCCTGCGGTTCAGCTCCGTGAAGTAACTCAGCATGCCGCCGCCAAGGCGTAGCCTAGGGAACGCACGGCGCGCCTCGCGATAGACTTCGTCGAGCGCGGGGCACGGCGGGCTCACGCTGCCCGGCGGGTTCGACCGCCGATGCGCGGCCGGGCTCACTACGATGCCCGTCAAGGCGAGGCCCGCCTGGTCGATCTGGGCGGCGAGGCACGAGAGTTCCACATGCGGCGCCTCGATACCGGGCAAGGCAAACTCCAGCACGGCTGCCACGCCGCTTTCGCGCTGCAACTGTGCAAAGCGTTCAAGCTCGGCCACGCCATCGCCCGCAAGCGGGTCGTAGCTCAGCGTCAATTGCTGCGGCCCGAGCTCTGCAAGCAACACGAGATTCGCGAGCGCCGCTGCGGCATCGTGTGTGGCAATCGCTACGCCGATCGCCGGCATGGTGTCGTGCTGCCCGAGATTGCCAGAAGCGATTTCGATCTTGTCGGCACGCGCCTCTCGTGTGGCTTCTGCTTTCCCCGTCGCCTGACGCGTACCGGCCACGCTTAGCGTCACCGTCTGCGCGAACGCTGCGCCCTTTTCCAGCGTATAGGGCCACGGCAGTTCAAGCGGGCGTGAATAGGTCTTGAACGAAGCATCGGACCAGTTGCGCTGGTCTTCCATTTCGAACACATCGCCCGTGAAGGTGCAACGCACCGTCAAGCCGTTCGACAGATCATGTTCGATTGCCGCGATGTCCTTGAAGGGCTGCCACGGATCGATCAGTGCCGGGAAGGCCGCGCTTTCACGACTGCCGTCGCCGTGCTCCACGCGCGCGGGCGCACCGGCTACGCCCTCGATGGGATGGAGCACGCAAAATCCGCAGCGGGCCGCCAGAAAATCGGCATGCGCGGTGACGTCACAACGAAACGTGAGGGCGCCGTTGGCTGAACACGCCATGGCAAGCGCATAGCTGAGTGCGTGTCCTTCCGGATTCGCACAGCGCGCGTCGTACGCAAGGTGAAAGCTGCCCGCCGTCTCTTCGACATCGATGCGTTCGATGTCGGGGCGGCACGTGCCCCAGTCCTTGTCCCGCACGAGAAATGACACGGCGCGTATGACTTCGGTGCCTTGATAGCGGATGTCATGCAATGCGCCGTCGATCAGCCACGCCGACCACGGTCCCGCTTCGAGGCGGCGCCCCGGGGTCACCGGCTGCTGCGTGCCGTAGTAGATCGCGTTGCTCATCCCATTGCTCATGACGCCGCCTCTCCCGGCACGACGCTGCGCCGCTCGCGCGCCGAAAGATACGTGGCCTCCACAAGCTCCAGCGTGCGCAGATTGTCGCGACCGCTCGTGGCCGGCTCGACGCCGCGCCGCAGGCAATCCACCCAGTGCGACTGGATGCTGAACACGCTGCCCTGGATCGCCACCCAGGGCTCGCTCGTCCACGAGAGCGCACGCGGTGCGACGTTGCGCAGCTCGGAGCCTGCTCGCGTGTGGATCTGCAGCTGGTAGTCGGCAAAGAGCCGCAGAGAACCCTCGGCGCCGTCGACTTCGATGAGCGTCTGCGGAAAGAGCTCGCGCGGCAACTGCGTCGCGTAGCTGCAATCCACCACGCTGCTCATGCCGTTTTCATGCGCGAGCAGGATCGTCGCGACGTCCTCGCCGCGAATCGAGGGATTCACGCGCGCGGTCGTGGCGCTCACGCGCGCCACGTCGCCGAACAGGAAGCGCGCGACGTCGAGAATGTGGATGCCGAGATCTTCGACGATAAAGCGCTCGCCCTGTGCCAGATAGGGCTGGCCGCTAAACACATCGTATGCCGAACGAAACGACACGCGCCCCCAGAACGGCTGCCCGATCGCCCCCTCGCGCAACACCCTTCCCACGGCCTGGATCGCGCTCTGCCAGCGAAAGTTTTCGTGAACCATCAGTGGCACGCCGGCCTCGTGGCACGTTTGAACCATAGCGCGCGCATCGGTGAGCGAGGAAGCGAACGGCTTCTGGCAAATCGTCGCCACGCCGGCCGCCGCCGCAAGCTCCACGAGCGCGCGGTGACTCGGCACGGTGGTCGCGATATCGACGAAATCGAGCCGCTCTTCACGCAGCATCGTGGCCGCGTCCGTGTAACGCCGTTCGATGCCAAACCTGTCGCCGACTTCGTCGAGGCGCGTACGGTTCGCGTCACACAGCGCGACGATCCGTGCGCCGTCGATGTCCTGCCACGCATGCAGATGATTGAGCGAGAAGAATCCGCAGCCGATCAACGCGCCCTTCAATTGCGCAGGTGTTGCACTCGTGGTCACACTCATCGGTCACGCCCCCGTTGCTGCCTGCTTTTGTAGCGCGAAGCGCTGCTGCGCGCGCCGCTGGATCTGGTCGACGACCACCGCCGCCACGATGACGACGCCCTTGATCACCGTTTGCCAGAACGAACTCACGCCCATCATCACGAGCCCGTCCGAAAGCATGCCGATCACGAACGCACCGACGATGGTGCCGCCGATCTTGCCGCGTCCGCCCGACATCGACGTGCCGCCCAGCACGGCCGCCGCGATCGCGTTGAGTTCGAATGTCTCGCCGCTCATGGGGTGCGAAGCGACGAGTTCGGAAGAAATGATCAACCCGACGATCGCCGCGCAGAAACCGGAAAACATATACACGAACATCTTCACGCGATTCACGCGCACGCCCGAGAGCTGGGCGGCGCGCTCGTTGGCGCCAACCGCATAGATCTGCCGGCCGAGCGGCGTGCGCGCGGCAATGTACGCGGCGACCACGCCTACCACGACCAGCAACCATACCGTGAGCGGAATGCCGAGTATCGTCGCGCTGCCGAGAACCGGAAAGCCGCTGGTACCGTAGGCGGGATTGCCCGTGAGGTTCGGGAAGGTCTCGCCGCCCGAGGACAGCAACGCTGCGCCTCGCGCGATATAGAGCGTGCCGAGCGTCGCGATGAACGGCGCGACGTTCAGCCGGGTGATGAGCAAGCCGTTGATCGCGCCTACCAGCACGCCCACGATCAGCGCCACGACGATCACGGCGGGCACGCTCAGAAAGAGCGTGTACTCGCTGCCGATGGGAATGCCCTTGAGGATGAGCCCGCCCGCCACCATGCCCGTGAGCCCCACGACCGAGCCCACCGAAAGGTCGATGCCGCCCGCCACGATCACGAACGTCATGCCGATCGCGAGAAAGGCGTTGAGCGCGACGTGCCGGGACATGATGAGCAGGTTCTCGATGCTCAGAAAGTTATGGGCGGCGAACGAAAAGAAAACCATGACCGCGAACAATGCGATGAACGTACGCAGCTTCAGCAGCAGGAGCAGCGGCGCCTCGCTGAAGCTCGCTCCGGGTGCCGTGCTCTTGATGGCCAGCGACATGAATGCTCTCCAGATGAATGCAGGCTAAACGTTGGAACCGTGACGACCGTTGAACGCGCTTGCTCAGGCCGCCTGTTCGTGCGCAGCATGGGTGGCATGCGCCGTCCTGTGCCCGACTGCGGAGGCGGCGACGAGCGCGTCCTGCGTAGCGTCGGCGGCATCGAATTCAGCAGTGACACGGCCATTCGACATCACGAGAATGCGATCGGACAAGGCCATCACCTCTTCGAGATCGGACGTCACGAACAGCACGCCCAGTCCCCGGCCGGCCAGGTCGCGCATGACCTTGAAAATGTCCGCCTTCGCGCCGACGTCGATGCCGCGGCTGGGCTCGTCCATCAGCAGCACTTTTGGCGTGGTCATCAGCGCACGCGCGATGACCACCTTCTGCTGGTTGCCGCCGGAGAGCGAACTGACCGGCAGCCGCCAATCGGCGACCTTGATCGCGAGGTTGCGAATGTAATCGAGCACCGAGCGCTGCTCGCGCCGCGGATCGATGTGGAAACCTCGCGCATGTGCCGCGAGACTCGAGAGCGTCATGTTCTCGCCAATCGACATGATGGGCAGCAGCGCGTCGGCCTTGCGGTCCTCTGGAATGAGCGCAAGGCCCTGCACGACGCGTCCCGCGATCGGCTTGCCGTCGAGCGCCTTGCCGTCGAGCACCACGCTGCCGGTTGCGTGCGCATGCACGCCCAGAATGCATTCGAACAGCTCGGAGCGCCCCGCCCCCATCAGTCCGTAGATGCCGACGATCTCGCCCGCGTGAAGCGACAGCGAGACGTGATCCACGAGCAAGCCGCTGCCCTTGCGCGGCAGCGTGACGTCGCGCAGCGTCAGCACCTCGGCGCCGCGCGTGTGGCCGACGGGGCGCGAAAAGTCCTTCGTTTCGCGGCCCACCATTTGCCGCACGATCCACGGCACGTCGATCTGCGCCATCGGTTGATGGCCCGTGATGAGGCCGTCGCGCAGCACCGTGATGTAGTCGCCGATCCTGACCAGTTCTTCGAGCCGGTGCGAGATGTAGACGATCGACACGCCCTGCGCCTTCAGCTCCGCAATCACGCGAAACAGCACGGCCACTTCCGCCGCGCTGAGCGCCGAGGTGGGTTCGTCGAGGATCAGCACGCGCGCATCGTGGGCGAGCGCCTTCGCGATCTCCACGAGCTGCTGCTGCCCGATGCGCAGATCCTCGACCAGCGTGTCGGGGCTGAGGTCGAGTTCGAGCCGCGCGAGCAACGCGCGTACTTTCTCGCGCTGTGCGTCGGCGTCGATATCGATGCCGACACGCGTGATTTCGTGCGCGATGAAGATGTTCTCGGCGATCGTGAGGTTCGGAAACAGGTTGAGTTCCTGAAAGACGATGCCGATGCCGAGGCGTAGTGCCTCTGCGCTGCTAGCCGGTGCGACAGGCTTGCCGTCCAGCACGAGCTTCCCGCTGGTCGGCTGCTCCGCGCCCGCGATGATCTTCATGAGCGTGGATTTTCCCGCGCCGTTCTCGCCCACGAGCACATTGACTGCGCCCCGTCGCACCGAGAAGTTCACACCCTTCAGTGCAACCGTGCCGGGATAGACCTTGGAGACGTCCTCGACCTGGAGGATTACGTCGGCATTGCTGGCGTCGGTCATGACTTGCCCCCGACCGTGACCGCGAGCGGTACGATCTCCGGCTGGTCGCTCGACGAGTCGTACGAGAACGACCCCGTCACCGCAATCGGCTTGCCTTTCAGATCGCTGCGCGGCAGCGGCTTCATGACGTGATTCGCCGCGTAGGCATTGAGCGCCGTGCCAAACTGCGCATACTCGATCTGGTTGCGGAAATTGCTGAACGAAATGAAATCGAGCGAATCGCGCAGCGTGGTCCCGAGCACCGTCGGACCGATGTCGACAATCACGGTGGCCTGCCCGCTGCCATCAACGTCCACGCCCACGGTGCCCTGACTCGACTGTGTGTCCACGTCCACGATCGTGCCGTGCAGCGTGGTCGGAAAGTTCCACGGCGCGCCATCGTCCTTGCCCCGGTAGCCGTACTTGTGGCCGGCGGCGTCGGGGTCCGCCTTGATGGCATCGCGCAGCGTCCGATAGTCCACTGCGCGCTTTTCGATGTCGGGCACGATCTTCGTACTCCACATCGACGCCACCATGGCGTTCGGGTCGTAGCCCGCCGACGCATAGTTGTCGTGCGATCCACCCGAGCCCTGCAGGTCGCTGTTCTTCACCAGCTTGCAACCGTGCAGCGCGCCACCCAACACGGCGGCCACCACGGCAATGACCGCGTACCGAAGCACTCCCATGCATAACCCCATCTGGTTACGGATGTCGTTGCGGAGCGCGCCGCGCCCCGCTCGTGCATTGCTTGTGCTACCGATGCGCGCCTTAACGCAACGCGAACATGTCGAGCTTGCTGGCGTTCGTCTTCGTGATGAGCGAGCAGTTGATGAGCTGCTTTTCGGGCTTGCCCGTCGCGCCGGTCTTCAGATACTTGTCGGCCTGATCGACCGCGTCGTTGGCCGCTTCGGCCGCTGGCTGCAACACCGTCGCGCGGATCTCGCCATGCTTGATCGCGTCACGCACATCATTGCTGCCGTCGAAGCCCACCACGATGATGTCGTTGCGCTTCGCAGCTTTCAACGCGGCTGTTGCGCCCATCGCCATGGTGTCGTTGCCGGCTATCACGCCCTTGATGTCGGGGTGACTCTGCAGGATCGATTCCATTACCGAATAGGCTTCAGTCTGACTCCAGTTCGCCGATTGACGCTCGACCATCTTCATGTTCGAAAACTGGTCGATCACATCGTGATAGCCCTTCGAGCGGATGCCGGCATTGATATCCGCCTCACGGCCGACGAGCTCCACGTAGTTGCCTTTCTCGCCCATCGCCTTGACGAAGGCGCGCGCGCCGAGCTGCGCACCCTGGTAGTTATTCGAAACAATCTGTGAGATCGCGATGCCAGTCGCGTTGATTTCACGATCGATCAGGAACGCGGGAATTTTTGCGTCCTTCGCCTTCTTGACTGCGGCGATGGACGCCTCCGAGCCGGCGTTGTCGAGAATGATCGCCTTCGCCCCGCGGGCGATGGCGGTGTCGATGAGTTGTGATTGCTTATTGGCGTCGTCGTCGTGGACCAGCACGATGGTGTCGTAGCCGAGCGCCTTGGCGCGCGCGTTCGCCGTGTCGGCTTCCGCCTTGAAGAAGGGATTGTCGTGAGAGGGGGTGATGATGGCGATGAGATTGGCCGCTTGCGCGACGCCCGCCGTGCCGAGAACCGCAAATGACATCAACGTCGACGCAAGCCAACGCCTGGGTGCCTTCATGATGCTGTCTCCTGTCTGGTTAAACCCCTTTGTCTGACTACAACCAGCTGACGGTCGTGATTGCCTTTCAACACTCATCACTTATGCCGTCATGATGTCATCATACCAGTAAGCAGGAACTCCGCTATGTTTTTAGATCCAGGGTTTTCTCTCATCTCGCACAAGTGGCAGAATCGGCACTTATCTCCTGCCCAGGTTAAAGATTGATGGGTCCAGGGCCCGCTCGGCGCGCGGCCCGCTTGCGCGCCCATCGCGCGCCTTCTACGCTTTTTATTCCACTTCCCGCTTCCGGCCTGCAATGAAGTCCCATCGGCATACCATCTTCACGGCGCTCCTCGCGGCCGCCCTGTTCGGCATCACCACCCCGCTCGCCAAGGCGCTGCTCGGCAGCGTGTCGCCGTTCATGCTCGCGGGACTCTTCTATCTCGGCAGCGGCTCGGGGCTCGCGGCCGTCCTGGTGTTACGCCGCTTGTCGGCGCGCCGCAGCCACTCAGCCGCCACGCAGGAGCCCGCACAGAACCCGATGCGCCTGGCCGAATTGCCATGGCTTGCCGGTGCGATTGCCGCGGGCGGCGTGGCGGCGCCCGCCCTGCTCATGCTCGGCCTGAACACCACGCCCGCCGCCACGAGCGCGCTGCTGCTGAACCTCGAAGGCGTGCTGACGGCGCTCATCGCCTGGGTCTGTTTTCGCGAAAACTTCGACGCGCAGATCGCGCTAGGCATGCTGGCGATCGTGGCGGGCGGCGTGCTGCTCTCGTGGCCCGGCGCGCATGCCGGCGCCGTGTCCGGCATCGCGCCCGGCGCGCTGCTCGTCGCGCTCGCGTGCCTGTGCTGGGCCATCGACAACAACCTCACGCGCAAGGTCTCCACCAACGACGCGATGGTCGTGGCCTGCACCAAGGGGCTCGTGGCCGGGCCGGTGAATATCGGCATTGCGCTCGCCGCTGGCGCGCACTGGCCCGCCTGGCCGGCGGTCAGCGGCGCCATGGCCGTGGGTTTCGCGGGCTATGGCGTGAGCCTCGTGCTCTTCGTCGTCTCGCTGCGCCATCTCGGCACGGCGCGCACCGGCGCCTATTTCTCCGTGGCGCCGCTCTTCGGCGTGGCGCTGTCACTGCTGCTGTGGCCGGAGCGCCCGGCGCTGGCCTTCTGGCTCGCGCTCGCGTTGATGGCGTTCGGCGTGTGGCTGCACGTGCGCGAACGTCACGACCACCCGCATACGCACGAACCCCTCGAGCACACCCACGCGCACCGGCACGACGAACACCATCAGCACCAGCACGATTTCGCGTGGGACGGCTCGGAGCCGCACACGCATGCGCACCGTCACGCGCCGATCACGCATAGTCACGCGCACTATCCCGACGTGCACCATCGGCACGCGCATTGAGGGCGGCACGCGTCGCGGTGCTTCCCTCGAAAACGACGTCAAGATTTCCCAGGACCGCCGCGCGTGGCACGCGCACGATGCACTCGTCACACAAAACGAAGGAGACAAGTGCGATGGCTACCGTCTACCGGGACGTTCCCGTTGAAGCCTCGGCGCAAGACGTCTGGGACGCGCTGCGCGATCCCGCCAACGTCGACCGCGTGTTCGCCGGCGTGCTGACCGATGCGCGCATGGAAAACGACGTGCGATGGGTGACGTTCGTCGACGGCACCGTGATCGAGGAACGCGTGATCGGCGTCGACGATGCCCGCATGCGCCTCGCCTACACCGTGTGCGGCGGACGCTTCGAGCATCATCACGCGACGCTTCAGGTGATGCCGGACTCATCCGATTCGCCCCAACGTTGCCGCGTGGTCTGGATCAGCGACTTCAAGCCCGACGAGCGGATCCAGATGGTCGAGCCGCTCACGGATGCGGGCTGCGCGGCGCTCCAGCGCAATCTGGCCCGGAGTTGAGGGTGGCGGCCGGGCGGAAGTCGTCTACTGTCTGAAAAGACGCAGCACGCCCACCCGCGCTTCTGCGCCGCGCGTCCTGGAGGCCGGTATCGCTCATGGCAATGGTCGGATTCTTTTGCGGGCGCGCGGGCCAAATTCGATTGCGGTTGCCGGGCTTGACAGTTAGTTGCGCAAATAAGGCGCAGCCGGACTGACAAAAGGCACAACCCAGGCGCCGAGTTGCCGCGAAACACACTGTGCGACGGCGCCCATACCGGCACGCCAATTGCGGTCAGAATAGTGCCAGATGAGTCGACACCGGGAGCCGCAATGCGGGTAGGTAAATTAACGTTGGCCGTGCGCTGCATCGCCGTCTGCGCGGGCCTTGCTGGAACGCCCGCGGCACACGCCGCCGGCACCTTCGACGGCGACTGGAACGTGACGCTCACGTGCCCCAAGGGCGTCGGCGACACACCGGCTTACCGATATCAATTCCCCGTCGAAATCCAGCAAAACGTCCTCCACGGAGAACACGGCGAACGGGACGCGAGTGGCTGGCTCACGCTGGACGGCAAGCTCGAACCGGACGGTTCTGCCACACTCGTCGCCCAGGGCCTGACTGCCACATCGCCGCACGCCAACAATCGAGCGCCCTATTCGTATGAGGTCAGCGCGCAGTTCAACGCGACTTCAGGCAGCGGCTCGCGCACGACCGCACGCAAATGCGACTTTGTGTTCGTAAAGGAATGACTGGCGAGGATGGCTGGCGGCCTGAGCGAATTGGCGCCAGAAAAGAAAAAGCCCGCTGAGAGAGCGGGCTGAATCCATATCAGGAGGAGACATGGAGGAGACGGGTTAAGTATAGGGTTTTCCCCTAATCTGCGCAACTGCTTTTTTCACGAGCTTGCCGCGGCCTGTTTCGACCTCAATCGGCGCGCTTCTCCCGCTGAACCGCGCCGAAATGGAACGCAAGAAAAAGCCCGATGACGAGCGCGCCCGCGAGCAGCGCCGCGACGTCCTCGCGCGTTGCAGGTTGCTCGAGACGTCCAGCGCCCAGCGCGATTGCGATCGCGATATTCACAAAGCCCCAAACCACGTTCACGATGGGCGACGAGTCGCCCCGCCCTCGGGGACGGGCGAAGGGCGTGGGAAAAGGCAGCCCCTGCAGGCCGGAAGCCAGATGTGGAATCGCGTTGCAAAAGAACGCGCCAGCGAAAAAGAGCCACACGTACGGCATGTCATAACCTCGAACGTTCAAACGGGAAGGGGCAGCGTGATGGCGGCAACGGCGGGCGGCAACGGCGGCGATCGCCGCCGCGCCGAAATGCGAGGACAGCCTCGCAAATCATGGTAGTGGGTAGCCTCTCATAAGTCAATTGACCGGCGAGCGGTCGAGACGCACCCTCATTTACGCGTGTTCTTGCGTCCGGCCGACAAAGGCATCCCGCGTGCTAATATGCGAGGAATTCCTCTCATATCCTCGCATTTGAAGATAACGCCATGACGTCATCCACACCCGTTGCGCAAGCCGCTCGCGGCATCGAGCCCAAACGCGAAAGGGGCCGCCAGCGCGTGGCCGCGATCCAGGACGCCGCTGTCGCCGTTTTCACGGAGAAGGGTTACGACGCCGCCACCATGACCGAAATTGCGGCGCGCGCGTCGACGGCGATCGGTTCGCTGTATCGCTTCTTCCCGACCAAGGAGGCGCTGGCCGAAGCACTGTTGCTGCGTTACGCCCAACAGGCGAAGAACGGACTCGCCGAACTGGAGCAACAGGTTCCGGAGATGACGCTCGCGGCCGTCGCCGATGCGCTCGTCGATTTCATGCTGCTGTTGCAATCGCAACGCAGCTTTGCCGTTGCACTCGTCGACGCCCGCAGCGGCAGCGACGACCATCGCAGGCGCTTTCGCGAAGCGATGCGCGGCGGCGTTGCCGACATCCTGAGCCGCGCGATCGCGCATCTGAAGCCGGCCAAGGCAAAAGTCATGGCGATCGTGCTGATTCACATACTCAAGGGCGTCGCCAGCATCGCCAACGAAGAGCCATCGGCGCGCGCCGTGCTGATGGCCGAACTGCGCGATCTCGTGCGCCTGTATCTCGTTGCGGCTGCGCAGCGCGCCGACGGCAAATAGCCGCCACCGGGAAAAGCGGCTTCAGGCGCGCATGATCTTTGTGCGCTACCATCGCTGCATGTCCGAACCACCGCTATCCACACGCGCGGCTGCCGTGCCGCTTGCCGACACGGCGCAGGCGCAGCCCCCAGGCCTCTACGCCACCGCATTGGCGGCTGTGATCGCGCTGCTCGCGTGGGGGGCGCTCGCCGCGCAAACCGACATTACGATCCAGCGCATGGTGCTGCGCGGTTTCGACACGTTCGAGGCCATCGGCAGGCTTTCGGCCTACCTCACCAATCTCACGGTGCTGCTCGTTGCGCTCACCTTCACCTGCATCGCACTGCGCGTGCGCACGTGGCCGGCACGCTTGCTCCGCGCTCCGGGCAGCGTGAGCGCGGTTACGGTGTATATCGTCTTCGTTGGCATTGCTTATAATCTGCTGCTGCGGCATCTCTGGACGCCGCACGGTTATCGCGCGCTGCTCAACGAGAGCCTGCATAGCCTGATCCCGCTGCTATGCGCCGCGTATTGGCTCCTGTTCGTGCCGCGCTTCACCCTGACTGCTCGCGACCGCCTCGCCTGGCTCGTCTATCCGCTGGGCTACCTTGCCGTCACCTTCTGGCGCGGCAGCGAGACTGACTTCTACCCCTATCCATTCATCGACGTCGCTCAGCTCGGCTATGCACATGTGCTCGTCAACAGCGCCTTGCTGCTTGCCGCCTTCATGGTGCTGATGACGGTCTTCGTGACGATCAACGCACGCAGGCGCCCTGCCGTCGTCGCAAACGAGGCCCTCGCCGTCACCGACTTGCGGCGCCCTGACTAACTCCTGGCTTCCCGATCGAACCCATGCCCGTCTATATCGCCCTGCTACGCGCCGTGAATGTCGGCGGAACCGGCAAGCTTCCCATGCCAGAACTTCGCGGCATGTGCGAAGCGCTCGGGTTCGCGCAAGTGCGTACCTATATCGCGAGCGGCAACGTGGTGTTCGAGAGCTGGCTGGCCGAAGCATCGGTGAAAAAGAAGCTCGAGCAGAGCCTCGAGGCTTATGCAGGCAAACCCGTCGGCGTGGTGGTGCGTACGGCTGCCGAATTGGCCGCCGTATTGCATGACAACCCCTTTCCCGCTGGCGCGCCTGATCGCACTGTCGCGATCTTTCTCGACACGCCGCCGCCCTCGGACGCGTTCGACAACGTGAGCGGTCAGCAGGCGGAAGAATTCCAGCTGGGCGAGCGCGAAATCTACGTGTTTTACAAGGACGGTATCGGGCGCTCGAAGCTCAGGATCGCTGCGGCGAAGGCCGGAACCGCGCGCAACATGAATACCGTGGCGAAGCTTCTGGAGATGGCGCAAGCGTAGGCTGCCCTTTTAAGCACGGCCCAAGCCTCTACTTCAACGACCAAAAGAGCGTTGTATCGTGAGTTACGAGCGGAGTTTTTTCAGGCCGGTGTTAGCGTAGCGTAAATGCAGCGACGCATCGCAGTCGATACAATGTGTGTCCCACTACGCGTCACCCTTTGCCAGTCGCCGGCGTCAACGTCCCCTGCCGAGCCTCCCCACTCGCCTGCGCCGGATCGCCTTCGCTCGTATCGTGCAGGCGGTCCGGAATGAACAGCGCCATCACGCCGCTCAGGAAAAACACCGCGCCGACCACAAGAAAACCCATGCCGATCGAAAACTGCGTAGCGATATAGCCGATCACAATAGGCGCCGCGCCCGAACAGAAGCGTCCCACGTTATACGAGCCGCCCACCGCCGTGCCGCGAATGCGCGTTTCGAAGCTCTCCGACATGAACGTCCCGATCGTGCCCAGCGGCACGCCGTAGAGAAAACCGAATACGAGCATCAGCCACGCAATGTTCTCGCGGGTATGGAACAGCACGATCACGGGAAGAAAGACAGCAGCACCGATACAGCCCAGCACATACACGCCGCGCCGGCTCCAGATGTCACCCAGCCAGCCAGCCACGATCTTGCCGATGAACGCCACGACCCACGTCGCGGTCATGTACCCCGTCATCGAGCTGAATTTGATGTGCAATTCGCTTTCCAGATACGTGGGCAACCAGTTGTTCAAGCCATAGAACCCTGAAAGCGCAAACACGGACGCGAGCGACCAGAAAATGAACATCCTGCGTGCCTCGCGGTCCGCGAAAATCAACGCGTAGCGGTTGTCGTGCCAGCGGCGGCCGCTCGGGCGAGCCGCGGCCTCGCTCATGCGCCAGCTCGGCGGCTCGGGCACGAAGAAGTGAATCGCCAACGCGAGCAGCACGGGCGCCGCCGCCACATAAAACAACGTGCGCCAGCCGTAATGCGGCAGGATCCACGTGCTGAGCGCGATCACTGTGATATAGCCTGCGGAGATCGCCGTTTGGAGCACGCCGAGTATCAGCGAGCGTCGCGCCATGGGTACGTATTCGGCCACGAGCGTACTCACCAGCACCATGCAGCCAATGCCCATC
This sequence comes from Paraburkholderia sp. BR14312, assembly GCF_040948675.1. Lineage (NCBI taxonomy): Bacteria > Pseudomonadati > Pseudomonadota > Betaproteobacteria > Burkholderiales > Burkholderiaceae > Paraburkholderia > Paraburkholderia sp. BR14312. Next base: position 240,368 of record NZ_JBFPKI010000005.1, read on the forward strand.
GAGCTGAAGAAGCGCACGACCGCGAATTCCAGGAAGCTGTGCGTGAAACCGAGCAGCCCCGCGCCCACCGAGAACAGCACCATCGCCCAGACCACCACGCGCACGCGCCCGAGCGAGTCGCTCGCCCAGCCGCCAAGAATGCCGCCAATCGCCATGCCGAGCAGCGTCAGGCTGCCGAGCGCACCCGCCTCGACATTGGTCAAGCCGAATTCACTCTTGATACGCGAGAGCGTGAGGCCGTACATCATGACGTCGGCACCGTCGACCAGCAGCGCGAGATAGCCGAGCGCGAAGACAAGTAGCCAGCGATTGGCGGTTCCGGTGGATGTCGTTGTGTTCATCGACAAGGGTCCTGCGTTCAGAGACTTGCATGGGCCGCAAAAGACATGCCATGTGCGACGAGCGCAGGCGCGAGAAACGCGCCGAGCAGCAGGCCCGTTTCTTCGTGTTGCGCGGTGTACCAGCCCTCCACGTGCGTGAGGTTCATCGTCCCGACGCAGCGGCCGTCATAGGCAACCGGTATGTTCAGTATCGAGCCTAGCCCCATCGCCGTCATTACCGCGTGATCGTCGAAGGCTTCGCGCAGGCCCTCTGGCGTCGTGGCGCGAAACGGTTCGAGATCCGAAAGAATGCGCTGCGCCCAGGGCGTGCCGCTTTTCCGCTTGCGTCCGCCCGGCGGGTAGACGTCGGGCATGTTCGTGAACATGCGCTCCACCTCCTGGTTCCTGGCGTCGTAGGCCATGATCGTGAAGAGGCGAAAGCCGATGGCTTCGGCGGCGACGGCGCACACTTCGCGGAAAATCGCGTCCGGTTGCCCGGGCTGGCGAATGACGTGCGAAAGGCGCGCGAGCGCGGCAAGTTCGCGTTGGAGTGCGTAGGGTTCGTTCGCGAGGGAAAGGGGCGTTTGCATGGGGCGTACGAGAGTGAGAGTGGCGCGCGCTCAGCCTCGCAGCCCGTCGCGGACAAGCGGCTTGTGCGCATCGAACTCCGCCTGCGCGCCGCTCGCCTCGATGTCTTCGAGCGAGCGATTGCGGGTTTCGATGCCGAGGAAAAACACGACGCAAGCGCCCGCCAGCAGCACAGCGGTCGTCATGGCGAACACCCCGAAGAAGCCGAACGCCGGATACACGAGACCCACCAGAATGGGCGCGCTTACCGAGCCGATGCGACCGAACGAAGACGAAGATCCCGTGCCGGTCGTGCGTACGGCCGTCGGGAATACCTCCGGCGTATAGGCATAGACGCCCGCAAATGCGCCATTCATGAAGAACGAGAGGCACACGCCCGCCACCGTGATCTGCACGCCCGTATGCGAGAAAGCCAGCGCAATCGCGGCGAGCCCGCCAAGCGTCATGTAGGAGGCCACGACGCCCTTGCGCCCGATCCGCTCATTGAGCCACGCCGCCGAGAAGTAGCCTGGAATCTGCGCACCGTAGATGGCAATCGAATAGCCGAAGCTCCTGGTGAGCGTTAGGCCTTCTTTGACGAGCAGGCTAGGAATCCACGAGAAGAACGAGTAATACGCGAAGGCCACGGAGAACCACATCAGCCAGCTCACCGCCGTCGTGCCCACGAGCCGGCGCGAAAACAGTGTCAACACGTTTTGCAGCGCACTGCCGCTGCCCTGCGCGGCGGCGGGAATCGCGCCCACCGAGCCGAGCGGCGCCAGCGCAATGCCCTCCTGCTCGTAGCCCGACTCGATCGCCCGCACGATGCTGTCGGCTTCGGCGGAGCGTCCGCGGCTTTCGAGCCAGCGCGGCGACTCTGGCAACGTCCTGCGCCACCAGAGCAGCATCACGACCGGCAGCGAGGTCAGCACGGCGAGATAGCGCCAGCCGTCCGCGAAATTGCGCACGACGGTATAGCCAAGAATCGACGAGCTTAGATATCCGAACGACATGAATCCGACCAGCGCGCCGCAGAACATGCCGCGATAGCGTCGCGGCACGAATTCCGCGAGGAACGGTGCGATGACGACCGTTTCTGCGCCCGAACCAAACCCCGCGAGCATGCGCAGCGCGAAAAACGTATGCCAGTCGTGCGCCGTGGCGCTCGCCATGGATGCGGCGCAGTAGATGGCTAGCGCGCTCATCATGATGCGGCGGCGGCCAATTACGTCGGCCAGCACGCCCGAGAGAAACGCGCCGAAAAAATAGCCGATATACGTACTGCTGGCGACGAGTCCCGTTTCGGCGCTCGTCAAATGCCATAGCTTGCTCACGACCGGCAGCAAAAAGGCGAGCGACGAAGAGTCCAGCCCGTCGAACATATAGCCGAGCCCGCCGATCAACAGCAGTTTGCGATGGAAGCCCGCGAGCGGCAGTCGTTCGAGTCGGGCGGCGACGGTGGACATGGTGGGTCGGTTCCGGTTGAGCGTGGCGCGTGGTCAGCGGCCGATCGCATAGGCCTGCATCTGGCGCGGCGTGGCCGCGCCGCGCATGAGCCCGTTGCGCATGCCCACCGCGCACACGCGCCCGAGCCCCCATGGCTCGGCCACCGTGAGATCGTGGCCGCGCGCGCGCAATTCGGCGAGCGTGGCTTCGGGAAAGCGCGACTCGGCCGACATCTTGCCGAGCTGCATCGAGCGCGGATAAAACGAGCCGGGGAAATGCGCGGTCTGGAACGAGGGGGCATCCACGGCGGCCTGCAGGTTCATGCCCGCATGCACGTGCCGCAAGAACAGCTGCATCGACCATTGATCCTGCTGATCGCCGCCCGGCGTGCCGAACGCCGCATAGGGCTTGCCCTCGCGCGTGACGAGCGTGGGCGAGAGTGTCGTGCGTGGACGCCGGCCCGGCCCGAGCGACGAAGGCAAGCCCTCTTCCATCCAGAACATCTGCGCGCGGGTGGTGATGTTGAAACCGAGGCCGGGGACCGCCGGCGACGCCTGCAGCCAGCCGCCCGACGGCGTGGCCGAGACCATGTTGCCCCAGCGATCGACCACGTCGAGATGAACGGTATCGCCGCGCAATTCGGGCAGCGGTGCGAACGTCGGCTCGCCCTGCCCGAAGCCGCCCGGCTGCTGGCGCCCTGCGTTGGCGAGGATGCGCGCCGCGCGCGCTTCGCTGTCGAGAAGCGGCCCGGGGCGGAATTCGAACGAGGCCTTGTGCGGATCGACGAGACGGCGGCGCGCGTCGTTGTACGCGTCGCTCAGCAGCGTTTGCATCGGCACGTCGGCAAAGTGCGGGTCGCCATAGAACACGTCGCGGTCGGCAAACGCGAGCTTCGACGTTTCGATGACCGTGTGCACGAAATCCGCACCGAACGGATCCATCGCGTCCAGATCGAAGCCCTTGAGCAGCGCGAGTTGTTGCAGGAACATCGGCCCCTGGCCCCACGGTCCTGTCTTGTGCACGCGCAGGCCCGCGTAGTCGTACGAGAGCGCTTCCTCGTAGGTGGGCTCCCAGCGTGCGAGATCGTCCGCATCGAGCAGGCCGCGATTGCGAAGACCGGAGGTGTCGAGCACGTCGGTCGAGCGGAAATACTGGTCGATCGCGTCGGCCACGAAGCCGCGGTAGAACGCCGAGCGCGCGAGTTCGCACTGCTCCGCGCGGTCGCTTTTCGCGCTCGCCTCCCGCAGGATGCGGCGGTACGTGGCGGCAATGGCGGGATTGGCGAACAACGCGTTTGGAGCGGGGGCGTCGCCGTCGCGCAGCCATTGCTCGGCGGAGGTCGTCCATTCGCTGAGAAAAAAGTCCTTGATCGCGAGAATCGACGCGCACATGCGCGGCAGCACCGGATAGCCGTTCTCCGCGTAGCCGATCGCGTAGCTCAGCACGTCTTCGAGCGGCAGTTGCCCGTAGTCGCGCAGCATCATCATCCATGCGCCGAACGCGCCGGGCACCACGGCGGGCAGCAGGCCGGTGCCCGGCACGACTTCGAGCCCGAGCGCGCGCATGCGTTCGATCGTCATGGTCGCCGGCGTCACTCCCTGGCCGCACAGCACGCGCACACGGTCTTCCCTTGCGCTGTAGAACACGACGGGCAACTCGCCGCCGGGGCCGTTGAGATGCGGCTCGACGATCTGCAGCACGAAGCCGGCAGCAGCAGCCGCATCGAACGCGTTACCGCCCTTCTCGAGCACCGCCATCGCCGACGCGCTGGCGAGCCAATGCGTGGACGCCACCATCCCGAAGGTTCCGATCAGCTCCGGACGCGTTGTAAACGACATCATCCACTCCCTGGGTGAAAGGTTCGGCCTGTAGTCGAACCTTTCGAGATTGGTTCCAAAACCCTTCACGATCAGCATACGAAGGAAGATTTTTGGCTGCACCCCGTGTTAACCCTGTACATCTACGGAGAACCGTAGATTACGTCGATTTGACGAGCGCACGGTTGCGCGGCGCAGCACAACTGATAGAATCAAACCAATTCATATTGGTTCACGCTACATCATGGAAAGGTCCGTGCTCGACAGTCTGCTTGCCTACATCGCACAGCACCGCTTGAAAGACGGCGACGCGTTGCCTCCCGAACGCAAGCTCGCCGAGGACCTCGGCGTGAGCCGCCGCGAACTGCGCACGGCGCTCGCCTCGCTGGAGGCATCGGGCCGGATCTGGCGCGGCGTGGGCCGCGGCACGTATCTGGGCGCGCGGCCGCTGAAGTTCGCGCCCACGCTGCGCGGCCTGCGCTCGCGTACGAGCCCGGCCGACATCGCGGAGATGCGCCTCATGTTCGAGCCGGCATTAGCCGGGCTTGCCGCCGCCAAGGCCACGCCCGAGGATCTGGCTGAACTGGAGAAGTGCGCGAAACGGAACGCGACGGCAAAAAACGATGAGGAGTGGCAACTATGGGACCAGCGCTTTCATCTGCTGATCGCACAGGCCTCGCGCAATCCCGCGATCATTGCCCTCATGGAAGTGATCAACGGCATGCGGGTCAAGCCGACCCAACGTGAAAAGACCACGGATCAGGCCACGCGCCATCATTTCGCACAGCAGCACCAGGCCATCGTCGAGGCAATTCTCGCGCGCGACGGCGAAACCGCCGCGCGTTGCATGCGCGAGCATCTGCTGAAGGTCCAGGGGTACGGCTCGCCGCATTGACGGAAGAAGCTACGGCGTTCCGCGCGCTTACTTCACGGTCGAAGCCGCCGCCTTGCACGTGACGGCATCCTGTTCGCCCGTGCCGCCGCTGCAGCCGATCGCGCCGATCACCTTGCCGTCCTCGACGAGCGGAAAGCCGCCCGGCGAAGCCACGAGGTCCGGCACGAGCGTGGCAACGTAGGCATGACCGCTCTCGAACTGGTTATAGAAAACGCGGGTCTCGCGGCGAAAGCGTGCGGACGTGCGCGCCTTGTTCTGCGAAACCTCGACAGAGGCGTATTGCGCGCCATCCATACGCTCGAAGGCAACGAGATCGCCATGCGGATCGACCACGGCGATGTTCATTTTCCAGTCGTGCCTGCGTGCCTCGGCTTCAGCAAGCGCAAGCAGATGCTTCGCCGCATCAAGCCCGATAGGCGAACCGTAAGGAATGTCGTAAGGCATGCGCTCGGGCACGGCAGCCGCTGGCGGCGCGGAAGCTGACGTTTGAGCCTGCACCGAGGTTACAAAGATGAGACAGGCCGCGCCTGCGATCTGAACAGAGTGATGCATTGCACACCCTCCTTCATCGGCGGGCCAAGGCGTTACGCGCGCGCAGCCCTGCCAGTCAACATACTCGCGCGATACGCCTTGTGCAAGGCCGATGAATCAGCCCTCCTTACCATCGACACGCGGCGCCACCAGCCAGCCTGCGTAGCGATAACAATAGGCTGCGAACGCAACGACCCAGCACGCGCCCGACGCTTCGATCCAGAACGGGAGCCACTGCGGCGCGAGCCAGGGTCCCGCCACGCGAATCAGCGCGGCAAGCACGAGCAACACATAACAGGCGATATCGAAGCCGCCCGCCACCAGTTTGCGACCCGTGTGTCCGCGCGCCGTGCGTGTGATCATCGCCATGATCGCGCCACCGATAGCGCCCACCGTGAACGCGTGAATGGCGAGCGTATGCGCGACCGAACCCATTGCTGCGAGCGCGAGCAGCACAAAGCCGACGGGGATCCAGGCATAGGCGATGTGCAGGATAGTCAGGATCGGCCGGTTGCCGACGCGCCACGAACGCCAACCCCAGATTCGCGTACCTTGTGCGCACGCCGCCGCGAGCGCGGCGATCGCAACGAGCACGCCGGAGCCGAGCGCGGCGTCGAGCACGAACGCCAGCGCGCTGAGCGGCATCACCGCGCGCTCGACCGCGTTCCAGCGCTGTGCCGCGTAGCCGGGCACGGCATTGGCCGTGAACGACGGGATGATGCGCCCGCCGATGATCGTGATGAACAGCACCAGCATGCCCACGGCGAGATACGCGCTGTGCAGCGCCCAGTCCGCGCGGCCCGCCAGCATCGAAAGATGGAACGCCACATTCAGCGCGGCGAGCATGCCGAGCGCGACCGGCAAGAAGATGTTGTGGCTATTCCTGGCGCCGATGAGCACGCGCAGCAGCACGAGCGCGCATGCGGGGAGAAAGAGGCTGTCGACCACGGCGGCGACGCCGGACGGTGCGTAAGCAACGGTGATGCGCCCCGCGAGCCACAACAGCCACAGCGCCGCCAGCGACTTGCCCTGCGCCGGCGTGATCGACGTCCACGCGCGCACGGCGGTCAGCAGAAAACCCGCCACGATCGCCGCGCCGAAGCCGAAAATCATCTCGTGCGCGTGCCAGAACATGCCAGGCAGGTAGGAACTGAGACCCGGCAACGGATGGCCGGCATACGCGGCCATCCAGGCCAGCAGCGCCGCGCCGCCAAAGAGCGCGCCGCCAAGGTAGAACGGCCGGAAGCCGAGCGCCCACAGCGCGAAACCGCCGCGGGCCGCGGGGGTGGATTCTTCGATTCGAAAAACGGTCATGATCGCTCTCGCCAATACATTCATTTTAAATGCATCTTATATGGACTGGCTGAGAATTGCCGCCGGGAAATTGAATGGTGCGGCACAAAAGCAATTAAAAAGTCAGGCAAAAAACCCGAAAACCGGCGTCGGGCGTGGACAATCGACATGAAAATCTGAAAGAGCGGTGTAATGTCGCGCCCCATTCCCTCCTCAAAGACAGCCTGGATGTTCGTCTCCCATTTTTGTTACTCGCTGAACGCCTTCGCCCTAAAACGTCGACCGGGATCAGGTCATCCCACCCGATTCGGCGATTGCGCATCGCGGTTACAAGCTGAAGTTTTTTGCGCGATAAAGCTTGGCAGAGCTTGAAAGGGTTTTGCTTTCCCCCTCCCTTCGAAGCTTCGCGCAAAAATAAATCGATCGCTGTAACCGGCCCACTGCATTGCGCGAATTAGCTGGTGTATCCGCGACGGATACCTCAAATCTCAATCACTGGAGAACGTCCATGTCCGCAAAGACCACTGTTAGTTCCGCCCTGCTTGCAGGCGCCGTTGCCAGCCTGCTGGCTTCAGTCGCACATGCCGCACCGCTCACGAAGGAAGAGATGAACGCCGCCGTCGCCGCGCACAAGGAGAAGTGCTTCGGCGTCGCGCTGAAGGGGCAAAACGACTGCGCCGCCGGTCCCGGCACGACCTGTCAGGGAACCTCGACGGTCGACTTCCAGGGCAACTCGTGGAAGTTCGTTCAGGGTGGCACCTGCGCGAGCATCGTCGTGCCAGGCGGTGGCCACGGCTCGCTCACGCCGATCAAGTCCTGATCGCTACGACCACGAAAGAGAGGGGACGGTCATGAGCACTCCCATGCAATCAGCGGCGCGGCCCGGCCGTCCCCTTCGCATGGCGCCCGGCGCGGCTGCGCTAGCAGGCACCAGCTACAAGCATGAGCATCTCGCGGCGATTCTCGAAGACGGTCTGCAGGACGGCTTCTTCGAGGTGCACGCCGAGAACTATATGGGCGCAGGCGGTCCGCCGCACCGCGCATTGAGCGCGATCCGCGAGCGCTATCCGGTCTCGCTGCATGGCGTGTGCATGTCGATCGGCGGACCGGACCGGCTCGACGCCGGCCATCTCGCGCGCTTTGGCGAGCTGGTCGCGCGCTACGAACCCGCACTCGTTTCCGAACACCTCGCGTGGTCTTCGCACGGCGGCACGTTCTTCAACGATCTGCTGCCACTGCCTTACACGAAGGCGACACTCGATAAGGTCTGCGATCACATCGATCAGATGCAGGCAGCCATTGGACGTCCGATGCTGCTCGAGAATCCGTCGACGTACGTGGCATTCGCCTCGTCGACGATGAGCGAAACGGAATTCATCCGCGCAGTCGCGCAGCGCACGGGCTGCGGGCTGCTGCTCGACGTCAACAACGTTTTCGTTTCAGCGACCAATCACGGTTATCCGGCACACACGTACCTCGCGGACTTTCCTCTCGAATACGTCGGCGAGATTCACCTGGCCGGCTACAGCGAGCAGCACGACGACGAGCATGCGCCACTGCTCATCGACAGCCACGACCGCGCCGTCGCCGATCCGGTCTGGGCGCTCTACCGCGACGTGATCGCACGCACCGGACCCATACCGACACTGGTGGAATGGGACAGCCAGTTGCCTGCGTGGCCCGAACTGCGCGCACAAGCATTGGCGGCCCGGCGCATCGCTTCCGAATTTTTTCGCAACAATACATCGGAGTCCGATACATACCTCATGGAGCGTGCCAGCCATGAAGCCTGAGCCATCCGCGAGCGACTACGCGACGGCCTTCGCGCCGGGACTGACGAACCCCGACCTCGCCGCACCGAACGGTGTCGTGGCGGCGCACGGCAAGGGCGTCGTGAAGCGCTACAACGTCTATCGCAACAACGTCACGGTCAGCCTCATCGATGCGCTGGCCGCGATCTATCCCGCCGTGCAGCGCATCACGGGCGTCGAGTTCTTCCGCGCGATGGCGCGCTCTCACGTGCGCGCTACGCCACCGGCTTCGCCGCTCCTGTTCGAGTACGGACGCGATTTTCCGTCGTTCATCGAAACCTGGGAGTACGCGCGTGACATGCCGTGGCTTGCGGATACGGCACGCATCGAGCGCGCGTGGCTCGACGCCTATCACGCCGGGGACGCCACACCGCTTGCGGCCGACGCATTCGCGGGCGTCGATGCGGATTCGCTAGCGCAACTGCGCTTTGTCCCGCATCCGGCTACTCGCATCGTGCGCTCGCGCTACCCGGCCGCCGCGATCTTCGCGATGAACCGGACGCCCGGCCCCGTCACCCCGCTGCATTCGAGCGATGCGGAAGACGCGCTCGTCACGCGGCCCGATTACGACGTGATTGTCTCGCGCCTGCCCGCGGGCGGCGCTGCGTTTCTGCTCGCACTCATCGAGGGCATGCCGCTCGGCGCCGCCGCGCAGGCAGCCTTCGAGGAGAGCGCCGCCTTTGACCTGCCGGCCAGCCTGGCCGCAATGATTTCGGCGGGCGTGTTCGCCGCCGTTCAACCAGGAGCGTAACCATCATGCAAACTCGACAGGACTCCAGACCGTCTTTCGCGGGCAACGTCGCGCACGCGATCGGGTGCGCCCGGCGCTTCATCGAACGGCTCGCACAACCGTCGTTCGTGCAACTCGTGCTGCGCATTGCGCTTGCCGTGCCTTTCTGGAAATCGGGCATCCTCAAGTGGCACGGGTTCCTGCAGCTCAACGACACGGCCATCGATCTCTTCACCGACGAATTCAAGCTCCATCTGCCCGGCGGTCCGTATCCGTTTCCCGCGCCGGCCCTCTTCGCGTTCCTCTCCGCGTGCGGCGAGGTCGGTTTCCCGGTGCTGCTCGTGCTCGGGTTCGGCACGCGCTTCGCGGCCGCAGGATTGCTGCTGATGACCTGCATCATCGAGCTGACGGTGCCGGACGGCTGGCCGATCCACATCACGTGGGCCGCCATGGCGCTCGGCATCGCCGCCTGGGGCCCCGGCGCGATATCGATCGACTACCTGCTCGGAGACCGCGCGTACCGGTCATGAAAACGCGAGAGCTGGTCACCCGGCTCGCGAGCGACGTGTCGCCCATCGAGCGCAACGCCGGCCCAAGGCGGCTCACGCGCGCACTGCTGCACGGCCTCGCCGGTAGCGCGGCCCTGCTGGTTGCGCTGTACGGCGTGCGCAGCGACATGCCCGAGCTGATCCTCACGACGATGTTCTGGGTGCGCCTCGCGTTCCCGCTCGCGATCATCGCCGCGGCCGTGGCGCTCGCCGAGCGGCTGGGCCGCCCCGGCGCGCACCTCAGGCTCGCGGGGCTCGCGGCGGCGCTGCCGGTGGCCTCCATGCTGCTCGCCGCCGGCAGCGTTCTGCTGGCGACGCCGCCGGGCTACCGGCTCGAGTTGATGCTCGGCACGACATGGCGCACGGCGACGGCGAACGTCGTGCTGCTCTCGCTGCCCTCGCTCGCTGCGATATTGCGCGCGATGAAGCAGCTCGCGCCGACGCGCCTCGCCCTGGCCGGCGCAGGCGCGGGTCTGCTGGCAGGCGCGCAGGGCTTGCTCGTCTACTCGCTCTATTGCTCGGAGATGGCGGTCCCATTCTGGGGAGTCTGGTACGTGCTCGCCATCGTCATCACGACTGCAGTCGGCTCGGCCGTCGCGCCGCATTGTCTGCGCTGGTGAGATTCGCGTCGACGCCGCATGCGCCGTGATGGATCGTTCGAAAGGGTGCCGTATGTTCTGGAACGCCTTCAAACCGCTGATCCGCTTCGCGCCCAAACTACGTGCGCTTTGCATGCCTTGGCTGCTTCTTGCCACTCGCGTCTGGTTTGGGCAGGTCGTGCTCGTGGATCAGATCATGACCATGGCGCAAGGCAATCACAGCGGCTCAACCGCTGCCGGATTGCATGCGCCGTCCAGCGTGGAGGCAGCGCTGCACGGTATCGTGCCGCTCCTGCTCACCGCTGGCCTGCTGACCCGGCCCATCGCGCTTGCGTTGCTCGTTGGCGGCTACGGATCGATCGCCCTCGGCCCGGACGGCACAACGCTTGTTTTGCTCGCCTGGCTGGTCGTGCTGGGTCCGGGAACATTCTCCCTCGACGCGATGTTGGCGCGAGGCCTGGCGTGGGCGCCACTTGGCCCGGCCCGACAGGTCAGCAAATGCTATGAGCTGATCGAGCGGTATGTGTCACCTGTGCTCCTGCTCGTCTCGCGCGCAGGCATAGCGGCGTCGCTCAGTCTCGCCTCCGCATTGACGCCTACCCTTTTCGGGCAGGCTGCCCATCAAGGTCTGGCGGCACTGTTCACCTACCCCACATGGGTCGCTGCGCTGCTCGCATTCTGCATCGCCTTCGGCTGGTTGACGCGGCCGGCGATGTTCGTCTATGCCGCCATGGTTCCACTCGCTGGCATCGCCATGTCCATGGACGACCGGCTGGCCATGCTTCTCCTGCTGCTTACGTTTGTCGCCACGGGGCCCGGCGCCATCTCGGTGGATCATTGGCTCGCCCGCTGGGTGCTCGACCGCCCGGACAAAGAAGAAGGCACGCTGGACGAGTGTCCGCATGTCGTGGTGGTCGGCGGCGGCTTTGGCGGGATCGAGACCGTTCGCGGCCTGCGCAATTCGCGCTGCCGGATCACCCTCATCGACCAGCGGAATCATCATCTGTTTCAACCGTTGCTCTATCAGATCGCGACAGCAGCGTTGTCGCCCGGCGAAATCGCGACGCCGATCCGGAGCCTCTTTCGTGGCCAGCGAAATGTCCAGGTCCGTCTGGGAAGCGTCACAGGCATCGACACCGCCGCCCGCGAAGTGCTGATCGGCGCAGCCAGCCTCAAATTCGACTATCTCGTACTCGCGACCGGCGCGCGTCACAGTTACTTCGGCAACGATCACTGGGCGCCTTACGCGCCCGGGCTCAAGAGCATCGAGGACGCGACCTCGATCAGGAGCCGTCTGCTGCGGGCATTTGAAGAAGCGGAAACGGCCGCCGACGAAGCAGCCCGTGCCGCGTGGCTGACGTTCATCATCGTCGGCGGAGGACCGACGGGCATCGAGCTGGCCGGCGCCATCGCGGAACTGGCGCACCACGGGATGGATCAGGAATATCGCACGATCGATCCGTCGACCTCGCGCGTCATTCTGGTCCATGCCGGCCCTCGCGTTCTGCCGACGTTCCCGCCTTCCCTGTCTGCCGCCGCGGAACGTTCCCTTCGCAAGCTGGGGGTCACGATCTACCTCGATACCAGGGTGCTGGGCGTCGATCAGGAGGGCGCCGACCTCGGCAAGGATCGCATTGCATCCCGAACCATCTTGTGGGCTGCCGGAGTGGCAGCGTCTCCGGTCGCCAGATGGCTAAACCAGCCAGAGGACGCGTCTGGACGAATCAAGGTGAACGACGATCTCTCCGTTCCGGCCGCAGAAGGCATCTATGCGATTGGCGACGCCGCTGCGAGTCTGGGCTGGAACGGAGCAGCGGTGCCGGGGTTGGCGCCTGCCGCCAAACAGCAGGGAAGATATGCAGCGCGCGTGATCGACGCACAGCTTGCGGGTCGCCGTCCGCCTCCGCCGTTTCGATACAAGCATTTCGGCAGCCTGGCAACGATCGGGCGTCAGGCCGCGGTGGCAGAAATCGGCCCCATCCGCATGTGGGGTGCGCCAGCGTGGTGGTTCTGGGGCGCCGCACATATCGCGTTTCTCACCGGAGGGCCGAACAGGGTGAAGGTCATGCTGGATTGGCTCTGGGCCTATGTCACCTACCGACGCAGCACGCGACTCATTACCGAACCGGCTTCCGACAGACCGTCGAGTTGATATCCGCTGTGCGCCCACCTCGGGCAACTGGCAATCAAAGCGTCACTGGGTCGAGTGACGGTTGAGGGTAGCTGCGGGCAGCATATGGGTTAGGCCGTAGGCGGCCAGTTTCCGACACGCGCCGACGTACGCGCGCGGACACTCGAACGGCTGCTACGGCTTGCCACCAGCCGTCGAGGAGCATCTTCACTGTCGCGAGCCCCTTGCCGCTCGTGCCGCCGATAATCACCACCTCTTTATCTTGGTACCGGTTCATATGTGTTTCCCTTGAGAGGGTTACGGTTACTACTTTGGCGATACTTAGCTACTTTGCACTACTATTTATTCAAAAATACCGTATTGCCCGTGGGCGATCATGTAACTACCCAATCGCCCGCTGATTCTGGCAACTGCGACCATTTCGTCGCGACCGGCGCGCCTTCAGGACACCGCGCGTAAGGATTCCGCGTACGACCAGTTGACGCCAGAGACATTGGCAACCGCCTGCCACGCGGCTTCTTGATTAGCGCCATCGAGGAGGTGCGGCTGGCGCTGCGCCTGAATTGGGCCAGTGAATTTCCCTTTAGCCGACGCGAAGAATTGCCCTGAGACGTCGGTTCCAAACTTCGACGCCTGAAGGTACCGACGGGCCGCAGTCTCCGGCGTCTGATTCATGCCGGGAATGAGGTTCACGATTGGGATCATCAGATATTTCACCGCCCAGCCAGCGTTTCGCCCCACATTGGTGGCGGTCGCCGCACCGGGCGAGACAGCGAACACGGCCATGCCGGAGGGCAGCCGACGCGCGAGCGCAGCAGCCCACCAAGCAACAATGAGCTTCGCGTCGGCATACGCATTGTTGGGTACATACTTCACGTTAGGACCGTTGCGCAGCAGGGATTCCATAGCAGCGGTCAGGTCGCCTTGGTGGTATTTGGCGGCGAGTGCGTCCACGTCGGTGTACTTGAACATGGGTACGCCCCCTCGGGCGGGTTCCGCGCCGGCGATAACGATCCGCGCATTGGGGCTCAGCAGGTTGGCGCGGAGCAACCCGACAGTCAATTGGTGATGGCCGATGAGCGGAGCCTGAGAAGCCTCGACGCCCGCCGCAGTGATCACCCGCTGCTTACCTGGGACCATTCCGGCATTTAGCAGTAGAAAATGAATCGGCTGACCTCGCTTTTCCAACTCGGCGAGGGCGGATTGAACGCTGGTCGGCTCGTCCAGCTCCAGCTCCAGCGGCGAAAATACCTGTTTCCTGGTCTGAGCCGCGAGCTGAGCGGCGGTTTCTTGAACCCGGGCCAAGCTGCGCCCGGTGATGAAGACTTGGCGGTAGCCGTTGGCGGCGAGCAAGCGGGCTGCCTCATAACCGACCCCTGAAGTGGTGCCGGTGACGAGCGCGATTGAATGTTCCATGGGCGTCTCCGTGTTAAAGGGTGATGGTCGAGTCATAAGGCCCAGCAAGGCCAAGATCAGTTTGATAATTTAGAACTATTCGGTTATAAATTGGTGCGGAGGGAACTGTCAAGGAGTTTTAAACTAAATGATTCAAAATACCGCTAGGCCAGTAGGTCGACCGCGCAGCTTCGACGAAACGGGGGCGCTGGAAAAGGCGATTCAGGTGTTCTGGTCGAAGGGCTACGACGGAGTGACGATTGACGATCTCGTCACCGGGATGGGTGTGGGACGACCGAGTCTGTATGCCGTCTTTGGGGACAAGCGGGCGATATTCTTGCGCGTCCTTAAGGCGTACGCAGAACGGAAGGGCGCATCAGCCGCGAAGGCACTCCTCTCACCACAGGGTCTTCGCGACTCGATCTTGGGCTTTCTGAGGTACGCCGTCGAAAGTGCGACCGAGAAAGGGTCTGCCCGGGGCTGCCTTATGATATGCGTCGCCCCGCTCGTAAACGACGCTGAGGTTCAGCAATTCCTGCAGAGTGCGGTCGCGGGCGGGACGGCGCTGGTGGAACGTCGTTTTCAGGACGGGATCAGTGCCGGAGAAATCCCACCTGACTTTCCCGTCGCCGCGCGCGCAACCCAAGTCACAGATTTAGCGCGTGGGCTAACCATGCGTGCGCAGATGGGCGCGCCGCGCAAGATGCTCCTCAAAGATGCTGAGGAAGCGACCGACCTAGTGCTCCTGCCTAGGCGCGCCTGACGGGTTATCGGAAACCTTAACAAAAATGGTAACTGCCGCTCAGCTCGATCTCCTGGTGGGCAGCCGGTCCAGAACGTTGAATAGCTGTCAACATACGGCGGCGAGCGTCGGAAGTCCCGGCAGAACTGCTGTCTCTAAACGGTGGTCTGGATGACCGGACCGCTCCGCAAGCTGCCCTTGGGCCGCGACTGCACGACCGGCTGCTGTGGGTCGGTCAGCGTCCACCGGCACGACGCGCACACTGGATCTCCCTTCAACCTTGGAAGGAGATCGTCATGGAGACGCAGAAAGGCGCCGTAGGCATCCGAGTGCCGTGGAACAAAGGCAAGCTCACCGGACAGAAACCGCCTTTGAAGCTTCCGGAAATATGGGCGATTCGAACCCGGCTCCAGATGTCTGCAAACACCCTCGAATTGGCAATGTTCAATCTCGCGATTGATAGCAAACTTCGGGCATGTGATCTGACGCGGCTACTTGTGCAGGATATCTGTCAGGGCTCTCACGTCGGATCACGGGCAATGGTCATGCAGCAGAAGACGCAGCGACCGGTTCAGTTCGAAATCACGGAGCAGACTCGTCAAGGCATTGAAGCCTGGATGGCGGCCCGCAGATTGAAGCCCACCGACTACTTGTTCCCGAGTCGGCTGCATGCATCGCCACATATTTCAACGCGACAATATGCCCGGACTGTCCATCGATGGATCGCCTCCATCGGGCTCGACGATACCGCCTATGGCACGCACACCATGCGTCGCACGAAAGTTTCGTTGATTTACCGGCGGACGAAGAACCTTCGGGCAGTGCAGTTGTTGCTTGGTCATACCAAGCTCGAGAGCACCGTGAGATACCTCGGCATTGAGGTCGACGACGCTCTCGAAATGGCAGAGCAAACAGAGGTCTAACGCGACGGCCGGCGAGAGGACGCTTGCCGGCCATGAACAGACACTGGGCGTCGGTTCGGCGCGGACATTCTAACGGCGGCACCGGCCCAAGTAACGGACACTTGCTACCGCTTCCCAAAAAATTACCTGATGATCAGCACAACCATCCCATGCGGTTATTGCGCCAGGCGCGCGGCGTCATGCCGAAACGCCCGACGACGAACCAGTTCGTGAACGTCCCCTGATGCGCATATCCCACAAGGCCCGACATGCCCGACACTCGTCCGATCGGAAAGCACGAGTTGCTCATGAAGCGCACGGCGAGTTCGTACCGGACTGCTCACTCTCACTAGTCTTCCGTGGTGAGCGGGCGAAGCGGCAGCGAACATACGCACGCGAAGAGTCGTCGGCCACGATCTGCGGTAGACACTCGCTCGGCAACACAATGCCGGGTTCGCAAATCGGCGCCACGAAATATCCGTAGAGCGTTACGACGTTCATCGTTGCATCGCCGCGCATTCGGACCGGTCGGGAACGATACGCCTGACGAGGCAAAAGCCGATTATGCGAAATTCAATGGGTCTGCCTCCGTAGCATGACTCGAGCAAAACAGTCCCCGGAACTCCCGAGGCGATTCAATCGCAAATTTGCACGTCGCCAAGCATGCGTTTTATGAATGCTCGCCGACGAAAAATGTCGTGCAAGCTCCCTGCACCGTACCGAATCCTGCTCGGCTATCCTCATTCCCGGTTCGTATCTCAAACTTAAAAAGGAGACAACAATGTTCGACCTTTCAGGAAAGGTGGCGGTCATTACGGGTGGAGCGAGCGGCATTGGGCTCGGCATCGCTCGCGGCGTGGTTGCGGCTGGTGCGCGTGTTGTGCTGATTGGTCGCGATCGATGGAAGGGCCGTGCTGCAATTGAATCGCTGTCAGGCGGTAGTGCAAACGGCCATTTCATTCAAGCCGACATCACGAATCATGGCGAGTGCACCAAGGCAATCGAGCAGGCCGAGCAGCATTTCGGGTGTCTAAATATCCTTGTGAACAACGCTGGCATGAATATCCGCAAGCAAGGGCACGAGCTAGGCGCCGAGGAATGGCACCAGATTGTCGATACGAACCTGAGCGGCGCGCATTTCTGCGCTCAGGCTATTTATGGTGCGTTCACGCGCGCAGGTGGCGGCAAGATTATCAATATCGGCTCGATGCTCTCCCTGTTCGGCACGACCTACGGTTCGGCCTATGCGGCCAGCAAGGGCGGAATCGTGCAGCTCGGCAAAGCGTGGGCTGTTGAATGGGCACCTCATAACATTCAGGTCAACACGTTGCTGCCTGGCTGGATCGAAACCGATCTGACCGCCGAGGCGAAACGGCTTTTCCCTGACCTCGAAGCGGGCATCTTGAGCCGCACGCCTCAGGGGCGCTGGGGCAAGCCCGAGGACCTTGCCGGCATTGCAGTGGCGCTCTGTTCAAGCGAATGCGACTTCGTGACTGGCGCGGTCATTCCGGTAGACGGTGGATATTCGGTTCAAGGTTAGCCGATACTTTTTGACGCTGCCATATCAAATACAAAGGAGACACCCAGCATGACCAGCGCTTATGCCGGGCCCGGAAAATATATCCAGCGCGCGGGTGAGATCTCGTACCTTTCACAGCACGTTGCACCGTTGGGCCGCAACGTGCTCGTTCTGATCGATCCGTTTCTGTTCGACCGCTTCGGCAGTTCACTACAGCGCGATCTCGAAGGTGCCAAGCTGTCGGTACATCTGGAGAAGTTCGACGGCGAATGTACTCTGGCTGAAATCGCGCGCGTGGCCGCAATCGCCAGAGGCAAGGAGAGCCAGATTCTCGTGGGCGTCGGCGGGGGAAAGACAGCAGACACCGTCAAGATTGCGGCATTCGAAGCCAACGCGCGGACCGTCATCGTTCCGACGATTGCGTCAACGGACGCACCGTGTAGCGCTGTCGCCGTCCGCTATACGTCTGAGGGCGTATACGAGGGGTCCGCGCGGCTTGCCTCGTAATCCCGATCTGGTCGTAGTGGACACCAGCATTGTGGCGAGTGCGCCAGTACGCTTTCTCGTCGCAGGAATCGGCGATGCGCTATCGACTTGGTTCGAGGCACGTTCGAACCTGGAGTCGCGAACGAACAACTACGTCGCGGGAGGGTTCCCTCGGACAGCTGCTGGTATTGCCACTGCGCGAGCCTGCCACGATGTGCTGATCCGAGACGGTCTGAAGGCAAAGCAGGCGGTCGAAGCCGGTCTCTGTACCACGGCAGTCGAAAACGTCATCGAAGCTAATACGCTGCTCAGCAGTATCGGCTTCAAGAACTGCGGATGCTCCGCAGCACACGGCATGCATGGTGGACTGACTGCCCTAAGCGAAACCCACGGCATGCTGCACGGCGAGAACGTCGCGTTCTGGACGCTATGCCTGCTCATGCTAGAAAATCGCCCGATCCAGGAAATCGAGGAGATGATCCGGTTCTGCGAACAGGTCGGGCTTCCTACGACACTCGCCGAACTAGGGCTGACCGGCGACCTGCGGTACTACGCGAACCGGATCGCCGAGGCATCGCTCGCTGAAGGAGAATCTACCCACGCGTGTCCCGTCGATGTTTCCGTGGCCCTCGTGAGTGATTCGATACTCGCGGTCGACGCGACGACGACGCGGATGCGGGCGGCGAGACACTAGCGCCTGTTCACATTCTCACCTGCTGGCCAAAGGCGCACACCAGCTGCGCCTCCTCCGGCCTGCGCTTGCCGCAGTGGGTCAGCGCGTTATTTTTGTGCGCCACCCGCGCCGCTCGCGGCAAATAGCGCCCGCATGGTACGGAGTCGCTGTGGAAAACATCAGAGTGCTGACACCCCGTTCCACAGCGCCGCTACATCCGAGTCTTTGCAACTCAATCCGGCTATCAAAGCCTAAGGCGCCCCACCACTTACCCACGAGCACTGATTTTTAGCGTATTGGCAGCTGCCGAACTCATCTCTTCGTTGGCCACGAATACGATAAGTGCATCTCCATCATTGAGCTTTCCAATCTGTGCGCGCAGTCGCTCGTCGACGCGCTCAATGGAATCTAGAACCACGATTCTAATTTCACCACGCGTCTGGATGGCGTCAAGGTCACTCAGTCTGGTGACACCATCCCCATAGCGAATATCGACGAGAACCTCTCCGCATGGGAAGCTGCATATGCGAGTTTGGCTGTTGGCTCCGGGGTTGGAAACAAGCTTCTGGGGCATTGTAGGTATCTCAAGTTCTGGCGTATCGCCTTTCATAATCGACGACGGGAGAAAACGCTCGCGACGGTTTGGCCCAACTCAGCCGGAGCCCAGATTTACGTGCACCTTGGTGATTTTTACGCAGGTATCCGCGTGACCTTTGCGTGCCGGTCAGCCACGGATGGTCCGCCGAAATTTATATGAGGTGCGGAGCGAAAGCGCAAACAGGCGGTGCGCAACAATGCAGCCACTGCCCATGTGATACCGAGCTACAACCCGCGAAAAGGTGTAAGCGTGGGGCGTTTCATCCTCATGAGATCTGTCACCTCAACTCGGTCATCCACCGACAGGATTGGGATAGTCATCCATTTCCCGTCATGATAAGTCCGGGATTCGTCGTACTGTTTGACCAGCGGCGGACTCCAGAAGTAACGCCTTTCTTCAAACTTCTCTCGTTCGGCCCGGCCTAAGACGACCAATACGGACAACAGCCTGTATGCCGGAAACAAACTGCAAAACGCCCTGTTCTCCTTGTAGCGCAGTGCCCAACCACGCTTCTTGCCGCCATATATCCAATCCGGCGTGAAAACATTGGGGTAAAACTCGTCGATCCAGCTTCGCAGCTCGCCCCAATGTTCGAACGCCTCCGGACCCAACCAGTCGCGGAGAGTACGCTCATCCGGATGCGAGGATTTGTCAGAAATTCTGTCGCCTATCTCAGCGCTTCGTGCGGTTTTGCTTTCCATTCTTCATCTCCTCAGCTTATCCGGATATTTAACTTTCCATTAACTCACCGCCGTGCGTGGCCGTGCGAAGTCCGGAGCGACCCCAGCAAGAGCGTCAATGATGCAGCCAGCAGGACGAGGTCTTTAAGCAGGAACTGGCCGGGCAACGCCGAAATCGCAGGGAAGCCACCTGCCGTCGCTTCGGCGACGCCAGGGGTGCTCAACATGAAGGTAAGCGTAATCAGATAGGTAGCGGCCGACATCGCAGCGCCCAACGCAGAGAAAAAGGGCTGAATCGATCCGATAATGAGAGCGACCGCCGTCGACAGCTCTAGCAAACCAATCACATCACTTGCCCCTTGAACACCGAACGCAGAATTCAACCAGCCCATGATAGGACTATTCACGATAAACGGCGATATTCCAGTCGCTTCATAGTGGGTGAATTTCATTGCTCCGAACCACAGAAAGATTACGACAAGCGCCCACCTCAGCAACAAAAGACCAGTTCGAGACCCAACGCTCCGTTCTGCGATTTGAAAGCGAAACTGACTTGTACGAATGCTCATTTTGATTTCCCGATTCAGTATGTTGAAGGGTTTTTTACCGATTCACAGCTTTACTTTTCCGATAGCGACTCCGGGACTAACTTCGACCGAAATAGTCACGGAAACGTTAGACACACTGGAGATCCGACCCGACGCCACCCGTTATTTCCATCCAGCTCGCGACGCCTCGCTAGTCTCCAAGTAAAGGCAGGACAGGTGAGATTCACTTGAACACCTTCCGGTACTGTATAAAGCCAGAGCGCTCTCCCACGGCGTCGTAGAGGAGCCTGCCTGGATAGTTCGTTTCGTGAGTCAACCAGTGCACCCAAGGAGCTTTTCGAAGTTTCGCAGCCGCGTACACATGTTCGATCAGTGCGCGACCAATGCCACGCCCACGTGCGTCAGGTGAAACAAACAGGTCCTGCAGATAGCAGTAGTCGGCAGATGTCCAGGTCGACCTTGGTAGACCGTGTGCGCGAAGCCGCAAGGTTGACCGCATGTCATGGCGAGCACCGCGTGCATCGGTTCGTTGGGGTCGAGGAAGCGCTCCCAGGTGTTGCGCGTCACAGCGTGCGGTATATCAACCTTGTAAAACCGCTGATAGCCTTCCCAAAGTGGCAGCCACATATCGAAATCGCTATTTTCGATGGCTTTGATCTCAACTGATTGCATAGAGTTATCCCGAAGTCCTATGGCAGTAAAGCGATGAAGCGCAACCATGACCAAACCACAGCATCAAGCAATACGATCATTCACAATTAACTTCAGTCTCATGGGCAATTTCTTTCCTCCGGTCGCGAAGGCGTGATTCGGTCGAACCGCAGGTTGACATTTAAAGTCTATTCCCCGGTTAAGCGCATACCGTACTTCCGACGGTACGTACTCTGTATCTCATCTTGACTGCGAGGCGGCTCGGCAAAGATGTGCGCAGGGGAGAGCAATGAAGACATCGAAGTAACATCAATCCTGACAACGTGTTCGACAGGATATTCAGGCCCGTTGCTTATACGAACCCAGTCCGCGATCGTTGAGTATTCGTCACCGTCAGGCGGCAAAATGAACGCCTTTCCTCTGAACCGGTAACCACGCCTCAGGAACACGTCGACTACGTTGATCTCGACGGCGGCGTTGGCATTCAAATTCCTCAACGTCCCGGGCGACGCGATATCGGCGAAGTAGAGCTTGCCATTCCTGACCGTTAAGGAGGCCTTTGGCGAAAGATTCGGCGTCCCATCCTCATTGACCGTCGCGACGAACGACAGTATTGCCCCTTTTATGATCGCTTCGGCGTCTGCGGTGATTTCAATCATGGATTCACTCGTCTGAAAGGACTTCCTGCGCATTGAGAAAAAACTCTCCAGTGCCTCGCAGGATTCGTGTTTGTCGGAAAAATTCCCGCTATCTGAGCGGCGTGGTTAGCGCTTTGTCGTCCGTGTCGAGGACAAACACGGCAAGCAATTTCGCGGGTTGAGTTTTGCTCGCGTTTCGGCTGATTGAATGTATAGCGCCGGGCGGTTCTGACCAGCTCTCACCCGCGCGATAGATGCGGGTTGGGCCGTCATTCACCTTGGACTCTACAGCGCCCTCGATCACGTACGCGTAAATGAATGCGGATTTCGCGTGGGTGTGAGGAACAGATGCCGCGCCGGGCGCGTACGTAACTTCCAGTACAATCACCGATTTGCCGGGGACGTTGGGGATCGCTGCGTCGAAATTCTTCGTGACGGTTTGTCCGTCACCGTCGTGAGCTTCCGCGGAATCGGCGGCCATCGCAGCTAGTGCAACGAAGCTGGCAATGATGATGTTCCGTATCTTCATGGTCTTTTCCTTCTGCGTGTCAGCGAGGCTATGCGGCTAACTGCCCGGCCTGATTCAGGCTGACGGCATCTCGAGGCCGCGCTGCACAGCAGGGCGTGCGAGACCGCGATCGAACCAACGCTGGACATGAGTGAAGCGATCGAAGCCGACAAGGTCGCGCGCCTCGTAAAAGCCAATCAAGTTACGAACCCACCCGAGCAGAGAAATGTCGGCAATACTGAAGTCATCGCCCATCACCCAGTTGCGTCCGGCAAGCCGAGTGTCGAGCACGCCGAGCAAACGCGCGGCTTCCGACGCATAGCGGTCGCGCGGGCGCTTGTCTTCGTAGGCTTTCCCGGCGAATTTGTTGAAAAAGCCGACCTGTCCAAACATGGGACCGACACCACCCATCTGCCACATCAGCCACTGGATCGTCTCAAAGCGAAGCGCTGGGTCCGTGGACAAGAACTGCCCCGTCTTGTCGGCAAGATAGAGCAGGATCGCACCTGATTCGAACAATGCGATCGGGCGGTTCCCGGGACCGTCTGGATCGAAGATCGCCGGAATCTTGCCGTTCGGGTTGAGAGAAACGAAAGCAGGTTCCTGGTTTTCGTTCGCCAGGATGTCGATACGATGGGCCTCGTACGCCAGGCCCGTCTCCTCCAGCATGATGCTGACCTTCACGCCGTTGGGAGTCGGCAGTGAAAAGAGCTGGAGCCGGTCGGGGTGTTGCGCTGGCCAGCGCGTGAAGACTGGATGCTGAAGGGTCATCTTTTTCCTTGATCGGGGACGGCCAGCCATTTAACGAAACTGGCTGACCGTCCCCGCGAATGGTGCCCCCAAGAACGTCGCTCTCGGGTTACCAACGTCATGGGCGTCGCAGTCTCGAGCTCAGATCGAACCGGCCGGCGTGACAGCGGGGAAATCCATCTCGGGATCGAACACGTTATTGAAGAAATTCGTCAGGGAATACATGGCCACCAGTGCGACGATTTCCATCACGTTTGCATCCGTGTAGCCCGCTTCGCGAACTGCGTTCAGGTCGGCGTCGCCCACCTTCCCACGGGTTTCGATGACCTTGCGCGCGAACTGGACAGCCGCATCGCGCTTCGGATCGGCGGCGTGGCCTTTGCGCGCGAGGATGATTTCTTCCGCCGGCAGTTTCGCCAGATGCTCAGCGGTGAAACTGTGGACCGTCAGGCAGTAGTTGCAACCGTTCACTTCGGAGACTGCCAGGCCGATGCTGTCGCGCGTCTTCACATCGAGCGCCTTGCTCAGGGAGCCGAGCAGGTAGGCCCAGGCGTTGAACGCGATCGGGCTTTGCGCGAACGCAGCCATCATGTTCGGCGTGAAGCCGATATTCTTGGCGAAGCCATCGAGCGTTGCCTTCGATTCGGCGGGTACTTGTTCCGGCGTAAGAATGGTGGTACGGGTCATGATAGGATCTCTGATTAATTCGTACTACTTATTAAGAACGGTTCATTTTTGAACCCTTCTCTCGGATTGCTTCGTGCCCGGGCGCGGGTCGAAGCCGTTCAGGACTTCAGTTGAGCGTCATCTTGCCTACGACTACCCTTTTCGCGGCTGGCTGGACGTTATACGTAGTGAACACTCCCGCAACACGCTTAGACGAGGTCGAGCACTTCGTCCACGGGACGACGCGGCTTTTGCGCCCAGTTGCCTTGACGCTCGGCACCGACAGCGAGCAGAAGCGCGGGCACTTCGTCATCGGCCAAGCCGAATTCGCGATGAACCGCCTCAGCGTCGAAGCCGATCATCGGCGTGGACCCCATACCCAGCGAGCGGGCAGCGTAGATCATTGCCGACGCGCCGAACGTTGCCGTGCGTACGGCTTCGTCGCGACGACGCTGCGGATATGCCATATATAGTTCGCGTGCCGGGGTCTCCCACTCCGACACCATCGTCGCCGGCATGACGCCTGCTTCGACTAGCGGAGCCAGGCGATCCGGAATCACGCTAGTGTCGACCAACTGTCCGCAGATGATGAAGGTGACTGCCGCGTCAGCGACAGCCGGCTGGCTCCACGCAAGCGGAAAGAGCTTGGCCTTCGCTGCGGGCGTGCGCACCGCAATGAAGCGCCAGTTCTGCAGATGAAAGGACGTCGGTGCGCTGGTGGAGATCCGCACCAGCTCGCGGATCTGGTCGTCGCTCAACGTCGCCGACGGGTCGTAATACTTCGTGGCGCTACGGCTGACGATACAGTCGATGACTGCGTTGGTCATGGTCGTCCCGCTGTTCAGGGTGGTTTCGCTGTTCATGATGATTCCTTTGGGTGGAGGGACCTGCTGGGTACAGAAGCGCCTCTTACGAGATCGCGCGGCAAAAAATCACTTTCGTGTGCAGATTGCGGATCACCGTCGCCGCTTTCACCGTGACGTCGCAGTCTCTACTGCGTGTTTGCCGTCAAGTGGTGAGGTGTTTCAACTTTAAGGCCCCACGAGGGCTATTTCGAGAGCGAAAATGCTCAATAAAGTGTCCAAAAGGATCAAACTCCACAAGGACTCATCGGTTCGCTCGATCTTGCGACGCCGTAGCGTTCATCGCGCCGGCGCGATTGAAGTCCCTTGTCCAGATTGCATCGAAGGACGCACAGACGAAGAGCGGCTGCTCCGCGTCGACCTCGCCGGATCGTGTCCGATGTTGGTTAGAACCGGGAGCGACAAATTACGGGGTCTATCGCCCCTGACGTGCGAGACGACGCCATTCACCTGGTGTCATGCCCATCCTCTCTGTGAACAAACGCCGGAATGAAGATACAGATTGGTAGCCAACTGATTCGGCTACGGCCTCTGTGGTCATCGTCGGCTTCTTCAACTCGTTCGCAGCGTGGCTCATGCGGATGTCGGTTAGCAAATCAACCGCTGAGCATCCGAGCGTTTCCTGGAAATGCCGCATGAACGTGGCGCGGGACATATTGCACAAGGCGGCCAGCTCGGGCAGGTTCCAGCAGCGAGCGGGATCGGAGAACATCGCTGAAATCGCGGGGGCCAAACGTGGGTGGCCAGCCAGCGCCAACAAGCCTGTCGGGGCCTGCTCGGATTTACTTGCCTCGCGCAGCACGATGGTGAACAGCGCCGAACTGAGCGAATTAAGGACGGCGTAGCCGCCCACTTTTTCTCCTGTAGACTCATCACGCATGAGCCTTACAAAATTGGCGAGAGGATTTGAGACGGACTCGACACCCGACTCATCGTCGGTACTAGAAGTGCGCACCACCAGATTTGTCGGAAGATAATTGCGAATCAGTCGGTCATGCGGCGGTTCAATAAAAAAACGACCGCATAACATATCGAGATGCTCGCCAACGCCGTCATTCTCGCTAAAGGTCCAACCAGCGAGACCCTGACGCTCGCGAGTAGGTCCGGGCTGAATTCCACTCCCGTCGTGCAGGATGTGCGCCGAGCCGTGGGGTAACAAGACGATATCTCCAGCGACCAGTTCCTTTGCCATCCCCGTCTCGGGATCCTCGATGACTGCCTTGCCCCTGAGCACGACGTGGTACGGGATTTCGTGGGTTGCCGCTTGATCCCACTCGACCCGCCACGGTGCTCCATAGGCGCAGCGGACTTCAGGCCGGCCAGTGACGGTGATCAATTGCAGCAGGTGACTTAACCAGTCGACGTGAGACATAGAATTCCGTAAGGCCTCGGCATGGGGAAATCAGGTGACGGCAAAACTTACAATTTCAGCGCCCGAAAATCTCGACGAGAAGGGATGCTCATTCCTCGCCAACTGCAGGACCGAATCTATCGGCCAGCGCTCATCCCGCCGTCGACATGCAGTACCTCGCCCGTGACGAACGACGCTGAATCAAGAAAGACAATCGCGTCCGCGATATCGCCCACCTCGCCCATGAATCCGAGTGGAACCAACGCGGCGAGATCGTCATGGGCTTCTGGCTTGTGCATAGTCGACCTGATCAAACCCGGAGCCACCGCGTTCACCCGAATTCCCTTGCTTGCATACTCAATGGCGAGCGACTTCGTTGCGGCGTTGAGACCGCCCTTTGTCAATGCCGCTAGTGACGAAGCAACTCCGCTGTACGCGATGTCGGCGACGCTCGCAGTGACGCTCACTACGTGGCCGCGAGAATGCTTCTGCATCTCCGCAATCGCCAGTTGCGTGATGTGAAAGAATCCCGCCATGTTCACATTCATCACCGCTGCGTAGTCCGCCGCGCTATGTTCTGTGAAAGGCTTGCCGATATATATGCCGGCGTTGTTCACAAGCGTGTCGATCCGTCCAAATCGCGCGACCCCTTCGGCGATGACTTGCTGCGCCACAGCAGGATCACCAATGTCGCCAGCTATCGTCAGAACGTCTTTGTCGACAGAGGGTTGTATCGAGCGGGACGTCGCGACGACCGCGTAATCGAGCTTGCGGAACGCCTGAACGATGGCGGCGCCAATTCCCTGCGATGCTCCGGTTACCACCACGACCTTTCGCAATGCGCTCATGATCCAGTCCCCCCTAACATGATGGTTCTTCAGAAAAACAACCTACTGCGGAAGCCAGAATCACCGTATGGCGGTTGACTGGTTTATGCGTTCGACTCACACGAGGGCGAAATATCGGGTCGCCACGGTGTATGGCCTTACCGGACAGCGCACAGACCGCTTCCGCTGGTGCCGATCCAATAGTCCAGATCTGGCTCTCGTAACGTCCCATGCAGGGATCACTCCAGCGGACACTAATCGTCGTCGACGACAGTTTCTCCACAACGGAGACTTGCGAAGGCGTCGGCAGATTTGGCATGAGATATCCGCACGCTCAAACGTGGCTGCACGCGAGAGTGGTCAAAAGCGGCTCAATCGTGGCTATCAGAG
The DNA here is from genome assembly GCF_040948675.1 of Paraburkholderia sp. BR14312. NCBI lineage: Bacteria > Pseudomonadati > Pseudomonadota > Betaproteobacteria > Burkholderiales > Burkholderiaceae > Paraburkholderia > Paraburkholderia sp. BR14312. The sequence goes on from NZ_JBFPKI010000005.1 coordinate 267,243, forward strand.
AAGCCCGAAGTTGCGCGGATTGATCCTCATCGAGAAATGCAGTTGCCTGCAGCGGCAAATAGTGGATGGTGGTGAAGCCAATGCAAGCCAGTACGGCAGAAAGATAAGGCGTGAGGAAATCCGGCTGGTTGGCGCGTTCGCCAGTAAACACGCCGCCGGAGGCAATGCCGACGAATACCGGACGGTCCCGAAGCATTCCAACCTTGCCAGCGGGCGTCGACTGCATCGTGCGTCCGACGCGGATAAGCTGATCGATCCACGCTTTCAGGACGGACGGAACCGTCAGGTTATTCATCGGAGTACCGATGACGATCACATCGGAATCCTCGACCTCCTGAATGAGTTCCTCCGCGAAAAGTACAGCGCCAGCGGTCCTTCCTGCAGCAGCCAACGTCGCAGGCGTCGAGAGTATGTCGGCGTAGGCGGCTCCGAGATGAGGTATCGGCTCCAGCCCAAGGTCCCGGCGGCGAACCTCCACGCCCGGCAAGAGCGTTTGAATCTTTTCGACGATTCCCGCCGAGAGTTTTCGGCTATGCGATCCCAGTCTAGGGCTGCAGTCGATGTGCAGAATATTCATACAATTTTCTCCAGCAGATTTTGCAGCAGCTTTGGTCGCGCGGCTGCTTGACCAGCAGACGAAATCGGGCGCGTGAAACATCGGGCACCGAGATCGAAGTGCGTCTTAAATGCCTGGTTAACGAAGGCTTTGTGCAGGCTGTTTCCATCTGTGCAACACTCTGCGCCCTTGCGGCTCCAGCACGGCATGAAAATGCCCCGCATTTGCAGCTCGCAGCTTCGACCGAATACGGAGAGAAAATCGGGTGCATGCTGCAAGAGCCACATTCCGTATTGACTTCGCGTTTGTAGCACTGTTGGTAGGGCAGATTCTGTACTATTCACGGTGCATAAAACAGTACCAAGATTGTGATTTTCGTGTGTACCAAGACTATGGCTTCAGACTTGCAGATACAGCTCGACCGGACAGCAAAACGGCCCCTCACAGAGCAGATTTTTGAGAGCATCAGCAGAGCAATAGAGTCTGGGCTGCTCGAATCCGGTACACGGCTGCCATCATGGAAAGACCTTGCGTCGCAGCTCGGGGTCGCGCGCGGGACCGTTAAGGCTGCCTATGAGCTTTTGAATGATTCACAGATGATAGAAACGTTTGGAGCTGGGGGAACGCGAGTCGCTCCGCGGCTTCGCGTCGCCACTGCTCAACGAAAGGCGGCGCGGCTCAGTTCGTTTATGAAATCATATGAGGAGATGAAGGCCGGGCCAGCGATTTTCCAACTCGGTATTCCCGCGTTTGAAGGACTGCCGGAAAAGCTTTTTTCGCGGGCTCGCTCTTCCAACCTGCTAAAAACAGCGGGCCTGTCGTCGCTGCTCTATCCTGATCCGAGAGGCGAATTCGACCTGCGCAGAGAGATCGCAGGCAATCTCTCCATCGCGCGAAACTTCCACTGTCATCCGGAGCAGGTTTTCGTGACGTCCGGATACAGCGCTGGCTTAGGCTTGACACTTCGGGTGCTAGGTCTGGAAGGCCAGAAGGTCTGGATGGAGGAGCCCGGTTTCATGCTCACCCGTAAGGGGCTGGAACTGGCTCGCTTGAATATCGTGCCGATCCCGGTAGACGCAGACGGTATCAACGTCGACTACGGCATCAAGACAGCGCCGGACGCCGCGTTAGCGGTCTTAACTCCTGGTCAGCAAGCGCCTCTAGGCTCGACCTTGTCGTTGAGACGGCGCCTTCAACTGCTTGAGTGGGCGGCTTCAAACGATGCGTGGGTCATTGAAGATGACTACCTTGGAGAACTACAGTTGGAAGGCAGGCCGGCGCCCGCCATGGCATCTCTTGGCGAAGGCAAGCACGTCATCCACATCGGCTCCTTCAGCAAGACTGTTAGCCCTGCTCTTCGGCTTGGCTTCGTTGTTGTCCCGGCCGACCTCGTCAATGCATTCGCGGAGGTGGCCGCGACACTCGCTCCCGCGCCGTCACCGGTCATTCAAGTCGCCACTGCGGAGTTTATGCGGGAGGGCCACTACATCCGACGTGTGCGCCGGCTCAAGCGTCTTTATTCCTCGCAGCGCGATGCTCTGACAGCGGAGTTGTGTAGCCGAAACGCGCAATGGGTAAATGCGGGCCTCGCCGTGCTTCTTCGCCTCCCAGAGGGCGCCCCCGATGTGCGAATCGTTCGCGAGGCAATGACTGCGGGCATCGCGCCATCACCCTTGTCCGCGTGGTTCGCAAATCCATCGTGGACGGTGCCAGGCCTTTTGCTCGGGGTTGCGACCGCGCCCGAACAACACCTTGCCAAATCGTGCCAACGATTGTTCGAGATCATCGAAGGGTACTGCTGACCAAATGGGTCACCCGGCGTTGCCTGATTAGCATAAGTGCAGTTTCGTCGAAAAGCGCAGCTATATGGCTGCTAACTGTTAGCAACGGGGAGGCGCTTTTCCGGCAAGATCGCCGTAGCCATACCACCGTGGGTGGCCATTCTCGAACGTACTTCAGGCTAACTGATCTTACCCACGAACCGCGGACACCTTGAGTTGCTACGGTCTATCGTTTTGCACGAGGCGACAGACCGATCGATATGCTCGCCGAGCGCGAATCCAGACCTTAACCAATCCCGGAGCCTCAGGGCCCGGTTGTACGGCTTCTTCACGGGGTTTTCGCTCAGATGGGGAGTCGTCGGCAATTCGCGTCAGCACGGCCATGCACCGCGATCGCGACCAAGTACCCAAGTCAATCGCGGAAATGATGAAGAGCTGGGACGTCGACGATGGGACGGTGGGCATGCTGACCGATGCGGCGCTGCTGCTAATGGCACGCTAAGGCCGGCCGCAGCAACAAGTTTAGGAAAAGCGCGCCGGACAGGCGCGTTCTTTTGACCGCTTCCGCTCGATTCCACGAGGCGACCGCTTCAGCGTTCCGCAGCCACGGCGGAGTCGGGGGGCCGGCGGAAGCTGATGGCAAGCCGGTTGTAGGCATTCATCAGGCTGATGGCCATCGTAAGGTCCGCTAGCTCCTTCTCGCTGAACGTCGTCGCGGCAAGCTGGAAGTCCTCGTCGGGTACATGGGTGTCGGCCACGCGGGTGACCGACTCCGCCCACGCCAGAGCGGCGCGCTCGCGATCGCTGAACAACGCACCCGCTTCATGCCAGGCTTGCACAAGCGCCAGTTTCGCGGGCGTGACGCCCTTCTTGATCAGGTCGCGGGTATGCATGTCGAGGCAAAAGGCGCACCCGTTGATCTGGCTGACGCGCAGATAGACCAGTTCGACGAGGACGTCTTCCAGGCCCGACTGCCTGACATAGCCATATACCCCCCCAAATGCCTTCACGCCGCCCGGCGATGCCTTGGCGTAGTCCAATCTCATTTTCAAGCTCCTTACTGGTCGTTGGTTGTCAGTGCTGTGTCGTTCGAATCGACGACAAATACGGCCAGCAGTTTTGCCGGCTTGGTCTTGCTCGCATTGCGGCTGACCGGGTGGCGCGAGCCGGGCTCCTCGAAGAACGCCTCCCCGGCCTTGTAGACGCGTTCCGGCTCGTCGTTCACCTTGCTGGCGACGCTGCCTGAGACCACGTACGCATAGATGAACGCCGACTTCGCGTGGGTGTCAGGCAACGAAGCGCCCCCGGGCGGGTAAGTGACTTCCACGGCGATCACCGATTTGCCCGGAATGTCTGGAATTGCGTGCGAGAAGTTCGGCTTGACGATATCGCCAGCGCCATGGTCAGCGGCGCCGTGCGCCGCGGCAACCCCGGACATGGCCAGGCTGCCAGCGGCAACAACAGAAAGTAAGGTTCGTGAAATTTTCATGATCAGCTCCTTGGTGGCTAGAATCATGCATCGGCTATGGTCCACGAAAAAGGACCAAGAACGCGAAAACTTGATGCACCACCCACCATGACAAATATTCTGGATCTGAAGCTCGACCGTGGTTCCAAGACAGCACTTGCGGAACAGATACGCCTGGCGATTACTGGCGTCATCGAGAGTGGTGTACTGGCCCCAGGCGCCAGGCTGCCGTCGTGGGTGGATCTTGCCGCGCAGCTTGGTGTGGCGCGCGGCACCGTCAAGACCGCCTATGAGCGGCTGACTGATGCGCAGTTGATTGTCTCGTCGCGCGCGGGCGGGACCAGGGTCTCCGAGCACACACCCACCGTGAGCCCCATCGCGGAACGGGCGCGATCGATAGAGACGGATTTGCAGTCGGCGCTATACCAGCACTTCCTGCCCGGCCCTGCGGTGTTCCAGATGGGCGTGCCCGCATCGGACTGTTTTCCAAACACGTTGTTTGCACGTCTGCGCGCCCGGGCGGCACGCGATGAAGTTGAAGCGCCCGCATCCTACCCGGACCCGCGCGGCGAACATGAATTCCGCCGGGAAATCGCCGCGCATTTGGCCTTGTCACGCGGCATTGAGTGCCAGCCCTCGCAGATCTACATCACGGCAGGATTCTCGGGGGCGCTCGGTATCGCGCTACTCGTGCTTCAGGCCCAAGGCCGCAAGGCATGGGTCGAGAATCCCGGATATTTGCTGAGTCGCAAGGCCCTGGAAATTGGCCAGATCACGACGGTTCCGATTCCCGTCGACGAAGAAGGCATTGACGTCGGCTTCGGCGAAACGCATGCACCGGATGCCGCGTTGGCGCTGGTCACCGCGGGACAACAGGCGCCGTTGGGTCCGACCTTGTCGCTCGCGCGCCGGCGGCAACTACTGGAGTGGGCGGCCCGGGCGCAGGCATGGATTATCGAAGACGACTATCTGGGCGAGCTGCAGCTGAAACGCCGCGCGGCGCCAGCGCTGGCGTCGCAGGATCGAGCGGGGCGTGTCATTCACATCGGGACGTTCAGCAAGACCATCAGCCCGACGCTGCGACTGGGATTTGTGGTGGTGCCCCCCGCCCTGGTACCCCGCTTCGATGAAGCGGCAGCGTGCCTGTCTTCCGCACCAGGGCCGGCAGTACAGATGGCAATGGCCGAGTTCATGCGTGACGGGCATTACATGCGGCACTTGCGTCGCATGAAACGCATCTACGCGGGCCGCGGCCAGGCACTGATGACCGCGCTCGAGTCCAGGGGAATTGACGCCTATCCGGCTGGTCTGGCAGTGGTGGTTCGGCTCGCCGATGGCGCCGACGACAAGCGGATCGCACGGGAGTCCTATGCCTACGGGATCGCGCCCGCGCCGCTATCGATCTGGTACTGCTCCGAGTCCACGCAGCGCTCGGGGCTGCTGCTTGGCGTTGCGCCGGCGATCGAACAACAGATTCCAGCGGCCTGCGATCGCTTGCATCAGCTGATCCGCAAGCTGAGCTGATGCGAAAGCGCCGGCAGGTCGTGGGCCAGCTGGCACGCCATTTCTTCCGGTCTTTGGTACTTTTTTAACGACCAGTGAACGGACACGATGCCGTTCACTGGCTGGCGCGTCACGTTGCGCTGAGCCATATCGTTAAGTCACCGCTGCACTGCGTCGCCACGCAGTCTTAGGAGGAATCGTGAAGATTTTCGTTGCAGGCGCCACCGGCGCCGTTGGACTGCCGCTGGTGCGCGTGCTCTGCGCGCAGGGTCATAAGGTAACGGGGATGACTCGCGCCGGCGCGGGTGACGACAGGCTTCGCGCGCTTGGCGCCCGCGTGACCCTGGCGGACGCCTTTCATGCGGAGTTCGTGAAGGATGCCATCGCGACGGCGTCGCCCGATGTGGTCATCGACCAACTCACGTGGCTTCCGGCGAATCCTGCCGACATCGTCAAGTCTATGCCCAACGATACGCGCCTGCATCGCGAAGGCGGCGCCAATCTACTGTCCGCTGCCAAGGCGCTGGGCGTCAAACGCTATGTCTTGCAATCACGTGGCTTCTACCTCGAAGCCCCGCAGGGCTCGCTGGCCGACGAGACAGCCGCGCTCCGCTACGACGCGCCCGGCGAGATTGGTGATAGTGCGCGGGTCATTGGTGCCGACGAAAATCGCGTCACGGGCTCGATCGCGCTGGAAGGCGTGGTCCTGCGCTACGGCTTCTTCTACGGTCCCGGTACCTGGTACAGGCCTGGGAGCCGAAAGACCCAGCATCGATACGCGACAACATCGCCAACTACGCAACGCCGCGAAAGGCCCCGAGAGTGACGCGCACGTCGCGCACCGGAACGCACGCTATCCCCGCGCACGGAGCGGCCAGCAAGGCAAATCCGGCGTAGAGCAGCAGATTCGGGTTGGCGATCCGGGTGACGATGCGCGTGTTCGCGATTGTGCCCACTGTGATGCAGACGACGAGCGGCGTCACGGCGACGCCCGCCTGTTCCGCGCCGAGCCCGAGCGCGCCTTGCAAAAGCAGAGGCACGTAAAAAAGCAACGCAAACATGGCGACGCCCATCAGAAGCGAAAGCACGAGCAGCACGACGATCACGCGATCGCGCAGCAGCGCGGAAGGCAGGATCGCTTGCGGCGCGTGACGCTCCTCACGAACCAGCAGCGCCAGTCCCGCGACAAATACGGCCGCCTGGATACAAGCGGTGAGATCGATCCCGTGCCGCCCCACGGATTCGACCAGAAGCTGAGAAGCGCCCAGGGTGAGCGCGATCCACAGGGCTCCGCGCCAGTCGGGATTGAGCTTCCCAAGGTGCACGTGGCGGATGTGCGGCAGGAAGCCGCTCGTCAGGCAAAGGCTGACGAGGCCGACGGGGATGTTCGCGAGGAAGGCCGAGCGCCATCCATAGTGCTGGCTGAGAAAACCGCCCAGCGACGGTCCGATTGCATTGGCGACGCCGAAGGCGCTCGAAAAGAGCACCTGCCACCTCAGCCGCACGAGAGGGTCCGGAAAGAGATCGGGAATCGACGCGAAGCAGGTCCCGACCAGCATGCCGCCACCAACCCCCTGCAACGCGCGGTATGCGATCAGCGTCGCCATGCTGCCGGCCGCGCCGCATAGCGCCGACGCAGCCGTGAAGAGGACGATGGCCGCAATGATCAGGGGCTTGCGCCCGAACCAGTCCCCCAGCCTGCCGAAAATCGGCACGGTGATTACCGATGTAAGCAGATAGGCCGTCGCCACCCACGCATAGAGATCAAAGCCCTTCAGATCAGCGACGATGGTGGGCAACGCCGTCCCTACGACGGTCTGATCGATGGCGACCATCATGACGACGCTGGACAGGCCGAGCATCGCGCATAGCGACTGCGCGAACGTCCGCGCCTGGGCATGCCCGCCGGCATTCAGGGTCTCGACACCCGAGAGGTTCTGCAGGTTCTGACTCATGGCGTCAGCCCGCAGTGTGATTGCCCGCGCGTGCGAGGTAATTGCGCCATACGAGGCCTGCGAGGGCGATGTCCTGCAGACCGATGCCGACGGCTTTGTAGACGATGATGTCGTCTTCGTTCTGCCGGCCGGCCACGCGTGCGCTTAGGACGTCTCCCAGTTCGAGCACGTGGTCCCATTGAACAAGACCAGGCCTCGCGAGCAGCAGATCGCCAGCCTCCACGCGCGCCTGTTCGCGCAGTTCGACAACGATGCGCGCAGCACGCGCAAGCACGGTGTCATCGAGTTCGCGCGTGGTCGGCAGACTTGACCCGATCGCGGCGACGAGCGTGCCCGGTTGCACGCCCGCGCCGTCGATTAGCGGCTGCCCCGCGCGCGTGGCGGTCACGATCACGTCGGCATCGCGCACGGCGCGGGCCGCGTCGCAAGCTAATGCTTCTACGTCGCTCGATCCCTGTTCTTCGTTGAAGCTCGCCACCGCGGCGGCGGCATCGTCGAGACCGACGATACGGAACGATCTCAACCCGGTATGCGCCGCAAGCGCACTAGCATGCGCGCGCCCCTGCACTCCAGCACCAAAGATTGCAGCCGTTTGCGCGCCGCGACGCGCCAGTGAACGCACCGCCAGCACGGTGGATGCGGCCGTCCTGATGCGCGTCAGCGCATTCGCGTCGAGCGTGGCGAGCAGACTGCCGTCGTGCGTCGAGAACAACACGATCATGAAGTTGAAACGGCCGGCGATCGTCGTATAGACCTTCGCACCGGCCACGCCTTCCAGAGGTAGCACGGCGCCCAGCGTGGAGAGCTTGACGCCATCCGCTTCGGTGCGAATGCGCTGCTGTACGGAGGCCCCTCCCGAAGCGAGCTGGACGAACGCGCGCTCGAGGACGGGAATCGCAGAGGAGAAGTCGACCAGCCCGTCGATCTCGTTGTCGGTCAGATGAATCATGTCAGTCCTTGAGTGAATGGCTCGATCATACGAGATGTCGTGCAGTATGTATACAACATACAGATAAATAGACCACAAGGCGTGGAATTTCCTCATTTGACAGCTCATTTTTGAACATATCGTATACCAAATGCGAATCCATCCAGCTTCGCTATCCCCATTTCAGGAGACTCAAGGCATGGCGGTAACAAAACGATCAGTCATCGCCGCTGGTGCGGCGCTCGCCGTAGCCGGCACCGCTCACGCGCAGTCGAGCGTGACGTTGTACGGCATCATCGATGCAGGGTTGGCTTATACGACCAATCAGAAAGGCGGACAGACCTGGCAGGAGATGAGCGGCATCACGCAGGGAAGCCGTTGGGGGCTGCGCGGGAACGAGGATCTCGGCGCTGGCCTCCACGCCGTCTTCGTCCTCGAGAACGGCTTCTCGCTTGCCAATGGCACGCTCGGTCAGGGTGGCCTCATGTTCGGCCGTCAGGCGTATGTCGGCCTTTCCAGCGACCATCTGGGCGCCCTCACCCTCGGTCGCCAATACGAAGAGATGGTCGAGCAGATCTCGCCTGTCACGACGGACCAGTGGGGCGTACTCTTCGAACACCCCGGCGACAACGACAATACCAATCGCGGTTTTCGCGTGAACAACACGATCAAATACGTGAGTCCGACGTTTTCGGGCACCCAGTTCACTGCACTGTACGCACCGGGTGGTCAGCCCGGCTCGATCGCCACTAACAGCGTCTATAGCGTCGGCGCCCACTATTCAGCAGGCGGGCTGTACGCCGGGGCGGCATTCACGCATGTGGACCATCCGGGTGCGCTCGCCGCGGGCACGTTCTGGACCACCGCGAACAGCGTGAACGGCAGCTATGCCATTGCGGCACACGCGTACCAGGTGTTCGGCGTGGGCGCGAGCTATCAATTCGGTTCGGCCAAGGTGGGCGGCGCGTTCACGCAGTCGACCTTCAAGGGCGGCTTCGGCGGCCAGGACGTGCGCTTCCAGAACTACGAGGTCAATGCCTCGTACCGGTTCACGCCCGCCGCACTGCTCGGCGTCGCGTTCGTCTATACCGATGGACGCGTCGACGCAAGCGACAGTCGTCCACGCTACGAGCAGGCCGATCTCTTCTTCGACTACAGCCTCTCGAAGCGCACCGATGTCTATCTGATGGGCACGGGGCAGCACGCGATCGGCTCGGCGAAGTTCGCCCAGGTTAGCCAGTTCCTCTCAGCTTCGACGACGAGCGAGCAGGCGGCCATCGCTGTCGGTATGCGTCACCGGTTCTGACGCCTTCCCAGGTTCACGGCGACGCACGCGGCGCGGCGCCGGTTCGTTTCCCCGTATTCCCACGTGCATCAGAATAAAAACAGCGCCCTCGCACTTTCCGGTGCGGGGCGCCGCGAGAATAAGCATTCAGTCTGCGAGCGTGCGCGTCAACGCGTGGGGCTCACCACACGATGATCGCGATGAAGGTGGACACCACCAGACCGGCGACCACCGGCAGCAGAAGATACCGCACTGCCTGAAGCACCGGCACGCGCGCAAAGCTCGCGACGGCGGCAAGCGCGGACCACGCAGTCAGCGTTTTTCCGGTCCACACAGAACCCATCTGGCCAATTGCGGCGAGCGTCGACACATCGAACCCGACCGCACGTCCGAGCGCGCCCGCGAGCGCCCCGGTTAGCGGCAAGCCCGCAAAACCGGAACCGTCGATCCCCGTTACCATGCCCGCGAACAAGATGCCGTAGGACACGAAGAACTGGTTGTGGGGAATGTATTGCTCGCCCGCCTTGACCAGATCCGCGAGAAGACCCGGCGCGGCCACGCCCGGCGCGAGGCCCAAGATCGGGGCCGCCGTCCCGGCCACGCCGATGAAGAAGAAACCGGCGATCGGCAATACCGAACTCATCGCACGGAAGGAAAACAGGAACCCTTCCGTCACGTGATCCGCAACGCTCTTGCATGCCGAACGATAGTCTCGCGCGGTGGCGACGGCCACCATCAGCAACGCAGAGACGCCACCGACGAGCGCGGCCGCCGCGTTGCCGCTCGCCCCCTTGAAACCCGGCACGACGTGCGGCAGCACCATGAACGCGACGATGGCGGCGAACGCGAGCGGCACGAGAATGGCGAAGCACTTCGACCAGCGCTCCTGGGAAGGCGTCAGCAGATCCCGCGGCGCAGTGATCACCGGCGCCGCATGACCTGCACGGCCGCCTTCACCCACCGACGCGTGTTGCGGCTTGCCGCGGCGGATACGCGCGTGACGCGCCGGAGCATGCGACACAACCGAGTTCGCGGTCACCTGCGTCGCTTCCCAGCGTTCGAGGTGCGCAACGTTCGGTTTCTGGATCTGGCTGCGGATGCGCAGATAGGCAATCGTGAAGGCCACGCCACCGGTAATCAGCGAGAGCAGCAATGCCTTGTCTGCGACGGCAGGCATCGGAACAGCCGCCGCCTTCGCGCTGATACCGGGCGCGACCTTGATGACATAGTCCGACGAAAGCGCCGTACCGAGCCCGGCGATGCCGATACACAGCGCCGCGCCAAGCGGTGGCACGCCCGCGTAGATCGCCGCGGGCAGCAGAATGCCCGCGATAAGCGGAACGGCAGGTGTCGGCCAGAAGAACAGCGAGAGCACATAGCTGACGAATCCGAGCACGAAGAATCCGACATGTCCGTTCACCATGATGCTGCGAAACGGCTGGACCATTCTGACGTCCGCGTTGATCTGCTTGAGCGCGTTGAGCAGCGCGGTCATCAGCGAGATCACAAGGAAGATATTGAAGAGTTCACGCGCAGCTGTGAGAGGCGCGAAGAACACCGCTTCGAAGGCGCTCGACAGATGGCCGGAATAGACGAGCACGGTGGCAAAGGTCGCGATGACCGCCGGTAGTACGACGTTCGCTCTGAGGACGAGGGTGGCAATGATTGCGACGACACCGCAGAGGTAAGTCCAGTGAGCCGATGTGAGCACGACATGGGAGTCCATCATTTCTCCAGGAACGCTTCGTTAGAAGCGCCGGGTTTTAGAAAGGTTTGCGCTTGTTGGTATACTATGTACCAAAAAATTGACCTGCAACGAAAAAAATAATCTCGTTAACCCTGGCCCAGATGACCAATCAGGCCCATCACGCTATCGCGTATCGCCGGGAAGCATCGTGCAAAAAAAGGCCCTCCTGCCCGCTGGTCGGGCTTCCTGTTGATACATCCAGACTGTAAAGAGAGTGCGTGAAGGCAGCACCCGACTTCTTACGACGCGCGCTTCAAATCTTTTCCACTTTTCAAGACTTAGCTTTTTGTATACAGTGTACTTAACGTAACCGCCGCACCCTGCCAGCCGGTAACGTCACACTTCTCAAGGAGTCTCGAATGGCCGAACTGATGTCGCGCGACGCTTTCCGCGCCGCGCTGGAAGAAGCAATCAAAGGAAAGAGCGCTAACCAGGCTCCGTTCAGCATCGCGTGGGCGAGCGGCAAGCTCACGCGTGCGCACCTCGCACGCTGGGCAGAGAATCACTACCACTACGTCGGCCCGTTCGCCGATTACCTCGGTTACCTGTATGCGCGCATGCCGGAGCACATGACCGAGGCGAAAGACTTCATCCTCGCGAACATGTACGAGGAGGAAATCGGCGGCGACCGTCACACGGATCTGCTGATCCGCTTCGCCGAAGCCTGCGGCACGACCCGCGAACGCGTCACCAATCCCGACAACATGTCGCCGACTACGCGCGGCCTGCAAGGCTGGTGCTATGCCGTCGCGATGCGCGAGGACCCGATCGTCGCCGTGGCGGCGTTGGTGGTCGGCCTCGAGTCGCAGGTGCCGTCGATCTATCGCAAGCAAACCCCGACGCTGCGCGAGCAATACAAGTTCACTGACGAGGAGGTCGAATTCTTCGACCTGCACATCGTCTCCGACGAGATCCACGGCGAGCGCGGTTACCAGATCGTGCTCGAACACGCCAACACGCCGGAACTGCAACAGCGCTGCCTCAAGATCTGCGAAGTGGGCGCGCAGATGCGGCTGCTTTACACAACGGCGCTCTACTACGACTACGTCGAGAAAGAGATCCCGCTGCCGGAACTGGGTCTCGCGGCCTGACGAACGATACCGGCCGTACGCGCTACGCGTGCGGCTGGTTTGCGGTGCGTTCCGGCTGCCGGTATCCGGCGGATGAGTCTCTCCGCCGGGCTGCAGCGGCACGTCGCTCTTGTGTAATGCGCAGGCACGGCCATGCGCAGGTCTCTGTCACCGGATGACTCAGTGATGACAAACGATTCCACCTTTTTCAACCACATCGACGGCGAGTGGTGCGCGAGCCTCTCTGGCGCCACCTTCGAGAATCGCAATCCCGCCGATACGCGCGATCTGGTCGGCCACTTCCAGGCCTCGACGGCGGCCGACGCGGCAGCGGCCGTGAAGGCTGCTTCGGCGGCTTTCGCCGGCTGGAAGAAACTGTCGGTCGCGGCGCGCGCGCAGTATCTGCTGAAGGCCGCCGACTACCTCGAACAACACGCCGAACGATTCGGCGACGAACTCTCCCGCGAAGAGGGCAAGCCGCGCGGCCTTGCCCGCGACGAATTCGCCCGTTCGGCTCAGACGCTGCGCTTCTATGCCGTAGAGGCACAGTCGTTCGGCGGCGAAACTTTCCCTACCGACGACGCGAAGATGAGCGTCTACACGCTGCGCGAGCCGCTTGGCGTCGTAACCATCATCAGCCCGTGGAATTTTCCGGTATCGATACCGGCGCGCAAGATCGCGCCAGCGCTCGTGTGCGGCAACACTGTCGTGTTCAAGCCGTCGTCGGATGCGCCGCTTTCAGGGCTGCGCCTCGCGCAAGCGCTCGTCGAAGCGGGACTGCCGCGCGGCGTACTGAATTTCATCACCGGAAGAGCGGCCGAGGTCGGTCCCGGCATCATCGAGGCGCCGGAAATCCGCGCGATCTCGTTCACCGGTTCGACATCGGCAGGCGAACAGATTCATCGCGCCGCGGCGCTGTCGACGCGCACGCAGATGGAACTCGGCGGCAAGAACCCACTCATCGTGCTCGAAGAAGGCGACGCGCCGCTCGCGGTCGATCTGACCATCAAGGGCGGCTTCTCGCTCAGCGGCCAGGCTTGCACCGGTACGAGCCGGGTGCTCGTCACCCCGCAGGCAAAAGCGGCTTTCGTCGCGCGACTCGTCGAAAAGACGCAGACGCTGAAGATCGGCAACGGCATGACGCCGGGCGTGGACATCGGCCCGCTCGCGACCGCCGGGCAGTTCCGCTCCGTGCTGTCCTATATCGAAGCCGGCAATGCCGAAGCTACGCTCGCAACAGGCGGCAAGCAAATCACCCATGGCGATTTCGCGCACGGCTATTACGTCGAACCCACGATCTTCGTCGACGTGCCGCGCGAGGCGCGGATCGCGCGGGAGGAAATCTTCGGCCCGGTGATTGCGGTGATCGACGTCGCCGATTACGACGACGCGATCGCAGTCGCCAACGACACCGAATATGGCCTCTCCGCCGCGCTCGTCACGCGCGACGCTGCGTTGATGGAACGCTTCGCGCACGACATCGAAGCCGGCACCGTGAAGATCAACCGCACGACCACGGGCAATCTCGTCAACGCGCCGTTCGGCGGACTCAAGCGTTCGAGCACGGCAACTTTTCGCGAATCGGGACGCGACGGGCTCGAGTTCTATCTGCAAACCAAGACCGTATATCGCGGCGTTTAGAGCCGCCCCACTCCATCGAAGCCTCGCACATGAAATCATTCTTCAAACTCGAACTGGCCGAAGCGCGCCACATGATCGCCGCGGCTATCGCCCGCTCGCATGAAATCGGCGTGCTGGAATCCGTCTGCGTAACCGACGAAGGGGGCTTTCCTCTTGCGCTCGAACGCATGGACGGAGGTCGCATCACAGGCCCGCAGATCGCCTGGAACAAGGCCTTCACCGCGGCGGGCCACAAGCGCTCGACGCATCTCTTCAGCACGCCGCCGAACGGCCCGGCGCTGCCCGGCAATGAGGCTTTCGGCATTCAGTGGAGCTTCGACGGCAAGTTTGCCGCATTCGTCGGCGGCTTTCCGGTTGTCGTGGACAACCAGGTAGTGGGGGGCATCGGTCTGAGCGGCGGCAATGGTGCTCAGGATACCGAAGCAGCGCTCGCAGGCCTCACGGCGCTGCGCGAGGTGCTGCGGGAGTCCGGTCGCGAAGTGCTGGTTCAGGCCGATATCAAATTGTAACGCGAGGAAAGGTGCCGTCATGGACCATCGGGTCATGTGGATCGAGGAAGGTTGCACGTTCGAGGCCGCCAGCGATGAGAGCGTACTCGACGCCGCCGTGCGCGCGGGCGTCATGCTGCCCTCCGAATGTCGTTTCGGGGCCTGCGGAACGTGTCGCGTCAGGCTGGTGAGCGGCGCGGTGCGTTACGACGAAGCGCCGCCGGGCCTCTCGGAAGCCGAGACCGAACAAGGCTACGCGCTGGCCTGTCAGGCGCGCGCGACCTCGGACCTCGTCCTCAGCACGGACCGGCCGCTGGCAGCACCCATGCCGCCGGCGCGGCAGCGCGCGTCCGTGCATGCGATCGAGCGGCATGATGCTGGAGTCGTGGCGTTGACGCTCGCCATTCACGGCCTCGAGCGGATTGCGTTCCGGCCGGGTCAATACCTGCATGTGCATCTCGGCGAGGCGGGCGTACGCAGCTTCTCGATGGCATCGGCGGCAGGCGCGGCGACCGTGGAACTTCATATCCGCAGGATTGAAGGCGGCTTCTTCACCGACACCCTGCTTCCGACCCTCTCGCCCGGCGACACGCTCGACGTGGAGCTGCCACTCGGCGGATTCGGCTATCACGCAGAGGACTATCGCCCGATCGTGATGATCGCGACGGGCACGGGCATCGCGCCGCTGCATGCGATGCTCGGCGAGATCCTCGCCGATCCCGACCATCCGCCGGTATCGCTGTTCTGGGGAGGCCGAACGCCGTCTGACCTGTACCTGCACGAAGTATTGAGCGCGCTTGCCGCGCACCACGACGACTTCGACTACACGCCGGTGCTCTCGCGCGGTGCTCCGGACTGGACCGGCGCGCGCGGCTACGTGCAGCACGCCGTTGCCGCGCGCTTTTCCGACCTCACGGAATATGCCGTCTACGCGTGCGGCTCGCCGGACATGATCGCCGCGGCCAAACGTGAATTCGCCAGTCGCGGCGTGAGCCCGCGGTACTTCTATGCAGACGGCTTCACGTTCCAGCATGCGCCCTCGGCCGTGCAGGCGTAAGAGCGCCGGTCGTTGCTGACGCGTTATGCAGGTCATGCGAGATGACCGTTGCTTCATGCATTGCGTCGCGGCCAAACGCTGCGGCGAGGAGACAGTAATGCCAAATGTCGTGTTTCACAAAAACGGCGAGACGTATCGCGACTCCGTCAAGGAGAACACCAATCTCGTGGTGCGGGCCGGTATTCGTCAGTTTCCGTATCCGCATCTTCGCTACGAATGCGGCATGGGGAAATGTTCCCAATGCGCCTGTCAGGTACTCAGCGGCGCCGAACATCTGCCCGAGCCGAACTGGAAGGAGCGCAAGCAGCTCGGGGAGCGGCTCGCCCAGGGCTTCCGTCTCGCGTGCCAGTTGTGGATCGACCACGATATCGAGCTCGTCCAGCACGACGCTTTGACATCCTGATTTTTGCACACCTTCTCCATGTACATCATCCTGACCAACAAACCGGGCCGGTACCGTAGCGAGGCGACGGACGGTCTGCGGCCGCTCGAAGCGCTTGCGTACCACTATGAAGGGCGGCACATCGCAACCTTCACGATCGCGGAGCTTCAACGGGAAACGCGCGTGAGGATCGTCGAGGAGACGGCGCCCGCCAGCATCAACCTCGTACCGACGCGGTTCTTCGAGCATTTCGACACGCGCGAAGCGGCGCTCGGTTCGCTAACCCGCCTGGTTAGTGCGAGCCATGCCGATGCACGGCTCGTTGCACTCGCCGAACCCGTCATCGTTTCTTGAGCGTATCCACTCCATGATTCAGGTTACTTTCATCAGCAACGGCGGCAAGACGGTAGCGGCACCGCCCGACAGCAATCTGCTGCGCGTGTCCCTGCGCGAACAGGGCGGGATTCCGTTCAAATGTGGCGGCGGCCTCTGCGGCACCTGCAAGTGCAAGGTGGAGCGCGGACTCGAAAATACCGATACCGTCAAACCGAAGGAAAAGCGGCACCTCAGTCCGGAAGAGATCGCGGCCGGCTACCGGATGGCGTGTCAGACGTTCGTCAAGGGCGATGTGAGCGTGTCATGGTGAAATCCGATCCGGCTCTCGCGCCTTTCGGCACCCTCTCAGAAGATGACCGTCGCGCGATGAACGCGCTCGGTCCGCGCTGGGCCGACGATATCGTCGGCAATCGCAAGGCGGTGGTCGACACCTACACCCCGGTCGTAGCCTCGGCGCCGAAGCTCGCCACCGTCGAACGGGACGTGCGCTACGGCGAACACAGCCGCCATACGCTGGACATCTTTCATCCTCCCGGGCCGCCGCACGGCGACATCCTGCGCGACGCCGTGGTATTCGTTCACGGCGGGGCGTTTGTCCGCGGTAGCAAGAGCGTGAACGGCGAGATTTATGACAACGTGTGCCACTGGTTCGCCAACCAGGGACTCGTGGCCTTCAACGTCGAGTACCGACTCGCCGACGCCGCCCCCTATCCAGGCGGCGCCGAGGACGTCGCCGATGCGCTTGCATTCATTCGCGGACTGGCCGCCCGGCTTCGCTTCGACTCCCGCCGCATCTTCGTCATCGGACACTCGGCGGGCGGCGCGCATGCCGCCGCCTGTCTATTCGACCCCGCTCTCGCGGTCCGCGCGAATACGCAAAGCGTGGCCGGCCTGGTGTTGATCAGCGCGCGAATCGTTGCCGACGTGAGGCCTGGCAACCCGAATGCGCAACCCGTGCGCGCGTACTTCGGCACAGACGAAACGCTGTACGCGCAACGCTCTCCGCTCACCCACGTAGCCCGCTCGGCGGTACCGCTGATGATTGCGGTCGCCGAATACGAAAATCCGTACCTCGACGAGTACGGCGCCCAACTGTTCATCGATGCCCTGCGCCATCGGGGCGTTCCGCCGCGTTTCGTGCAGATGCGCGGGCACAATCACACGTCGATCGTCGCGCACTTCAACTCAGGGGAGACCTATCTCGGCAACGAGATCCTTGCATTCATCGATGACGCCAACTGGGAAAGCTAAGCGGACGCCACACCGAGCCCTATGACGCAACTCAAACGGTATGACGTGTACTGTCTACAATTTCCGCCGTGCGTTAAAATGGGGCGTTGTCGGCGTGGCCGGCATAGAGCGTGGAGTTTCGATGAGTACCCTCCCGGATACATCCGGCCCGGCCGGCCAATCTGAGCGATCCGCCCCCATCCGGCATAAGCAGTTGTCCGAACTGGTGCTTGCGCGCATCCGCGAGTCCATCACAGCGGGTGTCTACGCCCCGGGCGACCGCCTCGTGGAAGGCCGCATCGCCGAGGAACTGGACGTCTCGCGCGTGCCAGTGCGAGAGGCGCTGCGCGCGCTCGCCGCAGAAGGTCTGGTGGAAGTCCGCCCGCGCCATGGTGCGGTCGTCGCATCGCTGGACCCGTCGTCCGCGCGCGAAATGGTGCAGATCCGCGCGACCCTGGAAGGGTTGAACGCTCGGCTCGCAGCTGAACACTGCACGCCGGAACTCTCGGCCCGCATCGAACGGGTGCTGGAGGAAGGCAAGAAGCGCGCGAGCAACGGACAAACCGCCGGACTGCTCGACCTGAACGCCCAGTTTCACGATCTGCTCTATGCGGCCGGGGCCAATATGATCCTTGCCGACTTGATGCGTTCGCTGCGCGATCGTACGCGCCGGCTCTTCACTAAGTCGAATGACGACGAGATCCGCATGACGTGGGACGAACACGCCGCCATTCTGCGAGCGGTTCAGGCCGGCGACGCGGCGCTCGCAGCCCTGCTGGCGGAGCGTCACGTGATGCGTGCGGCGCAGCATTATTTGAGCAAGGCAGCGGGATAGGCTTCTGCATTACCCGGACGTCGACGGCGTTCCCCTGCCAGGCCTTCCTGCATTTTTTCCACCCTCATGCCTGGACTCGGGGCACGTTGTGCTGTCGAAGACTTGAAGTTCGCGCGAGCTTCCAATCGATATGCTGACCGCAAAGATGCGGATATGCGAACGTCAAAAGATAGTCCGGAAGGAGCCATCGACGTCGTTCCGTCCCGAGCGGCGGCTTAGGGTCGACTGCCGCCGACCGCATCGGGCAGAGGTCGGCGAGGATCGGTCGTTCGCCCGCCTCCCAGAAATCGTCGACAATCGTGACCTGCATTCAGACACAGAGGAGTCAAATCAGTGAAGGAAGCCGAATTTTGTGAAATGCTTGAACGTCTCTCAGCCACGCACAAGACGGGTGACGACTCACTGTTAATAACAGCGGCGGACGCCCGTGAAATGTTTGATTGGCCGGTGTCTGCGGAGAAATCGGCAGCACGGCTGCTAACTGCACGTCCTGATTTGCGGCTCGTGTCCATAGAGGACGATTACCTCGACATGCGTTGCATGGCCGCTTTCGAGAGTGCCGTTGCTCCGGTGAGAGTCAAATGGCTGCAGGCGATGCTCATCGACGGGCGCAATGGCCGGTAGGATCAATCGAAACTGAGAAATGGGTGATGAACGACGCGCAAGCCTTCAACGCCGAATTGGATCGGTCTCTGGAATGCGAGGGGAAGATCGACCGCGATACCTACGTCCGGTTTCTCGATGCATACCACTTCGATGCGGCGACGAGCGTAAGCTGGTTGCGATCGAAGCTTCAGATTCTCCAACAGCGGCTCCGCCGCGGAGAACCGATCCATCTCTGGGATACAGCGATGGATATTCAGATCAAATACACCAAGTTACAAGAATTTTCTGACTGGGTGAGCGCGCATTTTTCCTCTATCCAGTTGTAGAAGGGCCAACATCTGACAAGCGGGAAGGTAAGGACGCAATCGTCTGGCGCGCTGTTTTCCATGTTCGAGCCGAGGTCGAATGGCAGCTTTGAGCGGCACTGAGAGTCCGCTACGGGTCGGACTATGCCTTTTGCATGACGCGCATGTGCCAAGTGTTCAGCGCGCGGCGCCGTCGGGATCTGCTCGGACCAGAAAGAGACAGTGGACGTTGATGCTGTAGGTAACATTCGAGCAACGGCCGTTCAACCGAATTAGCTCAAGCGCGAACACCGAGGTTGTATGCCGTGCTGTCAAGTTCGTACACGGCAATAGACCGCCATTTTGGAATCAGTCCGCGGTTGAGATTTTAAAGTTCGGGGCGCGGTCTCTGATGTGCTGCCAAAGCAAATTGGCGATTGGCCCGTGGGGCAAATCGCGTCGGCGCGCCGCGGTTATCTCGACGCGTCCGCCTTGCAGATGTCGCCCGCCGATTGAGAGAAGACGTCCATCGCGTAGATCGCTCTCAATCAGAAAATCGTGCAGATGACCCCAGGCCGCGCCCTGCAAAATGATTTCCTTCTTCATCAACTGATCGCCGACCGACCACGTTTGGGCGCCCTCAATGATGTAGTAATTCGGCCGCACGATATGGCGTGCCGTGTCGCGAATGACGCACTGAACGTATCCGCGCATTTGCTCCGGCGTGATCTCGTCCGAAATGGGCATGCGAAGAAAACCCGGCGCGACGACAGGGATGAGTCTGACGGGACACAGATCGATGTACTCGAGCCGCGGATCCGCCTTGTCGATGTGATGAATGATCAGATCGGCTTCGCCGTCAAACAAGCGTTCCCACGGACCTGCAATGGCCTCCACATGCAAATGCAGTTGCGTCGCAGGATGACCGTCGAAGAAAGAACGAAGCAGTGCGAGTACCTCACGCACGGGTGAGAGATCGCCGATCACGACGCGAAGTTCGCGCTCCTCGCCCATGGCCAGTTGCTCGGCATGGTTCTTCAGTCCGCGAAGCTCTTGAAGGAATACGCGCACGTGGTCATGAAACGAGCGACCCGCGTCGGTCAGTGCCACGCGATAGCCGCTCCGATCGAGCAAGGTCAAGCCAAGCTGTCCTTCGAGGTTCTTCACCGCGGCAAACACCGTCGGCTGCGTGCGCAAGAGCTTTTCGGCCGCGGGCTGGAAACCGCCTTCCGATACCACTGCGTCGAAGCACTGCAGCTGATACAACGTCAGGCCCTCGATCATCGACGAGTCCTATTAACTTGATCAAAACTTCATTATTTTTAACAGAATCTCCGATCTCTAATATTAGACGACACTCACTGATATGGAGATTTTCATGCGTGCCATCGTTATCAAACAGTACGGGGGACCCGAGGTACTGAGCATCGAGGAGCGTCCTGATCCGTCCCCGCGGCTCGGCCATGTTCTCATCGAGGTGAAGGCTTTTGGCGTGAATCGCGCCGAGATGCATATGCGCGAAGGAAAGTGGCCCGAGGCGACTGAGATAAGCGGAATCGAATGTGTCGGGACTGTGCGTGCCGATCCGGATGGCCGGTTCGTGCCGGGTCAAAAGGTCGTCGCATTCATGGGGGGCATGGGCCGAAAGATAAATGGAAGCTATGCCGAGTTGACCAGTGTCCCGGCAAGCAATGTCGTTGCCGTGAATACCGATCTGACCTGGGAGCAACTCGCGGCGATTCCGGAGTCGTATGCGACGGCATGGGCAGCCCTCTTTGGCAATCTTGATCTTGAGTCCGGACAGACCTTGGTTGTTCGTGGCGCCACGTCCGCATTGGGTCGGGCGGCGGTGGATATCGCCGCTCATGCCGGCGTTCGGGTTATCGCCACCACGCGTAACCCGGAACGCGCGCCGTCGCTCGAAGCGCTCGGCGCCAAGGAGGTGTTGCTCGAGGCGCCTGATCTTCCACAGCGTGCGCGCGATTTGCATCCTGACGGCGTTGACGCAGTGTTGGAATTGTTGGGCAACAGTACGGTAATCGGTTCGCTGACCATGGCCCGGCGGCATGGTCGCCTTTGTCTGGCGGGATTTCTGGGTGGCACCGATCCGATTAACGGCTTCATGCCCGTGGCCCAGATGCCGAGTGGGGTGCATTTCAGCTTCTTCGGCAGTTTTATGTTTGGGGCGCCAGCGTTTCCGACGGCGGAGATTCCAATGCAACTCATCGTCGATCGCGTGGAACATGGTCAATACAAAGCGATGGCCGCGCGGGTCTTCCGATTTGAGGAAATCCGCGAGGCCCATCGGCTGATGGAGACCGACAGCGCGAATGGAAAGATCGTCGTACGGTTGTGAGTGCAACTATCAAAGCGGCGGCTCGACCACCCGCATAAACCCTCGGACACCTCGTTGGAGGCCTTCGACCTTCATATTGGATCCAGCGGTGAATCCGCACCCAGCATCCGTCACCGGCGTGTCCAGGCGAATGGCCGTTGTGCCATTTCCAGGTTCGGCCAACTTCGGCCAGTCGACAACGGGGCGAAGTTCGTCGACAATGCCTCGGCGCGAATAAACGGGTAGGAGATGGGAAATGACGATCTTTTGGACGTTGAAAAGCATCCCTGAGCTGGCAAATCTAAGCGCGAGAGAGAGACGCGCGTATTGGCGACGTGCCTTTCGTCGAACATGGCGGCATTGGGAGACATGGGCCGGCCTCCTCGGGTGCGCCATATGCGCCGGAGTAGGTTCTGGACTGGGTGCGCTTGCTAATCACACTGTCGTTGGAGCGATGATCGGCGGCGGTGTTGGCGGATTCGTGTTCGGACAAGCGACGGTGCATGTCGCCCGTTTACATTACAAAAACGTACTGCTCAACCGAGACCGTTAAGCAATCGAGCAACTAGCTTGGATGCGGCTCCTTCGCTCGAAATCGTTGCCAATCCACACGTCCCGTGGCGAACGACTGGCCGCCGAGGCCAAGGGTTGCCTCCACAATCGTTACGCGGAATTCGCCGGCCGTGTGAGTTCGAAGCGAATCGTGCGGTTGGTGCGTTGCGCGCTCGATTCGCGGTGCGCTCGCAGCGGCCCGTCAAAAGCCTCGAACAGGGTGTTGCCGCAGACGTCTTCAAGGTCCGGCGCGACGCGAATGGCGGGCCGCGTCGCCGTCCAGGGCGAATCCGGCGTAAAGGTCCAGCGTCTTTCGCCCTTTTCGATCGCGACTCGCCCTGCTACCGGCCGTTCGTCGTCGCCCACGACCACAATCGCGCGCCGCAGCAACGCCCAATCCAGCGGCCTGGGAAACACGATCTCCAGAGGTTGACAACTCTGCGCCGCAGGAGGCAGAACCGTCCAATGCGCGAGCGCAACGGGCTCCCGGACCGCCTGAGCGACAACGAACGGCTTGTAGAAATTCTGCCGAAGCGGACGACCGGATGAGTCGACCATTGCCGAGCCGATGGCCAACGCGTAGCGTTGCCCCAACCTCAGCGGCGGACCCAGTTCCCGATTGGGACCGACCCAGCGTTTCAGCCTGCCCGGATCCAGCAGAACCGTCAGGCATCGCATGCTCCTGTCCCAAAGCTCCAGCGCAGGCCGATAGAGCACGTCGTGCGCAGGCCGTCCATTGGGGCCGATAAGACTAATCTGCGTTTCGGCACCGCCACGCCGCATCGGGCTGGAAAAGCAAACGTAGAAGCGAAGCAGGTTTTCCGGCAGGACATCGGCGGATGGAAAGACATCCGACACCGAAGCCGGGTCGACGCCGATGGGGTTCGGTAGCGAGAATTCGAGCGTCAGCACGTCCGCATGCCCAATACGGCCGAGCGGCCGCAAATCGAAGCTTGCTCGATAGCGAACGCCCGGTTCGAACGGAAAACGCGGAACGAATCGCACCCCGGCCTCCAGAAGCTGACAGCAGCCAGCCACATCGGGAAGTTCGTCGCCGTCCCGCATGGCTGCATCGATAACGTTCACACGCAGCACGGGTTGCAGCGAGCGGGCCGTCCCCTGGTGTTCGACGACAAGCGCAGCAAGATCTGCATCGAGGTTGCGCACGCAGACGCAAGCCACCCCGCTCCTCTGGGTCTCGTGCTCGACTCGCAGTGTTGGCTGGAGTGTCATCGGCATCCTTACTCGGTCGCGTTGCGCGATATTCTGCGGCCGGCTGATCTCGCAACCGGCTACGCGTGGTCGATCTCGTTGCGATGTTCGCGGTAGTGGAACGGATCGGGACCATTCGGCCAGTTCATTTCCGCCATTCCCAATCGGCGGTCGAAGAAGTACGGAACCATCAGCGTGCCGATGTCCAGCCGCCAGGACGTCTTTGGATGCCGCCAGATGACGACTGCCCATCGTGGATCGAGAATCGCGATATGTTCCGCCCGGATCGGCAGATCGCGCTGCGTACGCCCTAGGCCACCCGGCCCGAAGTCGATGGGACCACCGGTCGGCTCGGGTTTCGCGGTCGTCAACTCCGCAGCTTCGATACGCGACGCGCTGCGTACGTCGATGGTCACGAGCAAGTAGTCCTTATTGTCCGTCGGATCGGTATAAGTCAGCATATCCAGCGGATTCGACCCATAGCCCAGTTCGCCGATCGTGTCCCCACGCACATGCGCGCCATCCTTCAAATCTTCCAGGCGGAAGCGAACGAGCGGCGTGCAACCGTACACGGCAAACAGGTACGGTTTTCCATCCATCTCCCGGATCAGTTGCCGCACGATCGGGGCGCGCGTTTCGAACTCCCCGTGCGTCGGGTGCCAGATTTCGACGGTGCTCGTCGACAGGCGGGAACGGAACGGGTACGGGATGCGATACAGCGTCGATGCAAAGCGCTGATTCGAGATTCCTGTGACGAAAACCTCGCCGTTGTAGTACTTGACGTCCGTAATCGCATAGACCTGCTGGGGCTCGAACTCCAGCATCGCGTTCTGGTCCGGCTCGTTTGGAATTGCCGTTTTGGAGTGCGTAATACCGTCTAGTTCGAGCAACTCGAGCTTGCCGTGATTGACCTTCACAATCGCAGCCATGGCGCCCGGTCCGCTGCCGCGCTCGACCGACATGAAAATCTGTCGCGACGGCTGATGGATCGCCATATCGTTGATGACGATATTGCCGACTGTCGTCCCGAAGAGCGCAGCGAGCTTCTGATCCACGCCCAGGACCAGATCGCGGCCTTCGAAGTTATGAAAATTTCCCATTTCCACGTCGGCCTGAGAGGTCACGTCCGAATCCTTCAGTGCAAACGCATGAACGGCCGCACCTGTGATATCGCCGACGAAGAGGACATTGCCGGGCCCGAACTCGAGGGCTCCCGCAGACTGGAGTGGACCGCCCGGCCGCGGTGTGCCGCCCTCCTCTACATCAGCCCTGGTCTTTTCGCCCGCGGCCAGCGCCGGGCCCGCCAAGGCAAGCATGAGTGCCGAAGCCGAGCCAGCCCGCAGAAACTCGCGCCGCGCACGGGCCTCTTCCGCCATACCGGATGTTGTCGTGTGATCCATTGCGTTCCCTGGTTGTCGTTCGGTGCTAGATGGTGGCGAATCCGCCACCGGCAGCCGTCAATCCACCGCTGACCTCGAGCGCGTCGATTGCGCCGTGCAGTTCCAGCGGATTGACGCCTTCGCCATGCGTGATCAGGCCGCCGGCGATCGCGATCTTGCGCGCCGATCCTCCGGGCTTGATGCTGAGCGCTGTCGCCGCAAGCCGGACAACGACGCCCTTGACCAATGAGTCGCCGGTACCGCCCCACGTCTCGATGCCCCGGCGGACCGTGATTTCGCCGACAGGTTGGCTGATCTGAATGCCCACTGCGCCATCGGCATGCGTGACGACGCGCTCGAATTGCGCCGACCGCACGGTGCCCGTGTAGACATTGAAGCCGCGCGATCCCTGGCCGAACGTCTCGATCAACGCGTTGACTTCGAGCCGCTCGAGGGAGCCGAAATTCACGAAGCCAATGCCGCTCGGCCCGTGGGACGTGACCTTCCCGTCGACGATCCAGCGATCGACGGCTCCCCAGTTGTCGAGCACCATGTCATTCGGACCGTAGGTCGTCACCGGGCCGTGATTGTGCACGCTGGCCACGAATGCGCCCGACACGACGAATACGCCGCCGGTAATGCGATCCGGCGTGCCGGGCGCGATGCCGCCATCGCTATGGACGGCGCCTGTCTCCAGCCGATTCGCCACGACGCGCCCGCCCGCCTCTCCGGCGCCGCCAACGAAGATGCCGCTGCCGCGAACCGGCGCACCGGCACGGCCCGCCGAAAGCCCGGTGAGGTCCGCCGTGATGACTACGCCGCGGTCTTCGCGCTGATTCCAGAGCGTGAAGACGCCGGGAACGACTTCGACGCCGTATCCCTTCGGGCGCTCTTCATAGCCGCGGGCGTCCGCGGCCCCAATGTCGATATCGTGTGCTTCGACATGGCCGCCAGCCACGCTGTCGCGGGCCAGCAGTTGCACGACGCCCGCAACATTCAGATGGCGCAGCACGAGCCGACCGAATCCGTCGACACGCGTGTCATTGAAAATGGCGCGCCGATCGGGGTCCGTGGCAAGCCGCAAGCCTTCGACCCGATTGTCGGCGGAAAGCTGGAGCCCGTCGCTGCCGGGCGCGAAGCGCAGGGCGGCATGTGCGTCGATGCCGGTCAGAGCCAAACCGGGCCGCAGGCGAAGGGCTGCCACCCCATCGATCTGCGCTGAAACGACGATATGCAGAACCTGGTCGTCGTCGACTGCCGTCTGCAATTCGGCGAGCGTGGAGACGGTGCGCGTTTCGGTGTTCACGATGAGTCGTTCCTCCATGATCTGATGAACGGCGCGCATGCCGCTTAGACGAGCGACGCGGCCTCTTTGGCGCTGACCAGCTTGCCAAGCTGTCCATACTCGTGCAGATCGCCGCCAACCTCGATCCGGATCGACTGGTCGATGCCGCCCACGCGCAAAGGAGAAAACCCGCTGACGGTAATGAGTCTTGCTACGACCTCGCCGGCTTGCGCATCGTCCGCTGCATAAAACAGCACGGCCCGCTCCGGCGACCGGTTCGCGCCGGCCTCCAGCGATTGCGCGCCCAGCGTGCCGAACGCTTTGACGAGACGCGCCCGAGCCGGGAGTAGCCCGGAAATCAGCACGCCAGAAGATTGCTCGTCAGGAATGGTCTTTCTGTATCCGCCCTTACCGTCCGGGGCGATCGGGTTTGACGGGTCCACGATGATCTTCCCCGCCAGCGCCTCACGATGCGTAACGAGAAATTGCCTGATCGCGTCGAACTGGATCGCCAGGACAATGACGTCCGCCTTGGCGACTGCATCCTCGACCGTCAGCGCTTCGGCATGGCTGCCGAGGTCTCGGGCCACCTCCTCGGCCTCGTCCGGCGTCCTTGCCGCGACGATGATCGTCTCGCCACCCGTTACCAGATTCTTCGCCAGCCGGGAGCCTATGTTTCCAAGGCCGATGATTGCCGTGCTCATGACAGTTGCGCTCCTTTCTGTTTCCCGCTTGCGTGACCGCAATGTGATCTCAATGGTAGCCAACCGTTCGGTCGACCGCTAACGGACAGTGCGGAAATCGGATTTCCATTTCTGGAAAGCTCACGCGAGCGGCCGCGTTTGTATGCTTGAGCGTGTGCCCTGATGAGGAGGAGAAAGCCCATGCTCGCGCCAACCGAAGTGCTGTCTTCGATACTCGAGAAGCCAACCGATATCGAGCACGTCCGTGCGCTCGTTACACCTGACGTGATCTATGTTTCGCTCAACTACGACAATCCCGATCTGAAGCGGATCATGCCGTGGGCCGGTACGTCTCGTGGTCCCGAGAGCATCGTGAAGACCTTTATGGATGTCGGCCGCTACTGGGAGATTCAATCCTTCGAGCCGGAGGCGCTGTTCGGCACCGACGAATACGCCGCCATGTTCGGTCGTTTCACGTACCGGTCGACGGTACTCTCAAAGGTCGTGACGACGCCGTTCGCGGTGTTCGCCAAGGTCGAACATGGCCGCTGCACGTATCTCCAGTTCATGGAGGACACGTTCGCGACAGGCGCGTCGTTCCGAAGCGGCGGAAGCTGGACTTTTCAAGGCAATCCGAACGGCGAGCGAGTCGTGCTCTAGCCGAATGGTTCCTTTACCTCGCCAGGCGGACTGCCGCCTTGCTGCCGCCCGGTTGCGGCGGTAATCTGCGTCAGACGATGGAAGCTGCAGATCGCCAGCAAGTTGCAGGTCGAACGGAGCGTAACGGTAATGAAAGATCTCAATACGCTGCTCATTTTTGCGAAGGTCGTCGAGGCGAGCAGCTTCTCGGAGGGCGCGAGGCGGCTCAAGATGCCCATTTCCTCTGTGAGCCGCCGTATTGCCGAACTCGAAAATCAGCTGGGTGTTCGTTTGCTCGATCGATCCACGCATCACCTGAGGCTCACGGACTTCGGCACCGAAGTATTCGAGCTCGCAAGACAGGCCACCGAGGTCAGCGAAGCCGTCGACAATGTCATTTCGAACCGCCTGCCCGAGGTGTCCGGCGCCGTACGGCTCTGTGCGCCGCCAAACCTCTCCGACTCGCTGATCGTGCCTGTCGTCGAAGCCTTTCAGCAGTCTTACCCGAACGTGGAGGTCAAGGCGTTCATTACCGAACGCATCGTCGACCAGATAGCCGAGGACGTCGATATCGCGTTCAAGGTCGGAACCTTCACCGACGCGACGCTCGCAGCGCGCACGCTTCTGACTTACCGGCATCAGGTCGTTGCAAGTCCGAAGTACCTCGCCAGATGCCCGCCTCCGCAGTCGCCGCGGGACCTTCCCGCGCACCGGCTTTTCGCGTTCTCTTTCTGGAAGCCGGACTATAGCTGGAGCTTCGTTCATGTCAACGGCCGGGATACCGAAACGGTCTCCTTCCAGCCGACAATGGCCATGAACGACTACACCGGGCTCATTGTGGCGCTGCTCGAGGGCTGCGGCATCGGGGAACTGCCGCCCATCGTCCAGCCAGACCTCGTGCGCAGCGGGCAGCTCGTCGAGGTCTTGCCGGACTGGCATCTGCCTGTGTTCGACCTGACCATCGCCAACCTGCGCGACCGCTATCTGCCCCGGCAGGTACGCATCTTCAGGGACTTCGCCTCGAAGATGGTGCCCGGGCTCTTTGGCACCTTACCATCCTGAAAGGCAAAAACAGGCGATACCATCGAACCCGTTTCAACCATTCTAAATCCCTCAGGAGTTCGAATGGTCTGCATCTTACTGCGGAAAATCCGGAAACAACACGGGTGCCATTTCAATCGCGAATTCCTTGAAGAGCCTGCACGGTTTCGAAATGTGCCGGTTGCCCAGGTACACGAGCGAGAGGTCGTATGTCGGGAGGCGCCACTGCGGCATCACCTCCACCAGCTTGCCCTCGCGAACAAGATCGGGCCGGACCACAGGGGGCAGTTCACCAATGCCGGCACCCGCCAGCAACATGGAAGCGAGGCCGGCAAAATCGTTCATCGCGAATAACGGCTGGAACGTGAGCGTCTGCTTTTCCCCTCCATTCTCGTGCACGAAACACCAGCTGCAATCCGCCTTCCAGTGCGAAAACGCAAGGAGGCGATGCTCGAGCAGATCCTGCGGCTTTCGGATCGCCCCGCAGCGCTTAAGGCACGCAGGCGTCGCAACGATGCGATGACGATAGGCCAGAAGGCGCCGCGCGACCAGCGACGAATCGCGCAACGCACCAACCCGGAACACAAGGTCGACGCCGTCCGCGATATGTTCGACGTAGCGCTCGGTAACGAGAATCTGAAAACGCACGTTCGGATAGCGCTTCTGAAATTCCAGGACAAGCGGCGTCAGCAAGGTGTCCGAAACGCTTGGCGGCGCCGAAAGGCGCAAGAGCCCCGACACGTCCGAGAGATGGCTGGACGCGACGCTGTCGATGGCCTCACCCAGCTCGACGCCTCGCACGGCTTGCTCATACACCTCCTTGCCGAGGTCGGTGAGGGTGAGATTGCGCGTGGAGCGCTCAAGGAGCCGAACGCCCAGCGCCTGCTCGAACTCAGCGATGTGCCGGCTGACCGTAGAGACCGGCATGCCAAGCCGGCGTGCCGCCCCGGAAAGGCTGCCCGATTCGACCACCTTTGCGAATATCACCAGCGAGTTGAGGTTCGCCATCGCTTTTCCATCCTTGGAAAACCATTGTGCGCCAATCGTCGGCGACGCCGCAAGGATAGATGCCAACCCGGAGCACGAGCGCCCACGTGACATATCATGGCACGCTGATCTTTCCGGAAGTGGAAAACGATTTTCTGCATTACCGCCTACCGGAAAATCGCAGCTGCTCTATGGTTTCGAATAGACACTCGCGAGCCGCAAAGGAGGCGTCGATGACGACCATGAAAGCAGCAGTGATCCACGAGCCCGGTGGTCCTGAGGTGCTCAAGCTCGAACAACGGCCTATACCGACGCCGCAGCGCGGCGAGGTACTGATCCGCGTGAAGGCGTTCGGACTCAACCGATCCGAAATGTTTACCCGCCAGGGATTTTCTCAGAGCGTGAAGTTTCCACGCGTGCTGGGAATCGAGGCGGTCGGCATCGTGGAAGACGCACCGGGAATGGAGTTCGCCAAGGGCGAGACGGTTGCCACCGCGATGGGAGGCTTGGGGCGTGAGTTCGACGGCAGCTATGCGGAGTACACCTGCGTACCTGCCCGGCAGGTACAAAAACTGGTCACTGGCTTGCCCTGGGAAACGCTCGGCGCAATGCCGGAAATGCTTCAGACCGCGTGGGGCTCGCTGTTCAAGGCCCTCGCGCTGCAAGAGCGGGACCGGCTGCTGGTTCGGGGCGGAACGACATCGGTTGGACTTGCCGCTGCGGCGATCGCCAAAGCGCACGGTGCGTTTGTGATTTCGACGACCCGCAATCCGCAGAAAGGCGACGCGCTGCGTGCAAACGGCGCCGACCGTGTCGTCATAGACTCGGGCACAATCGCGCAGGAGATCGGCGAAGTGTCGCCCGGCGGCGTGGATAAAGTGCTGGAACTCATCGGAACCACGACGCTGAAGGACTCGTTGCGCTGCGCGAAACAAGGCGGTGTGGTGTGCATGACTGGCATTGTTGGCAACCAGTGGTCGTTCGACACCTTCAGTCCGATGGAAGTGATACCGAGCACGGTGAAACTCACCATTTACGACGGCGGAGTCGATGAATTCATGGCGACGCCGTATGACGAATTGCTGGCGCAGGTGAAGGCCGGGACACTTCGCGTCCCCGTTGGGAAGGTTTTTCGACTCGACGAAATCGTAGAAGCACACCGGTGCATGGAAGAGAACAAGGCCGGCGGGAAGATCGTCGTGCTGCCATGAAGGCGGCCTTCACGCCCGCCGATGATTGACAGGCGTTCATCAATCAGTAATCCCACTGCACCGGCACGAAACGGAAGCCTTTACCGTTCCTTGCAACGTGACCGATGGACGGGAACGCCACATGTGCTGCGGCCAGCAAAGCGCCGGTTTCAGCAGCGTCGGTGAGCAGCGCGATACGCACGTCCGCAGCCACGTCAGGATCGTGCTCGAAGCCATTCTGCCATTCGGGATGGTCGAAACCGACTTCGAAAATCGCGTCGCCTGCGAACGTCAGTTTCTCGCCGTTCGAGGCGACGTCTACGACGCAATGCCCCGGCGTGTGCCCACCCGTTACGCGCGCCGACACGCCCGTTGCGACTTCGACGGTCTGATCGAACTGCATGATGTTTTCGCTGTAGAGTTCCGTGAACTTCGCAGCCGCTTTGCGGAGCGCGGGAGGAACGGCTTCCGGCATCACCGTCTTGCTGAAGTCCGGATTTTTCCAGAATTCCACTTCGGCCGCAGATACGTGAATGCGCACGTCCTGGCGCAGTCTGGCCTTAACGCCATCGACGTTCAGTCCGCCGACGTGATCCATGTGCATATGCGTAATCACGATATCGGTGATCGCAGCCAGGTCGATGCCAGCCGATTCCAGTCGCATCACCGACCGACCTGCACGGGTGAAGTATTCGAAACCCTCGCCCACACCCGAATCGATCAGGATCAGGCGTTCGCCGCTGCGCACGAGCGCAATATTCAGCGCCCAGTCGAACATGTCGCGTTGCAGGAAGCGACCGTCGAACCATTCGTTGCGGTCCGCTTCGCTCACGTTGGTGGACATGGTCGAGGTCGGAAGCGGCAGAATGCCATCGCTGATCAGCACGACGTCGACGTCACCCACGCACACGGCGTAGCGGGAAGGCACGAGTTCGACTGAACCTTCTTTGCCAAGGTTGGCGGTAACAGGCTGCACATTGCGGGTTGCTTTAGTCATCTTAAGTAATCCTATTAATAGATTTCGTGAGCCGCGCCGGGCGACGGCATGGCTTACTTCGCTGGCACGAGAACCGGTGCGCCCTTGTCCTTGAGCAGCACTACGATGAACGTCGCGGACTTCGTCTGGCTCGCATTGCGCCCAACCGTATGAACGTCGTTCGGCCCCTCATAAAACGTCTGTCCCGGACCGAGCGCGACTTGTTTGCCGCCCCTGACCTGCATCACGATGTTGCCTTCCAGCACGTAGATGAAACCGTGCGCATTGTGCCGATGCACGGGGTCCGACGCGCCGGGCGGATATTCCACGCGGATCATCAGCGCTTCCTTGCCCGGATAGTCGTCCAGCGCCTTGGTCATCAGCGGCGTGACTTGTGCTTGCGCCGGCTCGTGCGCTTGCCCAGCGTCCGCAGCGAGCAGCAGCGATGCGATCAGCAATCTCGTAATTTGCATGACGCTACCCCTTTGCGCCGCGGTCAGGCCAGGCCCGACTTGTCCACGCCGAAGGCTTTGTCGTAGATCCCCGGCGGGATGCGGAAGCCGATGTTGACCCGGTTCCACGCGTTGATCGACATCACCTGGAACGTGAGATCGGACAGCTCCTTCTCCGAAAACTGGGTCCGCACGCGGTCGTAGATTTCATCGCTCACGCCAAGCGGTGAAATCTGGGTCAGCGCTTCGGTCCAGGCCAGCGCGGCACGCTCGCGCGGCGTGAACAGGTTGGACTCGCGCCACACGGCGACGTGATGAAGACGCAGCGGACGCTCGCCATGGATCGTGGCTTCCTTCACGTGCATGTCGACGCAGAACGAACAGCCGTTGAGCTGTGAGGCCCGGATATCGACTAGATGGCCGATGGATTCCTCGATAGTGGACTTCTTGAGCACGAGGCTGAATTCGACAAATTTTCTGAACAGTTCCGGGGATTGTTGCTGGTAATCGATGCGCTGGGTCATGGCATGTCCTTTATGGGGTTAAACAGAGGAAAATCGTTGCAGGAATCAGTCTTTCGCAACGGAGAGGCTGAGCCAGGTGTGAAAGCGCGTCGGGCCGACGCGATGGCCACTGCCGGCGACCAGGGTGCGGTCGTCGAGTTCGCTGCCGAAATAGCGCGCGTGGACATCGGCGATCACCGTGCGTGGATCCTTGTGTGCGGCGAGGAACTTGCGGGCCAGGTCGTCCAGCGGGAAGCGGTCCTGACCGGCGACTTCAATGGTGTCGTTCAATGGCATCCCCGCCGCAAGATCGGCGAGGACTGCGGAGACGTCGTCGGCAGCAACCGGCTGGATCAGCGCGGGCGAAAGGTGCACCTCGTCTCGCTGGGTGCCGGAGGCGATGATGCCGCCGACGAATTCGAAGAACTGGGTGGCGCGCAGCAGCGTGTACGGGACCGGCGACGCCTTGATCAGCGTCTCCTGCGCGGCCTTGGCGCGAAAATAGCCGCTTTGCTGCAGGCGTTCGGTGCCCACGACGCAGAGGGCGAGGTGGTGCTCGACGCCCGCAGCGTATTCGGCGGCCAACAGGTTGCGGCCCGCTGTCTGGAAGAAGGCCATCACGGCGTCGTCCTCGAAGGATGGCGCGTTGGCGACATCGACAACGACCTGCGCGCCTTCAAGCGCCCTCACCAACCCCTCGCCCGTCATCAAGTCCACCCCGGTCGAGGGGGATGCAGCCACCACTTCGTGCCCATCGCGGCCAAGCCGCCGCACCACGTTCGAGCCGATCAGTCCGCTGCCACCTATGACGACCACTTTCATGTTGCACTCCCACTGGCCAAGTTTACGAAGGGCTTGCCGCCTTATCCGATGGGTGCAGTATGATTTCCGGACGCGGGCGCCGCTTTGCCTGCACCTTGTATTTCCGTCCAAAATTCCTTGATCTGCTTCATCGGCGCGCCGGGTACCCCATGCCCGGCGGCCCTCTCGCGCTGGAGCCCCGAATGCAATGGGTTTTCGCTGACTGCACGCTGGACCTGGAACGTCGCGACTTGTGCCGTGCTTCCCAACCGGTCGCCACGACGCCGAAGGTGTTCGATCTGCTGGTTTATCTGGCGAGTCATCGCAACCGTGTCGTGGGACGTGACGAGTTAATCAATGCGGTGTGGGACGGACGCGTGATTTCCGAATCCACCATGGCGAGCCACGTCAATGCCGCGCGCACCGCGGTCGGCGATGACGGTCAGCAGCAGCGTGTGATCAAAACCGTGGCGCGCAAGGGATTCCGGTTCGTCGCCGATATCACCGAACGACCGCTGGCGCTTCAGTCCGGCGAGACAACCACGCCGTCCGAAGCATCGTCGCCGCACGCGGCGCAGCTCAACAAGCCTTCCATCGCCATCCTGCCGTTCGTCAATCTCAGCGGTGACCCGGAGCAGGATTACCTCGCCGACGGTGTGATCGAGGACGTCATCACGGCGTTGTCGCGATACCGCTGGTTATTCGTCGTGGCACGTAATTCGAGCTTCACGTACAAGCATCGAAACGTGGATGTGAAGCAGATCGGGCGCGAGCTTGGCGTGCGCTACGTGCTCGAAGGAAGTTGGCGCCGGGCACAGGGCCGCGTTCGCATCACCGGTCAGCTCGTCGATGCGAGCACCGGCGCGACTCATTGGGCTGGTCGCTTCGAGGGCGTGCTCGACAATATTTTCGAGTTCCAGGATCAGATCGCCGACAGCGTGGTCGGCGCAATTGCGCCGCAGCTCGAACAGGCGGAGATCGCTCGCGCCCGGTTCAAACCGACCGAAAGTCTGGATGCGTACGACTTCTACCTACGCGGCATGGCGCGGCTTCATCGAGGCACCCGCGAAGCGATTGACGAAGCGTTGCCGCTATTCCAGCGCGCGTTTGAGTGCGACCCGGAATACGCATCGGCATACGCAATGGCGGCCTGGTGTCATTGCTGGCGCAAGGTCAACGGCTGGATGCAGGATCGCCCGCGGGAAATGGCCGAAGGCGCGCGTCTGGCGCGCCGCGCGGTCGAGCTTGGCAGATACGACGCCGTGGCCCTGGCGCGCAGCGGGCACGCCCTCGGACATCTTGCCGGTGACCACCTGGCGGAAGGCATTGCGCTTCTGGATCGGGCGTTGGAACTGAATCACAATCTCGCCGCCGCGTGGTTCCTCGGCGCATTCGTTCGCTTGTGGCACGGCGAAACCGAACAGGCGATCAGGCAATTTTCCCATGCGATGCAGCTGAGCCCGTTGGATCCAGAACGCTACCGGATGCAGTTTGGGTTGTCTGCTGCGCATTTGTTCATGGGCAACTTCGTCGAGGCCGCTGCGTGGGCAGAGAAGGCGATGCGGGATTTGCCGAGTTTCGGCCTTGCCCACGCAACGCTCGCCGCGAGTCAGGCCTGGCTCGGGAATCAACGGGAGGCTCGACAAGCTGCGATTCGTCTACGTGAACTGGTTCCCGATTTGCGCCTCGGCAACTTGACCGAATGGATGCCGATCCAGCGCAACGAAAATCTTGCCGTTTTCACGGAAGGCTTGGCCAAGGCTGGATTTAATCCACAACCCTGCAAGGATTGATGCGATCCGGCGAGCACACCGATGTTACTTCATGACAGTTTCTCTCGCAGTTCAACGAGGCGCTCTCGCCGCCGTCCTGACGAGGAGTGCACGCGTGTCCAACTCCCGTGTCGGCCGGATCGGTCGTCTACACGTGCTTCCCGATTCATGGGCGGCGACCTCCGCCGGCCGCCGCCGTTAGCGCTTACGGCAAGGTGATCTTACGGGTGTATTCGGCCGTCACGTTGGCACTCGTGGCAACACCGAATAAGGGGTAAATAGTTTTCGGTCCGCTAGCGGCCAGACCCATGTAGTCGCCGAGGAAATGTCCGCCCGCTACGGGTGCGTTCAGGATGTTGAACGAGGCGTCAGTCAGTTTCCGTTCGTTACCCCAGTTGGCGGAGTTCGTGCAGGCAGTGGCGGTCGAGCAGAACACCGCGAAATAGTCGCTGCCCTCGAAGCCCACAGGCGTGTTCGTGTCATTACGAAAGTCGTAGTAGGTCACCACGATCGTATTGCCGTCGCCCGAAGGCACTATCGCCGGAATGTACGCCTGCTGACGGCAGGGGTTCGTACCGTTCGGCGGCGTCTTGTTGATCATCACGGGTGCTGACCAGGTCGCCCCGCCGTCATCCGACTCGCTGAAGACGACCCCGACAATCGGAATCGATCCGGTGGGTGTGGTGCAGGTCCCGGACGAAAAGCGATCGTCCTGCCAGGCAAGATAGATAGCCCCCGAGACCGGGTTCACAGCGACACTGTAGAGAATAGCGGCGTCGCGTATCGGCTGACCGCTGTCAGGTGTGACCACGCCGGTGACCACGCCGCCGATCGTATGAATATTGTTGGTGAACGTCGGCCCCGACCAGCTCGCGCCTTTGTCCGTCGACTTGATATAGCCGATGCTCAGTGGCGATGGCGTGACGTTGATCGCGGTGAAGAAGTCGAGCACGGTTCCATCAGGCAGCACGCGCACCATGTTGTCGATTGTCTGCGCGTTCGTGCCAGGCTGGTAGATCGGTGCGGCTGTGCTCCACGTCGCGCCATTGTCGGTGGACCGTGAGAAGAAGCTAGGGCCGGTGAAACTGAATTTGGAGGAGGGGGCACCACCCGCGCACGGCGGCGTCCCACATGTCGAAGAGAGGCCCGCCAATTGGCGCGCGATCTCAACACCGTCACTTTGCGCGAGCAGTTGGGCGCCCTCCTTCGTCGGCGGGAACACGCTCAACTGATCCCAGACCGCATAGACGTATTTGTTCGCAGTCGGATCCGCAGTGAGTGAGTTCTTGTCATTGAGCACGTGCGGCGAGTTGGTGCGGATCAGCGTAACGGGAGGCTGCCACGTCGCGCCATGGTCAGTGGAGCGGCTGACCAGCATCCCGCTATTTCGGGCTCCGAATGGAGTCGTCGGCTGCGCAGGGTCCAGTACCAGAGAGAAGAAGAAGGCCGTTCCGTCTTGCGCGAAATCTACCCAGGGATCGGAAGCTCGCCGGAATTTGCCTGCGGTGCACGCAGTCACGCCGGACGGAATCGTATTGGACCAGGTTGTGCCCGCATCGCTCGAGGCGACGCCGACGAGCCCGCGTGAACCGCCGTCGTTCCAGCGATCCTGCTGGTGGCCGGCGAGGAGACGAGACGGGTCGGTCGGATCGACCGCAATCCATGGCTCAATCGAGGTCGCCGGATACAGGACGCTGCCGAATGCCGATTCCTGCGCATGCACCTGGTCGGCGGCACATCCGCTGAACGGGTCGCCCGCGGCTACCTGGACGAGCGATCCGAGTGTTTGCGCGTTCGCGCCTGGGCCGATCGAGCATGCGAGCGCAATGACCCCGCCGCCTGCCACGCCCTGGAAAGCAAACCGGGATAAGCACCTGATATTGATTTTCATTCTGAGCCTCGCGAAAAAGGGAAAACGCCTGTGCACTTTCCGGCTGTCCGTCACCGGAGCCATGACTGTCATATCGTGATCTTCCGGTATATGTGAAACCGACTTGCCCCCACCGCAAAACCAACGCTTGCTACCGTCCGCGTAAACATGCAGCGAAGATGCCACTACCAAAACACACTAGGTCGCTGTAGGCGCATT
This sequence comes from Paraburkholderia sp. BR14312, assembly GCF_040948675.1. Classification (NCBI taxonomy): domain Bacteria; kingdom Pseudomonadati; phylum Pseudomonadota; class Betaproteobacteria; order Burkholderiales; family Burkholderiaceae; genus Paraburkholderia; species Paraburkholderia sp. BR14312. The sequence goes on from NZ_JBFPKI010000005.1 coordinate 304,291, forward strand.
TGTGTGAAAAAAACATTACGGATTCCGATTCATCACGCGGCGCCCTCACTAATATTGGCTTGGTACGAGGATTGCAGATCCACGGTCAAATCATGTATACGCTTGCAGAAGCATGGTGACGGAACTCCATGGGAGCCATAGACGACTGCGTGTTCGACGGCTCAGTTCTTTCAAACATCGTTGTTTTATTCGGAATGCTTATTTACCTGGAATGAGAATGATCGCGCTTCCACAAGCGTCGCAAAGGAAGCGTTTCACGATATTCCCGGCGTGCTTCTGGACGAGATGGAGGACCTTATCCGGCACATGTCCCAAGCGCAGATCGATGCGAGTGACATCATCGACCAGGCCGGCAAGCCAAGCGCGCAACTCGACGGCATGGGTGGTGTCTATTGCGCTGACTGCGAGGTCGCACTCGCATTGCCTTGCGACGACTCAATGGAGTTGGTGAGCGTCCCTTATCTGCAGGAGAATCGTGCAAGCAATCAGGAGTATCGTGCTAACACGTATCCGACGCGCGTGCCATGCTAGGTAGCTAGCCACCACAGGAGGGCAATATGCTGAACACGCGCAAGCTTGGACGTGAAGGACTCGCCGTTTCGGAGATCGGGCTGGGGTGCATGGGGATGTCCTACGCCTACGGCACGCCCGACGACGCCGAGTCGATCGCCACGATTCATCGGGCGATCGAGCTCGGTTGCACATTCCTCGATACCGCTGAGATCTATGGTCCTTTCGCCAACGAGGAACTGCTCGGACGCGCGCTAAAAGGGCGTCGTCACGCAGTGACGATCGCGACGAAATTCGGCTTCAAGATCGACAACGGCGTACGCGGCCTCGACAGCCGCCCCGAGCATATCAAGGAGGTGATCGACGCGTCGCTCGTCCGGTTGCAGACCGATCACATCGATCTGCTCTACCAGCATCGCGTGGATCCCGACGTGCCGATCGAGGACGTGGCGGGCGCGGTCAAGGACGCGATCGCCGCGGGCAAGGTTCGCTATTTCGGCTTGTCGGAAGCGAGCGTCGATACCATCCGGCGCGCCCATGCCGTGCAACCCGTCTCGGCCGTGCAAAGCGAGTATTCGCTGTTCGAGCGCGGCGTCGAAGACAAGGTGCTGCCGGCGCTGCGCGAACTGGGTATCGGCTTTGTTCCCTACAGTCCGCTTGGCCGGGGCTTCCTGACCGGCAACGCCAGGCGGGCGGAGGACCTTCCCGCCAACGACTGGCGGGCAGCCAACGATCCGCGCATACAGGGCAGCAACTTCGATACGAACGTCAAGCTCGCAGATTTCATCAAGGCCCTTGCCGACGAGAAGTCCGTGACACCGGGCCAGCTCGCGCTCGCCTGGCTGCTCAAGCAAGGTGACGATCTGGTGCCGATCCCCGGCACCAAACGGCGCCAATACCTCGAGGAAAACGTGAACGCAGCTTCAGTTCGGCTGACGCCGGCGGATCTGGATCACATTCGGAGTTTCCTTGGCGGACACCAGACCGCGGGCACACGTTACCTGCCGCCCATGCTGTCGCATCTCGACCGCTAGCGCACGCCAATCACCATCGAGTTCTGCCCGCCCAGCGGTTCGACCCTGATCTCCCGAAAACCCGCCTCGGTCATCCATTCGCGGCACTGCCTGGCGGTATAGTCGAAACCGCCGGGCGTCTCGACCAGCATGTTTAGACTCATGAGCAAGCCGAACGCATTGCGCCTGCGCTCGTCGTCGATCATCGCGTCGTAGACGATCAGACATCCGCCGGCGGGCAACGCCTGATAACTCCTCGCGAGCAGTTCGCGCTTCTGTTCGAGATTCCAGTCGTGCAGAATGTGTCCCATCACCATAACGTCGGCTGAAGGCAAGGCGTCCACGAAGAAGTCGCCCGGATGAAAGCGAATTCGATCCTCTAGCGCGTTCGCCGCGATGTAGTCGTTGAATACCGGAGCGACGGCGGGCAGATCGAACCCGATTCCCGCAAGATGCTCGTGCGTACGCGCAATCTCCGCCACGAGGGCGCCCTGCGCGGTCCCGACGTCGACGACCGAGCGATAGTTCTGCCAGGGAAACTTTTGCGCAATCTCCTTTGCCAGATCCATGCTGACACCGCTCATTGCGCCCAGAAACTCACGGAGTCCGCGTTCGTCACGATAGATTGCATCGAACGGGTTACCGCCCTCCTTTGCTTCGTTCTGCGGGAGCCCCGTGCGCAATGCTTCGGTCAACGAGCCCCAGAACGGATATAAGCGGTTGTTAGCCATGAGCAAAAATCCGGCGATACAACCCGGCCTGGATCTGTCCAGAAATGCATCGGCCTCGGCGGTATTCCGGTACAGCCCGTCGTCTCGATCCAGGACCCCTAGCGCGACCAGAGCGTCGAGGAAGTCGTGTGCCGATCTCGGATGCAACTGCATTTGATCCATCAGTTGTGTTGCTGTGCGCGGACCCCTTCCCAGAACGGTGAACAGGTCGAGTTCGACCGCGGAGAGCAGCGTCTTCGAGGCCCAGAAACCCATGGCCAGCTGAAGCAGCTTTTGTGGGGAGGCGGCAGATGCGTTCGCGGTTTCAGACGTCAAGGTGCTCAATTGCGTTTCCATTGTCTTGTTTCCTTTCGCAGAGATAGCAAGTTTCTCGATGGCTTTGCTTTGCTACACGAATCGTCTTTGCGTCAACAGAACACCTTGCGGGCGAAGACTATTCCGCGCTTACCTCATCTTCAGGCGGCTGGAAGCGCACGGCGTCTGAAAGAGTGCTTTGCTTCGGCAAGACCTCGACATGCCGCCTTCGAGCCTTCCGGAGCCGAATCGAGTGTATATACGGGAAAGTGAGCCATGATTTTTCCTTGGGAGTCGGACGCATGCATCAAGGGGCGATGACACGACAAACAAAGAGTAGTGATGCGCCGCAGCCTCGCCAATTACATGGGGTGTAATACAAAATAGTCGTTCAGGCATCCGGCGAAGGCAACCACGCCTCAAGCGAAAACGGAGAATCGAACCGTGCCACACCTGGGCATTGCGATCATTGTGTTTGCATGCGTGTTTAGCTGCGCCCTGCTCGGCCTGTATCTGCATACCATGCTGCCAGCGCATCATCTCGGCGACGAATCGGTCAGCGTCATTAAGCTGACGATTGGATTGATAGCCACCATGGCCGCATTGGTGCTCGGGCTGCTGATCTCGTCGGCGAAAAGCTCATTCGATGCCGCGAACGCCGCGGTCGTACGCGACGCCACCGAAATCATTCTGCTCGATCGCACACTCGCCCAGTACGGTCCAGAGACGCAGGAGATCCGGGTCTTGCTGAAGCAGGGCGTCGCCACTGGCATCCAGAAGATCACCTCCGGCGATCCGGCTCAGCTGGCAAGCATGCGCAGCCCCGAGGAGCTTAAACGCGGGGAAAATATTCAACGCCGGTTGGCGCAACTGTCACCGAACAGTGAAACGCAACGCCGGCTACAGGCGCGCGCCATTCAGATCGCCGGCGACGTCCTGGCGATGCGCGAGCTTGCACTGCTGCAGGCGGCAGGCTCGACCCCAATGCCGCTGCTGCTCACGCTCGTGTTGTGGCTGTGCATCATCTTCGGCTCGTTTGGGCTGTTCACCTCACCCAACACGACGGTCGTCATCACGTTCTTTCTGGGCGCGATATCCACCTCTATCGCCATTTTTTTGATTCTGGAAATGAACACGCCGCTCGGCGGCATCGTCGCTGTCTCCCTCGCGCCCGTGCATGAGGCGCTCTCCATACTCGGACAGTAGTCGCCGCAGTACCGCCTGGAAATTTGCCGACGCGAACAGCCCTCCCGGCAACCCGCTCGCGCCTGCTTACGCGCCATCCGGGGCCACCTGCTCCTCACGCGCGTACTGCGTAGGCGGCCGGCCGACGTGCCGCGTAAAGGCAACGCTGAACGTGCTGGCCGAGCTGTAGCCGACAAGTTGCGCAATCTCGGCGATACGGCCGTGATTGCGACGCAACAGGTCCTTCGCGAGCGCCATGCGCCAGGTCAGCAGGTATTCCATCGGCGCGACGCCGACTGCGCGGCTGAAGCGTTCGAAAAACGTCGAACGTGAGAGCGCGGCCTCCTTCGCGAGCGCGGCAACCGTCCACGGCTTCGTCGGGTGCTCGTGCATCTCCCGGATCGCGGCCGCGAGGCGGCTGTCGGAGAGTCCGCGCACGAGCCCCGGTGGCGCATACGTTCCCGCCGTGGATCGCAGTGCTTCGATGAGCAGCACTTCCAGCAGGCGAGAGAGCACCACTTCACGCGCAGGCCGCTGCGCTCTCGATTCCTCGCGCACGAGCTTGACGAGTGCGGCCAGCCGTTCCTGGCCGCGGACATGCACGAGTTGCGGCAGCAGCGAAACCAGCAAAGATGAATCCGGCGACCCGAAGCTGCAGTGGCCCGCCACCATGCGCGAATCGACCGGGTGGTCCGCGGCGCCGATTCTGAATTCATTGTTGCCCAGCGCGACGGGCGTCACTGGCTCGACGTCCGGCGGGGGAGGCTCGAGGCTGCTCACCTCGATGCCATAGGACGCAGGAATCAGGACGAAGTCGCCGGCCACGAGTTCGAGCGGCGCGTGATCGTCGATCGTGATGCAGCACCCGCCATCGAGGATGACGCAATAGAAAGGCTCGCCCGCACCCGAACGACTGATGCGCCAGGGGCCGGCGCCGAGGACGAGTTTGGAGAAGCGCGCACTCGGCTGCAGCAGCGTCACGACTTCAGCCAACGGATCGATCATGGCCGGACTCCTGCAAACGAAATTCGGACCTTTGATTGTAGCAAGTACGGTCTGCGCGATCTATCGTATGGACACACGCAAACCAAAGGAGATTCCATGCAAACCGTGCTGATCACCGGCTGCTCGTCCGGCTTCGGGCTCGAGATCGCCCGCTACTTCCTGGCCCGTGACTGGCGGGTCGTCGCCACGATGCGTACGCCGCGTGACGACGTGCTGCCGCCTTCGGAACACCTGCGCGTGCTGGCGCTCGACGTCACGAAGCCGGAAAGCATACGCGCGGCCGTCACGGCTGCGGGCCCGATCGACGTCCTCGTCAACAATGCAGGCTATGGCGCGGCGTCCCCGGCTGAGCTTGTTCCGATCGACGCCGTGCGCGAGGTCTTCGAGACCAACACGTTCGGCACGATCGCGGTGACGCAAGCCGTGCTGCCCCAGTTCCGCGCGCGCAAGGCCGGCGTCGTCGTGAACGTTACGTCGAGCGTGACGCTGAAGGCGCTGCCGCTGATCGGCGCGTACCGCGCGAGCAAGGCGGCGGTGAACGCGTTCACCGAGTCGATGGCGCTGGAACTCGAACCGTTCGGCGTGCGCGTGCGCCTCGTGCTACCAGGCCGTTCGCTGGAGACGCGCTTTGGAGAGAACGAGAACGCGCGTGCCCATATCCACGGCTTCGACAATGAAGCCTATGCGGGTCTCGTCAAAGAAGTCATCGCGCGTCTGGAGGACACGGCGTCCCCGCTCACCCAGGCACAGGACGTCGCCGAAGCCGTGTGGCGCGCGGCGACCGATCCCTCGACTCCGATGCACATTCCCGCCGGTGCCGATGCACAGGCGTGGGCAGCTGAGGCGAGCTAATCAACACCAGGAGATTTGCATGCAGGACAATGTCATCGCGCTCGTCACCGGCGCCAATCAGGGAATCGGTCTGCAGATCGCGAAGGATCTCGCGTTACACGGCCTCACGGTGCTCGTCGGGTCGCGCAATTTCGAACGCGGTGAGGCCGCGGCCAGGGAGATTGGGCCGAACGCGCGTGCGCTCCAGCTCGACGTGACGGATCAGGCTTCGATCGCCGCCGCCGCGCAGCGCATTCGCGACGAGCATGGCCGCCTCGACGTGCTCGTCAACAACGCCGCGATTTCGAGCACGAACCGGCAGCCCGGCCAGTCCGTGGAGGACTTCGCGAAGACCACCCGCCCGAGCAATGTCTCTTTCGACGAAATGCGCGCGGTGTGGGACACCAACGTGTTCGGCGTGCTGGCCGTTTATCAGGCGATGCTGCCGCTCCTGCGCAAATCGATGGCCGCCTGCATCCTCAACGTCTCGAGTGGTGTGGGATCGCTCACGACAAACTCGGACCCTGCGTTCCCGTGGCGCTCGATCTTCGGTCCGGTGTACCCCGCGTCCAAGACGGCGCTCAACGCATTGACCGTTGCCATGGCGATCGAACTGGAACCGGAGGGCATCAGGGTCAACGCCGTTTCGCCGGGCTACACGCGCACGAACCTGAACGGCTTCACCGGCACGGAGACCGTCGAGGAAGGTGCCCGCGAAGCGGTACGCGTCATTCTGCTGGGTCCGAACGGCCCGTCGGGGACATTCACCCGCTGGGAAAATCAGACGATTCCGTGGTGAACGAGGGGCCGCCGCTGAAGCACCCTCATTAAAAGCGACGCGGCCGATCTAGCCCAGACTGCAGCGCACCGCAAGATTCCCTAATTTTGTTGTTGCGCCGTGTCGACACGAAGCGCCGCTATTTTTGTCGGCTAGATGAATGTCACACAGCTTGAGTAATCTGGCGGTGCGCCTGCACACGGAATAGCCCCCGTCAGGTGCCCCCCTCGGCCGCGTCCCTGTATGCGGCTTTTTTTATGCACTGCAAACATTTGAGGCGGCTTTCAAAAGGCACACCACTTTCTTGCGGGCAGCATGGCGCATGAAAAGGGGTACTATGAAAGTGCTGTCGAACGCCAGGCCTCGCCGCGCCTGAGCGTGTAACGTCTCCTTACCATGGGGGCCCGCCATGATCCAGTATCACTCCACTCCCGATTCGCCCGTCGTCGAAATCACCGTCGAAGGCAAAATCACCGACCACGATTTGCGCGAAGCCATCGAGCGCATGCGTGGCGATCTTGAACTGAACGGGAAAACCCGTGTGCTCGAACGCATCGAGCATTTCAGCGGTATCGAGCCAAAGGCGCTGTGGACCGACATGACGCTAGGCGTGTCCGTCGCCCGCAAGGTCACGCGCGCCGCGGTGGTGGCCGATGCGGCCTGGATTCGCGCCTCGATGCATTTGGCGCGATTCTTTACCAAGGCTGAAATCAAGGCGTTCCACGTCAACGAGCTGGAACAGGCGCGTGCCTGGATCAACGCGTGAACGTCGCCTGCAACCGCACGCTTCGGACGGTGGGCGGCGAGGAGCCGCCCACTGTTCCCCAACGTCGATTGACTGATTTCGCAGTCACGATGCGTTTCGCCTTCATGGCAGCAGGCAGCGCCGTATCGAGGACGGCGTGGACACAATTTATTCCGGCAGATCGACTAAGGGTCGCCAAGTACCGCCAAGCCCCCTGCGCGTAGCGCCTATCGACAGAACCGCAAAATCGCATCGGCAACGTCCTTTGGCGCTTCGCGCTGCGGGAAGTGGCCTACGCCATCGAGTACCTTCCTCTCATACCGTCCAAGGAACAACGACTCCCGCCCGCTGGAACTATCGGGATGGTTGCAGGTGTCCGCGCCGCCGTGCAGCACCAACGTTGCGACCGACAGCCTCGGCGCGGGATTCAGACGCGCCTCATCCTCGGCATAGGCAGGGTCGCCGTCGACAAAGCCCCAACGGTGTCGGTAGCTATGAAGCACGACCTCTGCCCAATCGTCGCCCTCGAATGCCTGCGCCGCTTCGTCGAAGTCGGCCGGCGCATACCAGCCAGCCGGCGCCCAGGTATCCCACATCTGCCGGGCGAAAACCTCACGTTCGTCCCGCACCACGCGAGCGCCTCGCGGCGTCGCCATGAACCAGTGGTACCAGTAATTGCGCACCTGCTGCAGGGTCAGAATCTGGTTCGGATCATTGGTACCGTATCCCACCGATAGCATCACCAGATGAGAAGCCACGCCGTCACGCAGGCCGCACGCATTCGCGACCGCGCGTGCGCCCCAATCATGGCCGACCAATACCGGCTGCTCAACGCCCAGCACGGCGAGAAAATCCAGAAGATCGCGGCCCAGCGCGGACAACTGGCCGCTGCGCGGCGTGGCCGTATCGCGGAAGCGGGTGGGCGCGAAGCCCCGCAGCGCCGGCGCGAGCACGCGGTAACCCGCATCGGCCAGAATGGGCGCGACGTTCTTCCAGGACTGGGGGCTGTCCGGCCAGCCGTGCACCAGCACCGCTGTGCGCGCCCCCTGCGGGTTCCATTCGAGCCAGGCGATGTCGAGCCGCCCGGTGGCGGCATGTTGGTAGGTGTTCATCGTGTTCCTCGTGCAAACAGGGAAGTCCCACGATAGCTCGACGCCTCGTGCCGATTGGTGAATAATCACTAATCATTGGTGATTTTTCGCGTTGAATGATCTGATGGACATTCTGCCCACTGCCGACGGTGTTCCGCTCGATACAGTGTTGCTGCGCACCTTTTTCGAAGTCGTGGACAGCGGCAGCTTTGCCACGGCCGCCGAGCGTCTGGCGCTGACCCCTTCGGCCGTGAGCGGACATATCAAGCGCCTCGAACAGATCGTCGGTGTCGGACTACTGACACGCACGACTCGCCACCTGGAATTGACGCAAGCCGGCGACACCTTGTACGCCTACGGCCGAAACATCCTGGATCTGGAACGCGAAGTCCGCGCGAAACTACGCGGTACGCCGCTGCGCGGGCTGCTGCGAGTCGGTGCATCGGAAGATTTCGCGGGCGCCTGGCTGCCCCAGGTGTTGCAGCGTTTTCGCCGCCAGCATCCCGAAGCGACAATCGACCTGAGAGTCGGCATCACGGCCGATCTGTTGCGTCAGCAGGAGCGCGGCCGTCTGGATCTCGTGTTCGGCAAGCAATGCAGCCGCGTCGGAAAAGGCGGCACGCTGCTGTGGGAAGAGCCGCTAGTCTGGGCCTACACGGAAGATGCAGATCTGGATCTCGACCAGCCGTTGCCGCTGGCCGTTTTCCCCGATCCCTGCATTTATCGCGAGTCGGCGATCACCGCGCTGAACAGGGCCGGTCGAGCGTGGCGCCTCGTGTTCGAGAGCAGCAGCATGGCGGGCTGCCTGTCGGCGGCGAGATCGGGTTTCGCAGTGACGGTCATCGCCGATAGTCAGCGAGTCGATGGCTTGCGCTTGCTGGGTCGCAAGGAAGGACTGCCCGCATTGCCAGTTGCCCGTTTCTACGCGTTTCCTCGTACCGACTCGCCGGCCTGTGCAGCTTTGATCGATGCTGCATGCCGCGCAGGCCAGCAGGGCCGCTTCAGCCCACGCGCACTTCGCGGGTGATCAGTCGAGCCCGCCCTGGCACAAATACTTGATGCTGAGGTAGTCGTCGAGGCCGTACTTCGAGCCTTCGCGCCCATAGCCAGACTCCTTCACGCCGCCAAAAGGCGCCGCCTCGCTGGCCACGGCGCCTTCATTGATGCCAACGATGCCGACTTCCAGTTTTCGCGCCACGCGATCGATCCGGCGCACGTCGTTCGTGTAGAAGTAAGCCGCGAGACCGAAAGGCGTGTCGTTTGCGATCCTGATGACCTCATTCTCGTCCGTGAAGCGGAACAGCGGCGCGACCGGGCCGAACGTTTCCTCACAGCACAGCACCATCGCGTCGGTCACGTCGGCGAGCACAGTGGGCGCGTAATAGTTCGGCCCCAGCTCGCCAAGCCGCTTGCCGCCCGTGAGCACGCGCGCGCCATTCGCCACGGCATCCTCGACGTGCTTCGCGATCTTCTCGATCGCACGCTCGTTGATCATCGGACCGATCTGCGCCTTCGGGTCCGTTGCGGGTCCCACGTGAAGCGCTGCGACGCGCTTCGCCAGCAGATCGCCAAATCGTTCGTACACCGATTCATGCACGTAGATGCGGTTGGGGCACACGCAGGTCTGCCCGCCGTTGCGGAACTTGGCCGCCATCAAGCCGTTGACGGCTGCCTCGAGGTCGGCGTCCTCGAACACGATAAACGGCGCGTTGCCGCCCAGTTCCAGCGAGAGCTTCTTGAGCGTGGCTGCCGATTCGCGCGCCAGATGCTTGCCCACCGCGGTCGAGCCTGTGAAGGTGATCTTGCGCACGCGGTCGTCGGCGAGCCAGTCGGCAACAGCGGCGATCCCTTCGTCCCGCGCGGCCGAGATCATGTTGAGCACGCCGTCGGGCAAGCCCGCTTCCTGCGCGAGCGCGGCCAGTGCGAGCGCCGTAAGTGGCGTGTCCTCGGCGGGCTTCGCCACGACTGTGCAGCCTGCAGCGAGCGCCGGTGCGATCTTGCGCGCGATCATTGCGAGCGGGAAATTCCACGGCGTGATCGCGGCGACCACGCCAATCGGCTCCTTGATCGCGCTCATGCGCTTGCCGCGCTGTGTCTGCGGAATGATGTCGCCGTAGACCTTGGTCGCCTCTTCGGCAAACCATGCGACGTACGACGCACCATACGCGACCTCGCCGCGCGCCTCCGCAAGCGGCTTGCCCTGCTCCATCGACATGAGGCGCGCGAGGTCCTCGGTGTTCTCGACAATGAGCGCGTGCCAACGGTTGAGCACGTGCGCCCGCTCGCGGGGCAGCCTGTCGCGCCAGGCGGGCAAGGCGCGGCTCGCCGCGTCCGTCGCCGCGCGGGCGTCGGCGGCGCTGCTGCTGGCCACCTGCGCGAGCGTGCCCTGCGTCGCCGGATTCGTCACGGCGTAACGGTTGCCTCCGGCGGCGGCGATCCACTTGCCGTCGATGAAATTATCCTGTTCACTGCGTGCTCCTTTCTACAAGGGATGTCGTGATCCGTTAAACCCGTCGCGACGGGTGTGACCGGCGAACCGAACGCGCGCGGCATTAGCCCGCCGTGCGCACGTCCGCGAAATCGCGCGCGAGCTTGCGCGCCGCGTTCGCGAACATCAGGATGTCCACGCCCGTCGCGACAAACGTGCAACCGAGCTCCAGGTAGTGACGCGCGAGCGCCGGGTCGGACGTGAGTGTGCCCGCCGCCTTGCCCGACGCGACGATCGTGCGGATCGCGTTGTCGATCGCCTGCTGCACTTCGGGATGCGTGGCCTTGCCGCGATGGCCCATCGAGGCCGCGAGATCGGCCGGCCCGATGAACACGCCGTCCACGCCGTCCACCGCGCAGATCGATTCGAGGTTGCCCAGCGCCGTCGCCGTTTCGGCTTGCACGAGCAGGCACACTTCGTGATCCGAAATATCTAGATAGTCGGTCCGCAGACTCCAGCGCGACGCACGGCCCACGGCGCTGCCCACGCCGCGAATGCCATGCGGCGGATAGCGCACGGCGGCGACGAGCGCGCGTGCTTCTTCGGCGGTATCGACCATCGGCACGAGCAGGTTGCGCGCGCCGATATCGAGCAGCCGCTTGAGCAGCGCCGGATCGCCGTTCACGGGGCGAACGACCGGCTCGACCGGGTACGCCGCCACGGCCTGCAATTGCGCGAGGATCGTGCGCAGTTCGTTGGGTGCGTGCTCGCTGTCGATGAGGAGCCAGTCGAAACCGGCCGTCGCGCTCACTTCGGCGAGATACGGATCGGCCATGGAAAGCCAGAAGCCGACTTGCTTCCTGCGCGCGGCGAGCGCGGCTTTGAACGGATTAAGCCCTGACGTCTGCGGGTTCATGAATGCGTGTCTCCTGTGAGGGGTCGCCGAATTGAATGGGTTCCACCTTCCCGAGGAGGAACAGATAGTTGAGGATCGCGATGCCGATCAGCGCCGCCGAGAACAGCAGCGCGGCAACGAACGAGCCGGTCGCGCCGACGATGGCGCCCGTGACGATCGGGCCGACCACACCGCCGAGATTCGACACCGTGTTTTGCAGCCCCGCGATCATCGAAACCGCATTGGGCGGCGCGACGTCGCCGGGCAGCGCCCACACCTGCGAGGCCGCGACCGTCGTGCCGGACTTCGCGATGCACAGCAGCAGCACCGCCACGAGCGCCGAATGCGCGAACGCCGCGAAGCCGATGCTCGACGCCATCACGAGCCCGATCACGAGAAAGAGCTTGCGCGTTGCCGTGAGAGAAAGCTTGCCGCTCGCGAAGACGCGATCCGACGCCCAGCCCGCGAAAATCTCGACGACGATCGACACGAGCAGCGGCAACGAGGCCATCCAGCCCATTTGCAGCACGCTCATGCCGCGTTCCTTCATCAAATACGTGGGCAGCCACGTGATGAAGAAGTACGAGTTGTAATTGATCATGAAAAAGCCGATGCACATCGCCCACACATTGCGGTGCGCAAGCAGCTTGCGCCACGGCGGACGCACGGGCGGCTGCGCGCTTTGCACGCCTTTATCGCTTTCGATATGCGCGAGTTCCGCCGCATTCACGCGCCGATGATCGGCGGGTGAATCGATAAAGCTCACTAGCCACACGACGAACCACACAACGCCGAGCAGGCCCGTGAGCACGAAGGTCATCTTCCAGTCGAACGCGGCCAGCATCCACGCGATCAGCGGCAAGGCGATCGCGCCGCCCAGCTTCGAGCCGCTGTCGAAGATGCCCGCGACGGTCGCGCGTTCCTTGCGCGGGAACCAGCGCGTGGCGATACCGGCGTTGCTCGGGTACGCACCCGCCTCGCCCACTCCCAGCGCCACGCGCAACGCGACGAGCGAGCGAAAGCCGCTCGCGAGGCCCGTCATCGCGGTCGCGAGTGACCACCAGAGCACCGCGAAACCAAGCACTTTCTTCTGGCCCAGGCGATCGGCGAGCAAGCCCGCGGGCAATTGCAACAGCGCATACGACCAGAAGAACGCCGACATGACGATGCCCATCTGCATCGCGTCGAGATGAAACTCCGACTGAATTTTCGGGGCTGCCGCCGAGAGCACCGTGCGATCGATATAGTTGATCGCGATGGCGGCCCACATGAGGCCCGCGACCCACCAGCGCATCTTCGATCGGCCATGCCGTTGTGCAGATTCGAGCATCTGCTGTCTCCCTTCCTGTTCTATTGATACCGATTCGAGGCGCGCAGTTACGCGCCTTCAGCTCACGATGCCCATGTGCCAGGGCACGAATTCGTTGTCGCCGAGTCCGAGCAGTTCGCTCTTCGTGCGCTCGCCGGAAGCCGCGCGAACGATCAGATCGAAGATGTCCTGACCCATTTCCTCGATCGTGCGTTCGCCGTCGATCACGAGACCGCAATTGATGTCCATGTCCTCTTCGAGGCGCGTGAACATAGGTGTGTTGCTCGCGAGCTTGAGCGTCGGCGCGGGCTTCGAGCCGAACATGGAGCCGCGCCCCGTCGTGAAGCAGATCAGGTTCGCGCCGCTCGCGATCTGCCCCGTCACCGCGACGGGATCATAGCCGGGCGAATCCATGAACACGAAGCCCGCGCGATCGATCGGTTCTGCGTATTCGTACACGGCCTGCAGCGGCGTCGTGCCGCCCTTCATCGCGGAACCGAGCGACTTTTCGAAGATGTTGGCGAGACCGCCCTGCTGGTTGCCCGGCCCGACCACGCCGTTGAACTGACCATTCTGGCCGCGCGTATAGCGCTCCCACCACGCGAGCCGGTCGAGCAGTTTCTGGCCGACTTCGGGCGACACGGCGCGGCGGGTGAGCATGTATTCGACGCCATGAATCTCGGGCGTTTCGGAGAGGATCGCGGTGCCGCCGTGCCGCACGAGCAGGTCCATCGCCGCGCCCAGCGCGGGATTCGCGGTGATGCCCGAGAAGCCGTCCGAGCCGCCGCATTCGAGACCGATCTTCAGATGGCTGACGGGCACCGGCGTACGGACGATGTCGTTTGCGGCAGGCAGCATGTCCTGCACGGCCTGGATGCCGGCTTCGATCGTCGCGCGCGTGCCGCCCGTGTCCTGCATCACCAGCGCGTGCACGGCCTTGCCCGTCTCCAACCCTTGCGAGTCGAGCAGATCGCCGACCTGGTTGCGCTCGCAACCCAGTCCGACGATGAGCACGCCGCCCAGGTTAGGATGACGCGCGTAGCCCGCAATGGTGCGGCGGAGCACGTCGAAGTGCTCGCTCGGCGAGGACATGCCGCAACCGCTGGTTTGTGCGAACGCGACCACGCCGTCGACATTGGGATAATCGCGCAGGCGTTCGGGCGTGAAGTAATCGGCGATATGGCGAATGACCGTGGCCGAACAATTGACCGACGCGATGATGCCGACGAAGTTGCGCGTGGCGACGCGGCCGTCGGGCCGCACGATGCCGTTGAACGTCGCGCGCTGCTCGGGCGCAACGTAATCGACTGGCTTTACGTCGAGACCGAAGCCTGGATCGCGGTCGAAATCGACGAGCGTGATGTTGTGCGTGTGAACGTGGTCGCCGGGCTCGATGTCGCGCGCGGCCACCCCGATCACGGTGTCGTACTTGCGGATGGGCTCGCCCGACGCAATGCGCCGCGCCGCCACCTTGTGGCCCGCGGCGACCTGCGCGCGCAGGCGAATCGCTTCGCCTTCGATCAGGACTTGATGCCCGATCGTCAGCGGCTCGCGCGCGATCAGGACGTTGTCGTTTGGGTTGAGCCGGATCAACGGCCCGCTATAGGACTTGTTGGACTGGAGCATTCGCCTGTCTCCGCTGACGATCCGGACGGCGCGCAGGGGCACCTGCTCCGGTCCCATGCGAGATGGTTGCTGGCGGCGCCGGGAAACGCGCCACCTATCGTTCTGGAACAAAGTTACCGGTTAATGTAACCGGTAACATAGATGCCATCGTAGTACAGTTTTGGGATAATTGCCAACACCTTTTTGCAGCAGGAGCGCCCGCGCCCGTGACCAAGACCTCGACAGAATTCGCCCCGCCCGCCACCGGGACCGCGTCGCGGCGTGCCCGCAAGAACACCGGCCGGGTCACGCTCAGCGATCTGGCCCGTCTGACCGGGGTCACGAAGGTCACGGTTTCGCGCGCCCTCAACAACCCCGAACTCGTTTCGGTCGAGACGTTGGAGCGCGTGCGCGAGGCCGTGCGGCAAACTGGCTACACGCCCGACCTGATCGCGGGCTCGCTCGCCTCGAATCGCAGCCACCTCGTCGTCGCGCTGATCCCGGCGATGGCGGGCAGCGTGTTCCAGGAAACCGTCGCGGCCCTGACCGCTGAGCTGGAGACGGCCGGCTATCAGTTGCTGCTCGGCCAGAGCGGCTACGACGAATCGCGCGAAGAGGCGCTGCTCGACGCCATCATCGGCCGGCGTCCGGCCGGCATCGTGCTCACCGGCGTGATCCACTCGGAGGCGTCGCGGCAGAAACTGCGCGCGGCCGGCATTCCCGTGGTCGAAACGTGGGACATCACGCGCTCGCCGCTCGACATGCTGATCGGTTTCTCGCACACGCGCGTGGGCGAAGCGGCTGCGCGCTACCTGCGTGAGCGCGGCGCGCGGCATCCGGCCATCGTCACCCCGGGCGACCGCCGGGCGAAGCTGCGCGCCGACGCCTTCATCGAAGCCTTCGGCAGCGAGCGCGAGATTCCCGTGGCCGCCGTGCCCTCACCCGCGCATCTCGGCGACGGACGACGCGCGTTCGCAAAGCTGCTCGACGACCATCCGCAGATCGACGCAATCTTCTGCGGCGCCGACATCATGGCGCTCGGCGTGCTCATGGAAGCCCATGCGCGCAAGCTCGACGTGCCGGGACGCCTCAGGGTGATTGGCTACGGCGACCAGAATTTCGCCGCCGACGCCGACCCGCCGCTCACGACGATTCGCATCGACGGCACGAAAATCGGCAAGCTGGCGGCGTCCATGCTGATCGAGAAAATCGAGACCGGCACGAGCAAGCGCGCGAAAGTGGACGTCGGTTTCACGCTGATCGAGCGCGGCTCGGCCTGAGATTCGTCGTCTCGCGATGACTACGCAAAAAGGCCTCGCAAACATCGCGAGGCCTTTTGCTTTTAGCGCCTGAAAGCGCGCTCAGAACTTCGTGCGGATGCCCGTGAACACGTCGACCTGGCGATTCGTGGACGATGCGCCGCCCGCATAGGCGATCGCCGCGATCCGGCTGTAAGTCGAACCCACGCGCGTCGACGCGTCGCCGGCCGCGAGCTGATACGTGCCCGAAAGGTAGACGTCCGTGCGCTTTGAGAGCGCGTAATCCACGCCCAGCGTGAACTGATGCCACTTCGGCTTGAGCGTCGCGCCGCCCGTGCCCGGCAGACCGTTCGCGCGGCCGTCGGTGAACGTGTACACGCCGATCAGCGTCGTGGCCGGCGTGAGCAGGTAGCGCAGGTTCGCGTCGTAGTTGTTGAACTTGCGCGTGGAACCGTCGTTGTAGTTGAGTTCGGTGTGGCTGAACGCAAAGCCCGCAATCGCGCTGCCGATCTTGTAGTTCGCGCCGGCCACCGCAATCTGCTGACGGGCTACGCCGCCGTCGAGCCCGTAGAAGAATCCGCCGCTGTAGTCGTCGCCGGTCGTGCTCGACGCGCCGCCGATCGCGCCGCTCGTGTTGGTCGTCGTGTTCGGATGATCGAGCAGCACGTAGCCGCCGCCGATCGAGAGCGGTCCGTTCACGTAATTCGCGGCGACGCCCCAGGCGCGATTGTTGCCGAAGCCTTGCCGGGCCGAGCCGCTCGCCTGGTTGCTGAACGCGTACATGCCGTCGACAGTGAAGCCCGCGATGGTGTCGCTGCGGAACTTCAACGCGTTGTTGATGCGGAACGTCTGGTTCAGGTTGTCGTTGTCGCCCACGTGGGTGGACGGCGACCACGTGCCCGGACCTGCGTACTGCGCAACGAGATCCGCCAGCGGTTCATACTGGCGGCCGAGCGTGAACGTGCCGATGCCGCTCTTCGCAATGCCTACGAACGCGCTGCGGCCGAACAAACGCCCGCCTTGCGCGGCTGTGCCGTCGTTGGGCTTGAAACCGCCTTCGAGCGTGAACACCGCGCTCAATCCACCGCCGAGATCCTCGTTGCCTTTCAGGCCCCACCGGCTGCCGCTCAGGCGGCCGCTCGTCAGCTGGAACGCCGAGCCGCCCTTGATGTTGTTGACGTAGCCAATACCGGCATCGACGAGACCATACAGCGTGACGGAACTCTGGGCCTGCGCCACGACGGGTGCGACGGACAAAAGCCCGGCCGCTGTGAAAAGTGCTTTTTTCATACAGGTGACCTGTCTGGTTTTAATATTTACAGGAGTACTACGCATTCCGGCTTGAAAGGAATTAGCGGGAATTTTTCCATCGACAAAACGAGGGCCGAGCCGGTGGATTTACGGGGCGTTGCTGTACTCGCGCGCCTGCGGCTGCGTCGAGGCACCGTCGAGACGAATCGGCTCGACCTTGCCCAGCAGGAACAGATAGTTGATGATCGCCACGCCGATCAGCGCCGACGACACCACGAGCGCGGGCACGAACGAACCCGTCGCGCCGACGATCGCGCCCGTCACGATCGGGCCAACCACACCGCCGATGTTCGATACCGTGTTCTGGACGCCCGCAACCATCGACACGGCGTTGCGCGGTGCGACGTCAGCTGGGAGCGCCCAGACCTGCGAAGCCGCCACGGTCGTGCCCGACTTCGCGATGCATAGGAGCAGCACCGCAACGGCGGCCGAGTCGGCGAACGCGGCGAAACCAATGCTCGATGCCATCAGCAAGCCGATCACGAGAAAGAGCTTGCGCGTGGCGGTGAGCGAAAGCTTGCCCGAGGCAAACACGCGATCCGAGGCCCAGCCCGCGAAAATCTCCACCACGATCGAGGCGAGCAGCGGCAGCGACGCCATCCAGCCCATTTCCATCATCGTCATGCCACGCGCCTTCACGAGATACGTGGGCAGCCACGTGATGAAGAAGTACGAGTTGTAGTTGATCATGAAGAAGCCGATACACATCGCCCAGATGTTGCGATGCGCGAGCAGCTTGCGCAGCGGCGGCCTCGGCGCCCGGTCGCTTTGCTCCGCCAGCAAATCGCTCTCGATGTGCGCGAGTTCCTCGGAATTGACCCGCTTGTGGTCACGCGGCGAATCGCTGAACGTGAACTGCCACACGACGTACCAGATCAGGCCGAGCAATCCAGTCAGCGCGAAGGTGATCTTCCAGTCGAACGCCGTGAGCATCGCGGCGATGAGCGGCAGCGCAATGGCGCCGCCGAGCTTCGAACCGCTGTCGAAAATGCCCGCGACCGTCGCGCGCTCGCTGCGCGGGAACCACTTCGACGCAATGCCCGCGTTGCTCGGATACGCGCCCGCCTCGCCCACGCCAAGCGCCACGCGCAACGCGACGAGCGATTTGAAACCGTTCGCCACGCCCGTGGCCGCCGTCGCCAGCGACCACCAGAGCACCGCGAAACCCAGTACTTTCTTCTGGCCCAAACGATCGGCGAGAAACCCCGCGGGCAATTGCAGCAGCGCGTATGACCAAAAGAACGCCGACATGACGACACCCATTTCGACCGCGCTCAGATGGAATTGCGACTGGATGCGCGGCGCCGCCGCCGACAACACCGTGCGGTCGATGTAGTTGATCGCGATCGCCGCCCACATGAGGCCGGCAACCCACCAGC
The DNA here is from genome assembly GCF_040948675.1 of Paraburkholderia sp. BR14312. NCBI lineage: Bacteria > Pseudomonadati > Pseudomonadota > Betaproteobacteria > Burkholderiales > Burkholderiaceae > Paraburkholderia > Paraburkholderia sp. BR14312. The sequence goes on from NZ_JBFPKI010000005.1 coordinate 322,660, forward strand.
GAATCCTGGAACGGCTCCGCGCGTTGGTGGCGAGATGCATCTCGTGTCTCCTGTTCTATTAATAATGGTCGCTTCCGGCCGCGCCGGGGTGAATCCCGGCTTTGCCCGCCGCAATGTTACCGTTTACTGTAACCGGTAACATTTGGCGCAATCGTAGTATGCCCGCCGGAGAAATGCCAGCGTCTTTTCCTTGGGGTAATTGCGGATACCCGCCTTTCAATTCGCAAGGATTGCCTGCGTTGGCGAGTATGAAACGGCGGAGGACTGGCAAGCGGAACAGGTTGATTTGATATTCCCGCAGGCTCTCGTGCAGACAAGTTACGGACCTCGCGCCATCAACCCAGTATTCGGCGTGGATTTGTTCGTGCTACCAGTAGGAGTCTTAACTAAATTGACAGGCGTTCGCCGCGTGCAGCGAATCTGTCGATGCTTTCGGAGCCTGGCGCGCCCGACTTCTAAGCTATACACCGCCCCTGACACGTTCCCAACCGTGCCTCACAGCCGTCTTGAAGCGTTCCCATCCACTTTCCGGATATCGCGACTCCCAGTTCGCGCGCGCACTCGCTTCCACGCCCTGCCAGTCTGACCCGCGAAACCGCTCGTCGCGTCCGAGCGTGGCGCCGTGTGAGTAGGCACGTCGATACTCGTCGAATGACGCACCCGTGTTCGCGTAATGTGCGTCGTAGTCCTTTTTAAATTCGCTGTCGTACGGGTGTGGGTCGTCATGCTGGGCGCCGAGACCGGGGTCGCCCATGAAGCCCGTCATTGGACGCTGGGCGTTTGCCGCGGCGGCGTTGCCGTCGGGCGCTTGCGCGGCGTGAGGCTGCTTCTCCCCTGCCGGGGTCGGCCCTCGCCCTGCCGCGGCAGGAGCACCCGGGGAAGACGCCGGCCGCGCCGCCGATGCGGCCCGCGTGTCGCCTGGCCACCCGTGTGTGACTTCCAGCGGCTTGGCGCGTTCGCCGATCACGCCGCCGCCTGGATGCGCTGTGTGTTCCGGACCTTGCGCCTTCGCAGAGCCCGTACGCCACGCATTGGCGCGCTCCTCGATGTCGGCAGCGCCCATGCGGCTCATCGTTTCAATCGCCTGATCGACCTGTGATTCAGAAACATCGGCGCTGACTACCGTGCCACCGCGACGGATGAATTCCCTGTAATCCTCCGCATCGGGTGGATACGCTCCCTTCGTGAAGATGCGCGTGAACAACTGCTCCAGTCGATCGAAGACTTTCTTGTGGTGGTGCGTATCGACAGCGCCCTGCACATAGACACGTGGCCCCTTTTCGCGGGGAGCATCAGCCGATATCGAGTAGATGGCAATATCCGCCTGCGCTATCCCAGCCTCGCCCAGTGCGCGCTGCGCCGAACTCGCATTCGCGTAGCTGTCGTACACGCCTAACACGGTTGGCCTCATGACTTTCCCCTCCGCAATTGCGCGCGGCGTCCTCGCCGCCTGTCGGCGCGAGCCGCATAACTCGTGCCCGCGTTCGTCGTATAGACCGCCACGAAGAAGCTTGCACGCCTTGGATTGTAGGCCGTGACCGATATGCGCGTAACATGATCCACGAGCTCGCACGAGATCGACAGTCGCATCGGAGAGATGCAGGTCGATCGACACCTCGGGGTAGAAGCCCGGCAGCAGCGGCGCGACCCAGCGCAGGCCGAACGACATCGGCACGGCCAGGCGCACCGGTCCGCCCGGCTGCACCGACATTTCGCGCGCCGCCCTTTATCGGCATCGCAGACGCAAGATCAGCTTGGGGCGGTATTGATCGGGTCAACTGTAATCTGCTCAAAGCGCGTCAGCGTCGCAACGCTACACACCATGATCTCGTACAAGTCGATTGCCAGCCCGGTCTCGATACCGCGCCGTTCAAGCCCGGATATCCGGCGCTCCTGCTCGGCCACCAGTTCGAAGGCGCGCGCAACGCGCTGATGCTGCCGATTCGCGCTTGCCGATGTCATGCCCGATTTTCCCACCCCGTACGCGGCGCGACGCGACTTCGTGAATTCGCTTGCGCTTCCATACTTCTTGCGCTCTGAAAGGCTCGCAAGGGCATCGAGAAGCAGGCTTGGGTCAAAAGGTTTGTGGAGAAAACCTTCGGCAACGATACCTGCGCGTGTGTCGTCTCCAGACATGAGAATGACTGAAACATCGCAAAACCGTGGGATAGCTCGCAACATCGATACGGCGTCCGGCCCTTCGAGAACAGGCATGTGGACGTCGGAGACAATCACCTCTGGCGTGGCGGCCAGGGCCGCCGAAACCGTTTCCAGGCCATTGCCGGCGGTCGCGACTTCATGGCCGGCGTCGCCCAGCAAGGTCTGAAGTGCATCACGAAAAGCGGTATCGTCGTCAGCCAGTAGTACGCGGCTCATCGCTATTTCCCATACAGTTGGCTACTTCGCCGCATCGGTCGTTCCCACCGACAAATACCAGAAACTGATTTCGGAAACCACGGAGCGGTCGTGCCCCGAATTGGCTCATTGCTCCACTAACGAGGTGCTAGAAAATTTGCGACGTCCTGCACGGCGTCACTGGCGCTTGTTAGGGATGCAAATAAATGAGGCAGGCCGGACGGCTTGTGTAGTGCTCCAGTTGCATAGTGGGAAGCAAACCCTTCAAATACACTACACCCTGTAATGTTTGGTAATAATCGGCGCATACAATCGTATTCGTGACAGCTGTCCGTCGACGGCGATAACGAAAGGCGCTGACCAGATAGGCGCGCCGGGAGCAGAGGTTACATGCAGGAAAGCAAGGGTGACGCCGGCGTCGCACAAGTTAGCCTCGAACAGGCTTCCGTCTCCACTGGCGTGGCGCACCTGCGGGACTTGACCACGGGCGGTCAGCCGGCGCCGCCCGTCACTCCGTTGCCCCCGGAATTACCAGCTACCCGCAAAGGCGCGCGGGCATTGGCGACTTCACGATTGTTCGTCGGGCTGCTTGCATTCGCGCTCGTTTGCGCCTGGCTCCTGCCTGGCACGCTCGGCCACGATCCCTGGAAGCAGGACGAAACCTACACCTTCGGCATCATCGAGCACATGCTCGACACCGGCGATCTGGTCGTCCCGACCAGCGCCGGGCAGCCCTTCGTGGAAAAACCGCCCGTCTACGATTGGGTAGCCGCCTCACTCGCGTGGATGTTCGGCCGCTTTCTGCCGCTGCACGACGCGGCCCGTCTCGCGAGCGTCGTCTTCGCTGCACTCACGCTTGCCTGCACGGCGCGTCTCGCCCGGCGCGCTACCGGCGCCGTGCGGTGGACCGATCCGCGCGTGCCCGGAACACTCGCACTCTTCGCCAGCACGCTGGTAGTCGTCAAGCATATCCACGACATGATGACGGATGTCGCGCTGATGGCCGGCGCCGCGCTGGCATTCTGCGCACTTTACGAGCTTGTCTGCGCTCACTTGCGGATGGAAGGCGGCTTGCGTCGTTCTCCTAACGGAGGCCGCAACACAGCACCCGCGTGGCCAGAATCCACAACTTCACAGCAAGCGTCCAGCGACTGCGAGAACAGCCGCATTCAAGGGCGCGCTGCCCGTCATGCCGCTGCGATGTTCGGTGTTGGCGTCGGCATCGCCTTTCTGGCGAAAGGCCTGTTCGTGCCGCTCGTGTTGGGTGCGACCATCTGCGCGGCGATGCTGCTTTACCCTGCGTGCCGCAGCAGCCGTTTTGCGCGCTCACTGGCACGTTCGGCGCTCTACTTCGCTCCCTTCGCGCTGATCTGGCCGCTTTGCTTCTATCTGCGCTCCGAAGCGCTATTCAAGATCTGGCTGTGGGACAACAACATCGGCCGCTTCTTCGGCTTTTCGGTGGCGCAACTCGGCTCGGAAAACGTCGGGCACCTGTTTGTGCTGCGCACGGCGTTGACAGTCGGCTTTCCGGTCGTTCCGCTCGCCCTCGTGGCGCTTGCGGGCGGCGCATGGCGACGTCTACGCGATCCCGAAGTCGCACTGCCGGTGCTGTTTTCGGGGATTGGCTTCGCGGTACTGCAGGCGTCGTCGACAGTGCGCGAACTCTACATCCTGCCGTTCATTGCCCCGCTCTCGCTGTTAGCCATGCAGGGAATCCGCTATCTGCCGCCGCGCGTGCACCTCGCGTGGGATATCACGAGCCGTATCGTGTTCGGATCGTTCGTGGTGCTTGTATGGGTCGTGTGGTGGAAGATGACGGGCGCCCCCGAGACCCACGGTGTCCTGCATTTGCTTGGCCGCTGGCTGCCGCTCGAATGGGTGATGCCCATTCAGCCGAAGCTGATCATCGCGGCGCTCGCCCTCACGCTCGGGTGGGTATTGCTGCTTCCCCGGCTCAAGTCAGCGGGCAACTGGCGCGGCGCATTCAGCTGGTGTCTGGGCGCCATCGTCGCATGGGGGCTCGTCGGCACGCTGCTGCTGCCCTGGCTCGACGTCGCGAAGAGCTATCGCGCACCGTTCGAGGATCTGCGTGCCAAACTGAACAGCACCTGGAAAGCCGGAGACTGCATGGCGAGCAGTGGGCTGGGCGAATCTGAAGCGCCCATGCTCTATTACTTCGCCGGTGTCATGCACGTGCCCACCGCGGACCCTCAGACCACGTCCTGCAACTGGCTCATCGAACAGGGTCGACCTGCAGACGGTCAGTCGCCCGTCGGGGGCTGGCGACTGTACTGGGAAGGCAGCCGTCCGGGTGACAACGACGAGGTGCTGCGCGTCTATCAGCGCATGGCGACGAAGACGGCTTCGTAATCGGTGCCGCTGAGCCGTTTGAAGATCGCTTCGCCGAAGGGCATGCCGCGCGGTTGAAGCCGTCCCTAGCCTCCAGGACTGGCAAACTCATTTGCCGATTGGCTACACAATCCGTCTCAGGTCACGGTTGCAAAACTACCCGGACCGAAGAACAGGCGGCTTTCACACAAGCGACGCTTAGTTGGACAGGAAGTCCAGCACCATGCGATTGAACTTGTCCACGTGTTCCCATTGCACCCAGTGACCACAGCGGTTGAACATATGGAATTCGGCATTGGGGAGACCCGCCATCAGACGAAGACCCATGTCGTAGGGAAGGAACTATCCACTATCCCGATACTGCAAGAACCGTAGCCCGACTGAGTCAACGCTGAGCAAGAAGGGGGCAAGGGCGAAGACTTGAACTCACAACTCGACCTGTTTCGACTCGCCGGCGCGATAGCGGTCGGCTGCCGGCGCACGAGACGGTGGGCCGGCACTTACGCCATCAACCGCAAATGTGCGACGTCTCGGCCCCGCGCATCCGATCGCCGATCCGATTCAACACCTTGCTTTCCTGACATCGCCGCTCGTGCGCTCAGACAGAATGGCGCTCGCGATGACCTGAAAGAGATGGTCGGCCCGTGGTGCGAATGAGGGTTGGTCACCGAGCCAGCCGAGCGCCGACATCAGCGCGAACAGGTCGTCGCCATTCACATCGGCACGCGCGGACCCCTCGGCCTGAGCACGGAGCAGCAAGCGCTCGCCCGCTGAGTGCACCGCTGCACATGAAGCGTAAAGCGCGGAGTCCGGGGTCGCGTGGGCACTCGCCATCATCGCGACAACGCCGCTATAGCTATGGACGAATGCCACCCCTTCGCGAAACCAGGACACGAGCGCTTCATCAGGTGGATTCGACCTTTCGAGTTCGACTGCCTTCTGCGTCAGCGCGTCCAGATCCTCTCGCAGCAACGCTTCGAACAAGGCTTCTCGAGTCGGGAAATGACGAAACAGCGTGGCCAACCCGACGTCGGCCCGGCGGGCGATATCTCGCATTGACGCATCGGCACCATGCTCGGTGACGACGTCCCGCGCGACTGCTAATAGATGGTCGTAATTCTTTCTGGCGTCGGCCCGCATAGTTTTCTTGACAAGTGGATCGGTGATCCGTATCTTCGGAATCTGGATGTGGATCAGTGATCCACAAGATACAGCGAATTTGTGCAAATGGGAACAGAGACGCTGTCCGACACCACGAAAGGAGCCATTATGGGAAAGCTCGAGGGTAAGGTTGCAGTCATCACCGGTGGATCGAGCGGCATGGCGCTGGCAAGCGCCAAGCGGTTCGTTGAAGAAGGTGCCTACGTTTTCATCACGGGCCGGCGGCAGCAAACGCTGGACGAAGCCGTCAACTCGATTGGCCGGAACGTCACCGGCGTGCGCGGCGACGCCGCCAATCTCAACGATCTCGACCGCTTGTTCGATACCGTCAAGCGGGAAAAAGGCAAGATCGATATCCTCTACGCGAGCGCCGGCTGGGGCGAAGCCGTACCACTGGGCGAGATTACCGAGCAGCACTACGACGCGATCTTCGACCTGAATGCGCGCGGCACGCTGTTTACGGTTCAGAAGGCGTTGCCGCTGTTCAACGATGGCGGATCGATCTTCATGACCGGGTCAGTCGCTTCGGTAAAAGGCTTTCCTGGTTACGGCGTGTATGCGGCGAGCAAGGCGGCATTGCACTCATTCGCACGCACGTGGCTCAACGAGCTAAAGGGCAGGAATATCCGCGTGAACGTGCTGAGCCCGGGGCCGATCGCCACACCGATGCAAGACCAGGTTCTCGACGAAGAGGCGAAGCGGATGTTCGAATCCGTGATCCCGCGGGGAAAGATGGGGCGCCCCGAGGAAATCGCGACGGTCGCGTTGTTTCTTGCTTCAGACGATTCGAGTTTCGTGAATGGGGTGGAGTTGTCCGTCGACGGCGGCTTGTCGGCTATCTGAAATCGTGCCGTAAAGCCAGGAGTGAGTGATCCAGATTGTGTATATAAATATGGATTCCTGATCAATAGGCGGAATTTCCGCCTGCATGGAGAGTTCGCATGAGCTATTCGATTATTGGCTTTGGCGCCGTAGGCCAGGCGCTCGCCCGAGCGTTTGCAAGAAAGAACATCGACGTGAGCGTCGCCAGCCGGCGCCCACCCGATGCGTTGATGGAGCAGGCACGAGCGATCGGCCCCACCGTTGTCCCGAGAACGCTGCAGGATGCGATCGCGTCCGACACGATCTTCCTGGCAGTTCCGTTTTGGGAACATCGCGAAGTCGCGAAACTGCTCACGACCTGGCAGGACAAGACGATCATCGACACGACAAATGCTTTCGGCGTTCCCGTCGCAGACCTGGAAGGACTGCCGTCGTCCGCGGTTGTCGCCCGGGCGTTTACCGGCGCCAGGTTCGTAAAGGGCTTTAACCATCTGCCCGCTGCCGTTCTGGCCGCTGATCCGAACGTGAAGGGCGGCAGCCGTGTCGTATTTCTGTCGAGCGATGACGAAAATGCGGTGGCACCGGTCGCAGCTTTGGCCGAACAGCTCGGTTTCGCGCCCATTGCGCTAGGCCCGCTCAAGGATGGCGGCTCGCTTGTCCAGGCCAAGGGGAATAGCTGGGCTCAGCTGATCTTCAAGGATCTCGTCAAGTTCAAATAGCGGCGCGTTGCGACAAAGTCAGATCGACCACGCGCATCGCTAAATGCGTGCTGGTGATCTGGCCTCGCCGCCCGCGAATGAATTAATAGGCGCCACCCGTATCGACGGTCAGGTAAAGCATGTCATGCTCGAGAATGCTGATGAAATGTTCGTCTTCCTGGATCAATTCTTCGAGGACATCGCTAGTGGATAGCACGCCGATTACCTGTCCTGAATCGATGACCGGCAGATGCCGGATCCGCCTCGTATGCATCAACGCCAGGCACTGGTCACAGATATGCTCTGGCGTGACGTAAATCACCTCGGAAGTCATGATCTCGCCGACCTTCGTCTCTGCCGCGTTGCGCCCGGCCAGTTCGACCTTGCGCGCGTAATCGCGCTGAGACAGGATGCCGACAAGATTGCTGCTCTGCAGCACCAGCACGGCGGTGACATCCTTATCGGCCATCAGACGCAGCGCCGTCAGCACTGAGTCCGCGGGGCCCACCGAGATCACCTCCCGGGAGTTCCCGGACAGAATTTGCCGGGCTGTTTTTCGCTCCTTTTTCATGGTCGTCTCCTATAGAAGACTGGCAATTGCGCGCCGACGCCATCAGTCGGCTCACAACGAAAGGGTACGCTCCTTCGCGTCGCTACAGGAATGTCTGCTGCCGCGAAAACCAGGAGACATTCAGCGTCGAAAACGGAAGCTCGAGGCATGGGCCACTATTGCCGCGTGAGCATGAGGTTCAGGTTCTGAACCGCAGCTCCGGATGCGCCTTTGCCAAGATTGTCGAAAACTGCCGACAGTAGGACGTGCCCGTGTTCCTCGTCGTGAAATACGCTCAAGTGCATGTCGTTCGTGCCGTTCAGTACTTGCGGATCCAGCTGTTTTAAGGCGCTCGATTCGTGCAACGGCAAAACTCGTACGTGAGTTGCCTCGGCATAGTGGCGTGCGAGGCATGCGTGTAGCGTGGCGCCATCCACGCCGGGTGCCAGCAGCGGCAACGCCAGCGGCACCGTCAGCACGATGCCCTGACGGAACGATCCGTACGCAGGAACGAAGATGGGACGCTGCGCAAGCCCGGCATGCTGCTGGATCTCCGGCGTGTGTTTGTGCGCGAGTTCCAGGCCATAGACCTGGTATGAAGGCGCGTTGGCGGCTCCCTGCCCCTCATGTTCCTCCACACCGGCACGTCCGCGCCCGGAGTAGCCGGATACAGCATGAATGCTGATCGGGTAATTGCCCGGTATGAGCCCGGCGTGCACCAACGGACGCAGCAGGCCGACTGCACCGGTCGGATAGCAACCAGGATTGGTGACCCGACATGCGTTCGCAATTTGCTCAGCCTGCCCCGGCGTCATTTCCGGAAAACCGTAAGTCCAGTCCGGCTGCGTGCGGTGAGCGGAGCTTGCGTCGATCACCCGGACGGCAGGATTGGCAATGGCGCCCACTGCCTCGCGCGCGGCGGCATCCGGCAAACAGAGGATAGCGATGTCGCAGGCATTGATGGCTTCTGCGCGACGCCGCGAATCTTTGCGCTGGGCAGCGGCAAGTGTGAACAGTCTGATGTCGGTCCGGTTGCGCAGCCGGTCGTGGATTTGCAGCCCGGTGGTGCCTTGGTCGCCGTCGATGAAAACTACGGGAGAGCTCATATGTGGATGACTCCGCTGACTATGGATTGGAACAGTTGAACCGAGGTAAAGCGAACCCCTATGTTGCGCGGACGGCTAGAATAGGGAAAGTTGAATTTCACAACGCAAATATTCAGTTTTTCTGAATCTGGACGTCGTCATGCGAGAGATCAGCCTGGACCGCCTGCGCACTCTGGTCGCCGTCACCGACCGTGGTTCATTTGCCGATGCGGCGCGTGCATTGCACCTGGCGCCGCCAACGGTCAGCCTTCACATCGCCGAACTCGAAGACCGCGTTGGGGCTCCCCTCCTGTTACGCAAGCGCGGAAATGTGGGGCCGACCTCGATCGGCGAGGTGCTGGTGGAGCGCGCGCGCCGACTGCTGGCCGACGCGGAGCAGGCGTTAGACGATATTCAACGCCAGGTAGAGGGGCTCGAAGGGCGTGCGCGTCTCGGCGCGTCCACGGGCGTGATTGCGCACCTGCTGCCGCAAGCGCTCGAGGTCCTGCGCGAGCACCACCCTGCCATCGACATTCAGATTGCAGTGCTGACTTCGCAAGAAACGCTGTCCCGGCTGGTGGATGGAACGCTGGATGTCGGGCTGGTCGCGCTGCCTCAGCCCCCGGTGCCTGGACTCGTGATAAAGCCTTGGCGCCGCGACCCTGTGATGGCCTTTGTGCCGGCGCATTGGCGGTGTCCGGCCCGCGTCACCCCCGAATGGCTCGCCGCCCAACCGCTCATTCTCAATGACTCGACCACGCGTCTCTCGCGTCTGACTGCGGAGTGGTTCGCGACCGCGGGGCACCATCCTTCGCCGCGCATACAGCTCAACTACAACGACGCGATCAAGAGTCTGGTAGCGGCGGGTTACGGCGCAGCGCTCTTGCCCCATGAGGCCACCACGCCATTACCCGACAATCGCATTGTCATGCGTCCACTGCGCCCGGCGTTGTGGCGACGGCTCGGCATTGCATATCGCGCGGGGTACGTTGAACGTTCCACGCAACACGTACTCGATGTGTTGTGGGATTTGCGATTTGCGTAGGAGTTACCGGTTGTCGCTCAGATTCCTTTTCGCTGATCCATGCTCTTGCCCGCGACGACGATCTGCCTCGCGTCAAAGCTTTAGGCGTAGCGGCATCTATTCTTTCTTGTTTAGGGAATTCCGCGGGCAGTGCCGAGGAAGCTCCGTCAATCTTGCGAAATGAAAGGCGAATAGAAGGATAGAGAAAGGTATGACGTGTCCTCGACGTGGCGCATCCCGGCCATCAACACCGGTAAAACTGCCCATTTTGGGCAGCCTGATTTCGACGCGAGGGACAACATGCGAGTAGACATGCCATCCTATGCATCGAAGAATCTGCGCATCTTGCTTGCGGACACAACGAGACGATAGCCGGCCTCTGCAACCTTCACCTATCTGTCATGCAAGACTCGTAGCCTCTATGGCGAACCGTTGCGCAACCACACAGGTGCATTGAGTGCCACAATGCACCAGGCCCCGACTGCGCACCAAAGACGGCTAGCGACACCCCCTGCATCGCACCCCGACCTCAATTTTTTGGCACATATATAACTCAGTATTCCGAAATAACCGACGAAGCAACAGAGAACGATTCGCATTCTGAATATCCACGCTCAGAACATGTCATTCGATTGACATTCGAAACTGACTAAATGTTACCGGGCTGAAAGCGCCGGGATGGCGCCACTGCAATACATCCCACCTGGTCCAATCGCTTGCACGTCTCCGCAATCAGGGGCAACAGACCTGACAAATGATTCCGCTTGAATCGAATTTGGTTTTTCTGTTTTGATTATCTGGAGAGAACCAAAATGAATCAAAACGTCGTTCAATCTGGCATAGCATTAGGATTACTGACTAGCTGTATTGCATTTGCAGCACCGCCGCAAGGCAACATGGAACTCCTGCCGACGGGCCAGTTCATCTCCCCGGGAGCCATTCCGGGTGCTGTGCAGCAGTTGCTCAACCCGCGACTCGCCGCAAAGCCGACCCAGGTCGTCAGCGGCGCCATCCGGTCGCAACTCAGCCCGGACGGTAATACCCTCGCCGTGATCACGGCAGGCTACAACACCGTCTACACGGGCCCCAGTAACAGCACGCTCGACAAGACTGACTCGACTCAGTACATATTCATCTACGACGTGTCGGGCGCCAACAAGGCCAATCCGAAGTTCGTCCAGGCCATTCACCAGAACAACGCGTTCGATGGCCTCGTCTGGAATGGAAACCAGACCCTGTACGGCACCGGCGGCGCTGACGACGCGGTCTACGTGTACGGCCGCCCATCGGCGCTTCCGTCGGCCCAATGGTCGCAAACCGCAGCCATCGCCCTGAATCACAGCAAGGGGATCGGCAACGGTGTGAAACCGAACGCCGGTGGTCTCGCCCTCTCCGGCAATGGCCGGATCCTCGTCGTTGCGAACAACTACAACGACTCGATCACCATCATCGACACGACGACGAACACGGTTACGTCCGAATACGATCTGCGTCCGTTCAACACATCGGGCACGCAAGGCGCCGCAGGTGGCGAATACCCGTGGGCCGTCTCACTGAAGTCCGACGACACCGCGTTCATCTCGTCGGTGCGCGACCGTGAAGTCGTGGTGCTGAACCTGTCGAACCCGGCCGCACCGCAATTCATCACTCGCATCCCGGTGAAAGGCAATGCTTATGGCATGACCCTCTCGCCCGATCAGTCGAAACTCTATGTCGCCGTGGCGAACACCGACCAGGTTGCGGTCATCAATACCGCCAGCCACAGGGTCGAGAGGACGATCGACATCGCCAGCCAGTCCGGCGACGGCGACCGCGACGATCAGGGCCACGGCAACAACAAGAAGTACAGCGGCCGCGACACGGTGAACGTGACCGTGTCACGCGACGGCAGAACCCTGTATGCGGTCAACAATGGCGACAACTCGATCGCCGTGATCTCGCTCGATGGCGACGAAGGCTACCACGTCACCGGCCTGATCCCGACGGCCTATGCGCCCAAGGACATCACGCTGAGCGCCGACGGGTCGCAGATGTACATCATCAATGGCAAGTCGAACACCGGTCCGAACCCGCTGTACACCTCGGGTACCTCGGCGCAGTACCAGTTCGGTCTCGAGCAGAGCAGCCTCGTGAGCGCACCGGTTCCGCGGGGCGACGCGCTTGCCCGGCTGACCAGCCAGGTCGCTGAAAACAATCACTACTCGATCAGAGAGTCGGAAAGCGAGCGCCAAACGATGCATTTCCTGCGCGATCACATCAAGCATGTGATTTATGTCGTCAAGGAGAATCGCACGTTCGACCAGATCCTCGGCGACCTTGGCAACGGCTCGAACGGAGATCCCTCGCTGACGATGTATGGCAAGTCGACCACGCCGAACTTCCACAATATCGCCGGCAACTTCGTCACGATCGACAACTTCACCGATCCGGGCGATGGTTCGATGGACGGCTGGTCGTGGGTGCAGCATGCGCACGTCACGCCGACCGAGGAGGTTTCGCAGCAGGAAAACTACGCTGGCGTAAGCCGCGGCATGTCGTATGAATCCGAAGGCGCCAACCGCGGTCTGCCGGTCGGCCTCGCCACGACTGCCATGCGCGACACCGTCTCGGGCGGCGCCTACTCCACGGTAACGTCGTCGCTGCCGGGCGGCACGGCGAATGCGTTGCCGGGAATCGCCGATATCTCGGTGCCGGATGCCCCGTTCGGCTATCAGAAAGCGAGCATCTACGATGCGGTGCTGCAAGCCGGCGGTACGGTCCGCAACTACGGCGGCATGGTCAACAACACCGGCTCGATCGGCACGATCGCCAGCCCCCTCCTCACCCCGTTTGCCTCCGGCAATATTCAGGTCTACCCGCTCAAGCCGTCGCTCGTCACCTTGACGGACCCGTACTATCGCGGCTTCGACCAGGCCTATCCGGACACGTTCCGCGAACTCGAATGGAACCGCGAATTCCAGCAGTACGTCGCGAACGGCCATCTCCCGTCGTTTGAATTCGTCCGCATGGGTTCCGATCACACCGGCAGCTATGCGCAGAACGTCGGCCAGATGGGCACGGCCGAGCAGGAGCAAGCGGACAACGACTTCGCGGTCGGCAAGCTGATCGAGACGGTCGCGCACAGCCCGTACGCGAAAAGCACGCTGATCGTGGTGGTCGAAGACGACTCGCAGGCCGGCTCCGATCACGTCGATTCGCACCGTGCTCCGGCCTACGTCGTTGGCGCGTATGTGAAGAAGAACGCCGTGGTCAGCACCGCCTACAGCCAGGTCAACGCGGTCCGCACCATGGAAGACGTGCTCGGCACCCAGCACATCGACCTGAACACGGCGTACGCGCAACCGATGGCCGATGTCTTCGACACCGGTTCGGACGGTTCGTGGACCTACACCGCCGTTGCGTCGACGATCCTGAAGGGCACGAACGTGGGCAACGTGGCGACTGGCCCGACGTCGAGCGGCAACGACGGCAACCAGTATGCACAGGGTCCGGACATTCATCCGCTGCATGACGCGACCTACTGGGCGAACGCGACGAAGGGCTTCGACTTCTCCAAGGAAGATCGCGTCCCGCCGGAAGTGTTCAACCGCGTGCTGTGGGCGGGCGTGATGGGCAATAAGCCGTATCCGGAGCCGCACTCGGTCTATACGAAGCCCACGACCGATGGCGCGAAGACGGTCGCCGCTGCTGACGACGATGACGATTGAGCGAATCACGTCGTCCGGGCGTTGCGTTGACGGGATCGTGACGCCCGCTGCGTTAAGCGCACTGTAGCTGGCATCGGCGGGCGGCTGTCCATAGGGGCAGCCGCCCGTTGGCATCGACTGCGCAGACGTTCGATAAAGCGAACCGCTTGAACCGGATCTAACGCATGCACATTTCGCTTCCTTTTAGTGCCGATCGCGAGCCGGCATGGCCCGACAGACCCAATGTCCGCGCAACGAGCGCCATCGTTGTCGTCGCTGCCATACACGCGGCGCTACTCGCGGTCGTGTCGAGCAGTCGCAACGATCCTGTGCCGCCGGCCGCCGAGCCGCGCACGATCACGGCCGAGTTGCTGAGTCCCTCGCCGGTTACGGCACCTGCCGTCGCGCAGTCGCCTCCTTCCCCGCTCGAGCACCGTGCGACATCCGTCGACATTGCGAAGCCAAAGGTGCAGCCGCAAAATATCAGGAAACCGAATCATGTGACGACACTGCATGAAACCATGACTCCCTCACCGCGCAGGCTTGCTGCAACCGAACCCGTCTCGGCGCAGTCGAGCACTACCTCCACCTCGACACCAGCGGCACCCATGGCCGCTGCACAGCAGGCAGCCGCGTCGTCGCATGATGCCGTCTCCGCCCGCCCAACAATCGCACTGGCCGCTCCGCAGGATATCTCGCATCTGCATTGCAGCATCGCACAACCGCCCTACCCGGCGCTCTCGCAACGACGAGGCGAAACAGGTTCTGTGATGGTGAAATTCATCGTGGGACTGACGGGCCAGCCTGAATCCGTGGAACTGAAGAGCGGCAGCGGGCACGACCGCCTCGACGAAGCGGCGCTTGCCGCTGTGCGCGACAGCACGTGCCAGCCGTATCTCGAGAACGGAACGCCGCGCCGTGTGCCGACGTCTGTGCCTTTCGTATTCGCCCTGAACAACTAGCGCGGACGTTTATAGGGAACCCGCCATGCAAAACTATGGTATTTCGCACTTCCTGGCAGCCGGAGACTTTGTGACGCGCGGCATCGCGCTCGTACTGCTGGTCATGTCGGTGCTCTCGTGGAGCGTGATCATCGTCAAGGGCTGGAATGTCATCCGGCTCAAAAAACTGGCTCGCGACATCGATCCGACAATCGCACAACTCGACGATTTCACGGACGGGGCATGGCAACCGGAAAACCGCGCAAGCACCACGCGAGACAATCCGTTTCTCGCACTCGCGCTGGCCGGCAAGGAGGCCGCCGATCATCATCGCAGCGCGCAGCCGCTTTTGCGCGAGCGCATGGACGTATCCGACTGGATAACGCGCTGCCTGAAAGACACGATGGACGAGAGTGTCGCCCAAATGCAGGGCGGTCTTTCGATCCTGGCATCGATCGGCAGCACTGCGCCGTTCGTCGGATTGCTGGGTACGGTGTGGGGCATCTATCACGCCCTGCTGGCGGTTGGGGCGACTGGCGAGTCGTCGATCGACCAGGTCGCGGGCCCCGTCGGCGAAGCGCTGATCATGACGGCATTCGGCCTTTTCGTGGCCATTCCCGCCGTGCTGGGCTACAACGCGTTGACGCGCGCCAACAAGGCGCTCGCCGGAAAGCTGAGGCGGTTCGCGCATCGGCTTCACGCGTACTTCGTGACCGGTTCGAGCCTCTCGCCGACTGTCCACGACAGCGGCCTGCGGCTCGCCACCGGCAGCGACTGACCTCGAGATACGGCAATGGCCATAACCCCGTTTAGTGACGACGAAGACGATGGTCTGATGGGCGAAATCAACATGACGCCGCTCGTCGACGTCATGCTGGTTTTACTCATCGTCTTTATGGTGACGATCCCTGCGTTGCGCCATGCGGTAAAAATTGAACTACCACACGCAAGCAGTCAGAAGGAGGACGCGAAGGCGGCGCAGGTCAATGTTTCGATCGAGGCCAATGGCACCGTGCTATGGGACGGGCAGCCAGTCACCCCCAGTGCGCTGCGCGCGAAAATCGCCGCGGCCGCACACGAGAACCCGCTTCCCGAACTGCATCTCGGCGCAGATCGCAAGGTGGCATACGAAGCGGTGGCACAAGTGATGTCAGCTGCCTATGCAGGCGGCCTGACGAAGATCGGATTCGTCACCGAGCCCAAACCATAGACCATTGCTTCACCAAGCTGCTTCGAGGTAGCGGGCGGGCTGCTCGTAAAACGGCCCACGCGTTGTCTATTTGCAGCTTACATATGCAAGTCATTTCCGTTCAAGAATATAGGGGGCGACGAATTATCAGAAATCCCCAAAAACAGGATGACGTTAATGAAATCGTCCCCGTCTCGCATCGCAATCGCCGTATCGGTTGCGTTTTCAACGCTGTCTTTTTCTAGCGCAGCGAACGCTCAACAGGCCCAACAATCTCAACCGCCATCCACACTGGACACGGTCGTTGTCCGCGCAACCAGACCGACGACCGCCCCCGACAACGTCAACGATCCTGACCAGACTGCAGACGTCAGCAAGACCGGAACGCCGATAGGCGACCTGCCCATGACTGTGCAGGAAATCCCCAGCGGGCTGCTCAAGGAGCAAGGCGCCACGAAGCTTCAGCAGAGCCTCAGCAACGCCACCGGGGTGAATTCCGGCGGACCGGATGCCAAGGGCTTCTTCGATCACTTCATGATCCGCGGCCTCCAGGCGCAGATTTACACCGACGGGTTTTCCGACGGCGATCAGGTCAACGGCGTTTCGCATTCGCTGAATGGTGTCGAGCGCATCGAGGTTCTCGAAGGACCGGGTTCATCACTTTTTGGCAGCGGACCGCCGGGCGGCACGATCAATATCGTCCACTACACGCCGTCTCCCACGCTTCAATATGGAGGCAGCATCCAGGCCGGTTCATTCGGCACGGTCTGGGGCAGCACGTATGTCACGGGGCCGACCGGCCTCTCGGGCTTGAACTATCGCGTCGACGCGACGGGTGCGAGATCGGACGGATACCGCAGCCTGTCGTACTGGGACAAGGAGATCCGTCCTGCAGTCGAATGGAAGATCGGCGACCACAAGATCGACTTCTCGCTCGAGGCGCAAGACTCCCGCTCGACGCCGGATTCGTACGGCATCATCTATTACAACGGCACCCCCATCCGGAACGTTCCATTCGACGCGAAATATTCGACGCCGTTCGCCTATGCGCGCGCAAGCTACGTTCGCCCGACCCTCACCGACGAGTGGAAGGTCAACGACGTGCTGACGATCAACAACCGGCTCTCGTTCCTTCACCGCTCCCTGGAGTTCTTTGGCAATGGGGATAGTTCGAAGACGAAGGTGGTCGGCAACGAGGTCGTCAACCGGCAGTTGCGCCAACAAAACGATTCGGACAATACGCTCGACTATCAGCTCGAACCTGTGTGGAAGTTCGCAACGGGAAACGTCAAGCACACGCTGCTGACAGGCTTCGAGTACCAGCATCAGACCATCAATACCGATCGCTCCACGGCGGACCTTCCGAATATCGAAGATGTGTTCGCACCAGTGCCACCTGAAACTTCGATTGCGAGCCTGCATTTCCTTTGCGATGCGAAGCATTCATGCGACAACGATCATCTGGTTGCGAACTTCTACAGCCTGTACGCCACCGATCAGGTGGATGCGACGAGCAAGCTGAAAATACGAGTCGGTGTGCGAAAGGACTGGTGGCAGACTTCGCTGACACCGAATATCACCGTGCCAGGACGGGTGGACAACGAAGGCGTACCGATACTGGCGGGCAATACCTACTCGCGCAATGATGCGCCGGTGAGCTGGAATATCGGCGCGCTTTACAAGCTCACGCCGTGGATGTCGCCGTACTTCGGCATATCGAAGAGCTATCTGACGAACTTCAACTCGGAGAACACACAGACGGGTATCGGCGCGCCTGAATCGGCGCTGCAGTACGAGGTGGGCGTCAAGTTTTCATTGCTCGACGGCCAATACGTGCTGAACACGGCACTCTTCGACGTATCGCGCGACAACGTGGCGACGCCGACGACCGTCAACAACATCGAAACCGTCGTGTACGACAGCCAGCGCACACAAGGCGGCGAGGCGTCTCTCGATGCCGGCATTACGGACAACTGGCACGTGATCGCCAATTTCACGGCGCAGCACGCCTATGTCACGAGCAATCCCCAAGGGATAACGGCGGTCGGCCACCGCCCGCAGGACGTGCCCGCGTTCATGGCGAATCTGTGGTCGACCTACACATTCGCGATCGTGGGACATCCCGGGTTTCATGTCGGAGCGGGCATCAATTACATGAGCAAGGTGTACAGCGACATCTCGAACATCAATTCGGTGCCATCCTATGTCATCGCCAATGCGGCGTTCGGCTATCAGGCGAATCACTGGGGCGTGGATCTCAATGTCCACAATCTGACTAACCGGCGCTACTTCATCGCCGCCAATGAGGCCGGCGCCTATCTTGGTGAGCCCCTTAGCGCCTACATTACCCTGCATGCGGATTTTTGAGGCATTCGGCCGCTATTGACTGGCTCCCTGCCCAATCCCCGCCTTTTTTTGCGCGTTCTGGAGATCCTGCGGATAGTTCTGATCATTGGCGCGGCCGGGTTGATAGCCCGCGGCCTCCAGCTTCTTCAATTCGGCGTTCTTTTTCGCCCGGGCTTCCTTTCGGGCCTGCTTGCGCTCCGCTTTGGTTGGCTTCGCAGACGACGCGCCCCCCGGCACTGCGACATTGGCTGCACCCGAAGCGTCGTCCTGCGCGAAGGTTGGTGTCACTGTGCCACTCCCAAGCGATGCCGCGACGAGCAGGGCCGATATTTGTCTGGCGATAGGCATTTTCTCTCCTGTTCCCGGTTAATTGATACGATTGCGAGGACGGCGCCGTTAATCGTTGCTTACGCAACCACCCATGCGCACGAAACCAGGACGCGATTGCCCCGGCGCGATGTGGTCAATCGGCACCGCCCCCGCCTGAACGTACGCAGTTCGACTACTCACTCACGCACGTCCACCCATGCCTCGCATGCGTCTTGCGAAATGGGCTCGCTCCGCGTCGTCCATTAGCGCCAGAAACTGGTCCCCGTCCATATGAACCAGTTCTTCGTGATCGCCCGCCTCGAAGTAGACGTCCGGCTGGCCGGCCAGGTTCGTCTCGAGGTAGGTTTTCATCCCATACGCCGCACAGATCGGCGGCAGCGCCCCCGCATCGCAGTCCTTGAACAGCTCACGCAGCTCGTCTTCCGTAGCAAGGCCGAGCCTGCGCCCTGTCTTGTTCCAAAGCTCGGACAATTGCACGGCATAGGTTGACGGCAGCACGACGGCCACATAGCCGTGCTCGTCCTCGAGCAGCACCGTTTTTGCTAGACGGTCGCCGGGAATGTGCGCCGCAGCAGCACTTTCCATGCTCGAATGGCTGTATGGGTGGCGCACGATTTCGTAGCGTGAGCCCTTGCTGCGCAGGCGCTCCTGCAAAGTGGTCGACATCGACATGGCACACCTCCTGTCGAATGCGGAGAAGAAAACCAGCCTCCACTAATCCTTTCAGGATAGTCCACTCGCGAGAGACCCGGTAGCAGAACTCCGCGTTGTTGCCGGGAAGTGGAGCGAATCCACCTTTCTCACCCGGGCGCAGACGGGTGGCACTCCGTGTTGAACCAATAGTCGACCACGCGCTGCGCCGCCTGCAGATCGTCTGGGTAGTACGGGTCGTCGTACCAGGGTGACGGGTTGTAACCCGCTTTCCTCAGGGCCGCCAGTTCGCTTTGGTGCTGCGCCATCGTCGGTGGCGCGTTGCTTCTGAGCGCAGCCAGGTCACGGCACTCGGTTGGGCTCAGATGTGGCCCGCTTTGTTGCACGCTTTGTGACACGCCGATGGCACATCCCGCCAGCAGGAGCGCCAACGCAGTCAGCGTCGGGGACATTCTCGAGAGGCTCTTCATGGCGCATCTCCACGCGTCTGATGGGCG
The DNA here is from genome assembly GCF_040948675.1 of Paraburkholderia sp. BR14312. Lineage (NCBI taxonomy): Bacteria > Pseudomonadati > Pseudomonadota > Betaproteobacteria > Burkholderiales > Burkholderiaceae > Paraburkholderia > Paraburkholderia sp. BR14312. The sequence goes on from NZ_JBFPKI010000005.1 coordinate 342,344, forward strand.
CAGCGCAACCCAGGGTTCCATCGCGCCGCAACTCCATGTTACGTGCATGCGAGCCAACGGGCAGGCGAGGCGGAAACACGAATCAGTCGCGACCGATGCAGCCGCAACGCATGGAAGAACTGCGGTAGGATCAGCTTGCTGCACGAGCCGCTGCTGGTGACGGCATTGGACATTGTCGTCATCGCCCTCACGTGGCACGAGTACACGTATCTCCGGAGCAAGCGCAGTGCTGCCTGAGACGCCCGCTACCTCACGCATCCCCATTCCCCGCGCGGTACGCATGCTGGGATACGTGAGCCTTTTCATGGACCTTTCCTCCGAACTCATTCACGCGCTGCTACCTGTCTTCCTCGTCACCACGATGGGTATGAGCGTGAGCGCGCTGGGCTTGCTCGAAGGGGCCGCCGAAGCGACGGCGATGATCGTCAGGATCTTCTCGGGCCCCGTGAGCGACTGGCTCGGCAAGCGCAAGGCGCTGTTGCTGCTCGGCTACGGGCTGGGCGCGCTGTCCAAGCCGCTTTTTCCGCTGGCGCACACGCCCGCGCTTGTCGCGGTGGCGCGTCTCATCGACCGTGCCGGCAAGGGAATTCGCGGTGCGCCGCGCGACGCGCTCCTCGCGGATGTCGCGCCGCCGGAGATTCGCGGTGCGTGCTATGGGCTCAGACAGTCGATGGATACGATAGGCGCGTTCGCCGGGCCCCTCGTGGCCATCGTGCTGATGCTGCGCTTCTCGGATCACATCCGCGCCGTCCTCTGGTTCGCTGTCGTGCCAGCCGTCATTGCGGTCGGTCTGATTGTGTTCGGCATCGAGGAGCCGGCTCATGAACAGGCGTCTCGCAGCTTCCGGTCACCGCTGCGCTGGAAAGCGTTGCGGGAATTTCCGGGGCGCTACTGGTTCGTGGTCGCGATAGGCGCGACCTTCACCCTCGCGCGCTTCAGCGAAGCGTTCCTTGTGTTGCGCGCCCAGCAGACCGGCATCGATATCGCGTGGATTCCCGGCGTGATGGTGGTGATGAGTCTCGCCTATGCACTTAGTGCGTACCCCGCGGGCGCGCTGTCCGATCGAACCGACCGTCGCGTTTTGCTTGCGCTCGGCATCGTCACACTGATCGCGGCGGATCTGGTGCTCGGCGCGAGTGCGTCGATCATCACCGTGCTCATCGGCGTCGCACTGTGGGGCCTGCACATGGGGCTCACGCAAGGCCTTCTCGCTGCGATGGTCGCCGAAACCGCGCCGCAATCGCTCAGGGGCACGGCGTTCGGCGTCTTCAATCTCGCAAGCGGCATCTGCCTGCTGTTTGCAAGCGTCATCGCCGGCTGGTTGTGGGATCGGCACGGCGCGTCCACCACATTCTTTGCCGGCGCCGTCCTGGCACTGCTCCCCCTCGTAATGTGCCGCTTCGCACCGCGCCTCGCGAAGCTCAAACCCTGATAGGGCCTTGTGGCGAGAACAGAAGCTTCATACGTCATCGCATTCGTTCGTTATCCTCATAGGCGGCCGTAGCTATGCAACCCGGACAGGAACATATTCACCCCGAGGAATGCGAAGGCGGTGACCATCAGGCCCGTGAGCGCCCACCACGCGGCAACATGCCCCCGCAACCCCTTCATCAGCCGCATATGCAGCCAGGCCGCATAATTCAGCCAGACGATCAGCGCCCACGTTTCCTTCGGATCCCAGCTCCAGTAACCGCCCCACGCCTCGGCGGCCCACAGCGCGCCGAGAATCGTCGCAATGGTGAAAAACCCAAAACCGACAGCGGTCGACTTGTACATGACGTCGTCGAGCACATCGAGCGTCGGCAGCCGGTCCGACAGCACACCCCGCTCCTTCAGCAGGTACGCCACGCCGACCATTGCGGACAGCGCAAAACTGCCGTAGCCGATGAAGTTGGCCGGGACGTGAATCTTCATCCACCAGCTTTGTAGCGCCGGCACCAGCGGCTGGATCTGCTGCGCGTCGCGTGCGATCGAGTACCACATCAGGAACCCGACCGACGCGCTGATCACGAGCAACACGAAGGCGCCAAGCGAGCGCGTGTTGTAGTGCTCCTCGTAGTACAGGTAAAAGAGCGCCGTGATCACGCAGAACAGCACGAACACTTCATAGAGATTCGAAATCGGAATGTGGCCGACGTCCGCACCGATCAGATACGACTCATACCACCGCACCATCATCCCGACGAAACCCATCAATACCGCGGCCCACGTCAGTTTCGAGCCGATTGCGCCGCCAGACGGCGAGCGCGACAGCGTGCCCAGCCAGTAAAACAAGGTGGCGAGCACGAAAAGCACGCTCATCCAGAGAATGGCCGACTGGCTGGACAGGCAATACTTCAGGAAGAACGTGCTGTTGGCGCGCCCCAGGTCGCCCTGGTACAACTGGATTGCAAACAGCGACAGCGCTGCGATTGCCGCGATCAGCAGCCGTGCCGGCTTCCAGCGCCAGCCGAGCACGACGAAGGCCGGCACCGAGCACACCAGCACCAGTTGGTCATAGACGCTCATGTACGCGTGGTAGCGCGACAAGGCAAAGCCAGCGCCTCCAACCATCGCAAGGGCAAACAGCCAGTCGAATGCACCGAGGCGCCTCGCAAAGGGGCGTTCGTCGGACAGCAGGCTCGTTTGAGCCGCTCGCCACGTGGATCGTGGCCGATGTAGTGCCGCTGGCGTCGCCATCGCAGCATCGGAAGACGGTGAGGATGATTTCATGGCATTCGCTATTCAAAGACGACGTCGAAAGATCGCGGTCTGCGCGCCTGATTGCTCATCGATCGTCTGCCGGACTGACGGACGCCTCCCCTTCCGGCGGGAACACCTCGACGTAGGCCGCGACGGCACGCATGTCACGGTCCGACATGTTGGCGCACACAGCCTTCATGACTGCGCCGCGAGGCCGGGTATCCGTTTGCTGGAAGACCTTGAGCTGCTTCATGACGTAGTCCGCGTGCTGGCCCGCGAGCCGGGGAAACTGATTTATCCCTTCGCCATGCTGTCCATGGCAAGCCATGCACGCCGAGACGCCCTTGTCCGGCAGGCCCGAATGATAGATCGCGTTGCCTTCGTTGATGAGCGCGAGATCGCTCGCTTCGCCGAGAACCGCGGGTTGACTCGAGAAGTACGTCGCGAGCTCGTCGATCTGCGCGTCGGTCAAATGGGTGAATCCCCACATGAAACGCTGCGCATTCGGGTCGGCCCGCGAATGACTCTTGAAGTCCGTCAGTTGATCGACCAGATATTCCTTGCGCTGCCCGGCGAGCTTCGGAAACGTAGGCGACACCGAAACGCCGTTCACACCATGGCAGTTCGAGCACACCTGCAAGGCGATGGTCTTTCCGCGCACCTGCGGGTTATCGACCTGTCGCGAATGCTCGAGGTCCTGACACGCCGACCCGGCCAGCAGCATCCCAATGGAGACGATATGCGTCACCTTGTTCATGGCAACAACCTCCTTGCTGCAGCCTTTGCTGTCCCCGGTAGCCACTGGGACATCACCATGAAGCAGCCCACAGATAGATGAAAAGCGTGTCGTTGTCTCTCGCATTACGGCCCGCGCCGTCGTAATTCGACGTCGCACCGAGAAATTTGGTGTAGTGCGTGTACTGAATACCTATCCGGATGCGTTGATTCGGTATCCAGAATATTTCTGGCGTCCATCCCTGCGTATTGGGGTGGAAATTCGCGCTGGCCGCGTAGGCTGTGCTGTCTGGACTACCTGTCGTATTGAAGAACGAAAGACTGAACCCGTACTTGGCCTGATACACATACGATGCCTTGATCCTCAACGAGTCGAGATTCCCCGACGTGCTGTCGCTCAGGACCAGATTATTCGGATCGTGGACGTTCTCACGCACGTAGCGGGCTTGCGCGGTGATCGTGTGCGGCTCGAGCAGGTACTCGTACTGCGCGTCCACGCCGTAATCGCGGTAGCGCGTCACGCCCTGCGTAAAGATCGGGAACTGGTTCGAGTCGTTCGGATAGATGTTCACGTTCAACAGGAACGCGCCGACCATTGCGCTATGAGGCCCCCAGTCCCGCGTCAACGCAATGCGTGCATACGGGTTGTAACCGCGCAGATAAATTTGCGGGTGAGCCGCGTTTCCTTCCCGGTTGCCGTGACTCATGAACGACCAGATGCCATCGGCCGTGCTGTACGCGGTCAGTTCGGCGTAGACCGTCTTGTTCCAGTACAGGTAGCCGCCGAAACCCACCACCTGCGACGCAAGACTTCCTTCGATAACGGGAAGATTGGGGATTTTGGCAACCGGACTGATCGTCGATGAAATGTACGGATAACCCCATGCCGGCGCGGAGTTCCAGACATCCTGCACGGTTGGATTGTTGTGCAGCGTTGCTCCGAGGATCAGGTCGTTCGCTTCGCCCATGATCCGGTCCACGAACCGGAAGTCTGTATTGTCGGATGCCCAGTGGCCTTCCCATTTGTTCGTTTCGCCATTCTGATGGTCGTAGTTCGTGTAGGTGAATTGCGTAAATGCACCAATTTTGTCGGTGATCTTTCCGGCAAGAAAGATGCTCGCAAAGTCGAAGATCGGCAGACCATTCTTGGTGTTGATGGTGTTGCCGCTCGCATCAGTATTGACTCGCGTCTGGCTCAGATTGCCGATTGCCATTGCGGCAATCGGGATCGTGCGTTCACCGAGCGTATAACCGGTGAGCTTGAACATTCGCCCATATGGCGTGAGCTCAGGAAATTGTCCCCCGGCGTGGCAAGCCACACAACTCTGGCCGGTTTGGCGCGCGAAGATCGGCAGCGCGTGTGCGATGGTCGCCGGCAACAACGCGAGCAACACGAATGCGAGTGCCCAGCCACAGAACAGCCAGTGATGAAATGCTGCATGGCTGACGAGTAACTTTGTCATGGCTGCCACTCCTGCGCCGCATGGAGCAAATACATCGCGTCGGCAGTGAGAGCTGGAGTCCGTATTCCGTGTGCCGCGGCGATCGAGGAGCGCGAGGCTCCAGCTGGTGAAACCGTTCACGATGAACCCTTTGCACGCACGCGACGTCTTCATTGTGCAAATGCGCAATCAGAATCGCGATGGGTCAACCCCCTCTATTTTTGGTAGGGGGCTCGCTAGCGGCATGAACTGAATGCGGACAGTAAACGTGAAGTTTCCATTCGACACCTCCTGCGCGTACGATGGACCTGATCGATCATGACGGGTCGCGCAGCGTTGCTTCGCGCGACTCGCGTCCTGCGTAAACGAGAAGGCACCTCGAATATTCCCGCCGGGTTGTGGCGCGCCAATGGAAAGGCATCCGAAAGAATGCCTGGATAGATGAAGAAAGTTGAGCCGGTGCCGCAAGACGCCACCCGCCTGCGCTGGTTTACACGTGACCACCGCCCACGACGCAGCACATGAATCAATGGCGCAGACACGCGATGCGTGCGCGGGCCGGCACCCGGCCCGCGTCACCGCACCTCAAATGCGTTACCGCTGCGGTACGCCGTTGCGCCACTCGCCCCAATGCGTGACGATGTCCTGCACCAGCGGATTGCCCGCGAGGAACAGATTATCGATCGCGATCGTGAAGCCGCCTTGCGACGCGTAGTTGAGCAGATTATCGGCGCTCGACTGGCCCGCATACGGCCGGTCGAAGTCCGAGCCGGCGCGCAGCACCGCGACGCGATTCAGGTCGACGCGATGCACGTTTGCCGCACGTGTCAGCGCCTCGAAGGTGGCGTTGTCCTCCTGCTGCGTCGTGCAATAGGTGCCCTTGCCGTCGGTCAGGATCTTCGTCCATTGCCGCGCTCGCTCGCCGAGGTCGGTGCCTGACCACCAGGTGTCACCCGCAAGCGTGTCGCACTGGATCACGCTCGGCGGACGGTTCGCGGGTGCATAGCTGTACCTGGCGCGCGCGGCCTGCGCCTGGGCGTCGTCGGTGAGCGTCACGTTGCGAGACAACGCGAATGCCGCCTTCGTGAGCGCAGGGTTCAACTGGAACACTTCGGTGCGATAGTCGAGCGGCGGCTTCTGCGTCGGGCCCGTCGTGTTGATGCCGAGATAGCCGGTGTTCCAGCCCGCCGGAATTTCGCGTCCGTCGATCTCCCACTGAATCCCGAAGTCGACGAGCCAGTTCGCCCACGCAGCGGAACCCACGGTCCCCTGAAGCGGATCGATACCGGCGATGCCCGCCACCATGAAGTATGTGTGGCGCAAGTCGAAACGCGGCGAGAACGTCAGCGCCATGATCGACGCGGCGGCGTTCGCGTGCCCCATGCCCGTCGTCATCACGCAGATATCCTGCCGGTTGCAATGCACGGCCGGGTAATCGGGGGACAGACCCGCGACGGTGATGTCCTGCCACGGTCCGAGATGATCGAGCCACACCTGCCCTTCCGGACCGAACATCGAAATGATCATCACCTTGACCGCTCGGCCATGCGACGCGTCGTCGTCCTGCGCGAAGCTGTCTTCGGCGTGCGCGATGGCAGGTGCAGCGGCCGCACCGGCCACGAGCAACGATGAAATCACTGCGCCAAAAGCACGATTTAGCATAAAAGGTCCCACCTGTCATGTAAGAACCGCGGTTACGAAACGTGAATCGCGTGCCGTGTTGTCGACTGATGTCGTGGTTTTTTCTCGGCGTGCAGCGTGGGACCTGGGCATGCGCCATTCAGGCGAGAGTGAGTATAAGCGGAGAAAAAAAATCGCCTGTTACGACCTGCAACGACTACGACTGAACCTCTCCCGCAAGCCACCGTCTCACCCGGAGCATTCGGCAGGGAATCGCGTCAGTCAAACGCGGTCCCGCCTTTCAACCGCGATCGGAGGAAACAAAACATGCCAAAGAAGCGCTCAGTTCGAACGTCAGCCAGCAATGGCAGTGACGGCGGCAACGGCCGCGTTCTCGCCGCCCCCGTCTTCTCGCAGCCGCAGCCAACGCCAGATCCGCAAACCTTCATCGTCAGGCACGCCTCCGATGTGGCGGCCTACCGGATGATCGACGAACTCAACCGCGAGCACAAACTCAAGGCCCTTCCGTTTCCTGCGCCGCGCGGCGGCGTCGAGCCCCGCCTGACACTCGCGGACGTGATCGACAACGATCAGACCGTCCTCGACCAGATCAACGCGAACGCACAGATCGTTTTTCACTCGACGGGCGATTGCGGCAGTACCCGCGGCCCCAAAACGCAGAACGAAGTCTCCGACAAGATGGTCAGCGACTTCGACGAAACCGATCCTGCTGAAGTGCCGCAATTCAACTTTCTGCTGGGCGACATTGTCTACAGCTTCGGCGAAGCGCAGTACTACTACGACCAGTTCTACGAACCCTATCGCGACTATCACGCACCGATCCTCGCCGTTGCCGGCAATCATGACGGGATGATCTCGCCTTTGCAGCACGAAAAGAGTTTGCAGGCGTTTCTGCGAAACTTCTGCTCCGACTGCTTTCAGGTCTCCCCCGATGCAGGCAATCTTTCACGTACTGCGCAAATTCAGCCGGGCGTCTTCTTTACATTCGAAGCGCCGTTCGTGCGCATCATCGCGTTGTATAGCAATACGCTCGAAGATCCTGGCGTGATCTCGAACAGCGACATCGGCAACAGCCAGCTGAAGTTTCTCAAGGCGGCGTTGACGCGGGTGAAAAAGGAGGGCTACAGGGGCGCATTACTGTTCGCGCATCATCATCCGCCGTATGTCGCTCGCGGACGTCACGGCTGGAGTATCGAGATGCAGCAGCAGATCGATGCGATATGCGAAGAGGTGGGCGTATGGCCTCATGCCGATCTTGCGGGACACGCGCACAACTATCAGCGCTTTACTCGCACGCGTCCGGATGGCACCCACATTCCGTACATCGTGTGCGGCAACGGCGGACACAACGTACAACGACTGACCACCAACGGGCAACCGCCGCTTCGTGCACCGCAGCTGATCCAGGCCGCAACGAAGACCACCGATGCCGTGGTCATCGAAAACTACGACGACCAGAATTACGGCTATTTGCGCATCGTCGCAAACGCCACGCAGTTGCGCATCGAATATCACGCTGCCGTCGACGGACCGTATACCAAAGCGCCCGACGACCAGGTGACCGTCGATCTGGCTACACGCCAGCTTTCCCACTACGTGGCCCGCAATGCTGGCATACCGGCACTCGCCACGCGCATCCGCGAATTTGCGCAAAGCGGGAAACTCTGACGCCGATCGGAACGTCAGCCCCGGTGTTCTGAGGAATTCTGTGGCTCCTCCAGGTTCCTCTTCTCCGGAATCTGCGCACGGTTCATGCTGTCCCGGCGATTGATAAAGACTCTTATTCAAGCCCACTCGGCAGGGATCACACACGTGACATGTGGTCAGATCCGGACATGACGCCTGGAGACTTTGCCGATGCCAATTCTTCAAAATGCCATCGGCGAAAACACCCAACCGTACCAGGAAACGCCAGGGTGAGCGCGGCTGCATCGGGCGATGCATCGTATTTTTCGTAGTTATCCTTACTAGAATCGATTCCCCTGCTCATCGTGGCACATCGTATGCGCGAGACGGCTGCTGGCCTACGCGCAGAATTCGAGCGTGCACCGGCGCACTTTCGAAGCGGTTTGTAGGAAGAAAGGGGCGGACGATGAACCGAGCGACGAAGTACACGGCGACATGGGTGGTGGCTTTAGCGCTGTCCGGTGCGGCTTACGCAGCGGCGGGTGGCAACGGCGGCGGCGGCGGCGGCGGTGGCGGCCACGGTGGCGGCGCGGGCGGCAACGGCGGTGGCCACGGTGCTGGCGCAGGCGCAGGCGTGGGTGGCAACGGCAACGGCAACGGCAACGGTAACGGCAATGGCAACGGCAACGGCAATGGCAATGGCAACGGCAACGGCAACGGCAATGGCGGCCACGGTGCGGGCGTCGGTGCGGGCGTCGGTGCGGGCGTCGGTGCGGGCGTGGGTGCGGGCGTCGGTGCGGGCGTGGGTGGCAATGGCGCGGGGGTCGGTGCGGGCGTCGGTGCGGGTGTAGGTGGCAACGGTGCAGGTGCGGGATCGGGAGCGGGCTCCGGCGGCAATGGTGCCGGGTCAGGCGGCAACGGCGCGGGCTCGGGAGGCAGCGGTTCCGGCTCCGGTGGTGCCGGTGCCGGTTCGGGCGGCGCGGGAGCGGGCGCGGGTGCGGGTGCGGGTGCGGGTGCGGGTGCGGGCTCCGGCGGCAATGGTGCGGGCTCGGGGGGTAGCGGTTCCGGCTCCGGTGGCGCCGGTGCCGGTTCGGGTGGCGGCGGTGCCGGTTCGGGTGGCGGCGGTGCCGGTTCGGGTGGCGCCGGTGCCGGTTCGGGTGGCGGCGGTGCCGGTTCGGGTGGCGCCGGCGCCGGTTCGGGTGGCAATGGTGCGGGTTCGGGAGGGGGCGGCCACGGTGCCGGCAGCTCTGGCGCAGGCAGCTCCGGTGCAGGCAATTCGGGCACGGGTAGCGCAGGTGGAGGCGCCGGCGGTGGTAATGCGAGTGCTGGCGGCCCTGGCGTGGCATCGGCCAGCGCCCTGGGAAGCATGTTCGCCCGGCTGCGCATGAGGCAGAACGTAGTCGCGGTAATGCCCCGGACCGCGCCGAACTCCATCGCGCACCCCGCGCCGGCAACATACGGCCAACCGAGGGCGGGTGCGGGCGGGAGCACAAACGCCTCCTCGACGGCGACCTCGGATACCGGCTACGGCCCGCCAGGCGCCGTTGGCACGGCCACGGGCACTCGTAGTACGGCAGCCGCCATACCGGTCACCAGCCAGTACGGCCCGCCGGGTGACGTCGGCCCGAGTCCCGGTTCGGGTCCCTGGGGCGGCTTCGCCGTGGATACGGGCGGTATTGAACCACCGATCCTGACCCCCAACGGGCCGGTCAAGTGATCGAGGACGGCTGCCACGCCGAAGCGTCATAGCGACAGGGTTGGTGCTGCCGTTGCATCTTCCGCTTCTTGGGGTGGTTCCAGGCGAGTATTTCCGGATCAGCGAGTGATGCTTGCGCCCGGCTCGATGGGTTGAGCCGGGATGTGCCCTCTCTTCAAAAAGCAGGTTGCGGTAGCGGTCGCTAACAGCTTTCCATCGAAGGACTTCAATGTACCCTCCGAGGTCGCGATGTTTCGAGAGATGTGGACCGAGCGAGCCTCGGCCACCAGATCCTGATCGATCGGTACGGGTCGCAACATCTAGACTTGCAGATCGATCGTGCCGTATCCAACGCCCGCTTCCAGCATCGAATGAACTGCGCAGCCCGTTGCGGAGTCGAGTACCGTTGCCGCGAAGCCGCCGTGGACGCCGCCAGGAGGGTTGAAATGTTGCTTCCCCGCGCGCCGAAAGCTTTACATAGCCTGGATCGACGTCCAGAAACGTCATCGGTGGAATACATTGCTATGTCGTCGTCCTTGCTTGCGTCGCGCCGAAGTCAGCGCGACCGCAGATCGCTCGACAGCGTCGGCGATCCGCTTCGACAGCGCCGGATCCGGCACCGCGCGCGCCAGCGTGACTCCGCCCGACAACATCGCAAGCAGCGCGATCGCACGGTCGTCGCGCACCGCGCCGGGTTCGTCGGGCAGCCCCGCCGAGACCTCCTCGATCGAGCGGCGCAACTCTGCCTCATAGGCTTCGCGAGTCTTTCGGTATCTACTGCGCCTCCCCCGCGACTGGTCTAAGGCAAAATAACGCGGAAATCACGCGCGACGGGTGGCACCGCTCGTCGCGCCAATCGCACGCGTGGAGATGCGCCATGGAACGCCGCCCGAAAAACCGCTTCATGCTGACGGCGTTGGCGCTCCAGCTGGCTGGATGTGCCGCCGGCGGCGTCCCACCAGGCGGGCCACATCTGAGCGCAACGGAGTGCCGTGACCTCGCCGCACTCAGGAGCAACGCGCCTCCGACGATGGCGCAACACCAAAGCGAGGTTGCAGCGTTGAGGAAGGCAGGCTACGCCCCGTCACCATGGAACGACCCGTACTACCCCGAGGATCTACAAGTGGCGCAGCACCGGGTCGAGCAGTGGTTTGCAACGGAGTGCCAGCAGTCTCAAGCCGGGTGAGAAGCCCCGATACACCGGCAATCTTCAGCCGTCAGTCGAGACCGTCACGCTCTCCCAGGCACGAATTTCGTCTTCCAGCGCCGACAGCTTGCCCCTCACGAGCCCCAGTGCATCGCTACCGAGCAAAAGATGCGCGGGCGGGTGGTCCGCGGCAATTGCGGCAAGCATTGCGCGTGCAGCCTTTTGGGGATCGCCCAGTTGTTTGCCGCTTTTCTCCTCGCGCGCTTTGCGGACAGGGTCGAATATCGCGTCGTAATCCGGGATCGAACGCGGCGTCCGTTGCATCGAGCGACCGGCCCAGTCGGTGCGGAAGGAGCCAGGTGCGACGGCTGTCACCGCGATGCCCAAAGCCTTGACCTCTTTACCCAGCGCCTCGGAAATTCCCTCCAGTGCGAACTTGCTCCCGCAGTAATAACTGATGCCCGGCATGGTGATATAGCCGCCCATCGACGTGATGTTCAGAATGTGGCCACGTCTGCGCGCACGCATGAACGGCAGAACCGCCTTCATCATGGCGACAGCGCCAAACACATTGACGTCGAACTGTCTGCGCATTTCGGCCAGCGGCGATTCTTCCATGACGCCTTCATGCCCGTAGCCGGCGTTGTTGACCAACACGTCGACCGGCCCGACGCTCGCCTCGATTTCCTCGACGATACCGTCGATCGCATCGAAGTCGGTCACATCGAGCACGCGTGCGAATGCGCAATCCGCAGAGAGAGACTCGAACTCGCGCTTCGCCTCCACACTTCTCACGGTACCGACGACTTTGTGACCTGCCACAAGCGCCTCTTGCGCAAGCGCGCGGCCAAAGCCGCTGCTTACGCCAGTGATGAGCAGAATTTTGCTGGACTCCATTGAAGCTTCTCCCGAATGTTGGCTGGTGAGTGCATACTAGTCTGACGCGCGGAGCGAGCAAAGCCAAATTCCGCTATTTTTCTTGCCTAAAACTATGATCACGAAGCGGGCCTCTACCCACAATCCCGACCTCCCGTCCCGCAGCCGCAAGCGCATCATTGCGTTGCTTCGCGCGTTGGCGCCCGAAGAGGGCTACAACCTCACCGCGCTGCCCGGCGTGCGTATTCTGCGTTCGAACCGGCCGCTGTCACGCACACCGGTGCTCTACGACCCCGGCATCGTGATCGTTTGCCAGGGAAGCAAGCGAGGCTATTTCGGCGACCATCTCTACCTGTACGACGAACAGCACTATCTCGCCGTGTCCGTGCCGGTTCCGTTCAGCATGGAAACCGATGCGACCGAGCAGCGGCCATTGCTTGCGCTCTACTTGCATCTCGATTTCACGCTGGCCGCGGAACTGGCGGTACAGATCGATCGCGAAGGCGTAACCGGGCACGTGCAAGCGCCCCAAAGCATGATGTCGACGCGGATGGATGACGCAATGCAGGTATCTGTGCTGCGCTTGCTCGAAGCGATGCATCGGCCTCTCGAAGCCGCAGTATTGGGCCCGTGCCTGCTGCGCGAACTCTATTTCCGGGTGCTCACAGGCGCACAAGGCGGTTCGATGCGCGAGGCTTTGGCGATGCGCGGTCAGTTCGGCCGAATTGGCAGATCGCTACGCCTGATCCATGCCGGCTATGCAAAGCCGCTGGACGTGATGCAGTTGGCGCAAGAAGCGGGCATGAGCGTTCCGAGCTTCCATAGCCACTTCAAGGCGATCACACAGGTTTCGCCTATGCAGTACGTCAAGTCGACGCGTTTGCATCAGGCTCGTCTGTTGATGCTCCGCCAGGACCTGACCGCCGAAGCAGCGAGCCTCGCAGTGGGTTACACAAGTGCATCGCAGTTCAGCAGGGAGTTCAAAAGACTCTTCGGCCTGACGCCTGCAGCGGAAACGAAGCGGATGCGCGCGAGCTTTGCCATTCCGGAGCCGTTAGCGGATGCGATATATGTTTCGTCGCATTGAGTCTGGCTCGCTTTGGGCTTAATGGGCGACAACGCTGCGGAAACGATGTCAACGGGCAGAGCCCGCGCTCTGTCACGGTTGTTCCAACAGATCCCGTTTCCGCATTAATGCTCTCAGTATTCCAAATTAATATTCACGCGATCTACTTACGCAGACATTTCGCTAGCCCTCTCCGTTCTGATAGGTGTGGAATGCCGCGGCACACGCTACAGTTTGCATCGAGGGCGCCCCTGCGTCCTCTCTTGGTGTCTCCTCAAACCTCTTGCCCGCCTCGTGCGGGTATTTTTTTGCCTCGCGAATACGCGCGCGCAATCACCCTCCTCTTCGACGCAATACGCATAAACCCATTATTTGGGACGTCGAATGATTAAGTGTTTACACGAATGGGTTAGCACGCCACTCTTTTCATAATATCAACGCACTGAATGCGGCGGTACGAGACTACTCCACAGGAGGCACCGTGACGGGCATCCGACTGAGCGGCGTAACGAAGCGGTATGGCGAAACCGAGGTGATCACCGGCCTCGACCTCGACATTCAATCCGGTGAATTCCTCGTCTTCCTCGGCCCTTCGGGTTGCGGGAAATCCACCTTGCTGCGCATGATCGCCGGCCTCGAAACCGTGAGCGACGGTCAGATCAACATTGGCGAGCGGCGCGTGAACGACCAGCCGCCAGGCAAGCGCGGCGTGGCGATGGTGTTCCAGCACTACGCGCTCTACCCACACATGACCGTGTACGACAACATGGCGTTCGGCCTGCGCAATACCGGCGTGAGCGCGGGCGAAGTCGACCAGCGCATCAACGAGGCCGCGCGCATGCTCGAACTCAGCCCGCTGCTGCAGCGCCGCCCTGCCCAGCTTTCGGGTGGCCAGCGCCAGCGCGTCGCCATCGGCCGCGCCGTCGTCAAGGAACCCGAAGCATTTCTCTTCGACGAGCCACTCTCCAACCTCGACGCCGCGTTGCGCACCCGCACGCGGCTCGAGCTCGCGCGCATTCATCAGCGCCTGCACTCCACCATGGTGTTCGTCACGCACGATCAGGTGGAGGCCATGACGCTCGCCACGCGCATCGTCGTCATGAACCGCGGGCGTATCGAGCAGATCGGCGCACCGCTCGACATCTACAAGCGGCCCGCCACGCGCTTCGTCGCGGGCTTCATCGGCACGCCGGCCATGAACTTCATCGATGTCGAGCGCGTTGGCGACAACGGGGGCCGGCTAATCGTCGCTCTGCCGTTCGATGGCGTTGAGGCGCCCACCGCGATTGCCGCGGCGAGCCTGCCAGCAGGCAAGCTCACGCTGGGCGTGCGTGCCGAACACGTGCTGCTGGACCCGCAAGGGCCGCTGGTCGGCCGCGCCGAAGTCATCGAACGGCTGGGCGACCGCTCGCTCGCGCATGTGAGCATGCCCAACGGTCAATTGCTCGTGGCCGAATTGCCGCGCGCACGCGAGCTCGAAATCGAGACGGGCGACACCATCCGCATGAGTCTCGACGCAGCCCACCTGCATGTGTTCGATGAAACTGGCAAGGCCTGGCATGGCCTCTAACCGCTCGCTCGCCATGCGGCTTCCGCAATCGCGCAAGGGCCGGCGGCGCAACCTGCGGGCGCCGTGGTCCAACGCGCTGTTCGTGCTGCCCTTCGTGATCGTCTACGTCCTGTTGCTGATCGTTCCGCTGTGCTTTGGCTGGTGGCTCAGCCTGCAACGCGTGGATTTGCTCGCCGGCACGAGCGAATTCATCGGCATTCGCAACTATCTCGACCTCACCCTCGACCCGATCTTCCGCGGCGCGCTGCGCAACACGTTCTACTTCGTCATCCTCACGGTTCCCGTGTTCGTGCTGCTCGGCCTCGCGCTCGCGCTGGTGCTGAACCGGCCAGGGCGCTTCGGCGCCGCGCTGCGCGCGCTCTTTTTCGGCTCTTCCGTGTTATCGGTCACAATCGTCACGCTGGTCTGGAAACTCGTGATGATGCCCGGCAACGGCCTGCTCGCCGACCTGAGCCACGCGCTCCATTTGCCGGAATTGGTTCCGTTGATGCACGAGGCCACCGCGCTGCCCGCCATCGCCGTCGTCACGGTCTGGTGGATCATGGGCCTGCCGATGATGCTGTTCCTGGCCGCGCTCCAGCAGATTCCGCAGGAACTCTACGAGGCCGCGGCGCTCGACAGCGCCTCGCGCTGGCGCACGTTCACGAACATCACGTTGCCTTCCATCTGGCGCACCGTCGCGCTCGTGGCGGTGATCGAAGCCGTGCTGCAGTTTCAGTTGTTCGGCCAGGCCCAGTTGCTCACGGACGGCGGCCCGAACAATTCCACGCGACCGCTCGTGCAATTCATCTACGAAACCGGCTTCCGCCAATGGTCGTTCGGCTATTCCGCCGCCGCCGCGCAAGTGCTGTTCGCGCTGATGCTGATCGGCGTTGTTGCACAGGCCTGGCTTCTGCGCAAGAAGGAGAGGGCATGAGCACGCTCGCTTTCGAAACCCGCTCCCGCGGTTCGCTGACGGGCCGCATGGGCGACCGCCTGATGCTGGGCGCCGTGGTCGTGCTCGCGCTTTTCTGGATCACCCCGCTCGTCTGGGTGCTGTGCCTCTCGTTCAAGCCGAATGCATTTCTCGAACGGCACACCGACGTGCTCTTCTCGCCGCCCTTCACGCTGCAGAACTACACGAACATCCTCAACACCTCGGCGGTGGGCGGGTGGCTCGTCAACAGCCTCATCGTTTCGATCGGCCAGACGCTGCTCACGCTCGTGATCGCCTCGCTCGCTGGCTATGGCTTCGCGCGCACCGAGTTTCCCGGCAAGCGTTATATCTACGTGCTTTGCCTTTGCGGACTCGCGGTGCCCGAACAGGCGCTCGTGATTCCGCTGCACCATATCTTCGCCACGCTCGACTGGCACAACACCTATGGCGCGCTGATCCTGCCGCGCCTTGCCTCGCCGTTCGGCGTCTATCTCATGACGCAGTACTTCAAGGCCGTGCCCATCGAGATCGAGGAGGCCGCCTTGCTCGACAATGCCTCGCGCTTCAAGGTGTTCTGGCGCGTCGTGCTGCCGCTTTCGCTGCCGGCGCAGGCTACGCTCGCCATCTTCACGTTTCTCAGTGCGTGGAACGACTATCTCTGGCCGCTCGTCTCCGCGTCCAAGCCAGAGATGTACACGCTGACGATCGGGCTCGCCTCCACGCAAGGCAATTTCGCGCAGTCCGAGGGCATCGGCTACCTCATGGCGCAGGCCGTCTTCGCCGGCTTGCCCATCTTCGTGCTGTATCTGTTCTTCCAGAAGTACATCGTGGCGGCCGTAGCCGGCACCGCAGTTCGGTAGGCGGTGACACCGAATCATACATCGGCCGGTCGCCCATTGATTCGTAGTACAAACAAACGATCCACTGGTAGCACGTGAACAACGCGCCAGCGGGGTCTAGCACAGGAGAGAGACATGACAAGATCGTTGGTGCGCGGCGTACTCACGCTGGCTGCGCTCGGCCTCGCGGCGACCTTGACCGCGCCGGCCCACGCCAAAACGGAAATCACACTGTCACGCTTTTTCGGCGCCTGCGACGCCGAATACGGCAAGGTCAATGACGTGAGCCAGGCCTCGGGCGAATGCGGCATCATCACGACGCTCGTGAACCAGTTCAACGCGACGAATAAGGAAGACATCGTCGTCAAGCCGCAGATCATCGAGTGGGCGCCCTACTATACGCAGATCGATGCGCGCATTCTGAGTCGCGACGTGCCGACCATCTCGGTCATGCACGAGGCGGTCCTGGGCGACTACGTGAAGCGCAATCTGGTCGAGCCGCTCGACGACGGCTTCAAGTCGGTCGGCGTGGACGCCAACGATTTCACGCCCCAGGCCCACCGCGCCGTGACGTTCGGCGGTAAGACCTATGCGCTGCCGTTCGACACGCATTCGTGGCTCTGGCACATCAACGTCAACCTGTTCAAGAAGGCGGGACTCGTCGACGCGAGCGGCAAGCCCATCCTGCCGAAAACGCCCGACGAACTGCTCGCGCAGGCGAAGCAGTTCAAGGACAAGACGGGTCTGCCCTACTTCGCCGTGCCGATCGCCAATGAATCGGCCGCGCAAACGCGCACGTTCGACACGTGGGTCTATCAGCAAAATGGCACGCTGTTCCCCGCCGGCCCGACGAAGATCGACATGCACACGCCGGCAGCCGCCAACGCGCTCACGCTCTACGACAAGCTCATGAAGGCGGGCGACGTCACGCCGGGGCTCGACTATGGCGCTGCCAACCAGGCGTTCGAGAACGGCAAGGCCGGCGTGCTGATGGT
Source organism: Paraburkholderia sp. BR14312 (assembly GCF_040948675.1). NCBI lineage: Bacteria > Pseudomonadati > Pseudomonadota > Betaproteobacteria > Burkholderiales > Burkholderiaceae > Paraburkholderia > Paraburkholderia sp. BR14312. The sequence continues at coordinate 359,575 of NZ_JBFPKI010000005.1, forward strand.
CGGCACGTGGATGATCGAGGACTTCACGAATCTCGCGAAGAAGCCCGATTCCCCGCTCGCGAATGGCTACGACGTGGTGCCGTTCCCGAATCTGTATCAGAAGAAGGCGGTCTGGGCAGACGGCCATTCGTGGGTCATGCTCAAGGGCGGCGCGAAGGACGAAAAGACGCGCCACGCCGCGCTCGTCTTCCTCAAGTTCCTTTACGACCACGATGGCGACTGGGCGCGCACCGGCCATCTGCCCGCGCGCCAGTCGATCATCACGAGCGCCACGTTCAACGCGCTGCCGCATCGCGCCGAAATCAAGGAAATTTCCACCACCGGTTACGCACTGCCGAACACGGTGCCGCGCCAGTTCGCGATCCAGCAGATCGTGGGCGAAGAGATCAGCAACATGCTCTCGACCGGCAAGTCGGTCGCCGACGTGCAGAAGGAAGCCGAACAACGCACCAACGCCCTGCTCGCGCGATAACGCCACGTTAGGTCCGCGCCCGCCCGGCGCGGCCGCCTCACTTCACACCGCTACAGGATGGATAGAGGAACACCATGATCGCTTCCCGCCTCATCGTCGACCGCGACTTCGTCATTTCCGAGCTAGACCGGCGCCTGTTCGGCGTCTTCGTCGAGCACATGGGCCGCTGCGTCTATACCGGCATCTTCGAGCCCGGCCATCCGGACGCCGACGAGCGCGGCTACCGCAAGGACGTGATGGCGCTCACGCGCGAACTCGGTCCGACGATCGTGCGTTACCCTGGCGGCAATTTCCTCTCGGGCTACAACTGGGAAGACGGCGTGGGACCGCGCGAAAAACGCCCGCGCCGGCTCGATCTCGCGTGGTACTCCACCGAAACCAACCAGTTCGGCACGAACGAATTCATCGAATGGTGCCGCTCGCTCGACATCGAACCCATGTACGGCGTGAACCTCGGCACGCGCGGCCCCGACGAAGCGCGTCGCTTCGTCGAATACTGCAATCATCCATGCGGCACGGCGCTCTCCGACCTGCGCCGCGAGCACGGCTATGAACAGCCCCACGACATCAAATTCTGGTGTCTCGGCAATGAAATGGACGGCCCGTGGCAGATCTGCCGCAAGACCGCCGAAGAATATGGGCGCGCTGCGCTCGAGACGGCCAAGCTCATGCGCTCGGTCGACCCGACCATTCAGCTCGCCGCGTGCGGTTCCTCCACGCACGAAATGCCCACCTACGGCGCGTGGGAGGACCGCGTGCTCGACCACTGCTTCGAGCAGGTCGATTTCATTTCGCTACATACTTACTTCGAGAACCGGCGCGATTCGACCGCGGAATTCTTCGGCAACATCGAAGTGATGGATCTGTTCATCAAGGAAATCGTCTCGGTGGCGGACAGCGTGGCCGCGCGCAAGCATTCGTCCAAACGCATCATGCTTTCATTCGACGAATGGAATGTCTGGTACAAGGCGCGCACTATCAACGACCTGCGCAAGCCGGGCTGGCCCGAGGCGCCGCGGCTGATCGAGGAGGTCTACAACCACGAAGACGCGCTCGTGGTGGGCGGCGCGCTGATCACCATGATGAACAATTCGGACCGCGTGAAGACCGCCTGTCTCGCACAACTCGTCAACGTAATCGGGCCGATCATGACGGAGCCTGGCGGCCGCGCTTGGCGCCAGACCATCTTCCATCCGTTCGCGCAGGCCTCGAAATTCGGCCATGGCCGCGTGCTCAAACCGGTGATCGATTCTCCCACCTATGAAGCGGAAACCTTTCCGGAGATCCCCTATCTTTGCGCAGCGGTGGTGGACGATCGCGTCACGGGCACGACGACCCTCTTCGCGCTCAACCGCCACCTGAGCGACGAAATGGAACTCGATGTCGAGCTGCGCGGGCTCGGCAAGGAACGTACGCTCGATCACGCGCTCGAGTTGTATCATGCCAACATGAAAGCGGTGAACACGGTGGAAGCGCCAACGACGGTGGCGCCGGCAGTGAACAACGCCGTGACGGTCGAGGGGGAACGCGTGCGCGCGAAGCTCAAACCGGGCTCGTGGAACGTGATTGTGACGACCGCCCGATAACGCAGCACGGACACGCTGTGCACGACGTCCATGAAGGGGAAGTGATGTTCGAGCGCGAACCTATCGTTGGCAATATAACAACGCAGATCGCCAAGATTATCGGCATGCGCGTGGTCTCGGGCGAGTTTGCGCCCGGCGACGCGCTGCCGGTCGAAAGCGAACTGTGCAGCGCGTACGGCGTGAGCCGCACCACCCTGCGCGAAGCGATCAAGCAGTTGGCGGGCAAACGGCTCATTGCCGTTTCGCCCAAGATCGGCACACGTGTCCTGCCCTTCTCCGACTGGAACCTGCTCGATCGCGATGTGCTCGCGTGGCGCCTCAATGCGCAGTTCGACTCGAAGATCGTCGAAGACATCTTCGAAATGCGCATCTGCTTCGAGCCGCGCGCGAGCTTTCTCGCCGCACGCCACGGCAAGGAAGAGACCTTCCAGATCATCGAGCGCCGCTACCTTGAATTGGCTAGCGCTTACGGCCAGTCTGCCCAGCATGGCGCCTCGGACATACGCGCGGCCGCCGACGCGAATCTCGAGTTCCACCTCGCCATCATCACGGCCTCGCAGAACGGCATGTTCATCACGATCGGCAACGCCATCAAGGCCGCGCTGCGCGTGTCGTCGGAAATGATGCAGCGCCAGGCCGCGAAACCTAGCGAAGATCTCGAACTGCACGATGCCGTGCGCCGGCACATCGTCGCGCGCGAAGCCGACGCTGCGGCGGCTGCGATGACGCGCCTGCTCGAGCAGTCGCGCGACCGGATCCTGCGTTATACGATCGCGCCTTGACGAGCGCAGGCGCGCGTTGGCATGGATTGCCGCGTTGTGCCGATTGCACCTGAATCGGACGTCTTCCCCGGGGTGCCAGATCGCCCGTATCGCCAGTTCCGCAATCGGGCATGACCGTTGCGCCCACGCCTCGTACGCGGCGGCACCGCCCGTCGAAAGCGAAGGGAGACAGTCATGAGGCAAACCGTATTGGGCGTCTACGACAGCTATGGGAGCGCATGTTCCGCGCAAAAGGCACTAGGCGACGCAGGCGTCGCGCAAGCCGATATCGCCATTTACTCGATGTCGATGGAGACCCCGGTGGAAAAAGGGCCGCGGGTGTATGCAGCGGGCGCGAGCGATACTGAGCAACGCACGCCGGTATTCGATCAGCTCGAACGCTTGTTCGCGCGGCTCTTCACGCCCGGCGCGTATCCGCCGGAGACCGAAGATTACCGGGAGTTCATCCGTCGAGGCGGAACCGTCGTCAGTGCAGACGTTTCTGAAATGCAGGTAAATCTGGCGCGCGATGTGATGCGCAGCGCGGGTGCAGCGGACATCGAGGAGCGCAGCCGTGCCTGGCACCAAGCTTCGTCGGGCATTGCACCCTCCAGGAGTACGGCTCGCGCGGCCGGCAATTTTCACCAGACGTCGCCCGAAGCGCCCGCCGAGACACGGCACGCCGCCTATTCATCTGCAGTGCCAACTGTAGTCAGCGGCATGCAGCAGGTCTCCACGCGCACAGCGACGGAACCCGAACGGACCTCCAGCACGGCCAATGCGCCACAGACATCGACCAATGCGCCACAGACATCGACCAATGCGCCACAGACATCGGCCAATGCGCCACAGACATCGGCGAGAGGCCTCGTAGGGGATCCCGTCATGGGCACCCCGCTCGACGACGGATCCGACGAGACGGAAGTCCGCAAAGACTATGACGCAAATTACGCGGACTCCGGCATGTCCTACGAAGAATATTGCGCAGCCTACGAGCACGGCGCAACGCTCAGCCAGGATGAGCGGTATCGCGGACACGACTGGCAAGGCATTGAGCCGAGTGCTCGCGAGGATTGGGAGTCGCGCTACCCGGAAAGCGGCTGGGAAAGATTCAAGGCGGCCGTGCGGCACGGCTGGGAACGCATGAAGAGGGTTTGACGCCGCCTGCTTCCACCTTATTTTGCTTTCACCCAGGCTGCTGAGCCAGGCAGCCAGCCTGGGAACGTGCGCTCGACTCACCTTTCTGGTCCTCCCCACCCCTTACACGCCGCGCGCAAATCGCGTTTGCGGATTTCCTTCGGTTCCAGCCTAGTTCTGCGCCTCGTCAGCGGCTCCCCGCCGAATTCCCGCCTTTCAAACTTGCACATTCGTATACCCCTGGAAGGACTCGTAAGCGATTGGCCAAAGGCCACGCTGATTCCCGCTTCATGCACACGCTCTGGAAGCGAAGATTTGCCTCGCCGCACGTCGATTGCCCCCCGATCGGCGTAAGGCGGGGCGCGCTTACCCCTTCTCGGCGCGCCCCTTTTTTGTTCCATTGCGCCAAGGAGGCCCATCATGACCAGCCCTATCGGTTCGAGCAACATCGCGCACACGTCCTCGTTGACGACGCTGGGCGAAAACCGCAACACCAGGAACTCCAGCACGGGAGGTACCGCCGGTAACCCCTTTCCGCAGCAGGAAACCGTGAATCCGGCCCCACCGATCGGTCCACTCGGCCACAACATCAACACTTCGGCATGACCACTTCGCTGTCACGGGAGCCGTCGACGCAGCGCTCGCCCATGTGCCTGACACCCCGGTTGTCAACGCATCTGGCGCGCGCCGCGTCGGCCATTGCCCTCGCCTGCCTGGCTCTGCCGCTCGACGGCTGCGCCGTGGTGGCCTTTCCATGCCGGGTCGCATCGGCCACGCTGAAGATCGTGCCGCTGGTCGGCCATCCCGCAGCCGTGCCGTTCGACGCGTGCGCGGCGGCGGTCGACTGATCGAGGTTTAGCCGATGAAACGGGCGTCATTGATCGCTTGCGCTTTGAGTGGCGCATGCCTGGCCGCGCCGCTCTCGCCCGCGCATGCGGACACGCACTACGAAGGGCGCGTGCAAATGTACGTCGCGCCGCAGGCCCCTGCGCCGGCGAGCCCGCCGAGCGCATTGATTACCGCGAACGCGGTGCATGAGGCAAGCGCAGCGAAACCGCCCGCGGCGCCGGCGAGAAAACGGCGGCCGTCGCCCGCTTCACCGCCCACCCGTCCGCGCGTTCCGGCGCCGGATGAATCGCCCTTTGCGTTTCGCGGCATTGTGCTCGGTACGCCGCTGAGCGCGCTGCGACAAACGGACATGGTGCGCGCAACGCCGCACGAGAGCGAACTGCTTTGCGAGACCGACATCGCAGGCAGCGACATCGGCATGATGGTCAAGAGTTACACGAGCCAGACGGTCGCTTGCCGGTGGGCTCACCATACGGCGCAAGGCTGGACGCCCTCGCGCGCCGTCGTGGACGGCGTGCCCGCGGTGGACCATATCCTGCGCTTTGCGCACGCATCGGCGGGCGACCCGCTGCGGCTCTATGAAATGTCGTTCGTCGTGGACTCGACAACGGCATTCGACCTGCGCAATCTGCTCGCCTCGCGCTACGGCGCGCCGCGCGTGCTCGGCGCGTCTTCGCTGCCGCTGCTCGTGTGGGAGAACGCATCGAGCACGATCACCATCTGCCTGCTGCCCGACAGCCAGCGCGCGACGCTCACCTACCTGCTCAAGCCCGCCACGCTGCGCGGCAGAGGCAGCGAGAAGACGCTCAAGCTGAGCCAGTTCGACGAAGGCTGAAACGATGCGCGCCAACCCGTCGCCCGAACGAACTCGACGAATCTGCTGACTTCGCTGGATTCGCCAAATCCGATGAATCACTCTTGCACCCGACCGACCGCCATGCCCTACGATCAATCGGAATCCTCAATGTCCAGCGCATGCCGGACGACTCGTTCGAAAAGCTTGCGGTACGTGTTGCTGTGCGCGTCGCTCGTCGCGGCGCTGGCTGGCTGCGCGACGCCGGAGTCGATCGTCAACACGCCGATGACGCCGCCGCTCGCGGAACCGCTGCTGAACGTCAACACCAGCGGCGCGATCTATCAGTCGGGCACCGCCATCTCGCTGTACGAAACACCGCGGGCGCAGCGAATCGGCGACGTGCTCACAATCCGGCTTTCCGAAACCTATAGCGGCAACGATGTCGCGAATGCGGCTGCGAAACGCGACAGCAACATCACGGCCACGGCCGCCGACCAGTCGACCGGCGCGGCGGCGCGACTTGCGCGCCTGTTCAATATCGGCTCGGCTTCGACCTCGTTCAACGGCAGCGGCAGTCACACGCTTTCGAGCGACATGACCGGCACGCTGGCCGTCACGGTCATCAGCAAGACGCCTACGGGTAATCTGGTTGTGTCAGGCGAGAAGATTATCGCGATGAGCGGTGAGCATCAACGGTTGCGGCTTTCCGGGATCGTTAATCCTAACGATGTCGAAGCCGATAATTACGTTGAGTCGGGGAAGATTGCTAATGCCCGGATCGAGCAGGTGGGGCGTGGGTTGCTGAATGATGCGACTACTGTTGGGTGGTTGCAGCGTATGTTTCTTAGTGTGCTGACGTTTTGATTGTTTTTGTGTTTTGTTGTTTTCTTGTTTTCTTGTTTTCTTGTTTTCGCGTCGGTATGCATGCGTTGCCCCTGTGCGGGGCGGCACCTACTTTCTTTGCGGCGGCAAAGAAAGTAGGCAAAGAAAGCCGCTCACACCGCCAGCGCCTGCCACAGTTCACATCTCGACGTAAATGGTGAATGGCTCCGGAGCGTCTGTCACCTCGCACCACCCAAGTGAGTGACAAGGCAGTCATTCATCCCGCTGCTCGCTACGCTCGCTGCGGTTGGGTCTGCATGGGAAACCAGGGGGGATTGCCAAGGTTCGCGAGAACGCACGCGCCCCGCTGGTGTTGGGTTATGCCATTCGGCGCGCGCAGCGCCGCCGGAAGTATGAGCGCCTTGTCACTACCTTTGAAGGCGCGAGGTGACAGACGCTCCGGAGCCATTCACCATTTATGGCGAGATGTGAACTGTGGCAGGCATTAGCGGTTTGAGCGGCTTTCTTTGCCTACTTTCTTTGCCGCCGCAAAGAAAGTAGGTGCCGCCCCGCACAGGGGCAACCCAGGCAGACCGACGCGAAAACAAGAAAATGCCAACGGTTTAACGAAAAGCACAAAAAAGCCGCTCAGTCATCCTCACCATCAGGCATTTCACCTTCAAACTCATCGGCATATTCACTGCCGCCTTCACCGGCCGGCTCCCGAGCAGCATGTTCACCAAACCGCTCGGCAAACCCCACCTCACCGTCCGGCACAAACACATACCCATGCCCCCAAACAGTCTGAAGATACCGCGGTTCAGAAGGATCGGTTTCTATGAGCCGCCGCAAACGCCAGATCGCGACATCGAGACTGCGGTTCCGATACCGCCCCGCCTCCCCATACACGATTTCAATAATGCGCTCACGCGAAAGAATCGTCATTGAGTGATTGACGAATAGCTTGAGAAACGCGAATTCACTGGAACGCAGCGGCATGCGAACTTCCTCGCGATACAACTCCCGCGAACGAAAATCGAGTTCAAAAGGGCCGAAGCGAAACGATTCCCGGCTCTCCGGCGCGCCCGTGAGATTCGATATGCTGCGCCGGCGCATGACTGAACGAATGCGCGCCACCAGCTCGCCCGGATCGAACGGCTTGCCCACGTAGTCGTCGGCGCCGAATTCGAGGCCCAGTACGCGATCGATTACTTCGTTACGCGCGGTGAGCATGATGACCGGCAAGTCGTCGCCGCTTTCGCGCAAAGCGCGCAGCGCGCTGATGCCATCCACTTCCGGCATCATGATATCGAGCACGACAACCTGCGGCCGCTCGGAGCGCAGCCGCTCCTGCATCGCGCGCACGGAAGGCAGCGTCGTCACAGTAAAGCCACGCATCTGCAGATATTCGGACGTGACGTCGCGCACGACCGGATCGTCGTCGACGAGAAAGATATTATTTGCCATGCGTAAATCGTAAGGGACGAGAACGAGCCGGTACAGGCCCGCAGCCTTACCAATCCTTTCCCACGCCTCGCGTGGGACACCCGTTTTACTGGTCGCTCGAAGCGGACTGGAATGAATTGCCCAATTGCGTCTGGTCGACCACCATGCTGTCCAACAGCCCCTTGAGCTTCACCGCCGCGCTCGAATAGCGGTCGGTGCCAAGGCCGTGCACTTCGTAACGCCCCGTAACGGCAATATGATTGTGCATGAAGATCGTCAGATTGATTGTCGAAAGATAGGCCCGGCTTTCGTCGCTGAACGTCGGCTTGCCGAATTCGATCGATGCGTTATACACGAGGCGTCCTTCACAACTCACCGGCTCGGTTCCGGCGCCGTAGACGTCCGAAGTCACGCCGCGCTGCGCGAGCACGAGCTGCAGCGATGGCACGAAGTCTCCCGACGTGACCATGGGATTGTTCTCGATGCAGATCGAACTGAGATTGACCGGCCGGCCCGACACGAATTTAGGCGAGGAGTAATTCGACGCGACTGCGTAGCCCGCCTGGATCACGGAGCCGGTCGCATCGGCCGCGGTGATGAGCGTCCATGCACAGCCGTTGAGCGCAAGCGCCGCGGCGCACGGGGCGCCGAGTTTCACCGCGCGCGCCCTCGCACGGCTGACGTATGACACGATTTCATGTGGCATGGGAGCGGATACCCGATGCGTTGATGGGCTGCGCGGAACATGACACATTCCCTGCAGGACTCGCCACGCATGATCGGCGCAAAGCGATGCGCGCGATGGCCGGGACATCGGTCAATGTTGAATGCCACTTTCCACTTCTTCAAAAACCTCCCGCCTGGTAAGGCGTTGAACGGCACTCGTGTGCGCCGTTTCAACGCGGAGGCGCGCACCACAAGCGCTCAACGACCTGCGGTCACGACCGCGGGCGGCTGCGCGTGTAATGTTTCGTAAGCGCTCCTGCATTCTCCCCGCTGAGCGAGACATTGCGGATTCACCGCCGCGCTATCGTTCTCACTGCGGTTCTCACTGCGGCGCCTCGCGCCTTTGCGACGCCGGACGAGCCACACGCTGTTCCTGTCTTTCTCCTGCTCTTTCAACATCATCATGGCTGCCATGAACCGAGAACCGAAAATCCGTCGCGCCCACTTCTTGAAGCGCGGCCTGAACGCTGCTGCGATCGCGCTGTTCGCGTCGCTCGCTGGCTCGCCGTTCGCGCACGCTGCAAGCTTTCACTGCCCGCATAACGCGTCCGCCTCTGAGCGGCTCGTGTGCAACGATCCGACGCTCTCCGCGCTCGACGACAAACTCGCCGCGCTCTATCGCAGCGCGTTCGACGCGAGCACCGACACCACCGCGCTCGAAGCCGACCGCGTGAGCCAGTGGCAATGGCGTCAGCACAACTGCAAGGACAAGGCGTGTGTGTCGGACTGGTACGACCGCCGCATCGCCGAACTCGAAGGCGATCTCAAGCATGGCAAGCAGGCTGCCGCGCGCCGCGTGAAGGAAGGCGTCGTCGACCAGCACCTCGCCCCGTCGGCACAAGACGCCGTGCTCGAAATGCACGGCATCCCGCCCGCGCCGAAGGACGATAGCGCAGCGGCCGCGCCCTCTGCGGACAGCACGAAAAGTGTGAAGAAGGCGGGCGCGAAGGTCGCGGGTGCCGAAGCCGATGCGTCGCTGCACCTGCAAAAGATGCCGAGCGGCGTGGCCGCCGACGCGCGCCAGACGCGACTCGCGCAAGCGCAGGCGCAGGCACACGCGCATGGCCTGCCCCAAAAGGATGTCGCCCCGACGGGTGACGTTTCGGCGATGACCGCGAAAATGGCTGGCGCGAACTCGGCGTTCGCCAAAGCGGCAGGCATGGCATCCATCGACGCGCCGGCCACACAGCCCGCGAGCCCCGCGGCCAATGAAGCAGCCGCGAAGCCGGCGGACCAGGCGAGCGCACTCAACTGCGCATCCGTCGCGTCGACGGAATCCGCGCACGCTACGCAGGCATCCATCGAGCCAGGCGCCGTCGCCATGAAGTAACACGCCATGTAAGCTACGGCAAGAAATCTGCGGTCGCGCGCTGTTCTGCCGGTTGTCGATATCAAATAAAATACGGCGATGAGTCCACACGTTCTCATCGTCGACGACGATCCGGTCGTGCGCGATCTCCTCTCCAGCTTTCTTCGGGCCAATGGTTTCGAGGCCTCGGTCCTCCACGACGGCACGCATCTCGGCGCTCGGCTGGAACGCGAGCGGCCATCGGTCGTCGTGCTCGACGTCATGATGCCGCGCACGGACGGCTTGCGCGCCCTCGCCGCCTTGCGCGCGCAGGGCGACAACATTCCGGTGATCTTCGCCTCCGCACGCGGCGCGGTGGGCGACCGCATTGCGGGTCTCACGCTGGGCGCGGACGACTACGTCGCCAAGCCCTTCGATCCGCAGGAATTGCTGCTGCGTATCCAGACCGTGCTGCGCAGGCGCGGCAACGGCCCCGCGGGCGCACCCGTGGCGCGCGAACGCTACCGCTTCGGCGATTTCGAGCTCGATTTCATGGCGCGCACGCTCGAACGCGACGGCAAGCGCGTGCCATTGCGCAGCAGTGAGTTCGTCCTCCTGAAGATTTTCACGGAGCATCCGTATCGCGTGCTTTCACGCGTGCTGATTCACGACCTGCTCCACGCAGACGGCCTCGAATTCAACGAGCGCAGCCTCGATGTACCGGTCTGGCGCCTGCGCCGCGTGATCGAAGACAATCCCGCACAGCCGCGCTACGTGCAGACCCTGCGAGGCAAAGGCTACGTGTTCGTGCCGCAGAGCGGGGTCGGCATCGAAGGCGACGCAGGCAACCCCCCAGCAGACGACAGCGGCCGCAGCCTGAACGCGTAATTGCATGAACAATCCGTTGAATACGCTGTTCGGACGCATGGCGCTGATGTCCGCGCTCCTGCTGTTCGCCATTCAGGCATGCTGGTTCATCGTGTTCGCGCCGCAGCCGCGCCGCCACGAAGTGGAAGGCTTCGAGCGCGGTCTGCTGCTCATGCTGCACGCGGCAACCAGCGCAGCGCCCGGTACGGCGACGAGCGCGGCACCCAGCACGCCCCCTAACGAGATGGACCTCGCGCCAGCCCTGCGCGTGCATCTCGTGCCCACCTGGAACATGCCCGCCGATGTGCGGCTCGAAGTGCCCAAACGCGAGCCGCTTGCCGACTTGCGCAAGCAACTCCTGCGCGATTTGCCGCCCGGCACCGAGATTCTCGCCGACCTGCGCCATCGCGAAGCCCTGTGGGTGCGTTTCGCGGGGCAGCCAACGTGGATCGTCGCGCCCGTCGATCTGCCGCCACCGCGAAACCTGCTGCCGCTGTTCGGTTCGATGCTCGCCATTTCGCTGCTGCTCGCGCTACTCGCCATGTGGCAGATGCAGCGGCCGCTTTCGCTCGTGGCCCAAGCCGCGCGCGCATTCGGCACCGGCCATCGTCCCGCGCCCGTCAAGCAGCACGGGCCGCGCGAATTGCGCGAACTGATCGGCTCATTCAACGGCATGATGAAGCAGCTCAACGAAGCCAACGACGATCAGGCCGTCATGCTCGCGGGCGTCGCCCACGATCTGAAGTCGCCGCTCACGCGCCTGAAGCTGCGTGCAAGCATGATGGGCTCCGAGCGCGAGCGCGAACAGCTCATCCGCGAAGTCGATTCGCTGAACGATATCGTCCAGCAGTTCCTGGAATTTGCCCGCCAGCGGCCCGAATCGGGTCCCGAGGTGGATGTCGATGCGCTGCTGCGCGAGCAGTTCTTTTCCGATGCAGGCGATGACGACGATGCGCTCTTCAGGCTCGATCTGCGCGCGGGCTCGGCGTTCAGGCTGCCGCGCACGCTGCTCGACCGGCTCGTGTCGAATCTCGTCGACAATGCGCTCGAACACGGCGTGCCGCCCGTGGAAATCGCCACGCGCCGCGAAGGCACGCAGTGGATCGTCGAAGTGCGCGATCATGGCCCCGGCATCCCGCCCGAGCGCGTGGCCGCAGCGCTCAAACCCTTCGTACGCCTTGACGAAGCGCGCGGCGGCGAAGGCCATTGCGGGCTGGGTCTCGCCATCGTGACGCGCCTCACGCGCAATCAGGGTGGCCGCTGCGAGCTGACCAATCACCCCGAAGGCGGGCTGCGCGTGCGTATCGCGCTGCCGGCCGATGCACGCTCCGCTGTGTAAGCCCGCTCGGATTACCTGTTGATTCAGCGCTGCGCGCCGCTCAGACCACGAGCCGGCCGCGCAGACGATTCACCGTGTCGGACGCAAGGCCGAGACCCGCGGTGAGATACCGGTTGAGGTCGCCGTAGCTGCCCTGCACCGCGTCGAACGCGGCCTGCAGATAGCTGGCCTGCACGGGCGGCGTGAGATTGGTCGAATCCACACCCGTCGAGCGCCACGCATCGGTCAGCATGAAATCCTTCACGATGATTTCGAGCGGCACGTTTGCGATCAGCAGCAACAGGGCGCACGCCCAGCCCGCCACGTCCAAGCCTGTGCCACCCGTGATGAGCAGCGGCCCCGGTGCGTCCGCGATGTGTTCGAGCAGCGCGCCGTAGATCGAGCATTGCGTGCGGCCTGTCACGAGCGTGCGCCAATGCATTTGCATCGCCGCATCGAGTTCGCCGGCCAGCATGCCCCCGAACGACGGCGGCTCGAGCGTGCCCAGCACATTCAGCGCGAGGTAACTGGCGGTGCTGGGCGTTACGTCGGGCGCCGCGTCGATCTCAGCAGGCGTGCGCAGATCGTAGATGTTGGACAGCGCCATGCGCTCGAGCGTCGCGGCGTCGGCGGCGCTCGGCGTGAGCGCGTCGGAGCGGTAAATCAAGGCGCGGCGCACGTGCGCGCCGTCGCTCGTCGAGTAGCCAGGCGCAGCGCCGCCCAGATCGCGGAAGTTCGCGACGGAGCCGATCACCGGCGTGGGCGCATCCTGCGCGCCGTCGCCTCCCGTGTATTCGCCGCCGCACGCACTCAACAACGTGCTCGCGCAACCGCTCAGCGCAAGCAGGCTCACCGTGCCCTTGAGCAGCGCGCGGCGCGGCGGGTTGTCGAGCGCGCCGCCGCCACTGCGGTTGAAGTTGCCGGTCGCGGCCACAGGCAAACGCTTACGCGCCTGCGCGAACGAAGAAGTGTAGGCGGAGAAAGACAAATTCATCGGTTGGCAGCTTATGAAGGGAACCCGCAGTTCGCGCGGGCCGCTGCAACGTCGCACGTCGCATGCGTTCGGAAAGGCCGCAGTTTACCGGCAGATGCGCCTGAAAAGGTAAAAGCGCAAAACGCGGTAATAATTTTTTCCGATCCACGGTGCATTGCGCACTGATATTTTCCGCCGGTTTGTACTTATATTCTTACCGTACCTTTCTATTCACACCGAACAGGTAATTGCCGTGGTAATGCTCGGTTATTTCCCATTTCAATCCACACCTGAATATCGGCTGCACAGGCCATTTTCTTTATAGATATTCCAGATTCTTTCCAAATATTATCCTTGACGCTCTTTGTTGCGCTTTTATAATCGCCCGTGATTTCAGGCATTCGCCTGGACCACCGTGGCGGTCGTCGGCTGCCCCTGGGAGTACCACGTCATGTACAAAGGCAGTGTGACCGAAGAAGCGCGTGAAGTGCTGCGCGCAATCGAGCTGATCCAGCTGGGCGCACGCATGCCTGTGCTCGAAAAAGAACTGACGCTTTCGCGCAATCGTTTGATCAGGCTTTATCGGGAACTCAAGAATGCTTCGCCGCCCAAGGGCATGTTGCCGTTTTCGGCAGACTGGTATTTCACATGGCTGCCGAACATTCATGCGTCGCTCTTCTACAACATCTATCTGTTTCTTACGGATAGAGCGAAATGCAGCCGGCTCGATGCCCTCACGCGTGCATACCGCCTTTATCTCGAGCATTGCGAGAGCGCCGAAACCGAGCGCGTGCTGAGCTTCACGCGGGCATGGACGCTGCTGCGCTTCTTCGAAGGCGGCCTGCTCACGCTGTCGAGCTGCACCGTTTGCCACGGCCGCTTCGTGCGCCACGTGCGCGACGCACACAAGCCCACCGCCTGCTGCATTTGCATGCCGCCCGCGCGCGCCGGCATGACGCGTGCCGCACGCGCGAGTCGCACGACGGAATCCGATGCCCCGGCAGCCGCCTCCGCCACGCGGGGCCGCGCCGCAGCAGCACTGGGCGAACTTTCGGGCACCATGCGCGAAACCATGCGCGACACGCTCGCCGAAGTCACGCGCGCCCTCGATCCAAAGCGTTCCGCGAACCGCCTGCGCCTCGTCGCTTCCGTCCCTGTCTAGGTTAAAGCGGCACGTTCCTTACGTCACATCCTCGTCGCGCTCTGCATCCGGCTGCAGAGCGCGAATATCGCACGCACAAATCCGGCAGATTGCTTTGTGATCCTGATGAGCGTGCTGATTCTGACGACGCTCGCATTGCTGCGCCGCAAGCTCGATGGCGTGTGAGTGCGCGGCCTGCCAGATCTCCCACGCGATCTGCGCGCCGCTTTGCGAATAATCGTCGTTTTGATCGCGCTCGAGCGCATCGGGCAGGCGCGTGTGGACTTGCAGATAGTGCGTGCGATAAAGCGCCTCGAAAATCTCGCGGCGTGACGGGCGCTTCAAGCTCGCCTCTTCGCGAACGTGAACGGATTTGTGAGGCGCAGAGACTTCATCTACATTCGACGTCGAGGCGTGCTTCTTCTTGCGGGTGGGGAGGATCACACAGACGTCGCGCGGTAATACGCGCACGACATTACGGATACCGATATTGTCGCAGGCTCTGCAAAAGAATTGGCCGCGGAATATCGCGAATTTTTCGGCGTTATTCGTGAGTCGCTTCAGCGCTGGACCTGCGATTATTGCGGGCATAAGAAAGTCGAAAGGAGTCGACCATGCAAATCGGGGCGGCGACACAGTTCGCCAACGGTAGCGCCAACACGAGCACACTCCGTGCGGGCGCGGCTTCAGACCAGGCAGAACAGGACGGCACGCAGTCGAGCCACGCATCGACGAATGTCGCGCCGTCCACATCGCAGGACGAGGCCGTGCAGATTTCGCCGCAAGGCTATGCGGCTGCATGGACCGACGATAGCGCGGACAGCGGCGACGCCGCGGCCGACACGAGCGATGCGAGCGACACGAGCGATACCGGCGATGCCACCGACACGAGCGACGCAACCGACGCGACATCGACGCCGGCCAACGCGCAGCCCGTGAAATCGCTCGTCTATGGCGCGCTAGGCCTCGAGCGTCCCGACGCGCCCGCCGACCCGAACCACACCTATACGCTTGGGCGCTGGATCGCGGCGGGCATCACACTGGGCGGCATCATTTCGCTGTTCATCTGAGCGCGCTGCACCGCAATCCGGAGCGCATAATGTTTCGGAGACCCGATGATATGGGCGGCAAGTCGGCTATCATCACTGCCGGCAAGACCATCAACCCATAACGTACACGAGGTCCACCCGTGGTTCTCAGCGCCTTTGCCGCTTCGCAAGCCGTTCCGCTCGCTGCCATCGCCGCCGCGGCCGTCGCGCTCGCCAAGGGCGGCCCGAGGCAGCCCGAGCCGCTCGAATCGATCAACGCGCCGTTCAAGGAGGTCGACTTTTCCGACCTTCCTGCGGTGCGCCGTTATCCGGCGCGAGACGGTGCGTCGCTCGCCTGGCGTGCCTACCTGCCGCAGGCGGGCGCGCCACAAGCGTGTGTCGTGCTCATCCATGGATCGTCGGCAAGCAGCGCGAGTCTCCACCCGCTTGCGCGCCAGTTCGCCGCCGCGGGCTACGCGGCCTGCGTGCCCGATATGCGCGGCCACGGCGAATCGGGGCGCAAGGGCACGATTGCCTACATCGGTCAGTTGGAAGACGATCTCGAAGATCTGCTCGCCGCACTGCCGGGCGAGCTGGCAGCGCTGCCCAGGACGCTGATCGGCTTCTCGTCCGGCGGCGGCTTTGCGCTGCGCTTTGCGGGCGGTACACGTCAGCGCCTGTTCGAGCGTTACGTGCTGCTCGCACCCTTCCTGCACCACAAGGCGCGCACCACGCGCAACGAGGTCGGCGGCTGGGTCTCGGTCGGCATACCTCGCCTCATCGTGCTCGCTATGCTTAACGGCTTGCGCATCCGCGTCTTCAATCATCTGCCGACGATCGCCTATGCGCTCGCGCCCGAGGTCCGAGACGAGCTCACGCCGCAGTATTCGTTCAACCTGATGCAGAATTTCCGCCCGCACGACGACTACCGCGCGGACATACGCGGCGCGCGGCAGCCGGTGCACGTGCTGGCCGGCGCCGACGACGAGGTTTTTCACGCCAGCGAATACGCGGCGGCGTTCGAGGAAGCGGGCGCACACGTGCCGGTCACGATCGTACCCGGCGTGGGGCACATCGGCTTGACGCTGGATGCCACTGCAATCGCCACGATCATCGGCTGCGTGAAGGGATAAGGCAAAGGCGCCCTCGCCGCCGTTTCGCCTGTCCGTATCCGCCAAACTGGCGGAATCCGCCGATTGATCTTCGCGGCGAAGTGGCCCATATTCAAATGAGTGCGTACATCAGGCACCGGTTTTGCGGCAATTCGTCAATCGAAGCGAAAGCGCGCTCCTCCCATGCTCAACACCCCTGGTCACGACGATTCCGATCCGTCGGAATGCCCCTACTGTGGGACCAGGTTCAATGCGCCGCTTGCACTCTGCCCCCAATGCGGAGCGAATCAACAGGCCGCTGCCGCGCGCATCGCAGGCGCTGACGAAGGCTTGCCGGACGAACGGGCGCACGGGGTAGCCGAGCGCCTGCGTGCAAACCTGGCCCTTGGCGCCAATCGGCCCTACGACGGCGAGTACCCTTCGATCGACGAGGAACACGTCGCCGAGCGTAAGCGGTTGCCGCGCTATGCCTGGGCGGCTCTCGGCGCGCTCGCGGTCGCGCTCACCGGTTATGCGTTCCTGCATCGCGGCGAATGGGAGCCGAAGCTCGGCGTACAGGTGGTCCAGGGGTCCGTGAGCGGGTCGAAGGGCACGCGGGGCACTCACGGCAGCAGCCGCAGTGTCGCCGCAGTGACTAATCGGCCACCCGCCGTCCTGCCGCATGCGAACGCGGCGCAGCGCCGCGTCGCCCAGCAGAATACGCCGGCGGTCTCGCATCCGCTCGCCGCGCCGCGCTATGCGAGTGCGCATCCCGAGGTCGCGAGCAATCTGGCCAGCGCGCGTCTGAGTCTCGACAAGAACAACCTCTGGCCCGCACGCAGGGCGCTCACGAGTGCGCTAGCCGTCGAGCCCGGCAACCCTGAAGCGCAGCAGATGCAGGCCGAACTCGTCACGCGCGAGCAGCAGCGCGACGCGTTGATCGGCGAGGCGCGGCAATGCGAGCACGAGCGCCAATGGGCTTGTGTGCGGCAAGACGCGGGGCATGCGGTGGAAGTAGACGCATCGAGCCGCGAAGCGAGGCACCTGCTCACGCTCGCCGGCACCGAGCACCAGCCGGCCGCCGGCAAGCGCAATCGCCGTACATGGCCAGGGGAAAGCCAGTATGCGCAGGCAGGCGACAGCCGCTCTCGCCAGGAGCCCCTCTTCTGGCATCACTGATCCGCCCCGCAGGCAGTGACATCGGTTCAGTCGCGAACACATCGGCCGCCACCCGGATGGCTACAGTCATGCTGCCTATCCTTGCGCAGGCAGCACGAAGCGCGCAATCGCCACGCGCAAGCTCGCGGCCTGATCGCGCAACGAGTGCGCAGCAGCCGCGGCTTCTTCGACCAGTGCTGCGTTCTAGCGGCCAACATAGTCGGCAAAGCCACCACCTGGCTGGTTGCCCGCGGCCACGAGCTTCGGGAACAGCGGCTGACCGGCCCCGTCCATCATGCGGCTCACGTCCTTGCCGGTCATTTGCTGCAGGAACGGGTTCATCACGATCACGAGATGCGAGTCGATGACCGCGAAATAGCCGTCCTTGCCGTAGCGCAGCCCCGCTAGCGCGGCGAGCGCCTGCTTGCGTGCGTCGGAGTCGCTGAGCACCCCTTGCTGTGCGAGGCGGTGGTAGTGCTTGACGAGCGTTTCGGCCTGCTGCACGAGCGATTTCAATTGATCACGCCGGTCGTCCAGCATGGTCGAGCGCATTTGCCATGCACCAAAGCCGCCGATCAATACGAGGCCGATCCACAGCACGGCGATCATCGACAGGAGCTTGCGATTCAACGTCATGTTTGTATTTTTTTATAAGGATAACGAATCAGACTCAACAAAGCGCCACCCTGCCCCGCGCGCGGCGGCACTTACCGTGCGACGATCATGCACACTGCCGTTGCCGTGGCGATGAGCTTGTCTTCCTGCCAGAGTTCGCCGTGCACGTTGCATACGCCGCGCCCCCTGCGCACGAGGTTTGCGCGGCCGGTCAGCTTCCCGGGCCTTGCGGCCCTCAGGAATGAAGTGTTCAGGCTGAGCGTCGCGCAGTGCTCGCCTTCGGCGAGCGTGGAGGTAACCAGCGTTGCCGTCACGTCGTCGAGCATGGCACACAGCATGCCGCCCTGCACTTGCCCCGCCGGGTTGCGAAACGACAGGGCGCCCTCGTACTCGGCCTCGAGCGCATTGTCGCTCAGCGAGAGAAACGTGGCGCCCAGCGTGGTCGTGATCGGCGGCGCGCCGTTCACGCCGTACAGACGCGCGAGAGCCGGGTTATCTTCGATTTCCATGAATGCCGTCCTTTTCGTATAGCTTCGCGGGGGTGCTC
This sequence comes from Paraburkholderia sp. BR14312, assembly GCF_040948675.1. Classification (NCBI taxonomy): domain Bacteria; kingdom Pseudomonadati; phylum Pseudomonadota; class Betaproteobacteria; order Burkholderiales; family Burkholderiaceae; genus Paraburkholderia; species Paraburkholderia sp. BR14312. The sequence continues at coordinate 378,196 of NZ_JBFPKI010000005.1, forward strand.
GTGTTTTGCCGCTCGCGGCTCACTCGCCGCGAAATACCGGCTTTCGTTTCTCCTTCCAGGCGAGCGAACCTTCGCATAGATCGCGCGAGGCATCCGCTTCTTTCACGTCGCGCTGGAATTCGTCTTCGTCGAGCGTGCCACTCGCGATCCGATTCAGGTGCTTCTTCATACCCAGCAGAGCGAGCGGCGCCATTGCCGCCAGTTCGCCGCTCAGGCGCTCGACTTCGTCGAATAACATTGCACGCGCAACGACTGTGTCGAGAAAACCGCAAGCCCGCATCTGTCCGGCATCGAGGGTCGTGGCGCACAACAGCAGCTTCTTCGCCACGTTCAGTCCGAGCCGCGACACGTAGCGCCGCAAACCACCGCGATAGAACAGCAGGCCGAGCCGGGCCGCAGGCACGAACATCTGGCTGCTTTCGACGCCGACGCGGAAGTCACACGCGAGCGCCAGATCGGTCGCACCGCCATAAACGCCGCCGTTGATCGCGGCGATCGTCACAGGCCGCGCCTCTTCGAGTTCGTTGGCGAGCGCCTCGAAACTCGCCCCCGCGTTCTCGTCGGCAACGCTGCCAATGTCGAACCCGGCGCAAAAGTGCTTGCCTTCGGCGCACAGCCGCAGCACGAGCACCTCGCGTTGCGCGTTCACTTCGCGAATGAAACCGCGCAATGTGGCGAGGTCTTCGAATTCGAGGCGGTTCGCCATCTCGGGGCGGCGCAGCGTGATGGTCGCGATCTTCCCGGCGACGGTGAGTTCCGGCGCCTGACCTGCTGAATGAGCGGGTTTCGAGGTCATCGTCAGCCTCAGTGGAAGTTGTAGATCTGCATGGTAGTTTCGCCTCCCTCGATGCGCTTGCAGATCGCGGCTTCGTCGGCTTCGCGCTGCACGCCCTTCTCCACCACTTCTGCCGCGCGGGCACGCGGAACGGCCACCACACCGTCGCGGTCGCCGACGATCAGGTCGCCCGCACAAACCGTGACGTTTCCGATCATCACCGGCTCGTTGATCCAGCCGATCGCGCCAAAGTCCTTGCCCGTGCCGCGAATGGACAGCCCGCGCGAGAACACCGGGAAGCCGATCGACTCCAGCAGGTCGGCGTCGCGCACCGCGCCGTCAATCACGAGCCCCGCAAGACCGCGCACCTTCGCGGCTGTCGTCATCACCTCGCCCCAGTAGCCGTGTTCGTACACGCCGTTCGTGTAGACCACCAGCACGTCGCCCGGCTGAGCAAGCAGAATGGCGCGGTGCAGCCAGAGGTTGTCGCCGCCCGGCGAATGCACGGTGACTGCCGTGCCGCAGATCCTGAAGCCAGGCGAGACAGGCTTGATCGCAGCGGGCAGCGCGCCGATCTTGCCGCCGGCTTCGTGCAGCGTGGCTGCGGGCACCTGGCGGGCCGCGTCGACCACGCGTGCCTCGACGCGTTCGATTGAAGTGCGGATAGTGGTTGCCGAATCGTGTTCTTTCATACCTTTTGCTCCCGCGTTTGCAACTGGTGGTACTTGAACTGCTTGCGCGCTTCGTCCAGACGCATACCGCCGCGGCACGCCTCTCGAATCGCTTCCTCGGCATGATGGATCGCCTCCGCGGCATCGAGGACAGCGTCTTCGTGCTCGCGCGGAATCGCGAGCACGCCATCGGCGTCGCCGCGCAGGATGTCACCGGGCTGCACGCGCGCCTCGCCCATGTTGACGGGAATATTGGTCGCCTCGACCTGCACGCGGTCCTTGCCGGTGCGCATCCAGTGATCGCGGCTGAACACCGGATAACCGAGCTTCAGGCACAGCGAAACGTCGCGGCAGATGCCGTTGATCACAGTGCCCGCAATGCCACGGCGGTGCGCGATCTCGGTGAGAATGTCGCCCCACACGGTCGCATCTTCGCGTCCGCCGTTATCGAGCACGATGACCGCGCCTTCCGGGACGTCGTCGATATAGTCGCCCACCGTGCCCGGCGGGTTGGCGGCGGGACCGTACTTGAGCGTCCAGGCGCGTCCCGCGAGGCGGAAGTCCGTGCTGCGCGCCTTGATCTTGTAGCACTGGCCGTTGATGCCGAGCTTGTCGAGCGCGTCGGAGAGCGTGGCGGTGTCGAGCTTGCCGGCACGCTCCACGTTGCGGTTGTCGTTCGTCGTCATGGTTCTGGATCGCTTGCGTGAATTGTGAATATGCGCTCAGGCGAGCATGTGTTCGTAGTTGCCGCCCATGACCCTGCCGACTGGGACGCCTGCAAGAATCGCTTTTGCCATCGCGGCCTCCTTCGCCACAATCGTCTCCGCGGTGTCCAGCACGAGGCCGATATCGGCAGCGCGAATGAAGATCACGGCGCTGTTGTCGGCCACGACGTAGTCGCCTGCCTCCACCTGCACCTCGCCGATCTGAACCGGCACATTGGTGCCCTTTTCGACCACGCGGCCGCGTGCCGTGCGCGCCGTGGTGGCGCGGCTGAACATGGGCAATTCGTAGCCGATGGCCTCGTCGATATCGCGCACGGGCCCGTCAGCCACGACGCCGGCGACCTGGCGCACTTTCGCGGCGAGCGAGAGCAGGCCGCCCCAGCAGCCGGCTTCCACGCCGCTGCGCTGCTCGACCACGATCACGTTGTCGGCGTCGGCCTGTTCGATTGCGGTACATCCGAGGTGCACGGGCGGTCCGGGCGGCGCGTCACCGGTGCCGAGCTTGACGGTGATCGCGCGGCCCGCAATGCGGCCCTGGCCCGAGCGCTGCGGCAACCCGCTCACCACGCCGGGCAGTTTGAGTTTGTCGAGCGCGTCCGAGACGGCGCAGCAGTCGAGCCGCCGCAGGCGCTGTACATTTTGGTCGGCCATGTTCTAGTCTTCCGTGAAGGTCTTGCGCAAATGAAGCGGATCAGTCCAGCGTGCGCCACGCGGCGAAGCAAAGACCCGTGCCGGTGAGCGCGGGGCTGCGATAGCCCGGCGTGTACGAAACCCATTCGAGGTCGAGCGACTTGGCCGCCTCGACCGCGATGATCCAGTTGCGGATTTCCGAACTGCCCGCCTGTAGCTGCTTCGGATCGAGCGCGGCAAGCCACGCGCTGTCCTTGCGGTGGATCGCTTCGATAATGCCGTTGTCGAGCGCCTCGTCCACCACGAAGTGCGAGAGGCCGCCCGACGCGAGCACGCCCACCCTCAGGTCTTCGGGGTATGCCTCGATCAGCTCGCGCAGCGCGGCGCCAAGCTGAATGCAGCGGCGCGGCGTGGGCTGGTTCGGCGGATCGAAGGTATTGACGATCACCGGAATGACAGGCAAGTCGAGGCCCTGCAGATAACGGCGGTGAATGAACGAGAACGCGTGGCCCTCGTACTGGCCGCGCTCCAGACCGTCCATCGCCGCCATGTCGAAGTCGCGCTCGCAGAGTTCACGAATCATCCAGCGTGCCATCTCCGACTTGACGGGATAGTGCACCTCGGCATCCGGCTCCTGGCGCATGGTGCGGGCGCGGGCGTACCAACTGTCGTTCGGGCTCGTCTCGCGCTTTGCGTTGCGGATGGTCTCGCCATAGTAGATGGCGAATGCCGGGTTATTCGTGGTACGAAACAACTCGGTCTGATCGTCACCCACCACGATCAGCACATCGAGCCGGGCTGCGCGAATACGCTCACGCAATTCATCCATCGCCGCTTCCGACCGGTCGTAGCGCTCGCCCATGCGCTCGGGCGTGACCATCGCCTCGGCGTCGGCCGGTGCGCGTTCCAGCAGGTCGCCGTACGTAACGTGATTGCCCGCCTTGTCGTAGTAATGCGGATTCTTCGGGTCCACCGCGCGAAAGCCGTGCTGCCAGTCTTCGCGCTGCGACACCAGCATGATGCTGTGCGACGAGCCGAATGCCGCTACCAAACGTGCCATTTCGTCTCCTTCTCCTGTGCGTTATTGCTTTGCCGGCGCGCGCTCAGACCACGAATGCCGCGCGCCATTGTTCGATCTGTTCGTCCGCGTAACCGAGTTCGCGCAAGATGGCCTGCGTATGCTCGCCCTGCTCGGGCGCAAGCCGCGGCGACGCTTCGCGCGGATAGCGCGAGAGCCGGAACGGCTGGCCCACGAAGGCGACCTCGCCTTTGCCCGGCAACTCGACCGGCCACGCCATGCCGAGATGCTTGACCTGCGGGTCCTCGAACACCTCGTCGATGCGGTGAATCGGGCCGCAAGGCACGCCCGATTTAATCAGCACTGCAGTCCATTCTTTCGTCGTCCGAGTCTTGAAGACTTCGCCCACAGCGCGGTTCACGGCGTCGCGGTTGGCCACGCGCGCCGGATCGGAATCGAAGCCCGCGGCGCGCGCCAGATGTTCGAGGCCGAGCGCCTCGCACAACCGTGTCCACATCGTCTGGCCGATGGCAGCGAGATTCAGGTAACCGTCCTTCGTTTCGAACACGCCGGTCGGCACCGTGAGCGGATGCTCGTTGCCTACCTGCTGCGGCACCTTTTTGTCCACGAGCCACTGTGCGGCCTGAAAATCGAGCATTGCGAGCTGTGCCTCCAGCAGCGAGGTTTGCACCCACTGGCCTTCGCCCGACGCGTCACGCTCCAGTAGCGCGGTGAGAATCGCCATCGCGCAGAAGTGGCCCGCGCACAGGTCCGCGATTGGGATGCCCACGCGCATCGGGCCTTCGCCCGGTTTGCCCGTCACGCTCATGAGGCCGCCCATGCCCTGCGCGATCGAATCGAAACCCGGCCAGTTCGCATAGGGACCGTCCTGGCCGAAGCCCGAGATGCTCGCGTAGACGAGGCGCGGATTGATCGCTCGCAGCGCGTCCGGGCCAATGCCGAGGCGGTCCTTCACGTCGGGGCGGAAGTTTTCGATGAACACGTCGGCGCGGCGCACCAGCTCGCGGAGAATCCCGCGGCCCGCGGGGTCCTTCATGTTCAGCGTGAGGCTTTCCTTGTTGCGATGCAGGTTTTCATAATCGGCGCGATTGTGGTCGCGGCCGCCGATCATGTCGTCGCCACCCGGCGCTCCGGGCGGGATTTCGAGCTTGATGACGCGTGCGCCCATGTCCGCGAAAAGACGCATGGCAGTCGGGCCCGCTCGCACCCGCGAGGCGTCGATGATCGTGAAGCGTGACAGCGCGCCTTTACGGGCGGCGGCCGCACCCTGGTCGTGCTGGGTGTCCTTGTTTTCTGCGCTCATGGGCGTTTTTCCTCAGGCCGGAGTGAACATCGGAACCGGATAGCCGCCATCGCTCGGCTCGAACACGACTTGCACGCGCTGGCCGATGGCGAGCGTGGCCGGGTCGCAGTCGACGATATTGCTGAGCATCTGCACGCCTTCGTCGAGCGTCACATAGGCCAGCGTGTAGCGCGCCTCTTCCTTGCCCATCGTGCTGCACGAGTAGATCGCGCCTTTGCCCTTCGACTCGACCCACGCCGTGTTTGCGCTCAGGCAATGCGGGCAGATGTCGCGCGGGTAGTAGTGCGTCTCGCCGCAGTCGGCGCAGCGCTTGACGAGCAGGCGCCCATCCTTCGCCGCTTCCCAGAAAGGCATCGCCTCGGGCAACACGCGCGGCGGCGAAATGCGGCGCCGGCCGGTGGCCGCGGCGGCCTTGGCCGACTTTTCCGCAACAGGGTTCTGATTAGTCGTACTCATCGTTAAGCCCGTTCCAAAATGAGCGTTGCGGCCGTATGACGCGAAGCCAGTGCGCCGCCGATTCCGTTCGCCAGTGCGATATCGCAGTTCGGCACCTGCACGGCGGGGTGCGCTTCGCCGCGCAACTGGCGCACGGCCTCGATCACCTTCGTGACACCGCCCCGGTTCGCGGGGTGGTTGTTGCACAGGCCACCGCCATCGGTATTGAAAGGCAGCTTGCCCACGCCCGAAATCAGGCCGCCGTCCTGCACGAACCTGCCGCCCTCGCCCTTCTTGCAGAAACCGAGGTCTTCGAGCTGCATGAGCACGGTGATCGTGAAGCTGTCGTAGAGCGACGCATACTTGATGTCGGCGGGCGTCAAACCTGCTTCGGCGAACGCTGCCGCGCCTGACCACTTCGCCGCCGACCACGTGAGGTCGATCTTGCCGCCGCCAGCGTGCTTGGGCGCTTCGCCCGTACCGCGCACCTTCACGAGCGGGCGCTTCAACTGCTTCGCGATCTCGGTACGCGCCACGATGAGCGCGCCGCCGCCATCGCTCATCACGCAGCAGTCCAGACGATGCAGCGGGTCAGCGACCATCGGCGAGTTCACGACGTCTTCGACGGTCACGACGTTGCGCAGCATCGCGTGGGGGTTGTGCTGCGCGTGGTGGGACGCCGCGACCTTGATCCACGCGAGTTGCTCGCTCGTGGTGCCGTACTCGTACATATGGCGCTTCGCGACCATGCCGTACAGATTCTGTGTGGCCGGGCCGAACGGCAGCTCGAACTGCACTTCGGGCGCGTCCGGGTCCGGCGCCTTGAGCGAAAGCGCTGCGCCCGCCGCACGTGGGCGGCCCGCAAGCGTGATCAGCGCAATATTGCAGCGGCCGGCCGCAATCGCTTGCGCCGCGTGCGCGACGTGCAGGATCGGCGCGGACCCGCCGCATTCGGTCGAATCGACGTGGCGCAGCTTCAGGCCGAGGTATTCGGCAATGGTCGTCGTGCCGAGGCCGGGCGCATCCCCCGCGCAGAAGTAGCCGTCGATGTCGTCTTTCGTCAGGCCCGCGTCTTCCAGCGCGCCCTTCGCGACGTCGGCGTGCAGGCGCGCGACGGAAAGGTCGTCCGCTTTGCGCGTGGGGTGCTCATAGGCGCCGACGATACAGGCTTGTCCGTTGATACTCATTCGGATTCCTTATCGAGTCGTTGCGCCGTAAAGCGGTTCAGATGCCAGGTGGCGTCACCGTAGGTCATGTTGATCGCGAACATGCGCTTTGCGTAGTGGCCCGCGCGGCACTCTTGCGTCATGCCCATCGCGCCATGCAGCTGAATCGCCCATTCGCCCGCGTTCTTGCACACATCGCCGACAAAGGCCTTGACGGCGGAAACAAAGCGGCCACGGCGCGCCGGGTCGTTTTCATCGACGGCCATGGCCGCCGCGCACGCCATCGACTTGCCCTGTTCGAGCGCGATCAGCATGTCGGCCACGCGGTGTTGCAGCGCCTGAAACTTCGCCAACGGCGCACCGAATTGCGAGCGCGTATTCAGGTGCTCGGCGGTCAGTTCGAGCAGCGCTTCCAGCGCGCCGACCGACTCTGCGCACAGCGCCGCGTTTGCGCGGTCGAGCGCGGCTTCGATGAGCGCGTGCGCTTCGCCGGCCTCGCCGATCAGGTCGGCTTTGGTCACGACCACGTTGGCGAAGCTCACGTGGGCCGCTTCGCGTGCGTCGATCGTCGCAAAGCGGCGCAGCGTGATGCCTTGCGCTTTGGCGTCGACGAGGAAAAGCGAGAGGCCATGCATGTCGCCGCGCTCGCCCGAGGTGCGCACGGCTACCACGAATGCGTCGGCGATAGCGCCGTCGAACACGAGTGTCTTGGTGCCGTCGATGCGCCAGCCGTCGCCCGTTTCCTTCGCGCGCACCGCGATGCGCGCAAGCTCGTAGCGCGCATCGGCTTCGCCCACCGCGAGCGCAAGCACCTTCTCGCCGCACGCGGCCGCTTCGAGCCATTGCGAGCGCTGCTGCGCGCTGCCCGCCGCGCCGATCAGCGCAGCCGCCGGCAAGCCGCTCGACAGCCAGCCTGCGCCGCCCAACGCGCGGCCGAGTTGCTGCGCGACGAGCATCGTTTCCACCGCGCCGTAGCCGCTGCCGCCCTGTCCGGCGTCGATGATGAGGCCCGTGATGCCGAGTTCGGCGAAGCCCTGGCGGCGGTGTGCCGCAAGCGCCGCGTCTTCGGTGTCGCCGCGCCGGTGCGCGGGAAACTCGCCGTCGCAGAAGCGGCGTACCGCGTCTTGCAGCGCGACGTGATCTTCAGTCAGAGAAAAGTCCATGTTTATTCGTGTCCCGCTTCAGGCATTGAAGAACGCGCGGCTGATCAGGTTGCGCTGCACTTCGTTCGTGCCGCCGTAGATCGACAGCTTGCGTGCATCGAAGTAGTTGGCCGCGACGGCAACGGTCTCTTCCGGGCTCGGCGGCTCGTGGCCCGCCTGGTCGAGGAGCGCGGCTTCGTCGAACGGAATGCCGTCGGGCCCTGCGACTTCCGCGAGCAGCGCGTAGATCGCCTGGCGCAGCTCGGTGCCACGCACCTTGAGCATTGACGCCTCTACCGCCGGCACGGGGCTCTGCTGGTTTGCGCTCAGCATGCGCAGGCCCGTGAATTCGAGCGCCATCAACTCGATTTCGAAGCGGCTCACGCGCGCCTCGAATAGCGGATCGCCGGCGAGGCCCTGCTGCTTGCCAAGCTGCTTGACGCGCGCGAGCTGCTGCTTGCAGGAGCCGATGCCCGCAATGCCGGTGCGTTCGTGGCCGAGCAGATACTTGCCGTACGACCAGCCCTTGTTGATCTCGCCGACGAGGTTCTCGACCGGCACGCGCACGTTGTCGAGATAGACCTCGTTGAGGTCGGTGCCGCCTTCGAGCATGCGAATGGGGCGCAGCTCCACGCCCGGCGACTTCATGTCGATCAGCAGGAACGAAATGCCTTCCTGCGGCTTGGCGGTCGGGTCGGTGCGCACCAGCGCGAACATCATCTCGCACCAGTGCGCGTACGAAGTCCAGACCTTGTGGCCATTCACGACGAAGTGATCGCCGTCGCTGTCTCTGGAAAGCACGGCGGTGGTGCGCACGCTGGCGAGGTCAGAGCCCGCACCCGGCTCCGAGAAGCCCTGCGCCCACCACGTTTCGCTGCGGCGGATTGCGGGCAGGTAGCGCTCTTTCTGCTCGGGCGTTCCGAACGCATTGAGCACAGGGCCCAGCATGTTGATGCCGCTCGCGATGATGCGCGGCGCGCCGCCAACGAGCGTTTCCTCGTCGAAGATATAGCGTTGCAGCGGCGTCCAGCCAGGGCCACCGGCCTCCTTCGGCCACGACGGCGTGATCCAGCCGCGCTCGTACAGATGCGTGTACCACTCGACATAATCGGCGCGCTCGATGCGCAGGCCCAGTTCGGCCTTGCGCTTGAGTGCGGGCGAAAGGTTCTTCTTGACGAACTCGCGCACCTCGGCGCGAAACGCCTCGTCCTCTGCGGAGAATTCCAGTCTCATTGATTCATTGTCCTTATTAGTGATGTGCGCCGCTGTTTGCGCCCTGCGAACCGCACACGACGAGTGCATCGAGCGCGAGCACGCGGTCCGGGTAGGCAACGAGCGGATTCACATCGATCTCGGTGATCTGCGGGTTCGCGCGCATCTGCGCACCGATCGCGGCCACGGCCTTCGCGATGGCGGCCACGTCCACACCTTCGGCGCCGCGCACGCCGTCGAGCAGCGCGGCGGCCTTCAGGCGGCGCAGCTCGACCACGATGTCGGTTTCGGCCATGTCGGCGGGAATCAGGCGCACGTCCCTGAGCGCTTCGATCCAGATGCCGCCCAGGCCGACCAGCACGACGGGGCCCCATTCGGCGTCACGCCTGGCGCCCACCACGAGTTCGAGACCGCGCGGGCCCATCGCTTCGACAAGCGCACCGTCGAGCCGCAGCTCGGGGCGATGCGAAGCCACGCTCGCGTGCAGCTTGTCCCAGCCGGCGCGCAGCGAGGCCGCATCGGCGAGACCGACCACCACGCCGCCCACGTCGCTCTTGTGCGGCAGTTCGCTCGCCTGCGCCTTGAGCACGACCGGATAGCCGATTTCATCCGCAATCTTCTGCGCTTCGTCGATCGTCTTCGCGAGTCGCCCCGGCGGCACCGGCAGACCCGCTGCGGCAAGCCATTGCTTGCCCTGATATTCGGCATAAATACCGTTCGCCGGCACGGCGCCCGGCAGCGCGATCGCGGCTGGCTGCGCCGTTTGCGCGCGCTGCGCTCGCTGCAGCGATTCGCCGTAGGCCGCCACGCGTGCGCAGGCGCGCAGCGCGCGGTCCGGCGAACGGAAGAACGGCACGCCGCTCGCGGCAATCGCTTCGATGAAGAACGGCTCCAGCACGTTGTTGTCGCCCATTACCGCAAGCACCGCGGGCTTGGTGGCGCGCGCGAGCGCGGGCACGAGGTGGTCGGCCTTGTCGCGCTGCGCGATGGGAGGGCCGCCCATGATCGAGAGGACGAGGCTGCCGATGTTCGGGTCGGCGAGCACCGTGTCGATCAGTTCGCCGATCAGGCCGGGGTTGCGCACGCCGATCGTCGTGTAGTCGAGCGGGTTGTCGGCCACGGCGAAGTCCGGCAGCAGTTCGGTGAGCTTCCCGAGCGTCGGCTCGGTGAGCGGCGGCAGGTTCAGACCGATGTCGTCGGCGAAGTCGAGCGTAATGTTCTTCACCGCGCCCGATGCCGTCATGACCGCCGTACCCGCTGCGGGCGGCACCGGGAAGCGCGCGAGGATCGTCGTGGTGTCGAACAGTTCATCGAGCGAATCGACCACCACCACGCCTTCGCGCGCGAGTAGCACGCTCGCCGTGGCATGGTCGCCTGCGAGCGCGCCGGTGTGCGACTGTGCCGCTTCGCGCGCTCGCGCGCTCTTGCCCGGCATCAGCATCACGATCGGCTTGCCTGCCGCACGCGCTTCGCGCGCCAGCGCGAGGAAAGTCTGCGGGCGGCGCACCTGCTCCGCATACACGGCGATCGCAGTCGTCTGCGGGTCGGCGATGAACCACGCGAGATAGTCCTCGATGCCAAGCACGGCTTCGTTGCCGGTCGAAACGGCCGCCGTGATCGGCTGGCCGCGGCCCATGAAGGCGTCGCGCAGGTTCGCGGCCATCGCGCCGCTTTGCGCAACCACGCCAACGCCCTTGCGACCCGCGCACGGATATGGCGCGAGCGCCTCGAAAGTGACCGGCACGCCGGCCTGGAAATTGGTGAAGCCCATGCAGTTCGGGCCGATCAGCGCGATGCCCGCGGCGTTCGCGGCCTCAGTGAGCGCCTGCTGTTTCGCACGGCCTTCCTCGCCTGCTTCGGCGTAGCCCGAAGCGAAGATCACCGCGGCGCCCGCGCCGCGCGCGCCCAGCGTGCAGACGGCGTCGAGCACACCGGCTTCCGGAATGCACAGCACCACGAGGTCGATGCCTTCGGGCAGCGCGTCCACGCTCTTCACGCACGGGCGGCCGTTGATTTCCTCGCTGCTGCGCGAAACGAGATGGATCGCGCCCGCAAAGCCGAAACGCTCCAGGTTCTGCAGCACGAAGTTGCCGAACGAGCGGGGATCGGCGGAAGCACCGACGATCGCGATCGAGCGCGGCTTGAGCACGCGTTCGACGGACAACACGCCGCCTGCTTCGGAGAGTGACTTACTCATCAGGTCATGCCTCTTCTTGATTGCGATCCCGGCACTGGCAAACCAGGATCAGTTCGATTGAGAGCCATTCTGGCATACCACAACCGCTTTCTCAATACACCAGAAGCACATTTACCAGGTTAGTGTTTTCCCCTAACAGCACCCACCCGGGCCACCTATCAAACGGCATCTCATTGATTTTAATGTCTTTTAATTGTCGCTCGACGTACATCCAGCAAACGGCGCGACCGTATAAGAAAAACGCCGACTTGAATGCCACAACATCATATTGGTATATTTAAGCCATCCGAACCCCAACGACCGTCCTTTCCATGAAACCTGTAGCCGACCTGACCGCCGAACGCGACGGCGCAGCGCCCGCCCATCCGGCAGCCGCGCCCCGTATGCGAGCGAGTCTCGCGAACGACATTCGCGAGACGCTTCAGGCCGAGATCGAAACTGGCCAGCTCGCGCCGGGCATGCCGATCGACGAGCGTGCGCTCGCTGCGCGCTTCAACGTGTCGCGCACGCCGGTGCGCGAAGCGCTTCAGCATCTCGCGGCGCGCGAGCTCGTGGTGATCTCGCCACGCCAGGGCATGACCGTGGCGCGGCTGTCGATCGCCAAGGTGCGCTCGATGCTGGAGTACATCGGGGAACTGGAGGCGCTGTGCGCACGCTTTTGCGCAAGGCGCGCGAGCGACACCCTGCGCGAGGCGCTCGACCGCGCGCTGATGGCGTGCCAGCAGGCCGCAGTGGAAGGCGACGCCGGCGAGTACGCACGCGCCAATGCGCTTTTTCACGACACGATCTACGAAGGCAGCCGCAACGAGTGCCTCGCCGACCAGATTCGCGCCGCGCGCCGCCAGTCGGCGCGCTACCGCGTGGCCGACCTGCGCAACCGCAGCCAGATCAGCCGCTCGCTCCAGGAGCACTTCGAGATCGCGCGCGCCATCCAGGCCGGCGACGAAGCGAAAGCCGCCGAGGTGATGCGGCGTCACGTTCCCGCGGGCACGACCGGCTTTTCCGAATTCCTCGCCGCCGTGCCACGCCACTTCTTCGACTTCGGCACCGACTGAGATATCCAGTCATCCTGAATAATCCATACGGAGACACCATGCCCCGCTCCATCGACGTCCCAGGCCTCTCGCATAACGCCCCGATTCCGGTGGGCGCCCGCGTGGCCAACGTGCTGTGCTCGTCGGCGATCGCCGGCAAGGACCCGGCCACCGGCAAGCTCGCCGCCGGCCCCGCCGACCAGGCCCGCCTCGCGTTCGACAACCTCGAGCGCTTTCTCGACGCAGGCGGTGCGACGCTCGCGGACGTCGTGAAACTCACCGTCTATGTGAAAGACGACAGCGTGCGCGAACACATCAACGCGCACTGGCTCGCCTTCTGGCCCGACCCGGCGCAGCGGCCCGCACGCCATATCGTCGTGCACGACCTGCAGCACGGCATGGCTCTTCAGCTCGAAGCAATGGCCGTCGCGCCCTGAACGCGCGGCCTCCACCACCAACGTCAAGCAACGCAGCGCATCCCTCCATTTATTGAAAAAGGTTCCAACGTGATCATCGACTCCCACGCCCACGTCGTCATGCCACCGCAAAGCTTCCGCTACATGGCGGAGCTCGTTGGCGGCCGCGCCAACCCGTCGACCAACCCGAACATCCCGGACGAAGCGGTGCGCAAGCAGGCCGAGGAACTCGTGCGCAGCATGGACGCCGTCGGCACCGACGTTCAGTTCATCTCGCCGCGCCCCTACCTGCAAATGCATTCGGTGAAGCCGGCGCGCGTGACCGAGCTGTGGACGCGTCACTGCAACGACCTGATCAAGCGCTTCGTCGACATGTTCCCGGACCGCTTCCGTGGCGTGGCCGGCCTGCCGCAGTTCATGAACGAATCGCCCGCCGAAAAATGCGTGGCCGAACTGAAGCGCTGCGTGAATGAACTGGGCTTCGTCGGCACGCTGCTGAACCCCGATCCGACCGAAGGCGAGGGCCCCGCGCCGGCCGGCCTCGGCGATCCGTTCTGGTATCCGCTCTATGAAACGATGACGGCGCTCGACGTGCCCGCACTGATCCACTCGGCCGGCAGTTGCAGCCCGCGCGAGTCGTACACGCTGAAGTTCATCAACGAAGAAAACATCGCGGTCATTTCGCTGCTCGAATCGGACGTGTTCCAGAAGTTCCCGAACCTGAAGATCGTGGTGGGCCACGGCGGCGGCGCGATTCCCTACCAGATGGGCCGCTTCCGTTCGTGGGCCGTGCGCCGCAATCATCCACAGACTTTCGACGAACAACTGCGCAAGCTCTACTTCGACACCTGCAACTACTCGAAAGATTCGATCGAGCTGCTGCTCAAGGTGGCCGGCACCGACAACGTGCTGTTCGGAACCGAAAAGCCGGGCACGGGCAGCGCGCGCGACCCGATCTCGGGCCGCGACTACGACGACATGAAGCCGGTGATCGAAAGCATCGAGTGGCTCACCGAGGAACAACGCAGGAACGTGTTCGAGTGCAATTGCCAGCGCGTCTATCCGCGTGCGTTCCGCCACTATCAGGAGGCCTGAACATGGCCATGACCGCTGAAGAAAACGATCTGCTCACGCGCGTCGAAAACGGCGCGCCGATGGGCGAGATGATCCGCCAGCATTACTGGATCCCTGCCGTGCCGTCGGCGAAGCTCGAAGCGGATGGCGCGCCCGTGCTGGTTCGCCTGCTTGGCTCGAACTACGTGGCGTTTCGCGGCACCGACGGCAAGGCCGGCGTGATCGACGAGCTTTGCCCGCACCGCAAGACCTCGATGATGATGGCGCGCAACGAGAATAACGGCTTGCGCTGCATTTTCCACGGCTGGAAGGTGAACGTGGAAGGCCAGGTGGTCGAAGCGCCGAACCAGGTCGGCGACCAGGCGCAGTTCTGCAAGCGCGTGAAGACGAGTCAGTACAGCGTGGAGGAGCGCGGCGGCATCGTCTGGATATGGCTCGGCAAGGGCGGCGAGAACGCCGGGCCGCCGCGCTTCCCCGACCTGCCGTTCACGCAGCTGCCCGCCGGGCAGCGCTCGGTCACCTGCGTCGAAGTGCCGACCAACTGGGTGCAGGGCGTCGAGGCGTCGATGGATTCGTCGCACGTGGGCGTGCTGCACGAATCGACCACGCAGATCACGGCTGGTGGCGGCAACGAACGCATGCACATGACGAAAGCGCTCGCGCCGCGTCTCGAGTTCGAGGACCGGCCATACGGCTATCGCTACGCCGCGCTACGCGATTTGCCCGACGAAAAGGTCTATGCACGCGTCAACAATTTCGTGATGCCGTGGTACGGCATCATCTGCGCGCCGGACTCGAACGGGCCGAGCACGGTGTTCTTCTCCACGCCCGTGGATGACGTCACGCACCGCGCCTGGTTCGTGCACTTCAACCCTACGCGCGAGCTCGGCATGACGGTGATGTCGGCTACACCGGATGTGTGGAACTTCCCGCCGCTGCCGCCGGGAACGCGCGAAACCGGCTTCGGGCAGAACCGCGACCTCATGAAGCGCGGCCACGCCACCGGCTTTCACCAGCACCTGGGGACCGAAGACTTCGCGATGTTCCTCGGCCAGGGCCCGATTGCGGACCGCACCACCGAGCAACTCTGCTCCGCCGACGGCGCCGTGCTGCGCGTGCGCGGGCTGCTGCTCAAGTCGGCACGCGAGTTCATGGCCGGCAAGACGCCCACGCTCGCCGACAACCCCGAACTCGACTACTCGCGCGCGATCTCGATCGGCGGCGTGCTGCCGGTCGGTTCGGACTGGCGTTCGCTGACCGATGCCACGTAATCGTATGCAATCCTACGTAAGCCACCGAATTACACCCGCATAACACCGTATCTCCGGAATGATTTCGATGCTTGCTCCCCTGCTGCTCACGCTGCGCGTCGCGGCGATCGACACCGCGACTTCGCTCATCAAGTCGTATACGCTCGAAGCGGCCGACGGCGCGTTGCTGCCCGGCTTCGAGCCTGGCGCGCACCTTCAGGTCGAGATCCCGTCCCCGACGGGCGGCGTACCGCAGTGGCGTTCGTATTCGCTGATCCATCTCGATCCGTCCGTCGATCCTCGCGGTGGCGTTCCGGCCTACCGGCTCGGCATCCGCCGCGAGGACGAAGGCCGCGGCGGCTCGCGCCACATGCATGCGCTGGAAGTGGGCGCCACGCTCAACGTGCGCGCGCCGGTCAACCACTTCCGGCTCGCCGCGCCGCCGCGCGTGCTGCTCGTCGCGGGCGGCATCGGCATCACGCCGATCGTCTCGATGGCCAGCGCCCTCGCCGCACAGCAACGCGAATTCGAGCTGCATTTCAGCGGCCGCACGCGCGAGGCGCTGCCCTTCGTCGATGAACTCCGCGCGCTCGCGGGCAAAAGGCTCGTGCTGCACGCCGACGACGATCCGGCCACGCGCCTCTCGGTCGACGCGTTGCTCGACGGCGCTCAGGTGAACCAGCCGATCTACGTGTGCGGACCGGCGGGCATGATCGAAGCGGTGCTTTCGGCGGCGCGCCAGCGCGGCTGGCATGAATGTGATCTGCACTACGAGCTGTTTGCCGAGGCCGTGGCGCACGAAGGCGACGCCGCATTCGAAGTCGAACTGAAGTCATCGGGCAAATGCTTCACGGTGCCCGCCGACAAGTCTCTGCTCGACACGCTGATCGAAAACGGCGCCGACGTGATGTACGACTGCCGCGCCGGCTACTGCGGACTGTGCACGACCAAAGTGAGCAGCGGAGAGATCGAGCATCGCGACGTCTATCTCTCCGAGGCGGACAAGGCCAGCGGCAAGGTCATGCAGGTTTGCGTGTCGCGTTGCAAGAGCGGCCGCCTCGTGCTCGACCTCTAACACTTTCCACGCAATTCAAGCGGAATCCAGAATGAGCAAAATCCTGGTTACTTATGAACTCGACGGCCCGGTCGCCCTGATCGGCCTGAACCGCCCTGACAAGCGCAACGCGATCAACGAAGACGTGATCGCCCAACTGCGCGCCGCCGTCATGCGCGCGGGCGAAGAAGCCGACGTTGGCGTGCTGTTCGGGCACGGCGGCAATTTCAGCGCGGGTCTCGACCTGCGTGAAGCGCTTGCGCGCGCAACGGGTGAGACCGCGGCCCCGCGCAAGCGCCGCCGCCACTCATGGCACGAAGTGTTCGACATCATTGCGCGCGGACCGATTCCTTTCGTCGCGGCGCTGCACGGCGCCGTGGTGGGTGGCGGCCTCGAGCTCGCGACGGCGGCCCACGTGCGCGTAGGCGACTCGACAGCGTTCTTCGGCCTGCCCGAAGGCCAGCGCGGCATCTTCGTGGGCGGCGGCGGCACGGTGCGCATTCAGCGCGTGATCGGCTACACGGTCATGGCCGACCTCATGCTCACGGGGCGCCTGCTCTCGGCCGAAGAAGGCTTACGCGAGCACGTCATCACGTATCTCACGCCGCCGGGCGAAGCGCTCGCCAAGGCGAAGGAGCTGGCCGCGAAAATCGCCCAGAACGCGCCCGATACGAACTGGCGCATCACCAACCTGCTGCCGCGCGTGAACGATCTTTCGCACGAGGACGGCCTCTTCCTTGAATACATGAGCTCGAATATGGCGCGCTCGCCCGAAACCGCGAAGCGCCTGCAGGCGTTCGTGGATGGCAAGGCGAAGCCGCTCGAGCGCCCCGACACCCGCAAGACCACGGCATAACGACAGCGTGAGGCGCAACGAATCATGAATGCATCAAACGAACTGAATCCGCAGGAAGCGGTCGCGCGCGAAGCGGCGCTCGCGCACGTGAAGGCTGCCGAGAAGACAGCCGCGCAAATCCCGGTCGGCGACGCTGCGCCGCGCCCGGTCGCGCAGGCCGCCGTGATCGGCGCAGGCACGATGGGTGGCGGCATTGCGATGGCGCTGGCCGCCGCGGGCATCCCCGTGACGCTGATCGACGCGAACGAGGAAGGCCTCGCGCGCGGCCTCGCCCGCATTCGCGACAACTACGAAAACAGCGTGAAGCGCGGCAAGCTCGACGCCGCCGTGCGCGACGAGCGTCTCGCGCGCATCACGGGCTCCCTCTCGATCGCCGACGTGAAGAACGCCGACATCGTGATCGAGGCCGTATTCGAAGACCTCGCGCTCAAGCAGGGCATCTTCCGCGAGCTGGACGTGCACGCGAAGCCGGGCGCCGTCCTCGCCACCAACACCTCGGGCCTCGACATCGACGAGATCGCCGCCGCTACCAAGCGCCCCGCCGACGTGGTGGGCGCGCACTTCTTCAGCCCCGCGCACGTCATGCGCCTGCTCGAAGTCGTGCGCGCCGCGCAAACCGCCGACGACGTGATCGCCACGCTCATGGATCTGGGCCGCCGCATGGGCAAAGTGTCGGTGCTCTCGCGCATCTATCCGGGCTTTATCGGCAATGCGCTCTTTCGCAACTACAACCGCGAAGCGCACTTTCTTGTCGAAGACGGCGCGCTGCCGCACGAAGTGGATGCGGCGCTCAAGGCGTTCGGCTACGCGATGGGCATCTTCGCCGTGCACGACATGGCCGGCAACGACGTGGGCTACCAGACGCGCAAGGCGCAGATGGCGACACGTCCCACCGACCGCCGCTGGAACGATCTCATCATGAAGCTCGTGGAAATGGGCCGGCTCGGCCAGAAAAGCGGCAAGGGCTGGTATCGCTACGAGGCGGGCAGCCGCGAGCCGCAGCGCGACGAAGAACTGGAGCGCTTCATCGTAGAGGAATCGGAACGCATGGGCATTACCCGCCGCCCGATATCCGCCGGGGAAGTCGTCAAGCGCTGCGTGTACGGCATGATCAACGAAGGCGCGAGGCTGCTGGAACAGGGTATCGCGCTGCGTGCGAGCGACATCGACGTAGCTTACGTGACGGGCTACGGCTTTCCCGCGTACCGCGGCGGCCCGATGTACTACGCAGACCAGATCGGCCTGGCGAACGTCTATCGCGACATCCAGCGGCTCCATGAGGAGTATGGTTACTGGTGGAAGCCCGCACCGCTCCTGGAAAAGCTCGCGGCGGAAAACGGCCGCTTCGGCGATCTGTGACGCAACCGCGGTCCCGCTGCCGCCGCGCGTACGCGCACGGCGGCCGCTACGGCGCCCGGCCGAACGGGCCACGCTTTCACTCTTCGTCCTGCTCGGCGTCGAGCGACCCGGCCTCGGCCGAAGCCGTTTCGCGCGCGTGGCTCATCGGCGCGTCGTTGAAGAACTCGGCCGGCAAGGTGGCGAGGAACTCCGAGAAGCCCGCGTCGCCGCCCGGCGAATGCTGCGCCATGACTTCCTCGGCGGTCGCCTCGTCGCCCGAAAGCAGCGCTTGCGCGAGGCGCTGGTGGTCGGCGATCACCTTCTCCCGGCGGCTCGGCGCCAGAAACAGCTTGGGGCGATAGCGTGAAATCAGGCGGCGGATCGCCCGGATCTGCTCGGCCAGGTAGTCGTTGTGGCAGGCCTGACAGATCACCTCGTGGAATTCGGCATTGCTGCGCGCAAAACGGCGGGCGTCGCTCTGGTTCAGCGCTTCCACGCCTTCGTCGATCGTGCGCTGCAGTTCCACGCGCTGCTCGTCGTTCATGCGGCGGGCGGCCAGGCGCGCCGAAACGGCTTCCAGCTCGTGCAGCAGTTCAAGCATGTTCCGCAGCTGCGGGACCGTCATCTTTGTCACGAACACGCCCTGGCGCGGCACGATCTGCACATACTGCTGCGCGGCAAGCTGCTGCAGCGCCTCGCGAATGGGCGTGCGCGACACATTGAAGCGCGCGGCGAGCGCGCGCTCGTCGAGCGCGGCGCCCGGCACGAGTTCGCCTCGCTCGATTTCCGATTCCAGGAGCGCCTTGATTTCGGCGGACCGGCTCAGTTTGGGTGGCAGACTCATTGAATGGCTGACAGTGGGTTCGAAGGGCCATATCGGCGGCTTGCAACTGCCGATGGCGTTTAAAATCCATATGATACCGTCAGGTATACCAAACGCCCAACTGTGTGTTACCCCAATGAAAAGGGAATGATCGAGTCGCCGGAGGGCATCCGTGCGCGCGGACAGCAACTCAATCCGCGCAAGAGAGTGGCATTCTCCTTACCCCGGCTTGGCGCCCCCAGGGCTTCGCGCGCGAATGCCCGCCAGGTCCATGAGGCCCCGGCGGGCATGTAGACAAACGGTTTGAACCGGCCGACCTGTCGAGTAGGATTCCTTAAAAAAGCGCCGGCACCCGGAAACTCAATCCAGCTACCGGCGCGTCGCGAAACGATTAGAAAGTGTGTCGAATACCGATCTGCATAGCCAGCTGGTTGGCCGTGGTGGATGCGAGGTTACCGTACAGCGAGCCTCCTGCTCCCGGAACCGAGTACGGCGTCGAAACGAGGAAGCTGTCCGCGAACTTCTGCCCCGCGAACGCATGCTGGAATACGCCGAACATGTAGACGTCGGTGCGTTTCGAAAGGTGATAGTCCACGCCAGCGCTGTAGAGGTCGTACTTGCCAAGGCGGTGCTGGTCTACATAAGTGAACCCGCCGCCCACCGTGAGCATCGGCGAGATCCTGTAGCTCGTGCCGACCTCGTAGGCGTTCACCGTGACGACACCACGCGGGCTCTTCGACGCATTCGTGTACGTGTACAACCCATTGACCGACCACGCATCGTTCAGGTTCACCATGCCGCCAACGGCAACCGTGTAGATCGACTCCGCGTCGAGCGCAACCTGCGCCATCGTGCCGACGCCGCGCGTTGCGTTGCCGCCGTCCGTCTTTGTGATCACGGCAGCCATCGAGTACGGTGCGTTGAACGTGCCGGTCGGGCTGTACTTGATGCCGCCGCTAATCACGCGCGGGTTACCGGTCGGCGTGCCGCCGAAAGCGCCTGCGATATTGCTGAAGCCATACATCACGCCCGCGCCGAAGCCATGCCAGTTAGGCGTTTCGTAGCGCACCATGTTGCTCACCGGCTCGCCCGCGAGGCGGTCAATGTCGTAGGCGCCGTGGAACGCATACGAAGGCGCGAACTGCGCGACGTTCGTGTAATAGGAGATGTAGTCGTAAATGAAGTCGTAATCGTAGCCGGCGATCAGCGTACCGAACCTGTCGCTCGACAGTCCCACGAAAGCGCGGCGTCCGAACAACGCGCCGCCGTGGCCCGCGGCGCCGGTGTTCAGCGAAAAACCGTTCTCCAGCGTGAAGATCGCCTTCAGTCCGCCCCCCAGATCCTCCACGCCTTTCAAGCCCCAGCGCGACGCCTGGTTGATGCCGTCATCCATTTTCCAGAGCGAATGACCGCCCGCGTTGCTCACATAGGTGAGGCCATTGTCGATAATCCCGTACAGCGTCACGCTGCTTTGCGCGTGCGCGCCACCCGCCATCACGGCCGCTATCGCGCCCGCCAAAACCTTCTTCTTCACTTGACGATCTCCTGAAAATGCGGGCTTTTTCACCCGCTTTTATTGCTGGTGTATTCCCATCGGCTGGCGCCGGCTTCGAACTACTTGCTGCGAGAGAGGTGGCGCGAGGCCAGGAAGTAATGGACAGCCGACCATCCGAGCGCCACGCTGACCGCCAGCATCGCGTAACGAATGCCGTGAGCCGAAGCATCGTGACAGGCCGACGCGAAGGCTCCCTGACCTGCGGCAACTGCGCCATGCAGGCCGTGTGCGCCGCCAGCCGCGCAAACCAGCTTGAACTGGCCTTGCGTGAACAGGCGTGCCGCAAGATGATCGCTCAGGAATCCTACAGTGGTCGGACCCAAACCCTGACCCACCAGATTCATGAGCAGGAACACACAGGCCGACGCGGTGGCGCGCATGCGCGGTTCGACGATGCCGTGCACGACGGCGAAGGTCGGGCCATTCCACATGCTCAGCATGATCGTGGCGCAGAAGATCAGTGCCACCGCGGCGGGCCATTGCCCGAGGGTGAGGCCGAATGCCACGAGCGGAAAGCCGATCGCCGTGCCGAGCGCGGGCACCCAGGCATACCAGCGCCGATTCTTCACGCCCAGCGAGTCGGCGAGCAGGCCGCCCAGCGGGTTGCCGAGCAAACCGCCCACACCGAT
The DNA here is from genome assembly GCF_040948675.1 of Paraburkholderia sp. BR14312. Taxonomy (NCBI): domain Bacteria; kingdom Pseudomonadati; phylum Pseudomonadota; class Betaproteobacteria; order Burkholderiales; family Burkholderiaceae; genus Paraburkholderia; species Paraburkholderia sp. BR14312. Next base: position 399,520 of record NZ_JBFPKI010000005.1, read on the forward strand.
CACGAGGCCGAAGATCAGCCCGGCCTGCGCGAAGCTCAGGCCGTACACGCGGTTCAGATAGACGGGGATGAACAGGTTGACGCCGTACTGCGCGAACCCGCCGATCACGGTGCCGAGCAGCATGTGCACGAAGGCGCGGCTCTTGAACAGAACGGCGAGCACATCGCGCAGCGGCGGCACGGGGGCCGCAGCGTGCGCACCGCCCTCCTCCGCCCCGCCGCGCTTCGGTTCGCGCAGCGTGATCCAGGCAAGCAGACCGAAGATGAGTCCCGGGAGGCCGACCACGAAGAACACCGGGCGCCAGCCCATGTGCTGCACCATCAAGCCGCCGCCTAGCGCGCCGGCAAGCACGCCGATGGGCGGCCCGAACGCATAGATGGAGAGCGCGCTCGCGCGGCGGCGCGGGCCAAACTGGTCGGAAATCAGCGAGTGCGCGGTGGGTGTGCTGCCGGCCTCGCCAATGCCCACCCCAAGTCGGTAGAGCAGCAATTGCCAGTACGCGCCGGCAGTGCCGCACAGCGCCGTCATGACCGACCAGGCACCAATAGAAAGCGCGATCAGCACGACACGGTTGAAACGCTCGGCGAGACGCGCGATCGGCAGACCCAACAGCGAATAGAAGATCGAGAACGCGAGCCCGTTCAGCAGCCCGAGTTGCAGGTCGCTCAGGTTCATCTCGATCTTCATCGACTGGCCGACGACCGCGATGATGATCCGGTCGACAAAACTCGACGCATAGATCAGAACGAGGAGTAGCAGAAACCAGCTGCGGTACCAGCCGGTTTCGGACCTCGCTCCGATGTTCGGGGCCGTCAGTTCCTTCATTGTGGTGTCTCCGAGGTGAACCGTACGTCATGTTCGGCTCGCCGTTTGTATGCCACAAAGCGTCTGTGGGATTTTTTGAGGATTCTGTAGCATAATTTTTAGGTGCGCAAGGCTAACTCGCGTGAAAGGCATCCTCGTTTTCACTAGGACGAATCGTCTAATCAATGCAGTCCCCGGCGACCGGATAAGTCCTGGCAAGCCGCAAATGCGCGCTGACCAAGGCGCAGACGGGCGCGAGTCGGCAAACGGCTAATGGATGGAGAGGGTGAGACGCGACAATCAGCGATTTGTTGCGCACGCAACGAACATGATCGAACAGCTTGTCACTAATCCGGCGCCATTTACTGTTTGATGTTTGGCGCCAAAGGTGCTACGAGTGGCGTGGCGAACGCGGTGCCCGCCCTCGAACGCATCGTTGCGGTCGATGTGCGCGAGGGGGCGTGAAGTCAGCCGGTCAGAGAAGCCGCGATGGCCTTCCTGAACGGCATCAGTTTCGAAGCCGCGCGCAGCATGAACTCGCGCGCCAGTTTCGCGGGCGCGGTGTTGTTCGTATAGACGTCAGTGATGAACCGGGTCGCGAGATAGAGCGGCTTCGTCGCGCGGCGGTGCTGGGTTTCATAGCGCTGCAAAACCGAGGGAGCCCAGATATCGAAGCCGCTTTTGTGCGCCTCGATGATTCGGTTACCTAATGTTTCCACGCCGAGCAGACCGAAATTGAATCCATGCGCGGTCACCGGATGCATGCCCACCGCGGCGTCGCCCACGGCCGCGAAGCGTCTGCCGACGAAGCGCTCCGGATAAACGGCCACGAGCGGATACACATGCCGCGTGCTCGCCAGCCTCATCGCGCCCAACCTGTGCATGAAGCGATCTTCGATATGCCGCGCGAACGCGACGGGCGCAAGCGCGGCGGTCTCGTTGGCCTGTCCCATGGGTAGCGTGAGCACGACCGACGACTGATGCGCGTTCGTCGAGCGCTCCGCGTTCATGGGCAGCAACGCGAGCGTCTGATCGTAGCCGAACCATTCCCACGCGGCGTGCTCGTGAGGCGCTTCGTGCGTCATGCGGCAAACCAGCATAGCCTTGCCGAAATCGTGCATGTTGGCAGCAATGCCCATCATCTTGCGCGTAGGCGAGAAGCGGCTGTCCGCCGCGACGATCAACTTCGCCGAGAGCGTTTCACCGCTCTCCAGTGTCACGTTCGCCAGAGCGTCATCGGCTTTCACAGCGCTGACCTTTTGCGCCGCGAGCAGCGTCACGTCGCCATGCTCCGCCGCGCTTTGCCGCAGCGCCTCGTAGGCGGCCTTGCGAATCAGATGGTTGGAGACCAGCCAGCCCAGTTCCGTGTGGCCGCTCAGGTCGTGCCCGATCTCGAGCGCCCCCGGCGAGGGACCATTGAATACCCTCGCGCTGCGAAGCGGCGCACGCGCGTGTGGGTCGATGAGATCCCAAAGCCCGAACCTGCGCATCGCGCGCACCGACTTCTGGGTCAGCGCGATCTCGCGTCCGTCGAACTGCGGCTCGCTGATGTCGGCGAGGCACTGCTGCTCGACGATGACGATCTTGAGGCCAACACCACTGAGCGAGCGCGCGAGACACAGCCCCACCGGCCCGGCGCCCACGATTACGATATCTGCTTGCATGAACCGAACGATTGGAATGTGATTCAGACGGTTTGATCGGCCTGATCGGCCGTTGCGATGCCGCGTTCGCGCAGGGCTTCGACCATGAGCGCGTCCATCGACTTCACGTGCCAGGCGAACCATTCGCGTAGTTCGCTCACCAGTTGCCGCCCGCTGTCGAAGCGTCCCTCGTCGACGACTTGCCTGCGCACCTCGCGGGCCACGTTCAGGACGTGCCGATGCTGGCTCCCATGGCAATGGCGCGGACCAAAGTTCATCTCCTCCATCCATGCCTCTTCCTGCGCGAAATGCTGCTTCGTATGCGCCGCCCACGCGTCGAACGCGCCGAGCCAGGTTTCGTCGCTCGCGCACGCGAGCGCGTCGACCAGCGCGACGAATTCGGCATGCATCGTATCGGTCATGGGTTCGCCCAGTTGCAGATCGGGCGCAAGTGTCGGCGAGGTGCGCGGCGCGGGTGAATTCATCAAGGGGGTGACTGCGCTCAGGAACGGTCTGAAAGCCCACTCGGGCAATTTTTCAAGATACCGGGGCGCATGAGATTGCGAGCTGATTTTTAGCAAACGTCGCACGATCGGTCGGTGAGGCCGATGGACGCGGCCCGCCCACATGCAGGCAAAGCGATCAGACGAAAAGAAACATCGATTCCGGCGCAGCGCGGGGAGCGCGGGCCGCAAACGTGGAAGGATGCGAGGAAAGGTGCCGCAGACGTAAAAACACGAAGCCGCGCGGCGCGCGGCTCAAACCAGTTCGGCGAGATTGACGAGGGCGCGGTCGCCGTCGGACTGCGCTTCGTCTTCGGCGCGGAAAGTCTTCTCGCTGTACGCGATGACCTTGAACCCGCCGCCTGCCGAACGCTCTATGGTGATACCCCAGTGCCAGCCGCCTTCCTGTTCAAATACGTGCAGCTTCGGACTCGATGGTTGGCTCGGCGATTGAAAAATATTCATTTGAAGCCTCCCGTGGTGGGAATATCGTCTCCGACGATTGCCTGGATAAGAATCAGTCTAAAAACCTCCTTGCTGCGACGCAATACGGAATTACGTGGACGTGAGAACCCTGAGGCGTTGCGCATTATTCGAGAAGTACCCTGGTTACTATTCGACGCCTGGCAAACGCAAATGCCGCCAGCCACGCTCCCATTCCTGAGTGCGAAACAGCGAGAGCCCGATGACTACCGTAACGAATGCCACGACGCATGCCGCGTCCCCCTATCAGCTCGATCTTTCGCGGCATGCTCGCCGCGCACTGCTGGAAGGACCCACGCCGATCCAGCCCTTGCCGCGGCTAAGCCACGAACTTGGGGGCGTCAATGTCTATGTCAAGCGCGACGATCTGACTGGCCTCGGCGGTGGCGGCAACAAGCTGCGCAAGCTGGAGTTCCTGATGGGCGAAGCGCTGGCTGCGGGCGCGGACACCATCGTCACTGTGGGCGCGCGCCAGTCGAACCATGCGCGCTTGACGGCGGCTGCGGCGGCGCAAGCGGGCCTGCAGTGCGAACTCGTGCTCACGCGGGCCGTGCCGCGCGCGGATTTCGAGTATCTGGAGAACGGCAACATCCTGCTCGACGACCTGCTCGGCGCACGCGTGCACGACCTGCCCGGCACGGCCAACGCACTGGAGTTCGCCCAGGCCCGCGCCGACGAGCTGCGCGCCCAGGGCCGCAAGGTCTACGTGTGCCCGCTGGGCGGATCGAGCCCGGTCGGATGTCTGGGGTACGCGGCGTGCGCCGCGGAAATCATGACGCAGGCCCATGCACAGGGTTTGAGCTTCGCACGCGTCGTCGTGCCGAACGGCAGCGGCGGCATGCACGCAGGGCTCGCCGCCGGCTTCGCGGCCTTGGGCATCGACCCGAGCCTCGTGCTTGCGTACACCGTGCTGGCGAAGGCCGGGCAGGCCCACGCCGCAACGTTCGAAAAGGCCGGCAAGACGCTCGAGCTGATCGATCAGGCGCGGCGCATCGAGGGCCGCTCGATCGTGATCGACGAAGCCCAGCTCGGCGAAGGCTACGGCATTCCAACCGACGCGATGCGCGAGGCCGTGCGTCTCGTCGCTTCGAAAGAAGGCCTGCTGATCGACCCCGTGTACGGCGGCAAGGCGTTCGCGGGTCTCGTGCACGCCGCGCGATCGGGGCGCCTTGCACGCGGCGAGAACGTCCTCTTCGTCATGACTGGCGGCTTGCCGGGCTTGTTTGCTTATCGCAGTGCATTCTGATGCGTCGCGCGCCGCATTCTAGAATCGTCGAACTGAACGACGAGGGAGTCCACGATGACCGATGACGAACGTGCCATTCGAGAGCTGGTGCAAACCTGGATGGAGGCCAGCCGCGCCGGCGACACGGCCAAAGTCCTGAGCCTGACGACCGACGACGTGGTGTTCACGGTGCCCGGCCAGGAGCCGTTCGGCAAGGCCGAGTTCGCGGCGGCCTCGCAAGCGCAGCAAGACATGCGCATAGAGGGCACGGCTGAGATCGTGGAACTGCAGGTGCTGGGCGATTGGGCCTTTCTGCGCAATCGCATCGATATAACCATTACGCCGCCGGGCGCGCCCCAGCCCATACGCCGTGCAGGCTACACGCTCACGCTGGTGCGCAAGGACGCGAGCGGACGCTGGCTGCTCGCGCGTGACGCCAATCTCGTGGCGCCTAAGGCGTAAATTCCCCGCCGCGAACGCGGTCGGCGCCGCTACAAACCACGATCCTGCCGCCGCGCTCCAGGCCGCGGGCGGCGCGGGCGCACCCGCTTGCTTTCACCGCTGAAAGAGAACAGCCCCGCGCGACGGGCCTCGCAGCGTTACGTCCCTTTTTCGAATCAGAAAAGCTTATCGATTCCTTCAGTTTATTGAGTTTCCCTTAATCGTTCGGTTGCGGCAAAGTGACGCTCATACGCTCGGAGCCACTCCTTGAACCAACGCATCGATCCCTCCCTACTTGCTGTGCCCGACCTGTCGTACGCGACGTTGCACTCGGGCATTGCCCTGCCGTTCCTGGAGCGCGGCGATGGCGAGCCGCTGCTGTTCGTCCACGGATCGCTCTGCGATTACCGCTACTGGATGCCGCAGTTCAACGGCCTGTCGGAGCATTTTCGCTGCATCGCGCCGAGCCTGAGCCATTACTGGCCCGCGGCCGACGCCTGTATCCAGGGCGATTTCGGCTGGGAGAGCCACGTCACCGAGTTGGCCGATTTCATCGCCGCGCTGGGTCTCGAATCGGTGCACCTCGTGGGACATTCGCGTGGCGGCTGTGTGGCGTGGCATCTGGCGCGCCGCTATCCGCGCCTCGTGCGCACGCTGGTGCTCGCCGACCCGGGCGGCCCGCTCTCGCGCGTGGACGACGACGAAGCCGCGCTGCCCCCTGCCACCAACGCACTGCGCACGCGCGCGGCCGACCTCATCCATGCCGGCGAAGTCGAAGCGGGGCTCGAGTTGTTCGTCGACTCCGTGAGCGTGCCGGGCGCGTGGAAGAAAGGCTCGGCGGCGTTTCGCCAGATGGCCATCGCCAACGCCACGACACTGCCCAAGCAGTTGCAGGACCCGCTGCCGCCGTATGCGCCGCGCGCCGCGGGCGAGATCAAGTGCCGCACACTGCTGATCGACGGCCAGCGCAGCCCGCTCATGTTCCGCAACAACGTCGAAGCGCTGGACGAGTGGATCGAGTTCGCGCGCCGCGTCACGATCAAGGGCGCCACGCACGGCATGAACGGCACGCACCCCGACCTCTTCAACACCCACGTCCATACCTTCATCACGCAAGGCTGAGACTTCAGTCACGGCCCGGTTGATAGGTCGCCTGTGGTCGAGGCGACTCAACCGTTGGCCGCAATTCCAGCCGCACCGGCATGCGATTCGGCACCATCGCGAACGCCGTGTTTTCCTCGATCATCGAAGGTTCCTACGCCCACTGTTCGAGCACACGATGCAGTTTGGGCGCATTCAGCTGATGCAGATTGCCGATGAGCGGCAAGCCGCGCGGGCATGGCAGGTCGCGCACCTGGCGCAGGCGCTGGGCGGAGGATGCGGCGGCGTCCATGGCGCGACGGCGGCGTGAAGGCGCTCAGTCGAGCGACATGCCCAGCTCGGCGGCCATGCGAGCGACGAGCGTTTGCAGGCGCGCGACTTCATCGGCGAGACGCTGCTGTTCGGCGCGTACTGCTTCGAAGTCCGCGAGCGAAACGCTCTCGCCGGCTTCTTCGCGCGCCCCGGGAGCGATGGTCCCCGCGGCGACGAAACTTGCCGTGTTGACCTCGCCGCACATCAGATGCATCCAGCGGCTTTCGCGCTCGCCCGGCGCGCGCGGCAGCTTCACGACGAGCGGCGGCTCGCGTTCGGCCAATTCTTCGAGGAAGCCTTCGACCGAAGAGACGTCGGCGAACCCGTGCAGGCGCGACGAGTTCAGGCGCAATTCCGCGGCCGTCTGTGCGCCGCGCAGCAGCAGCACCGTCAGGAGCGCAACGGCCTGGCTCGGCACGCCGAGCACGCGGTTCAGATTGTGCTCGAAGCGCGGCACGCGGCTGCTGCTGCCTTCGAACACCAGGCTCAACAGCTTGAGGTCTTCGATGGCGGCCAGCACTTCGGCTTCGCTCACGTTCATGACCGGCGTGCGCGCGGTCTTCTGGTTGCAGCCGAGCGTGAGTGCGTTGAGCGAGAGCGGATAGGTGTCGGGCACCGTGTGCTGCTTTTCGACCAGCACGCCGACGATACGCGCCTCGATCGGCGAGAGCGCGCGCAATGCGCGCGGCGAGGAAGCATCGGCAGGAGAATTCATGGGCAGATCAGTCCGCTGTGTTTCTGTTGGAATCAGGCGTTCGATCATACGCGCGCCGGGCTTCCTGCAGAAGTCACGCATCGCTCAGTCCACGCTCAGCCCGCGATCAGCTTCAGCCCCGCCGGCAGCGCCTCGCCGAACACCCGGCCCGTGTCGGCCGTATCGAGCGCGACGACTTCGCGCACCATCGTGACCCACGTGGGCGGCGCGTTCGCCGACTCCATCCGGCGCACCACGGTCTCGCGCAGCTCGGGGGGCAGGTCGCGCGAACGGTCGCCCGTCATGCGCGCGATTTGCGCGGCGGCGAACATCGCCGGTTCGATCTTCTTCCAGTCGAGCGCGAGAATCGCATCGAGCCAAAGCGCTGCGGTGTGCGGCGGCACCACGCCGTGCGCGCTGCCGTAGAACGGCTGGCGCGCGCCGATGCGGCCCACGGCCCACCACGTCTGATGATTCTCGGTAGGCTTCTGGAGCCGCTGCAACAGCCGCTCGCCGATCTCGATCTTGCGCTCGGCCGCAATCTGCTCGAGCGAGGCATAGAGCCGGATCATGTCCGGCACGCCCAGCTTCGCGGCGTCGAAGGGCAGCTTGTGGCGCTTCGCGCCAGCCGCCTCTTCGAGGTACGTCATCGCCGCCAGCACCTCGTCCTGCTGCGCCTCGTTCAGGCCGCCCGCCGCGCGCCGCCAGAGCGTCCACCACTCCGACCACACCTGGCCTTCGCCCACGAACTGGATGCCGTCGTCGAAGAGCGACCAGAGCTGCTCGACGCGCCATTCGTCCAGCGGATAGCCGAAGCCCGGACGCAGACAGAAGCCGGCGAGATTGAGCCACAGGCGTTCGTGATCGGCGGAGCGCCGCCGCTTGCCCGCGCGTTCCCAGAGCGCGCCGAACAGCTCGCGCAGCAGCGGTCCGTCCCAGTTCTGGCGCGGCCCGAGCCGCTCCTCGAGATGCGCGCGCAAGCGCTTCACTTCCTTCGGGTCGACCTTGGCGGAACGCGCGCCGAACACGCGCTCGATCGCCTCGATCGCTTCGTCGAGGCCCGCATGGCGCGACTCGCCGCTTGCCGCGCCTGCACCGCCCTCGTGCTCCGCGCGGCGCAGCGCAAATTCGAGCAGCCAGCGCTGCGAGGCGTCATCGGTGGCGATGCAGTGCATCTCCAGGGTACCGACTTCGGTGAGCGCGGTCGTGAGCTTGACGGGGCGCTCGCGCGCCGTCTTTGCATTGCCGCCCGCGGGCACCACGGTTGCGAGCGGCGGCAGGCGCACGAAGTCGGCCGCCGCGAGGTCGGCCAGCTCGCCGGGTTGCCACGCGGTGTCGGCCACCGTCGATGCAAGGTGGAACTGCACCGGCTGGCCCAGTTGCAATGCGAACGTGCGGTCGTCCAGATGCAGCTCGTGGCCTTCCTCCGTGCCGCGTGGCAGGACGCACACGCCACGCGGCGCGGCATCGGCTCCCGCGCCTTCATCGAGAACGAGAAAGTAACTGCGCGGCGAGCCGCCGCCGATACGAGGCGCGTTGCCTGCCCTCGCAAGCGCATAGGCGACCGCGCCGCGCGCAACGGCCACGTCGGGCTGATCGTTCTGCAGCACGTTGAGTGGCTCGCCGCGCCACGTGCCGAGCGTATCGGCCAGACGCTGCGCAAGCGAGCGGGCGCGGAACACGCCGCCGTTGAGCAGCAGCGCGTCGGGCATGGGCAGCGCGGCTTCCGGTTCACCGGCAGCGCCAGACAAACCCAGCGCCTCGCGCGACTGCGCCGCGAAGCGCTGCAAGAACGCAGCGATATGACGCGTGATGCCGGGATCGGCGGCATAGGGCAAGCCGAACTCGACGATCGCCGCGCGCGAGCGGCGCGGCAGGTCGCCGGCAGTGCCCATGGGGAAGAAGCCGTCCACCACGATCTGCGCGACCTCCTCGCGGCCAAGCTGCGTGGTGCGCGCGCCGCCCACGAGACGCGCGCCGGCACCGAGCAGCGTGATCGGCACGGACTCGGGCGCGCTCGTGTCGAGCAACTGCTCCTTCGCGACGCGGCAGCGTTCCACGAGCTGCGAAAGGCTCGCCGCGCTCAACCGCGTTTGCGCGTTCGCGAGCCGGCTTTCGGCCAGATGCGCGAGCGCGAGATCCATGTTGTCGCCGCCGAGCATCAGATGATTGCCCACGCCAATGCGTGTGAGCTGCGGCTCGCCGGCGTCGAACTGCACCTTGATGAGCGTGAGGTCGGTCGTGCCGCCGCCCACGTCGCACACGAGCACGAGGCGCGACGCGCCCAGCTCCGCATCGAGCGTCGCGCGATGGTGATACAGCCAGTCGTAGAACGCGGCCTGCGGTTCTTCGAGCAGACGCAGCGCGGGCAATTGCGCCATGCGCGCCGCTTCGAGCGTGAGCGCACGCGCGCCGTCGTCGAACGAGGCGGGCACGGTGAGCACCACGTCCTGATCTTCGAGCGGCGCATGCGGGAAACGATGGTTCCACGCGGCGCGCACGTGCGCGAGATAGCTCGCGCTCGCGGTCACCGGCGAAATCTTGGCGACGTCGTCGGGCGCGCCCCACGGCAGGATCGGCGCGAGGCGGTCCACCGCGGCGTGCGAGAGCCAGCTTTTCGCGCTCGCTACGAGCCGGCCCGGCACCTGCGCGCCGAGCGTGCGCGCGAGGCGGCCGATGACGGCATCGTCGCCGGGCGTAGGTGCGCGCCACGGCAAACGCAAATCGCCCGCCGCAAGCTCGCCTGCCGCCGGGTGATAGCGCGCGGAAGGCAGCATCTTTTCCGCGCCCACTTCCCCGAGGCCGGTGAGCTGCTCGACGTCGAACACGCGGATGGCGTCGCCGCCAGCCTCCACGTACGCCACGACCGTATTGCTCGTCCCCAGGTCGATGCCGACGACGTATTGCTTCATCGGGCTCAGTCGCCTGCTCCGCCACGCACGTCGAACTCGACCTTCCAGCGCTCGTTCGTGCCGCTCGGCATGGCTTCGAGCTCCAGCGTGCCCGCCTCCGTCACGCGCGCGTGCAGCTTCACGGGCACGACTTCGCCGGGCGTGCGGCCTTCGGTCGGCAGCGTGGCCTGGATTTCCTCCAGCTCCTGCAATTCTTCGGGCGACCAGTAGTCGAGCATCGTGCCGACCTGATCCAGGCGCCGCACCGAAGAGCCGAAGAAACGGAAGTGCACCGGCTCGCCTACCACGAGGCCGAACTCCTGCGGCGGCAGCGCAGCCTCGGTGCCCTCTTCCATGCCGAACGGCGCGACGCAGAGCGCCGACACCGGCGGCTCGAGCCCCGGCACCGCCGGCATGGCCGATTCGACGGCCACGTAATACGCGCGCGCCGTGCCGCCGCGAATGCGCACGCCCTTGCCGCGCTTCACGTAGCCGTAATAGGCCGCGCCGCGCGCCACCGCGAGGTCGAGATCGGCACCGCCGAGCAGACGCGCGGGGGCAGCACCCTCGGCCGCGAGCCAGCCGTTGAGGATATCGAGCACGCGTTGCGAGAGCAGCGCCGACTTGAACACGCCGCCGTTGAACAGGACCGCCGTGGGATGCAGGAAGCTCGCGCCTGCGGGCGGCGCGCCAAAGCCTTCGAGTTCCGCGAGCGCCTGCACCTGGCGGCCGAGGAAGGCCGCGAGATGGCGCGTAACGCCCGCGTCCTGCGCATACGGCAGGCCAAGCTGCGTGAGACCCACGCGCGTGCGCACGGCGGGACGCGTGGCGGCGTCCACCTGCGGGAAGAAGCCTTCGAGAATGATCTGCGTGAGTTCGGTGCGCGTGAGTTCCGTGCGGATCGAACCGCCGATCAGCTTCGAACCGCGGCTCGGCACGACGATCGGTACCGTATCGACGGAGGCGTCGCTCAGCAGCGTTTCCTTGGCCGACCGGCACGCATAGGTCAGCGCGCGCAGCTGCCACGGATCGGCCTGCGTGCCCTGGGACGCGAGCTTGCGCGCGACGACGTGCGCGAGTGCGAGGTCCATGTTGTCGCCGCCGAGCAGAATGTGCTCGCCCACGGCCACGCGGTGCAGTTCGAGATTGCCTTCGCGCTCGACCACGGCGATCAGCGAAAGGTCAGTCGTGCCGCCGCCCACGTCCACGACGAGGATGATGTCGCCGACCTTTACTTTCTTGCGCCATGCGCCGCCGCTTTTCTGGATCCAGCTATAGAGCGCCGCCTGGGGCTCTTCCAGCAGCGTCATGTTGGCGTAGCCCGCCGCTTGCGCCGCCTCGGCCGTCAGCTCGCGCGCGGCAGGGTCGAACGAGGCGGGAATCGTGACGGTGATCTCCTGCTCGCCGAACGGCGCTTCCGGATGTGCGTGATCCCAGGCCTCGCGCAGGTGCGTGAGGTAGCGCACCGAGCTTTCGAGCGGCGACACGCGCGTGACTTCGGGCGGCGCGTCGTTGGGCAGAATGGCCGCACGGCGATCCACGCCGGGGTGGCACAACCAGCTCTTCGCGCTCGAGACGAGGCGGATCGGCGTGCCCGCGCCACGGCTGCGCGCGAGCTCGCCCACGGCGTACTCGCGCGTAGTGGTCCACGGCAGCGTGAGGTCGCCCGGCGTCAGCTCGCCCGCATGCGGCAAGTAGAGAAACGAAGGCAGCAGGTCGGGCGATTCCAGCGTGCCCGGCGCCGTCAGCTGGGTCACGTTCAGCACGCCCTGCTGGGTCTTTTCGCCATCGCTGGCGCTGAGGTCGACGTAGGACAGCGCGCAATGCGTTGTGCCCAGGTCGACGCCAATCGAATAACGCGGATCGCTCACAGCTCCACCTCCGCCGGCGCGATGATGCGCGCGTCATGCGTCTTGACGAGTTGCGGCAGCTTGACCTCCTCGACGCGCCAGCCGCGATGCGTGAGGCTGCCGCTGAACGGCGCCTCCCCCACCACGTTACCGGTGAGCCGCACGGCGGCGGCGTCGAAGCCGGCCGGCAGCGTCACTCGCGAGCCTTCGGACTCGCTGCGCACCGGGCGGATCGAAAAGTGGTCGCGCAGCGTGGCGCGGCAGCCTTCGTGGACGATGCGGGCGGCGGCGCCGATATCCGCATCGGCATAACCGGCAATGTCTTCCTCGACGAAATCGACGAAGCGCGCGTTGCGCTGGAGCAGGCCGAGCAACTGGAGCGCGGCGTCGGGCGTAGCTTCCTTGATGACGGTGGGTGCAGGTGCGGGCGCGGGGGCCGGCTTCGCGACCGGAGCCGCGGCAGGCGCAGGCGCAGCGGCGGCGGCCGCGAACCCGCCTTCGCGCAGACGGCGCACGTTGGCGGCGAGCTCGCCATCGCCAAGGATCGCGAAGAACGATCCCAGCGCGACCGAAAGGCGGCCGAAGAAAGACAGATTCGATTCGGGCATGTAGACGACTCCAATATCGCTTGAGGGCTCGCAGACAAGGCGAGCCGACCTGCCGGGCTCGCAACGAGGCCCGATCGATGCCTTGGAAGGAGGCGGCCGGCAGGGGAAACTCGAGCCCGGCGCGGGCTCAAAACCCGTATTTTGCCTTGTCGCGGGCGTAAGCCGGTCAAAATGCGGATTTGGCGAGGGAATGGCGGGCCCGGCGGCGGGCGCCGGGCGTGGGTGGCGGCCGGGCGGCGCGGCTCAACCTGGGCGGTCAGCGGTTCAGCGCTGCGGCCCTAAAAAAGCGAGACAAGGCTGATGAAATGGTGCGCGAACTGGACGACAAGCGGCGGGGCAAACGCTCAGGCCTGCCCCGTTGCCGTGATTCGCACTCGAGCCCCGGCGCTTTCAGGGGAAGATGGGCGTCGTCGCTTCCGCGCCTTCCACATCGGCGCGCGGAACGTGCTGGGCGATGTTCGCCTCGATCTCCGCTTCGCGCGAGCCGGGCACATCGGCCATGACCAGCAGTTGGCCGTCCTCGATCGGCCCATTAAAGCGCGCGAGCCGGGTATTCGGTTCGTCCACGCCGATCATGCCGGCCACCCACGCGCCGAATATCATGCCCGCGAGGGTCAGCGCGACGACGACCCCGCCCGTGATATCGAAATTCGCGGGCGGAAACATCAGCGCGACGAGACCGACGATGGCGCCGGTCGCCGCGCCGAACATCACGCCGCGCTCCAGCGCATGCACGACGTCGCTGCGCTGCAGCAGCGAGGCCTCGGGCAAGCGCTCGAGCCCCACACTATGATTGGCGAGCACATGGATATGACGCCACGTGATGCGCGCGCGCAGCAGATCGTCGACGATCGCCTGCGCCGTGGTGGTGTCGGGAGCGAGGAAATAGAGGCGTCTCATGATGGCCCTCCTTCGGTCATGCGGCGAGCCGCTTGCAACCGGCTCGCTGCCACATGACCACGATGCGATTCCGATCATCCTACGCCTGAGTTTCCGTCAGCGCGACAGCCTGCCACGCGTTTGCGCTACAACCCAGGCGCGTCGAGCCGCCTAGATCTCGACGCGTGCACCGACCTCGATCACACGATTGGCTGGAAGCTTGAAGAACGCGGCGATATTCCCGACGTTGTGCAGCATCACCGCGAAAAGGCGCTCACGCCAGAGCGACATGCCATGGCCGCGCTTCGGCACCACCACGGCGCGGCTGAGAAACCACGACGTCTCGTCGAGATCGAACGTCAAATCCGCGGACTTGTAGGCGGCGAGCGTGCATGGCAAGTCCACCTCGTCCTTGAATCCGTAATTGACGACGACGCAGTAGCAACCCGGGCATAGCAGTTCGACCATCACGCGCTCGCTCTCGGCCACCCATGGCACGTCCTTCGTTTTCACGCTCAGGAATACTACGCGTTCGTGCAACACCCGGTTGTGCCGCAAGTTGTTGACGAGCGCGTGCGGTACAGCGTCGGCGTTCGGCGTGAGGAAGATCGCCGTGCCGCCCACGCGCACCGGCGAGCTCTCGAGCAGCGTCGCGAGATAAGGCTTGAGGGGCTTCTTGCCGGCGCGCACGCGCGCCTCGGCCGCCATCATTTCCCAGCCCTTGCCCCAGGTCGCCATGACCGTGAACATCAGTGCGCCGATCACGAGCGGGAACCAGCCGCCGTCCACGATCTTGAGCAGGTTGGCCGAGAAGAACATGGCGTCGATCACGAAGAAGAACGCCGTGGCGAACACGCACAGCAGCCAGTTGTAGTGCCACGCGTAACGCACGACGAAGAACGTGAGGAATGTCGTGATAAGCATGGTGCCTGTCACGGCGATGCCGTAAGCGGAGCCGAGCGCCGTCGACGAACGGAAGCCCACCACCGCCGCGACCACGGCGACGAGCAGGATCCAGTTGATGCCGGGCACGTAGATCTGCCCGATTTCGCGCTCCGAGGTGTGCACGATATTCATGCGCGGCAGGAAGGAGAGTTGCATGGCCTGCATCGCCATGGAATACGTGCCCGAAATCACCGCCTGCGAAGCGATGACGGTGGCGACGGTCGCAAGCACGATCATCGGCACGATCGACCATTGCGGGAAGAGTCGGTAGAACGGGTTTTGCACTGCGCCTGGGTTGGCCAGCAGCAGCGCGCCCTGCCCGAGGTAATTGAGCGCGAGCGCGGGAAACACCAGGCCGAACCACGTGAGGCGAATAGGCTGCTTGCCGAAGTGGCCCATGTCGGCATAGAGCGCTTCGGCGCCCGTGAGCGAGAGCACGACCGCGCCTAGCGCGACGAAGGCGAGCCAGCGGTGATGCAGGCAAAACGCGATGCCCTCGCGCGGATCGAGCGCGAACAGCACGGCCGGCGCGGAGGCGATGTTGGCCACACCCGCCGCAGCGATCACGATGAACCACAGCACCATCACCGGACCGAACACGGCGCCGATGCCACCCGTGCCGTGCTTTTGCGTGACGAACAGCACGATGATCGCCGTAAGCGTCACCGGAATCACGTAGGTCTTGAGCCCGGGTTCGGCCACTTCGAGGCCTTCTACGGCGCTCAGCACCGAGATGGCCGGCGTGATCACGCTGTCACCGAAGAAGAGCGCCGCGCCCATCACGCCGATCACGAGCAGCGTGGCACGCAGATGCGGCCGTGACGCCACCGAGGAAGCCGCGAGTGCGAGCAGCGCCATGATGCCGCCCTCGCCGTGATTGTTCGCGCGCAGGATGAGCGCGACGTACTTGAGCGAAACGACGATCATGAGCGACCAGAAAATCAGCGAGACGATACCTACGATGTTGAAAGCATTGACGGCAAGGCCGTTGCCGGGATCGAACACGGTGGCGAGCGTGTAGAGCGGGCTCGTGCCGATGTCGCCGTAGACCACGCCGAGCGCGGCCAGCGCGAGCGCGGGAAGCGCCGGACGATGCGGGCCGGAGTCGCCAAGGTGCCCGTGCGCCGCGGATGCGGATTGTCCCATGTCTCCCTCCTGATGCTGCCGCATGCGGGCCGGGGGCCGCGCGGCCTTGTCGCTTCGTGTTGGCGAGGCTGCCTCGTTGGGCGCGTTAGTCGAAGTATAGGAACTTGGCGCGAAAATGCGCTTTGCGTGGCGCACAAGGGCAACAGCGCCGTGCGAGGCGCCGCGTCTTCGCAAAACTGTCATAGTCGAGCGTATTTTCCTGAACATTCGCCCGATCAATCGTGCCGCCTGTTACGCGTATAAGGAAAAGGAGTTGCGCAATGCGAACCCGCCTCACGTTCCTCTGCGCCGCGCTGGCGCTCGCTGCCTGTGCATCGCAGCCACGTCCAGGGCAACAGAACACCGGAACGCTTTCTGCGCAACCCGCGGCCTTCGCACAAGCGGGCGCCGCCGCACACGGACGCCCGGTGAAAGTCATGATCGTGACGATGTTCGCACCCGAAGCGAAGACATGGCTCGAGCGCCTCGGTCCCTGGGAGTCCGTGACAATCGCGGGCCTCTCGCCCGACTATCCCGCTGTGCAATGCAACGCCGACGATGTCTGCGTGATGACGACCGGCATGGGCCATGCGAATGCCGCCGCTTCGATGATGGCCCTCGCCTTCGCGCCGCAGTTTGACCTGCGCAAGACCTACTTCCTCATCGCGGGCATTGCGGGCGTGAACCCCGGGCACGGCACGATCGGCTCGGCGGCCTGGTCGGACTGGCTCGTCGATTTCGGCCTGCAGTGGGAGATCGACGGCGACGGCCGCCCGCGCGGCTGGCGCACCGGCTATCTCGGCATCAATACGAAAGGCCCTGACGACAAGCCCGCGCTCGATTACCGCACCGAAGTGTTCCACTTGAATCCGAGGCTCACCTCGGCCGCCTGGGCGATCTCGCGCGACGTGACGCTCGCCGATAGCGCGCAGGCCCAGGCCGCGCGCGCGAAATATGCTTACGCTCCCGCGAACCGGCCGCCTACGGTGATCCGCTGCGATTCGGTCGCCGACGATACCTGGTGGTCAGGCAAGGCGCTCGGCGCGAGGGCGAGCGAGTTCACGCGCCAGTTGACGGGCGGCCAAGGCGTGTACTGCATGACGCAGCAGGAGGACAACGCCACGTTCGAAGCACTGAGCCGCGCGGCGCGTGCGCAACGCGTGGACCTCGATCGTGTGGCCGTGCTGCGCGCGGGCTCGGACTTCGATCGTCCGTATGCAGGAGAATCGAACGCGGCGAATCTGCTTAACTATGCGAGCCAGGGCGGCTTCGCCATCGCGTTGGAAAATCTCTATCGCGCGGGACATCCTCTCGTTCAGACCATCGTCGCGCACTGGAGCGCATGGCAGGATGGCATTCCTGCAAATACGTCCGCAGCGCCGCCGCGCTAGCCACAACCACGCGCTGCCCCGCTTTGCCTCGTTACACCGAAGTATCCTTGTGAGGAATACAGACGATCGATGCGTGCCGCTATCCGGCATGCATCGCCAATTCGCAAAGCAATTACAGCGCACGATCGTTCATACGCATTGCGCATCGGAATGTGGGATTTCCGCTACTGAAATCCTCCTTTGACCGGATAGCTTTATCGCGGCATCTATGCCAGATTAGGTTTCACTCCTTTCGAGCGCAGCGCAGGGGTCGCAAAGCGATGCGCCATGATTCCACGGGGGACAGCATGCACGGTTACCTCCCTCAACTTCATGCCGCCACGCACATCATGTTTGCGAGCGTACACGCGTGTGTGCCTTCGCGAGCGCGCGCGTCATGAATACCGCCAGCATCGTCGTGCTTGGCGCGGGGCCAGCGGGCGCAGCCGTTGCGCGTGCGCTCGCGGGGCTCGATTATCGCGTGGAGGTGGTAAGCGACTGGCGCCGCTTCGACGCGGCCGAAGCCTTGTCGGCACGCGCGATCGAAGCGCTGCGCCGTGCGGGCCTGCATCGCGCAGCCAGTTGCGGCGAAGGACCGTGCGTGCGCACCACGCTCTGGAACGGCGCGTTGCAAACGCTCGACGCAGAATTTCTCGTGGACCGGCGCGTGTTCGATGCGGCCCTGCGCGAGGACCTGTGCAGCGCGGGCGTGGACATGATCGAGGCGAACGTGCGCTCGCTGCATTCCTCATCGGCGGGTCACGATCTCATGATCGAAACCGCCGACGGACCGCTCACGCTACGCGCGGACTTTCTGGTCGAAGCGCGCGGGCGCCTCGCGCCGCTGTTGCGCGACGCCACGCGCGGCCCGCAAACCGTGAGCCTGCTGAACGTATGGAAGGGCCGCGGGGGCGCATCAGCCACTGCGGTGGAAAGCCTGCCTGGCGGATGGGCATGGATGGCGCGTCTGGGCGACGGCCGCTGCTACTGGCAATTGACGCTGGACGTCACGAACCCCGAACTGCCGCAGCGCGATGAACTGCTCACATTTTGCGAGCGCATGCGGCATTCGCCGCTTGCCAGCGACTTCTTCGCGGGCGACGCCGCGACCGACGCGCGCCTCTACGCTCGCAGCAGCACTGCCACGCTGTGCGGCCGTACTGGCGGCCACAACTGGCTGCGCGTGGGCGACGCCGCCATGGCCGTCGATCCGCTCGCGGGCAACGGCGTGTTCCAGTCGCTGACCTCCGCGTTGCAGGCGCCCGCGGTGATCCATACGCTACTCGCACGGCCCGAGCGTGCGCCGCTCGCGCTGCGCTTTCATCAGCAGCGCATCGAGCAGTTGTTCATGCGCTTCGCGCGCACCGGGCGCGATGTCTACGCGCTCGAACAGCGGTGGACTACGCAGCCATTCTGGCAAACGCGTGGGGCATGGCCTGACGACCGTCCCGCGCATGTGAGCGCGGATTTCAACGAGTTGAATGTGGGGCGTGCGCCCGTGATTGATGGCGGCATGATTGCCGAAGCGGATGTGGTCGCTAGTCCGGACCAGCCGCTGGGGATCTGGCATCTTTGCGATGCTGCGCTGGCGCCTGTGGTTGAGGCGTTGCGGCGGGAGCCCGCTGAGCAGGTGCTCAAGTCGCTCGATGCCGATCAGGCAAGGATGATTCGGCATTGGCTTGCTATGCAGGATTATCCTTAGCCTTGTTGGTTTTTTCGCCTTTTTCTGTTTTGGCCTTTCCTTGTTTTCGCGTCGGCATGCCGCGAAAACAAGGAAAGGCCAAAGCACTCAGAGCACAAAAAAAAACTCCATCGCACTCCTGCGCAAATCACACGCGCGCTCGACCCGTTCGGGCTCGATACAGAACGCATCGAGGCGTGGCGCGACGCGTGAAGCCGCTGGGGCACGCCAGGGGCACGTAACGGACAATCAGGGACCGGCATCGCACTATTAAGTTTCGGCGTAAAATGCGCGTTCGCCGCGATGTACCGGTGTAGAAGCCTCACGCCAGCGATGCACGTCGATCTACTTACCATCTACTTCCTCCTGATCGGGACCCTGCTAGCCAGTTCCCTGATGACGCTCTGGGAGCATCGTACGCATCCCGCGCGCAGCAAGGCATTGCGGGTTCTGGCCGGGGGCTACGCGACCCTCGCAGCCGGCTGCGCCGCGGTGCTCGTGCGCGCCAATTTGCCAGGGGTTTGGGGCGCCGCTCTGAGCAACCTCGTCATGATGGCCGGCTATCTGCTGGTCCTGCATGGCGTCGCGACGCTGAACGGGCGGCATTACCGGGCGGCCTCGTTCGCCCTGCTCGCGTTGATCGCACTGACATGGGCCACATGGGGCGCACGGCATCCGCAGGCCATGTGGTACTACGCGAGCGCGTTTCCCATTGCACTGGTGAGCGCCATGACCTCGCGCGAGCTGCTGCGCGGCGACGGCATGAAAGGGGGCCAATCGCGCCACGTCGCGACGTTCGTCACCGGAGTCCACGCACTCTTTTACCTGTTCAGGACGTTTGTCCTGCCGTTGCTGGGCAGCCGCTATGGGGACGGCTTCGTCGCGCTCGTCAGCAAGATCACGATGTATGAAGGCGTGCTCTATTCGATCATTCTGCCCATGGCCCTGATCAAGCTGGTACGCGAAGAAACGCATGGGCAGTTGTTGCGCGAGTCTCAAACGGACTACCTGACCCGCCTTGGCAACCGCCGCTGCTTCTTCGAAGAAGGCGAGCGCGTGATGAACGAGATCGGGACGCGTCAGCCCGGGGCGCGTCAGCCGGTTTCGCTGCTTGCCTTCGATCTCGACCACTTCAAGACCATCAACGATCGCTACGGCCACAAGACCGGCGACGAAGTCCTCAAGACGTTCGCGGACATTGCCCGCAGCGCCGTGGGACCCGAGGCGATCCTCGCGCGCATAGGCGGTGAAGAGTTCGCCGCCCTGCTGCCAGGCCATGACCGCGTGCGCGCCAAAGCGGTGGGCGAAGCGATCGCCAGGCGTTTCGCTCAAACACCCATGAACAAGGTCGATGGCATCGCCATACGCGCCACGGTGAGCATCGGCCTGGCGCAACATGGTCAGGAAGCGTCCACGCTCTCCGAGCTGCTGGCCGCCGCCGACGCCGCGCTCTACAGCGCGAAGGCGCTGGGCGGCAACCGGCTCGAAATGCTGGCTCTGTAACGCCTCACGCGCCTCCCAGTCAGCTATTTGTAGGCTGCGCGCATTGTTTTTGCTAGCCCACTTAGGCCCGCCCTATCCGGTCGCGGGTGCAATCGCGTCAAGCGGTAAGGGGGCACAATGGCAACGATCGATACACGGATCCGGGTGGCAATTTCCGCCGGACTGATTTACCTGCTCGCGGCTTGCGGCGGCGGCGGTGGCGGAGGAGGCGGTGGCGGCTCGAACCCCGGCACGAGCACGCCGGCTGGTGGCGTCAAGCTGCAAGTCGTCTCGTTCGGCGACAGTCTTTCCGACGTCGGGACCTACGCGCCGCTTGCGAGCGCCGCAGGCGGCGGGCGGTTCACGACCAACCCCGGTCAGGTCTGGTCCCAGGACGTCGCGCAATATTATGGGGACACCCTGAACGCCGCATACACGGTCGGCCTCGATCACAAGCTGAGCGCGCAAGGCGGCTTCGGCTACGCAGAGGGCGGCTCGACGGTCGCCACGCCGGCGAACCAGTACGACTTCCTCTCGGACGTGATCGGCAACATCGAAATGCCGGTCAATCAGCAGGTGTCGAGCTATATCTCCGCTCACGGCACCTTCAACTCCGGTCAGCTCGTGCTGGTCTGGGCAGGCGCGAACGACGTGCTGCGCGCCGGCAACCCGCCGACAGCCAATACCGTCGTGCAGACTGCCGCCACGACGCTCGCACAAGTCGTCGGGCAGATCGTGCAGGCCGGCGCCACACATGTCGTGGTGATCAACGTGCCGAACGTCGGCCTCTCGCCCAAGGGCATCACCTCGGCCGACGGCGGCGCGAACCTGACCCAGCTATCGCAGCTCTTCAACTCGACATTGAACAGCGCGTTGCAGACGGATGGCCTGCAAGGCAAGGTCATCGAAATCGATTCCTACACCTGGATCACGCAGCTCGTCGCGAACTTCCAGACGAACGGGTTTACCGTGTCCAACACGGCCCAGGCGTGCGACCCTTCGAAAACGCCGGACAACACCTCGCTGCTCTGCTCGCCCGTCACCTACGTCTCGGCCCATGCGGACCAAACCTATATGTTCGCCGACGACCTTCACCCGACCACGCACACGCATTCGCTGTTCGCGCAGTACGTCGAGCAGCAGATCGCGGCGAGCGGTCTGGGGCATTGAGCGCTGGATTCAAGCGACCGCGCCGGGCATGAGCGCGGCCGCTTGCGTAGTCCCGTTAGCAGCACGCCTTCGGGGCGGCGGCTCAATACCGTATCGAGCAGGCGCTCTTCGTTCGACGCGCTATAGTCGCTCAACGCGAGCAGCACTTCATAACTCGCACGCGCCTGGCGGCGCGATCCTGGGGGAAGTGCGGAGGGGACAAGAGCGCCCCGCCCCGATTGTCGCCCTCAGTTGAACGCAGCATCGCGCTCCAGCCACTTTATCCCCCACCCGCGCCGACCGCATACTTGGTCACATAGCCTCCACCGACCCGTCAACGCCATGCTAAACAGGGACGCCATTCGCTCCGGCGCGTTTCTCGAGAGTTTCAGCCATCTCCCGCCGGAAATTCTCTGGACGCAAGCCCAGATCGCCCAGTCGCTCGCCGAAACGATGGCGAAGCGCCCCGCCGGCGAAGAGGTCTGGGTGTTCGGCTACGGTTCGCTCATGTGGAATCCGCTCTCGCACTTCGACCGGCGCGCGCACGCCACGCTGCACGGCTGGCGCAGGAGCTTTTGCATCCGCCTGTTCGGCGGGCGCGGCACGCCGCAGTGCCCCGGCCGCATGCTCGCGCTGGAGCGCGGCGGCCATACCCAAGGCGTGGTGCTGCGGCTCGATGCGGCCACGCTCGACGAAGAGTTGCACATCCTCTGGACCCGCGAGATGCTGACGGGCGCCTACACGCCCGCCTGGACCTCGGTGACGCTCACGACGGGCGAGACGCGGCACGCCCTCGCCTTCGTGGCGAACACCTGCCCGCGACAATACGAGGCTGATTCGAGCCCCGCGACTGCCGCGCGTGCGATAGCCCAAGCGCATGGGCCGCTCGGCAGCAACGCGGAATATGTGTTCCAGCTCAGGCGGGCGCTCGCGGACTGCGCAATGACGGACGCCTACATCGAGGAAGTGGCGCAAGCCCTCGAACGTTTCGAAACGACGTCTTAAGCGAGCCGCACGAGACCGGTCACCATCTGAACCACGCCAAACGCGGCAATCGCCACGGCGGAAAAAAGGGAGATGCCCCGCGTGAACGCGAGTGGCAGCTTCGTACGCAACGCGGATGTCACGCCGCTCAGGAACAGCCACCACACGGCCGAGCCCGCAAACACGCCCGTCACCATAGTCACCATCAGCGCCATCGAAAACCCGCCCGGCGCCCGCTGCTCGCCTGGCATGGGCGGTAATGGCCCGAGCGAGGCAAACGCGGCAATGAACGAAAAAATGGTCAGAGGGTTCGAGAGCGTCAGTGCAAACGTCGTGAGGAAATCCCGCGCGACAGGGCTGCGCTGCGTCTCCTGTACGGCGGCCGGCGCGGTCGACGACGCGCGTGCGATGGTCCACGCCATCCACACCAGAAATGCCCCGCCCGCCGACTTCAAGACCACCGTCAGCATCGGCAGCGCCGTGACGATACCGGCCACGCCGAGCGCGCCGAGCAAGCCATAAAACGCATCGGCGCACGCAGCGCCAACGCCGGTTGCGAAGCCGGAGTAAAAACCGCGGCTCAGGCTGCGCTGGATGCACAGCATGCCGATGGCCCCGACCGGTGCGGCGATGCAAAACCCCATCGCCACGGCTTTGACGAACAACATGTCTCCTCTCTCCGCAATGCGTGTTCTATAGGGGACTATCGTAGACCGCGAAGAGTATCCGCAGAAGCCGGGATTTAAGGGAAAATCGGCCTTTCACCTTAAACATTTCGCCATGATGGACGATCTGGACTGGAAAGTACTGGCGCTGCTGCAGGAAAACGGCCGCATGACCTACACCGAGCTTGCGCGCCAGGTGCATCTCTCGGTGCCTGCGGTCACGGAGCGCGTGAGACGTCTCGAAGAGGCCGGCGTGATCGAAGGCTACACGGCGCGCGTGAATCCGGCCGCCGCCGGCTATCCGATCTCGGCCCTGATCGGCATCACGGTGCCCCAATCCGCGAAAGCGAAGTTTCTCAAGCTGCTCGGCACGATTGCCGAGGTGCTCGAATGCCATCACGTGACCGGTGCGGACTCCTATGTCATTCGCCTCGTCGCGACGAGCGTGGCCGACCTGGAGCGCCTGATCCAGCGCATCAATCTCTACGGCGAGACGCGCACGTCCATCGTCATGTCCACGCCGCTCGCCGCACGTGCGCTCGCGAAGCCTCAAGTGAGCACGGCCGGGTCGCGCGGCAAGGCCTAGCCGCGACGACTCTGGTCCTCAGAGGGAGCGCTCGATCGCCTGCCCCAGCAACTCCACGCCGAGATCGATCTCCTGCTCGCTCACGGTCAGCGGCGGTGCAATGCGAAACACGCCGCCCATGCCCGGCAACTGCACGATGTTCATGCTGAGCCCGAGCTTCATGCACTCGCGCGTGATTTTCGCGCCAAGGCCGTCGGCGGGCTCCTTCGTGCGGCGGTCCTTGACGATCTCGAGGCCGAGCAGCAGCCCGCGCCCCCGAATGTCGCCGATGCATTCGAAGCGCTCCATCAGATCCAGCAGCCCGCGCCTCAAACGGCCGCCCATGATATTTGCGCGCGCAACGAGTCCGTCGCGCGCCACGACGTCCAGCACCCGCAGGCCGACCGCCGCAGGAAGCGGATCGGACACATGCGTCGTGTAGAACAGGAAGCCCCGTTCGTGCGCGGCTTCCTCGATCTGCGCGGACGTGACCACGGCCGCGAGCGGCAATCCGGCGCCGAGTGTTTTCGATAGCGTGAGAATGTCGGGCGTCACGCCGTCGTGCTCGCACGCGAACATCGTGCCGGTGCGCCCGACGCCCGTTTGCGCCTCGTCCAGAATCAGCAGCATGCCGCGCTCTTCGCATTTGCGCTTGAGCGCGGCCATATAGCCGGGCGGCAGTTCGATGATGCCGCCCGAACTCAGGATCGGCTCCGCGATGAAGGCCGCGAGATTGCCGCTCGACTGGCGGTCGATGAGATCGAACGCGTAGTCGAGTTCCGCGAGGTAATCGTATTGCCCGTTGCGCTCGAAGCGCGGCCGGTACGTGAACGGCGCGGGAATCGCATAGGAGCCCACCGCTGCGGGGCCGACGCCCTTGCGCCCTGCGCTATAGGTGGCCGAAGCCGCGCCGCCCGTCATGCCGTGCCACGACTGCGCAAAGCCCACGATTTCGAATTTGCCCGTGACGAGCTTCGCCATGCGGATGGCGGCCTCGTTCGACTCCGCGCCGGTGCTCAGCAGCAGCGCCCGGTCGAGCCCGTCGGGCGTGACGTCGGCGAGACGCGTGGCCAGTTCGACCACGGGCCGCGAGAGCATGCCGCTGAACAGGTGGTCCAGCTTGCCCGCGTATTCGTTGATGACCGAGACGATTTCCGGGTGGCTGTGACCGAGCACCGCGCTCATCTGTCCCGAAGTGAAGTCGAGAATCGGCCGGTCGTCCGCGTCGTAGACGAAGCTGCCCTGGGCGCGCTCGATGATCATCGGCTCGAACGTGCCGCCATAGCGGATCAGATGTTGTCTCGCGTTGCGCCAAAACTGTTCGTCGTCGTTCCTGGACACGGGCTTCTCCTCGTCGGGTAGCGGGTTTTGCGGGTTTTCCTTGCAGTCTAGGCGGCGCTCTGGTTTTATAGAATCGAATAGTTCTTATGCAAGCTAGAAGAGAGGCTAATATCGTGAGCCGACCGCTGGAAATCGATCTGCTGCGTTCGTTCGCGGTTATCGCCGAGGTGCGCTCGATAAGCCGCGCGGCCGAACGCGTGGGCCGCACCCAGTCGGCGCTGAGTCAGCAGATCAAGCGGCTCGAGGAGATCGTCGATCAGCCGTTGTTTCAGCGCACCGGCCGCGGCGTTGCGCTGACGAGCCCCGGCGAGCGCCTGCTGGTGCACGCCCAGCGCATTCTGCGCCTGCACGACG
The DNA here is from genome assembly GCF_040948675.1 of Paraburkholderia sp. BR14312. Taxonomy (NCBI): domain Bacteria; kingdom Pseudomonadati; phylum Pseudomonadota; class Betaproteobacteria; order Burkholderiales; family Burkholderiaceae; genus Paraburkholderia; species Paraburkholderia sp. BR14312. The sequence continues at coordinate 424,615 of NZ_JBFPKI010000005.1, forward strand.
AGGCCATGGCCGACCTGTGCGGCACGGGCTTGTCGGGCACCCTGCGCTTCGGCTGCCCGGACGACTATGCGGCCGTATTTCTGCCCTCCTTGCTGCGCCGGTTTTCGGGCCAGCATCCGAATGCGCTCGTGGAAGTCGTATGCGTTCCCACGCCGCGTCTTCTCGAACAGCTCGACAAGCGTGCGGTCGATCTCGCCCTGGTATCGCTGCCTTTGACCGCCATCGGGTCCGCCAACGCAAGCGGCCCGCACGACGAGATCATTCGCCGCGAGCAGCTGGTCTGGATCGGCTCGCCCGGACTCGATTCCGCCCATGTCGATCCGCTGCCGCTCGCGCTCTCCGATCCGGACACCCTCGATCACATCGCAGCCTGTGAAGCGTTGGAGAGGATGGGCCGCGCCTACCGCGTCGCGTATGCGAGCAGCAGCCTCGCCGGTCTCACCGCGCTCGTGCGTTCGGGCCAGGCCTTCGCCGTCATGACGCAAACGGCCGTTCCGGCGGATCTGGCGATTCTCAATGGCGATCCCGCGCTGCCGCCCTTGCCGGCCGTGGGCATTACGATCAAGTACGGACGCAAGCGGCCGTCGCTCCTCACGGCGGCGTTCGCCGAGCATATCCGGCTCACGCTGCCGCTGTTGTGAGCGCACCGCCGCGAGGCACCGCCGCCCCACGCCGCCCCTTCGTTATGCGAACATCGCAGCTTCGCTCGCGGACGCCATCCCCATGTCGAAAATCCGGAAAACACTCGCCACGCTGCTGGGCATCGCACTCGCCGCGGGGAGCGCCGCCGCACAACCGGCGCAGAAGCCGCCGGGGCCGGCCATGATGGTCCATTTCGACTACTACCCGAAAGACCGCCCGCAGATTCATGCGCTCGAACAGCGGCTGGCCGGCGCCATCAAGCGCGCCGATGCCGGCGAACTCGGCGAAACCGAAATTCACATCGACGGCAACGACGGCTATCTCTACATGTATGGGCCCGACCCGGACCGGCTGTATCGCGTCACGAGCCCGATTCTGAAGTCATCCAGATTGACCGCGCACTCCGAAGTCACGAAGTGGTACGGGGCTCGCAGGGAAACGTTCGTGATTCGCTGAGGCGCGGGCCTCAAAGCTTGGGATGACATTCGAAGCGGATGACGGAGGCCTGCTGCTGCAGCGCCTCGATGCCTTCGGTGTGCTCCATGCCGAGACTCGTCTGCATGCCGCGGCTCTCGCAGTAGTCGTTCGCTTCGCTCACCGCGCGCTTGTGGGCGCGGGCCCACGCGAGTCGGCCGCCCGTTGCGGACGCCGAAACGACGAACGTGCCCGACTTGTCCGCCGTGGTGACGTCGCTGGCCGACGCGCAACCCGCCAGCACCGTGCACGCGGCGACCAGCGATACGGCGACCCTGGGCCAGGACCGGCTTGCCACGTCCGCAAGTCTGGCCGTCCCCTTGAAAATCTGCTGCATGAATCCCTCTCATGATCGAGCGTCGCAATACGCTCACATATGACAGTGGATTTTAGGGTTGCCCTATCGAAAGTCTATGCTCATAGATTGAATTCACTGTTACGGCGAGAAATACAATCGCGATCCCTTTCCGGCCCGATGAACGCGACGAGCGGCCCGGGTCAAGCCGGCACGCCCTCGATGGCGCGCCCGGAACGTCCCCACGCCACTACGACGCCCAGACCGAGCACGGCGAGGCACACGATCGGCACGATCATCGGCCCGAACGCGGTACCGGTGAGCTTGCCCGCGAACGGCATGAGGTTCTGGCCGAAGAAGCCGCCGAGATTGCCGATCGAGTTGATCGCCGCCACGCTCGCCGCAGCCCGCGCGCCGGTGAAGTAGCGCGGCGGCATCGACCAGAAGCACGGATACAGCAGCGGAATGCACGCGCCGCCGAACACGAGCGCGATGAAGCGCATCGGTGTGGAAGGCAGCAGGAGACTCAGCAGGAAACCCAGCGTGCCTAGCGCCGCGACGATCGCCATCGCGCGCAGAATGCTTTTCGCGCGGCGCAGCTTCGACGGCAGCCACAGCAGCAGCAGCACTGCCAGCGCCCACGGCAGCATGCTCAACAGCCCGTTCACGCTGCTCGACACGCCAAACGACTTCACGAGCGTGGGCAGCCAGTAGGTCACGCCGTAGAGCGACGTCGACATCAGCATATAGGTTGCCGCGAACAGCATCACGCGCGGATCGAGCAGCGCCTTCCAGGGCTGCGAGTGTTCGGCGTGCTCGGGCTTCTCCCGCTCGTGCGCGGCCGCCACGATCTGCTTTTCGCGATCGTGCAGAAAGCGCGCTTCCTGGTACGACGCCGGCAGCAGCCTGAACACGGCGATGCCGACCAGCACGGCGGGCAGGCCCGTGGCGATGAACACCCACTGCCAGCCGGCGAGGCCCCATACGCCATTGAGACTCAGCAGCCAGCCGCCCACGAGCGAGCCCAGCATATTGGCGAGCGCGCTGCCCAGCGTGAAGATGCCGAGCACACGCGCACGATAGCTTTGCGGAAACCACAGCGTGAGGTAGTAGATCACGCCGGGATAGAAGCCGGCTTCGGCGACGCCCAGCGCGAGGCGCAGGCCGCAGAACACCTGCATCGAGGTGGTGAAGCCCATCAGCACCGTGATCACGCCCCAGGTGAGCATGATGCGCGCGAGCCACACGCGCGCGCCGAAGCGGTGCAGCGCGAGCGTGCTGGGCACTTCGAACAGCAGATAGCCGATAAAGAACAGCGACGACGCAAGGCCGAACGCCGTTTCGGTCATGTTGAGGCTGTGCACCATCTGAAGCTTAGCGAAGCCGACGTTTTGGCGGTCGATGAACGAAATCAGAAACATCACGACGAGGATCGGCATGAGGCGGCGCGCGATCTTCGACATGACATCCCGCTCTTCGACGGATGGTTGATCGACGGTTGAGTCTGTATTCACTCTGTTCTCCTACGTTTATTTGTGTCTATGCGTATGTCTAGGACGGACGGAAATCCCCGAGCATCGCCACGAACATGTCGTTCCATGTGCGCGGCTTCGCCTTGATCGTGCCCACCATGTACAGAAAATCGACGTACTCCATCAACTGCTCGGGCCAGACCGAAAAGCGCGACTCCGGCGCGCAGAGCGTCTGCACCACGTGCTCGCGCGACGCGCCGAAGCCCGACGAATCGACATAGATCTGCGCCGCGGCCGCCTTGTCCTGCGCAATCATCCGGTTCGCCTCGTCGAGCGCGTGAAGGAACGCCTTTGCCAGCGCAGGCTCGGTATCGACGAGGCGCTTGGGCGCGAACACCACGTCGAGCGTGAGCGGCCCGAGCACGTCGACCGAATTGACCACGCGGTGGATGCCAGGCTGCTGCAATTCGAGCGTCGAAAATGGCGGCGACGCGAAATGCGCGGTGATGCCGCCCTCGCGCCGGATCAGCGACTGCATGGCCTGCGGATGCGGCAAGCCGACGGTGATCGAATCGAGCTGCGCAAAGTGCAGCGGCCCTAGCAGCTTGCTCGCCACCATTTGCAGCACCACGGCCGAAAGCGAGGTGCGAATACCGGGCACCGCAATGCGGTCGGCGGCCGTGAAGTCGCGCAGCGTCACAATTTGCGGCCGGTTCGTGTTGAGCGAGAGCGCCGTGGCCGAAAGGCCGCTGATGCCGATCACCTCGACGTTCGGTATGCCGCGCGCCCGCGCCCACAGTTCGATGAAGCCGGGTGCGCCCACGGCGGCGAAGTCGAGCGTGCCGGCCATCATGGCGTCGTCGACCGAATTGCCGCCGTCGAGCCTCACCCACTCCACGCTCACGTCCGCGAGCCCCTGGCGGGCCGCATGGCGCTCGAACAGGCGCGCCTTTTCCATCACGAGCAGCGGCAGATACAGCAGGCCATAGCCCTTGGAAATGCGCACCGTGCGCGGTGTGGCCCGGACCCAGGCAGGCGCGAGCCCCGCGGCAACGGCAGCCGCGCCAAGCCCGGCCGCAACGATCGCGCGCCGACGCGGTGAAGGCCGCGGCGACTTCACGCGCATCTTGCCGTCTCCGTTGGTTCGTGTCGTAATCACGTCGCGCTATCTTCCATGGTTCGCGAGATTACCGGGCGAGTCTGAGAAAATGCTGAGAAACACACAGAGTAGACCTCGGGGAAAACCCGCAATCGCACCCATGAAGATTTCGGCAGGAACGGCATCATGCGCATTCTGGTGGTAGAGGACGACGCGGAAATCGGCGCGGCGGTCCGCAGCCGCCTCACGCGCCTCGGTCACGCGGTGGACCTCGAAGCGAACGGCGCGACGGCGAACGGCCTGCTCGGCGTGGAGCGTTTCGATCTGGTCGTGCTCGACGTGATGCTTCCCGCCATGGACGGCTTCGAGATTCTGCGCCATCTGCGTGCGTCGGGCTCGACCACGCCGGTGCTGCTGCTCACCGCACGCTCGGCCATCGACGACCGCGTGAGCGGCCTCGGCCTCGGCGCCGACGACTACCTCGTCAAACCGTTCGACTACCGCGAACTCGAAGCGCGCGTGCAGGCGCTCCTGCGCCGCAACAGCGGGCACGCGAACGATGTGGTGAAGCTGGGCGGTCTCGCCATCGACCGCAGCAGCCGGCTTGCCGAACTCGACGGCAAACCGCTTTCGCTTTCGCGCCAGGAGTTCGCGCTGCTCGAAATCCTCGCCAGCCGTCCGCAACGCATCTTCCCGAAAGAAGAACTGCTGAATCAGTTGTTCAGCTACGGCAATGAGCCGAGCGCGAACGCCGTCGAACAATACGTCACGCGCGTGCGCAAGAAGCTGCAGGGCAGTTCGGTCGAAATCCGCACGGCGCGCGGCATGGGATATCAAATTGCCGCGCTTTGACTGGTTCCCGAAAACGCTGCTCGGGCGCACGCTGCTCTTCATCGCGCTCGTCGTGGCGTCGGGCGCTGCGGCGCTCGCGGGCATCGCGCGCTATTACGCGGGCGTCGCGTCCGAGCGCGCCTACGATCAGCTGCTTGCGGGCGCAACCATCCAGGTCGCCGAAAACCTCTACGTGCAGGGCGGCGTGCTCGCGCTCAATCCGCCGGTGGCCGCGCTCTCCACGCTTTCGCGCTATGACGTCGTCTACTACAAAGTGGTCGACGCGCGCGGCCTCGTCGTCGCGGGCTATGGCGATCTTCCCGGTCCGGCCGATACGAAGAGCGCGATGAACGCGCACCAGGGTCCGACATTCGCGAACGCCCGCTACCAGGGAGAGCGCGTGCGCACGGCGACCATCGGGCGCTACATGCCGGACGCGCGGCCGCCCGGCTGGGCCCTCGTCACGGTCGCGCAGACCACCCATGCCCGCCAGCAACTCACGAACGACATGAGCCTCAAGGTCTGGACGCTCATTTTGCTGATGAGCGTGCTCGCCATCGGCGCGAGCGGCCTTGCGATCCGGCGCGGCTTGCGTCCGCTTGCGCAGATCGAGCAGATCATCGCCGCGCGCGACCCGGCCGACCTGCGGCCCGTGGCGCACGACACGCCAAGCGAAATCAACGCGCTGATCGGCGCCATCAACGGGCTGATCGGCCGCCTCGCGGAACGCATGACGGCCATGCAGCGCTTTATCGCCGACGCCGCGCACCAGATGCGCACGCCGATCGCGCGGCTCGACGCGCAGATCGAATTGCTCAGCACCGAGTCCGATCCCGCGCGCCATGCCGCGCGGCTCGAAGCGTTGCGCGCAACCTGCTCGGACGTGGGCCGGCTCACCGGCCAGTTGCTCAATCACGCGATGGTGATTCATCGCACGGAAGTGGTCCCGTTGCAGCGCGTGGACCTCGCGAAGCTTGCCAGAGAAGTGTTGGGCCGCACCATTCCGCTCGCCGACGAACGCGACGTGAAAGTGGCATTCGAAAGCAGCGCGCCGCAGGTCTGGATCGCGGGCGACCCCGTGAGCCTGCAGGAAGCGCTGTCGAACGTGCTGCACAACGCGCTGCTGCACGGCAAGGCGGACGATATCGTCGTCACCGTGAGCACCTCGCCGGAGGCCGTCACGCTAACCGTGACCGACAACGGTCAAGGCATCGCACGCGAACACTGGGACGCCGCGTTGCGTCCGTTCGAGCGCATCGGCCAGGAAGGCGCGGAGCGCGCGACGGGCTCGGGCCTCGGGCTCGCCATCGTGCAGGCGGTGATGAAGGCACACGGCGGGCGCGTGAACTTTGCGTTTCCCGCCGGCGGCGGCTTTGCCGTGGAGCTGACGTTTCCTCCCGTAGAAGGCGAGATGCCGTCCGTGACGCCACTGTGAACGCCTCGCGAAAGCGTTGGCGCGCGAGTTCGTCGCCGCACGCGGTGTATCAGTGCGCGGATGGATGCGCCCGCGCATACATGCGCAATGCGAACCAGCATACTCCAGCCCCAAGACCACCCACCACGCCGCCGAAACTGCCGAGCCACGACACGCCGAAGCCATTGGCAATATGGTTGCCGAGCAGCGCGCCCGCGCCGATTCCCACGTTATAGAGGCCGGAATAGATCGAGACCGCGAGGTCCGCGGCCTCGGGCGCGAGCTTGAGCACCCATGCCTGCATGGCAAGGCCGAAGGAAACGATCGCGCCGCCCCACACCAGCGTGTGAACGGACAACGTGATGATGCTCAGCACGGCGGGAAACTGCACGAGCAGGCACGCACACACGGCGATCACAGCCACCTGGAGGAACTGAGCCGGATCGCGCGGATAAAGCCGGTTAAAGAAAATGGCCGCGGGAATACCGGCACTGCCGAACAGAATCAGGATATAGGTGATGCGTTGACTGCTTTCGTGGCCCACGGAGTGAATGAAGGGCTCGATATACGTGTACGACGTGAAGTGCGCGGTCACGACGAGTATCGTGAGCAGATAGAGCGAGGCCAGCATCGGCTTTCTGAACAGCACGGGCACGCTGCTGAACGAGCCCGTTTGCTGGCTCGGCAGCAAGGGCAGCATCACGCGCAGCATGAGTAGCGCTAACGCCGCCGCGCCCGCAATGACGAAGAAGGTTTGCCGCCAGCCGAGCGTCTCGCCGATCACGCGCCCAAGCGGAATGCCCGCCACCATGGCGATCGAGGTTCCCATGCCGAGCATGGCGAGCGCCCTGCTCTTGTTGCCGGGCGGCGCGAGCCTCACCACCAGCGAGACGGAAATCGACCAGAAGATGGCGTGTGCAAAGGCAATGCCGATTCGGCCCACCATCAGCACCGTGAAGTTCCACGCTACGCCGGTCACGATGTGGCTGACGACGAAGAGCGCGAATACCCAGGTCAGCAGCTTGCGGCGTTCGACGTTGCGTGTCAGCAGCATCAAGGGCAGCGACGCCACGGCCACCGTCCACGCGTAGATCGTCAGCATGAGGCCGACGTCGGTCGGCTTCATGTGCAGGCTGTCCCCAATGGCGCTGAGCAACGCAACCGGCACGAATTCGGTCGTGTTGAAAATGAAGGCCGAAAGCGCCAGGACGAGCACGCCCCACCAGGATTGGCCGGAAGCGACCGGTTCAGGCGTCGACATACGAGTCAGGCGAGAGTCGATAAAGGGCGATTATCGCGTATCGCCGTTCGACGCAGTTTCAAACGGTGCAGCGCGTCGGTTCGGTGGACGACGGAAGAAGACTAGACCAGACTGGCCAACCCGCCAGGAAGCCCGATTGCCGCGCCAACGACACGCATGTGAAAGTTGCCGGCACGAGCGAGGCGCGCGCAACTTCACGTCATCGCGCATAGGTTCTCTCTATACTGGCCCACGTGTCCTCCCTGCCTCGTTGCGTGACGCGCAGGCACCGGCACGTTCCACCCGCATTGCCCATCCCTGGACGCCGCCACGAACCGCCGCGCGAAGCGCGACCGCGCGCCAATGCGTCGGCGTCTGCCTGCTTTGTGATGCTGTAAAAGAAACTGGAGAGTTTCCATGAGCACCTTCACCACCCGCGATGGCACGTCGATCTATTACAAGGATTGGGGCAGCGGCAAGCCCGTCGTGTTCTCCCACGGCTGGCCGCTTACCGCCGACGCCTGGGACGCTCAAATGCTCTTTCTGGTGCAAAACGGCTTTCGCACGATCGCGCATGACCGCCGCGGCCACGGCCGCTCCGATCAGCCCGCCAAGGGCAACGACATGGACACCTGGGCCGACGATCTGGCCGACCTGCTCGACAAGCTCGATGTGCAGGACGCCACGCTCGTTGGCCATTCCACGGGCGGCGGCGAAGTCGCGCGCTACATCGGCCGCCACGGCACGAAGCGCGTCTCGGGCGCGGTGCTGATCGGCGCGGTGCCGCCCATCATGATCAAGAGCGAGAAGAATCCGGGCGGTCTGCCCAAGGATGTGTTCGACGGCATCCGCAAGGGCGTGATCGACGACCGCTCACAGTTCTTCAAGGACCTGGCCGTGCCGTTCTACGGCTACAACCGCAGCGGCGCGAAGGTCTCGCAGGGCGTGATCGACTCGTTCTGGCAGCAGGGCATGTGGGGCGGCATCCTCGCGCTGCATGACTGCGTGCATGAGTTCTCCGAGGTCGACTACACGGAAGATCTCAAGAAGATCGATGTGCCCACGCTGATCCTGCACGGCGACGACGACCAGATCGTGCCGATAGACGACGCGGGCAAGCTCTCCGCGAAGATCGTCAAGGACGCGACGCTCAAGATTTACCCGGGCGGCCCGCACGGCATGTGTACGACGATGGCCGGGCAGGTCAACGCCGACCTGCTCGCGTTCCTGAACCGCAAGTAACGTCGCGGCGCGCGGCGTGCCCGTTCAACGCGAGCACGCCGTGATTGCCTCGACGTATTGCGCCTGCCACGCCGGGTCTTGCGCGAACGCCGCGAGATCCGCGTGCAGATCGTTGGCGTAGGCCGTTATGCACGCGCGGTTGTTCGCCTCCACGGCGCGCGGCATCGCGAGAATCGCGGCCACCACGCCACCCACTGCCAGCGCGGCGATCGTCACGCCGATTGCCCAACGCCAGGCTTCTTCCCCTGTCCCTTTTAGCGCCGCTTCGCTCATCGCTCTTCTCCTTATTGATTAGCAAGACAATCATTCGAGGTTTAAAAAAGGCGCGAACGCATTACGCAAGTCCCTTGCGTATCTTGCGCATGCCGGCGACCGTGGACTCGAAGAGGTCCGGGCCGACTTGCGCACGCAGGCGCCGCGCCACGTCGGCGCTCGCGCCGTTGATCGGGCCGTCGAGCGCCGTGCCGCCCGCCGTGGGAAAGAGTCCCCATTCGCGGCCATCGGCCTCGCCCTGGCGGCGCTCGAGCAAGTCCTTCTCGCACAGGTTGTCGACGAGGCGAGTCGCAGTGGGCCGCGCGATGCCGAGCGTTTGTGCGACATCGCTCGCGAGGCACCCGGGCTTCGCCAGCACGACGCGCAGCACGAAGCCTTGCGCGGGCGTGAGGCCGAACGGCGCATAAGCGGCACTCCACTCGCGCTCGACCAACCGCGCGAGCGCCGACGAATTGAAGTAAAGGCAGTGATCGAACATGGCAGCAATGAAACCACGAATTGATTAGCAAGGCAACCGTTTTCAGAGACTTCGGCGAGGCCCGCAGGACAAAATTCTTATATAAGACTCCCCGATTCACTTCTCTTTTCACAAGGGTCTTTACCAGCTTGACAGTCAATCAAGGGTACGATCCACAAAACCGGAGAGCCATCTCCGAATCGTCGGTCTCACCTCGCAAAGCCTTATAGAACGGGGCGCCGGCGCGGAAACGTTTTCGGCGCAGGGCCGGCCGATCAAGGCAAACGCGCCGACTTTCTGGTCAATTAACATTGCGCAAGCGCTTTCCACGATATGAAATATAGGCACGCCAGGTCCCCAGCCCGCTGCAAATTGAGGCAAAATCCAGGTGTTTCGCCGACTGCGCGCAGCCGGTGGTGTTATCACCCCGTTTTTGAACCCCGCCAAGAAGCCGATGAGTACCCAGCAACCCACCATCATCTATACCCTGACCGATGAAGCGCCGCTGCTCGCCACCAGCGCGTTTCTGCCGATCATCCGCACCTTCGCTGCGCCGGCCGGCGTGAACGTCGAGACCAGCGATATCTCCGTTGCGGGCCGTATCCTCGGCGAGTTCCCGGAATTCCTCACGGAAGAACAGCGCGTGCCGGACAATCTGGCCGAACTGGGCCGTCTCACGCAGTTGCCGGAAACGAACATCATCAAGCTGCCGAACATCAGCGCATCGGTGCCGCAGCTCGTCGCCGCGATCAAGGAACTCCAGGGCAAGGGCTACAAGGTCCCCGACTTCCCCGAAGATCCGAAGACCGACGAAGAAAAGGCTATCCAGAAGCGCTATTCGAAGTGCCTCGGCTCGGCTGTGAACCCGGTGCTGCGCGAAGGCAACTCGGACCGCCGCGCACCGCTCGCGGTCAAGAACTACGCGAAGAAGCACCCGCACAGCATGGGCGAGTGGAGCATGGCTTCGCGCACCCACGTCGCGCACATGAAGCACGGCGACTTCTACCACGGCGAAAAGTCGATCACGAACGACAAGGACCGCGAAGTCCGCATGGAGCTCGTGACGAAGGCCGGCGAAACCATCGTGCTCAAGCCGAAGGTCAAGCTGCAAGCCGGCGAAATCGTCGACAGCATGTTCATGAGCAAGAAGCACCTGCTGGCCTTCTACGAAGACCAGATGGAAGACGCGCGCAAGACCGGCGTCATGCTCTCGCTGCACGTGAAGGCGACCATGATGAAGGTTTCGCACCCCATCGTGTTCGGCCACGCCGTGCGCGTGTTCTACAAGGACGCGTTCGCCAAGCACGCCAAGCTCTTCGAAGAACTCGGCGTGAACGTGAACAACGGCCTCGTCGATCTCTACACGAAGATCGAAAAGCTGCCGGAATCGCAGCGCGAAGAAGTCATCCGCGACATGCACGCATGCCACGAGCACCGTCCGGCGCTCGCCATGGTCGACTCGGCCAAGGGCATCTCGAACCTGCACGCACCGAACGACGTGATCGTCGACGCTTCGATGCCCGCGATGATCCGCGCAGGCGGCAAGATGTGGGGCGCCGACGGCCGCCCGGCCGACACGAAGTGTCTGATTCCGGAAAGCACGTTCGCGCGCATCTACCAGGAAATCATCAACTTCTGCAAGACCAACGGCGCATTCGACCCGCGCACGATGGGCACGGTGCCGAACGTCGGCCTGATGGCGCAAAAGGCTGAAGAGTACGGTTCGCACGACAAGACGTTCGAAATCCCGCAGGACGGCACGGCGCGCATCGTCGACAACGCCACGGGCGAAGTACTCGAAGCGCTCACGCAACCCGTCGAGCAAGGCGACATCTGGCGCATGTGCCTCGTGAAGGACGAGCCGATCCGCGACTGGGTCAAGCTTGCCGTCACGCGCGCAAAGAACTCGAACACGCCGGCCGTGTTCTGGCTCGACCCGTACCGTCCGCACGAAAACGAAGTGATCAAGAAGGTCGAAACGTACCTGAAGGATTACGATCTGACCGGCCTCGACATCCAGATCATGTCGCAAGTCCGCGCGATGCGTTACACGCTCGAGCGCGTGATCCGCGGCCTGGACACGATCTCGGTCACGGGCAACATCCTGCGCGACTACCTGACCGACCTGTTCCCGATCATGGAACTGGGCACCTCGGCGAAGATGCTCTCGATCGTTCCGCTGATGGCGGGCGGCGGCATGTACGAAACGGGCGCCGGCGGCTCGGCTCCGAAGCACGTGCAGCAGCTGGTTCAGGAAGACCACCTGCGCTGGGACTCGCTCGGCGAATTCCTTGCGCTGGCCGTTTCGCTGGAAGACCTCGGCATCAAGACGAACAACGCGCGTGCCAAGCTGCTCGCGAAGACGCTCGACGCCGCCACCGGCAAGCTGCTCGACAACAACAAGGGCCCGTCGCCGAAGACCGGCGAGCTGGACAACCGCGGCAGCCAGTTCTATCTCTCGATGTACTGGGCGCAAGAGCTGGCCGCACAGAAGGATGACGCGGAACTCGCGGCACACTTCGCGCCGCTGGCGAAGGCATTGGCCGAGAACGAGCAGAAGATCGTGGGCGAGCTGGCCGCGGTTCAGGGCAAGCCGGTCGATATCGGCGGCTACTACAAGCCTGACTTCGCGAAGCTCGCTGAAGTCATGCGCCCGAGCGCGACGTTCAACGCCGTACTCGCAGCCGCTGCGAAGTAAGGGATGGACCCCGCCCCCCGTGCATTGCGCGGGGGACGTGCCACCAAACGAATCGAGCCTCCCACACTACTGTGGGAGGCTCGATTTTTTTGCCCGGTTGATTGTGACGGCCGATATCAGGCGGCGAGTTTTTGCTCGACTGGCCGATCGTCCCGCGTCGGATCGCTCTCTCCGAGAGCAGGGCCCGGCTCCAGGTCGCAACGATCGGTTGCCAGAGCCACAGCAAGATCCAGCAGTTGCTTGTTCGAATCTGGATGACCCAGATGCGGCGGCATGACCTCTTCAATCAGGCCAGCATCCATCGCCCGAGGGATCTGCGCGAGTAAATCTGCAATCAGCGTCTGTCGCCTGCGGAATGCAGCACGCCGGTTCGACGGAACCTCGCTGACGTCGCGGTGATGCAGGCGAAGCGGCAGTACATACCGCCCATTGCGTTCGACGCCACCCAATTCCTGCCAGAAGCCATCATAGTCCGCGTGTATCTGAGCCCGCCTGGAGTCGGTAACGTGCGTCTTCTTCGTCACGCCAGTCAGCACGTCCACCCCTGCCATCCTGGACAATTCGCAGACAGCCTCCATGACAGCAGCCTTGGGCCGCAATCCATGGCATTCGCGCGTGGCCTCGCGCACCCGCTCCCTGGCCGCGCCGGAAGGTCCTTGCAGGCCGCCGATAAGCGCCCCGATTTTCCCCGCTTCGGCGTGCCACTCGAAACTGATTGTCGCCCACGCAAGATCGACGCGATCGACCACGTCGCGCCAGGCGACGCTCAGCAACCCTTCGCGCCAACAACGTACCGGCTCGCTCACGACGATGGCGTACCTTCCGCTCGACGCCAAGGTCACGTCTTCCGAATTCAGGTAGAGGCTGCGCACCAGATCGTCGCCGAAGCGTTCCCGTACGACCCGAAAATGTCCGCACAGTAGCTCGGCACGCGCGCAGGCACGCATGTCCGCCTGGACGAAGCGGCGAAAGGGGCGTTCAAGATAGCGACGATTACGGACGACAATCTCGGCAAGCAGGGAGTTTGCCGCCAGCGCACTCAACCAGACGCGAGCTGCAAACGGATGAAGCAGTGCGTACATGAGCACGCGCCCCTTCCGGAACAGGGCATCGGGACGTCTCCCAGGAATAGCCCTGGACAAGAGTTGGAAAAACTCGGGAATCGGTGTCATTGACCGCGATCCGTTTTCGTGAATGGCTCAAACGCGGAGGCAACCGATGCAGCCGTGACGGCGTTGCGATTTGCGCCCGATGATGATCCGAATGCTGGAGGGTGGAATGTGCTGCGCAGATACATCGCAGTCCTTAGAAAAAATTGCCTCACTCACCGATCTTCGATACACGGGACGTCACGGAACAGTAACAGTCATTCGACGACCGGTACGAACGCTCTTGCGAGGATTCGACCAGCCGTCGAGGTCATGAAACATATCACAGTATTACGAAGCGTTACAGAATTTTTCAAACGAGGGCACGATCGGTAAGTTTTCCGTAAACGTTATGAAAACTTCAGGCAAACGTACGGTCCAGTCCCGGGCTTGACCGAACCTCGGCGCCCTGGCCCTTTCCCGCGAATCCGTGATGCGCCAGCCAAAAAAAACCGCTCCGAGGAGCGGCTTTACTGATCTGCCGATCGACGGGCGCGAAGCCCGTTGCAATCTCAATCATCCAGCAGCGAAAGATCGCGCACGGCGCCCTTGTCTGCCGACATCACGAGCTTGGCGTAGGCCTTCAGCGCCGCCGACACCTTGCGCGGACGCGCCTTCGCCGGCTTCCAGCCCTTGGCGTTCTGCTCTTCGCGGCGGCGCGCGAGTTCGTCGTCCGAGACCAGCACGTTGATCGTGCGGTTCGGAATGTCGATGCGGATCTTGTCGCCGTCGCGCACGAGGCCGATCGCGCCGCCTGCCGCCGCTTCCGGCGAGCAATGGCCGATCGAGAGGCCCGAAGTGCCGCCCGAGAAGCGACCGTCGGTCAGCAGTGCGCACGCCTTGCCGAGGCCCTTCGACTTGATGTAGCTCGTCGGGTAGAGCATTTCCTGCATGCCGGGGCCGCCCTTCGGCCCTTCATAGCGCACGATCACCACGTCGCCGGCCTTGACCTTGTCGGCGAGGATGTTTTCCACCGCTTCGTCCTGCGATTCGGTCACGTGAGCCGTGCCTTCGAACACGAGGATGCTGTCGTCCACGCCCGCGGTCTTCACCACGCAGCCGTCGAGCGCGATGTTGCCGGTCAGCACGGCGAGGCCGCCTTCCTTCGAGAACGCGTGCTCGTACGAGCGGATGCAGCCTTCGGCGCGGTCCGAGTCGAGGCTCGCCCAGCGCGTGTTCTGGCTGAATGCGACCTGCGACGGAACGCCGGCCGGGCCAGCCATGTAGAACGTCTTGACCGCCTCGTCCTGGGTGCGCGTGATATCCCATTGCGCGAGCGCGTCGCCGAGCGTCGGCGTGTGCACGGTCGGCACGTCGGTGTGCAGCTTGCCGGCGCGCTCGAGTTCGCCCAGGATCGCCATGATGCCGCCGGCGCGGTGCACGTCTTCGATGTGGTACTTATTCGTGTTCGGCGCGACCTTGCAGAGCTGCGGCACGACGCGCGAAAGGCGGTCGATGTCGGCCATGCCGAAATCGATGCCCGCTTCCTGCGCAATGGCCAGCAAGTGGAGGATGGTGTTGGTCGAGCCGCCCATGGCGATGTCGAGCGTCATGGCGTTTTCGAACGCCTTGAAGCCCACCGAGCGCGGCAGCACGCGCTCGTCTTCCTGCTCGTAGTACTGGCGCGCGAGTTCGACGATGCGGCGGCCGGCGCGCTTGAAGAGCTGTTCGCGGTCCGCGTGCGTGGCGACCACGGTGCCGTTGCCCGGCAGCGAGAGGCCCAGCGCCTCGGTCAGGCAGTTCATCGAGTTGGCCGTGAACATGCCCGAGCACGAACCGCAGGTCGGGCAGGCCGAGCGCTCGACTTCGGCCACTTCGGCGTCGGAGTATTTGGTGTCGGCCGCGATCACCATGGCGTCGATCAGGTCGAGCTTCTTGACTTCGATGGCCTTCGTGACCGGGTTCGCGAGGCGCGTCTTGCCCGCTTCCATCGGACCGCCCGAGACGAAGATCACGGGGATGTTCAGGCGCATGGCGGCCATGAGCATGCCCGGGGTGATCTTGTCGCAGTTCGAGATGCAGACCATGGCGTCGGCGCAGTGCGCGTTGACCATGTATTCGACCGAATCCGCGATGATGTCGCGGCTCGGCAGCGAATACAGCATGCCGTCGTGGCCCATGGCGATACCGTCATCGACGGCAATCGTGTTGAATTCCTTGGCCACGCCGCCCGCGGCTTCGATTTCGCGCGCAACGAGCTGGCCGAGGTCTTTCAGGTGCACGTGGCCGGGAACGAACTGGGTGAACGAGTTGACGACCGCGATGATCGGCTTGGCGAAGTCCTCGTCTTTCATGCCGGTGGCGCGCCAGAGGGAGCGCGCACCTGCCATGTTGCGGCCGGCGGTGGAGGTTTTGGAACGGTATGCGGGCATTGTGGCTGTAGAAGAAAAATCGCAGAAAGGAAGCGGGCCACGGGATTGAGGGCCCCACGCACGCCCTTGCGAACAACCTCTTGAGCTGCGCTCTGGGCAGAACTCGTCATTATCCCACAGGGATGGGCGCCCCGCTGGATCGGCCGGCGGCGGTCGCGGGGTGCAGCCGGTACGCCCGAAGGCACCCCCGAGGCGTCGGCCGTTTTCTCAGGGTTGCCGAACCTTGCCGAATCCACCCGCCTGCACCACTATTCTTCGTCAAACCCGCGTGACGGAGAGAGCCCATGTCCCTGCAGAACATCAAGCACGTCGTTGTCGTGATGTTCGAGAACCGATCGTTCGACACAATGCTTGGCGGCTTGTACACGAACGGCAGCAGCCCCACCCGTTTCCTGCCCGCGGCCAGCGCGGAACGGCCATTCGATGGGCTCACGATGGGCCTGAGCAACCCGACGAAGGCCGGCGGCACCATCGCCGCCACCATGCCGGCCTCGACGGCCACGCTGCCCGACCCCGATCCGCAGGAAACGTTCGCGAACGTGCGCGTGCAACTGCTCGGCAACGCGGCAGGCGCGGCGCCCATGTCGGGCTTCGTGCAAGACTACGAAACGACCGCGACGACGGACGCGAGCCAGGTCATGCAGTGCCACAGCCCGGATCAGCTGAAGGTGCTCTCGACGCTCGCGCGCGAATACGCCGTCTGCGACGCCTGGTTCGCTCCCGTGCCGAGCCAGACCTGGCCGAACCGCGCCTTCGCCCACGCGGGCACGTCGAACGGCCACGTCGACAACGGTGCGCCGCCCGACCCGTTCGACTGGCAAGTGCGCACCATCTTCAACGTGCTGGGCGACATGGGCACGAGCTGGGCCGTGTATAGCGCCGCCCTAGTCGCGCCGTCGCTCACGCTCACCATGTTCCCAACGTTATGGGATGCGAAATATAAGGCCAACTTCCAGCGCTTCAGCAACTTCGTCTCCGACTGCGAGAACAACACGCTGCCGCAGTATTCGTTCATCGAGCCGCGCTTTCTGCTCGACCCCAACGACCAGCACCCGCCACACGACGTCTATGCGGGCGAGAGCTTTCTCTACGACATCTGGCACGCGTTGAGCACGTCGCCCGCATGGCCCGAAACGCTGCTGGTGATCACCTACGACGAGCACGGGGGCACCTACGACCACGTGCTGCCGCCCGCCAACGCCGTAGCGCCCGATGCCGCGAGCAATCCCGGCGACCAGAACTTCGCCTTCGACAGCTTCGGCGTACGCGTGCCGGCGGTCGTGGTGTCGCCGTATATCGCACCGGGCACCGTGTTCCGCTCACCGGGCGCCATACCCTACGACCACACGTCGATTCTCGCCACACTGCGCGACTGGCTCGGCATCGCGCCCGCCGACATGCTCGCGAGTCAGCGCGTGGCCGCCGCGCCCACGCTCGCTCCGCTGCTCACGCTGGACACGCCGCGCAGCGACCTGCCGGCCATCGCCGCGCCGCCCGCTTCCGGATTCATCGCCACCAATCTCGCCCGCCCGCTCAACGACCTGCAAAAGAGTCTCGTGAGCGGCACGGCGCGGCGTTCGGGGCTCGATCCGGCAGCCACGCTCGGGACGATGTCGACGCGCCAGCACGCCGTGGACTTCTTCCACAACCTGCTCTCGTCCGACCAACCCTGAGCAGACGAGAGAACCAAAAGCCGCCTCAGGCTTCGCCCAGGCCTTCCTGTGAAATCGTCGCGAGCAGCACGTCCGAAAACGCGTTGGCGGCGAGCGTGCTCGATGCCCGCAGCCGCTTGAGCAGCGCGACGGTGCGCTGTGGCAACGCCGGCGTGACCGGCAGCGTGACGAGCCCGCGATGCTCGCGCAGCACCGCCGAAGGCAGCAGCGTGGCGAGCGTGCAGCGCCGGTCCGAAGCCGCGCCGCGCCCCTTCAATAGACGTCGCGCAGGTAACGCTTGTCCCGCCCGAGTGCGCTGACGTAGTCGTGCGCGGCCTCGGCGCTCATGCCGCCATGGCCCGCCACCACCTCCCTGAGCGCCGTATCCACGTCCTTCGCCATGCGGCTCGCATCGCCGCACACGTAGAGGTGCGCCCCTTCCTGCAGCCACGCCCATAGCTGCGCGCCCTGCTCGCGCATGCGGTCCTGCACGTAGACCTTCTCGCTCTGGTCGCGCGAAAACGCGAGGTCGAGCCGGTCGAGGTGGCCGTCCTTGCGCATTTGCTCGAGTTCGTCGCGGTAGTAGAAGTCGGTGGCTGCGTGCTGCTCGCCGAAGAAGAGCCAGTTGCGGCCCGTGTCGCCGCGCGCCTGCCGCTCGTGCAGGAAGGCGCGGAAGGGAGCGACGCCCGTGCCCGGACCGACCATGATCATCGGCGCGTCGCCGTTGCGCGGTGGCCGGAAATGCGTGCTCTTCTGCACGAACACCGGGACGCTGCCCTCCTGCGCGCGGTCCGCGAGGAAGGTCGAGGCCACGCCCTTGCGTTCGCGGCGGCCGTTGTCGTAGCGCACGGCCGAAACGGTCAGATGCACTTCGCCGGCATGGGCTTTCGGGCTCGACGAAATCGAATAGAGCCGCGGCTGCAGGCGCTTGAGCATGCCGAGCAGTTCGGGCGCGCTCATGTCGACGGGATATTCGTGGAGCACGTCGGCGAGCTGCTGGCCCCACAGCCAGTTGCGCAGATCGCCCTTGCGTGAATCGTCGAGCATCTCGGCGAGGCCCCGCGAGCGCGTGCGCGCCGCAATGAACGCGAGCGCATCGGGGCTCGGGCGCGCGATCTCGTAGTACTTGCCGAGCGCCTCGCCGAGGCGCATCTCGCCGTGGCCGCTCACGGCGACGGGCGTGTCCGCGGCGAGGCGCGTGAGGTCCAGCAACTCTTCGACAAGCGCGGGACAGTTGGTGGGCCACACGCCGAGCGCGTCGCCCGCTTCGTAGTCGAGGCCCGCCTCGCCCGTTGCGAGCGAGAAGTAGCGCGTGTCCTTCGTCGCGCCCTTCATGTTCAGGCGCACGTTCTTCAGCAGCTTCGAGGCGGCCGGGCGTGCCTTCGTCGCCGCGCAGCCTGGCAGCACCTCGGGAATCGAACCGTCGGCGGGCACCGCGTGCAGCGCCGCGTCCTCCTGCTTGATGCGCACGACAATGCGCTCGAGCCAGGCGTCGGCGGCGCTCTGGTATTCGCTGTCGCAATCCACGCGCTCCATGAGACGCGTGGCGCCCAGCGCTTCGAGGCGCGCGTCGAGCTTGCGCCCGTGGCCGCAGAACGCGTCGTAGTTGCGGTCGCCGAAGGCGAGCACGGAAAAACGCAGCGAGCCGAGGCGCGGCGCGTCGTGCGCCGCGAGCGCGTTCCAGAAGGCCGCACCGTTGTCGGGCGCGTCGCCGTCGCCGAACGTGCTCGTCATCAGGAGGACGTATTGCGCCCTGGCGAGGTTCGCGAGCGGGTAATCGGCCATGCAGGCCGTGCGAATCTCGAAGCCCGACTCCATTAGCTGCGTCGCGTATTGCTCGACGAGCGATTCGACGTTGCCCGTCTGCGAGGCCCACAGCAGCACGACCTTGGGGCGCGTATGGGCGATGCGCACGCCATGCGGCTTTTCTTCCGGTGCACCCGGCACGGCGAGCGCAGCCGTGCGCGCGACAGGCTCGCCGCGGCTGAAGAGGCCCGCCAGCAGTCCGTCCAGCCACACGCGTGTGTCGGCGGGAAACGGCGCGTGCGCGGGCAGCATGGGCACGCCAACGGGCTCGGCCGCCCGCAACGCGCGCAGGCCGCCGACAAAGCCCGCGAGATACTCGCGTTGCGCGTCGTCCAGCTGCGGCGCAGCGACGTCGTCGAGACCGAGTAGCGTCGAAAAGGCATCGATACGGGACATGTCGAGTTCCTGAGACGGGTGGGCGGTTTTCGGCGCGCTGGCGTCGAACGCGCCCGACGCAACGGCGGCATCGGTGCCATCCGGTACGCGCGCGGTCTCGCGCGGCGCGGATGGCGGGCCGACGCGCGAGAGCGCGACCGCGCAGAATTTCAATTCGGGCTGCTGGGAAATCGGGTCGATCGCGTCGCTCGTGACCGCGTTCACGCAAAGCTCCTCGCCATACACGTCGTTCCAGTGCATCGGCGCGAAGCAGTTGCCGGGACGCACACGCTCGGTCACCACGGCGGGCAACACCACGCGGCCGCGGCGCGAGCGCACTTCCACGCGGTCCTTCGCGGCAATGCCGAGCGCGGCGGCATCCTCGGGATGAATCTCGACGAACGGGCCCGGGTTGAGCTTGTTGAGCATCGGCACCTTGCCGGTCTTCGTCATGGTGTGCCACTGGTGCTGCAGGCGACCCGTGTTGAATACGACCGGGAACGTGCCATCGGGCAGTTCGGCAGGCGCAACATGCGGACGCGCGAAGAACACGCCCTTGCCGTGCGGCGTGGCGAATGCGATGCGAGGGCGCGTGCCGTCGACGTTTTCCCTGAGCGGTTGGCTCACGCCGTCGTTCACATAGCGCAGCGGGTTGCGATCGCTCGCGGCATCCGGCGCGATGGGCCATTGCAGCGGCGTTTCGCGCAATTTCGCGTGGCTCGCGCCGCGCAGGTCGTAGCCCGTCTTCGGGTTCGCGAAGCGCGTGATTTCGTCGAACACCTCGGCAGCGCTCGCGTAGCTGAACGCCTGCGCAAAACCCATCGCGCAGGCTACGCGCGCGATGATCTGCCAGTCGGGCAGCGCCTCGCCCGGCGGCTCGACGGCCTGCTGCATGAGCGTCATGTTGCGCTCGGAGTTGATCATCACGCCCTCGGCCTCGGCCCAGAGCGCGCCGGGCAGCAGCACGTCGGCGTACTGATTCGTTTCGGTGTCCAGAAAAGCGTCCTGGGCGATCACTAGTTCGGCGGCCCTCAGGCCCGCTACCACCGTTTGGCGGTTCGCAACGCTCGCCACCGGGTTCGTGCAGATGATCCAGCACGCCTTGATCTCGCCCGCGGCCATGCGCGAGAACATGTCGACCGTGCCGCCACCCACTTTCACGGGCAGCGTGCCGGGCGCCACGCCCCACGCCGCTTCGACGAACGCGCGGTCTTCTTGCGCGAGCACCGTGCGCTGACCGGGCAAGCCGGGTCCCATGTAGCCCATCTCGCGCCCGCCCATGGCGTTGGGCTGCCCCGTAAGCGAGAACGGACCGCTGCCGGGGCGGCAAATCTTGCCCGTCGCGAGATGCAGGTTGCAGATCGCGTTCGTGCTCCACGTGCCGTGCGTGCTCTGGTTCAGGCCCATGGTCCAGCAGCTCATCCACTCGGGCGCCTCGCCAATCATCTGCGCAGCGCGGCGAATGTCGTCGACGGCGAGACCCGTGATTTCGGCGACCTTTTCCGGCGTGTAGTCGTCGAGGAACGCGGGCATCGCGTCCCATCCTTCGGTGTGCTGTGCAATGAAGTCCGCATCGGTGTGGCCGTTCCTGTGCAGCAGGTGCAGCAGGCCATTGAGCAGCGCGAGATCGGTGCCCGACGCGATCTGCAGGAACAGCGACGCCTTCTCGGCGGTCGCCGTGCGGCGCGGGTCCACGACGATGAGCTTCGCGCCCGCCTTCACGCGCTCCATCATGCGCAGGAACAGGATCGGATGACAGTCCGCCATGTTTGCGCCGATCACGAAGAAGAGGTCGGCGCGGTCGAAGTCCTGATAGGAACCCGGCGGCCCGTCCGCGCCGAGCGAGAGCTTGTAGCCGCTGCCCGCGCTCGCCATGCACAGGCGCGAGTTCGACTCGATGTTGTTGGTGCGCACGAAGCCTTTGGCGAGCTTGTTCACGAGGTACTGCGCCTCGATCGACATCTGCCCGGAAACGTAGAACGAGAGCGCGTCGGGGCCGTGCACGTCGAGCGTCGAGCGCAGCCGGCGCGCCGTATCGGCGATCGCCTGCGCGAGCGGCAGCGGCACCGGGTCCTCGTCGCGGGCGTGGCGCACGAAGGCACGCTCGAGGCGCCCCGACTTGCGCAGCGCCACGTGCGCCGACGAACCCTTCGTGCAGAGGCGGCCGAAGTTGGTCGGATGCTCGGCGTCGCCAGAAATCTTCGCGACCTGGCCGTCCTCGACGTGCAGGACCATCCCGCAGCCTACGCCGCAGTACGGGCAAACGCTCTTTACGCTCTCGCTGCTCATCCGGTCGATCGATATCAGCTTGAAACAGATTCGGGGCGCACCGCGCATCCTGCGCGCCGCGCGTTTGTCATTTCATTCGGGCAATCAGGCGGCAATCCAAACCTGACCGTTTTCCACGCGGGCGGGGAACGCATTGACCGAATGCTGCGGCGCTTCGATGCACTCGCCAGTGGACAGATCGAAGTGATGCTTGTAGATGGGCGAGGCCACCACGACGCGCTCGCCAAAGCTGCCCACGAGCCCGCGGGAGAGCACGGCCGCGTGCGAGTTCGGATCGTAGTTGCCGATGGCGTACACGCGCGCGTCGCCGTCGTCGACATGAAACACGGCGACCTGCTCGCCTTTAACGAGCGCACACACGCCGGTGTTCGGCACGATGTCGTCGAGCGTGCAGACGGGAACCCAGTTGCCTTGACTATGTTCGTTGCTCATTTCGTACTCCTCGGTTCGATGAAAGGGAATCAGACGGCTTCGACGACGACGGGAATGCCGGACAGCGCCTCATGTCGCTTGTATTGCGCCGCCGCTTGCGGGAGCTGCGTGCGCTCCTCGGGCGTAGCCGGACGAATCTGGCCGCGCTCTTCGATGAAGGTGACGTGCTGATCACCCGCATCGCTATTGACGAAGTGGCGGAAGCGGCGACGCGTTTCAGGATCGGTCACGGCCTTCTTCCATTCGCATTCGTAGGTGTCCACCACGAGCTGCATTTCCGCTTCGAGTTCGGCGCCAAGGCCCAGCTTGTCGTGCACGACCACGTCGATCAGATAGTCGAGGCCGCCTTCGAGGTTGTCGCGCCACACGCTCGTGCGCTGCAGGCGGTCGGCCGTGCGCACGTAGAACATGAGGAAACGATCGACGTAGCGCACCAGGGTAGCCTGATCGAGATCGGCGGCGAGCAGTTCCGCGTGGCGCGGCTTCATGCCGCCGTTGCCGCACACGTAGAGGTTCCAGCCCTTCTCGGTGGCGATGATGCCGACGTCCTTGCCTTGCGCCTCCGCGCATTCGCGCGTGCAGCCCGAGACGCCGAACTTGATCTTGTGCGGCGCGCGTAGACCCTTGTAGCGGTTCTCGAGTTCGATCGCGAAGCCCACCGAGTCGCCCACGCCGTAGCGGCACCACGTCGAGCCCACGCACGACTTCACGGTGCGCAGGGCCTTGCCGTATGCGTGCCCCGATTCGAAGCCGGCGGCGATCAGTTCTTCCCAGACGAAAGGCAACTGCTCGACGCGCGCACCAAAGAGGTCCACGCGCTGGCCGCCAGTGATCTTCGTGTACAGGCCGTACTTCTTCGCCACCTGACCCACGGCGATGAGGCCTTCCGGCGTGACCTCGCCGCCCGGCATGCGCGGCACCACCGAATACGTGCCGTCGCGCTGAATGTTGGCGAGGTAGTAATCGTTCGAATCCTGCAGGCTCGCGTGCTCCTTCTTCAGCACGAATTCGTTCCAGCAGGACGCCAGAATCCCGGCCACGGCCGGCTTGCAGATATCGCAGCCCAGCCCTTTGCCATGCTTCGCGAGCAGTTCGCCGAAGGTCTTGATGCCTTCCACGCGCACGAGGTGATACAGCTCCTGGCGCGAATAGTGGAAGTGCTCGCAAAGGTGATTATTGACGGCGAGCCCCTGGCGCTTCATCTCCGACTTCATGATCTGCGTCACGAGCGGCACGCAGCCGCCGCACGACGTGCCGGCGTTGCACGCCCCCTTCACCGCGGCGATGGTCGTCGCGCCTTCCTGCACGGCCGCGCAGATTTGCGCCTTCGACACGTTGTTGCACGAGCAGATCTGTGCGGCGTCGGGCAGCGCTTCCACGCCGATCGCGGGCTTGGCCTTGCCGTCGGCCTGCGGCAGGATCATGAATTCGGGCGACTCGGGCACCTCGATGCCGTTGAGCATCATCTGCAGCAGCGTGCCGTATTCGCTCGCGTCGCCCACCATCACCGCGCCGAGCAGCTTCTTGCCGCAATCGGACACGACGATCTTCTTGTAGACCTGGCGGCGCTCGTCGGCGTAGCGGTAGGAACGGCTGCCGGGCGTCTTGCCGTGCGCGTCGCCGATGCTCGCCACGTCCACGCCCATCAGCTTGAGCTTGGTGCTCATGTCGGCGCCCGCGAAGCTCGACGCCTCGCCCGTCAGCGCCCTGGCGGCGATGCGCGCCATGTCGTAACCGGGGGCGACGAGGCCGAAGATCTGCCCCTGCCAGAGGGCACATTCGCCGATGGCGTAGATGTTCGCGTCGCTCGTACGGCACTGGTCGTCGATCACGATGCCGCCGCGCGCGCCGATTTCGAGGCCGCAGGCGCGGGCGATTTCATCGCGCGGGCGAATGCCGGCCGAAAACACGATCATGTCGGCATCGAGGTGCGTGCCGTCGGCGAACTGCATGCGGTTGGCGGCCGTTGCGCCGTCTACCGTTTTGCCATCCACGATCGCCAGCGTGTTCTTCTGCGTGTGCACGCTCACGCCGAGTTCTTCGATCTTGCCGCGCAGCATGCGGCCGCCGTCGTCGTCCACCTGCACCGCCATCAGGCGCGGCGCGAATTCCACCACGTGCGTCTCGAGGCCCAGGTCGCGCAGGGCCTTTGCGCATTCGAGACCGAGCAGACCGCCGCCCACCACTACACCCGACTTCGCGCTCGCGCCGCGAGCCTGCATCGCTTCGAGATCGTCAATGGTTCGGTAGACGAAGCAATCGGCACGATCGTTGCCCGCAATGGGCGGCACGAACGCCGAGGAGCCGGTGGCCAGCACGAGCTTGTCATACGAAAGCGTCTCGCCGTTGGACACCTCGATGGTGTGCGCTTCGCGATCGATCGACACCGCCTTCGCGTTCAGCACGAGACGCACATTCTCGCG
Organism: Paraburkholderia sp. BR14312; assembly: GCF_040948675.1. NCBI lineage: Bacteria > Pseudomonadati > Pseudomonadota > Betaproteobacteria > Burkholderiales > Burkholderiaceae > Paraburkholderia > Paraburkholderia sp. BR14312. The sequence continues at coordinate 449,249 of NZ_JBFPKI010000005.1, forward strand.
ATCGAAGAAGCCGGGCGCTACGAGCGAGAGATCGTCCGCCGACTTGCCTGCGAAGAATTCGGAGAGGTGCACGCGGTCGTACGCGGGGCGCGGTTCCTCGCAGAGCACGGTCACGCGCGCGTTGGGCGCGCCGTCCGCAAGGATGCACTCGAGGAATTTGTGGCCCACCATGCCATGGCCGACGACGACGATCTCCATCGCGGCCGAGCTGTTCACTTCGTTCGTTGCTTGCACCATGCTGGCCCCTGCCAATAAAAAAGGCGTCCCGCGATTCCAGCTTGCGCGAAGCCAGATTCGGGGGACGCCGTTGTCCTGAATACGAAACCCTTGTGCGCCGCGCTACTGCTTGCGGCCGAATCCTCATTGATTCGCGTGGCACTTGCTGCGAAGCAATACGCAAGCACTGTGCCAATCTGCGCGCATTCCGTCCAAACGCCCCGTCCGGCGGAGTTCGGCGGCTGGTGAGCGGGGCGTCCGCCACAACGCCCGCGCGCGCATCGTGATGCAGGCCAGCACAAGATTGGTGCCCTGCAGCACATTGACTGTGCGCCCTGGGCGTGCAGGTTGCGGCGTTGTCGATTTTGGCCGGCGCCCACGGACGGGCGGCGCGAGCGCGCGTAAATTGGTCTGGAACTTGCGTGCGCCCGAGCGCCCGGCAACGTTGCCGGGCATGCAACCTGAGGCCGCGCTTCGCGCCTCGACTCGAACACACCGGACAATGGCGTCCCCTCGTCGCAAGCGGCGAGCGGACGCCATTTGTCTTATGGCGCTGCCCGTGCGGTGCGCCAATACAAAGGAAGACGACGATGATGACGGGCAACGAAGGCAAGGTCACGCTGGTGAGCGCAGGTCCGGGCGATCTCGACCTGCTCACCCTGAAGGCGGCGAAGGTGCTCGCGAGCGCCGACGTCGTGCTGCTCGACGATCTCGCGAATCCGGAAATCGTCACGTTCGCGCCGCAGGCCCGCGTGATCCGCGTGGGCAAGCGCGGCGGCTGCCGGTCCACGCCACAGGCCTTCATCGAGCGGCTGATGCAGCGCTACGCGCGCCGCGGCTTGCACGTAGTGCGGGCGAAAGGCGGCGACGCGCTGCTGTTCGGCCGCGCAGGGGAAGAACTCGCGGCGCTGCGCCGGGCGGGCGTGAGGGTGGAAATCGTGAACGGGGTGTCCTCGGCGTTCGCGGCAGCGGCGGGACTCGGCGTGTCGCTCACGCATCGCGATCATTGCCAGGGCGTGATCTTCGTGACTGCGCACCTGCGCGACCACAGCGAACCGGACTGGCAGGCGCTCGCCGCGACGGGCATGACGCTCGCCATCTATATGGGCATGAGCCGCATCGAGTCCCTGTGCGCAACGCTCGTGGGCGCGCTGCCCACAACAACGCCCGCCGCCGTCGTGCAGTGGGCGGGCAGCGCGAACGAGCGGCGCGTCACGGGCACGCTCGGCACGATCGCAGCGCATGCTCGTGCAGCAGGCCTCGGCAGCCCCGCCATCATCCTCGTCGGCCACGCGATTGGCGAGGCGGCTTCGTTCGCCATTTCGCCTGCGTCGTTCGGCGTGCATTCGCACGCATCGAGTATCGAAGAGCTGCGTCGACGCGCGTAAACGCGTTGGCGGCCCGTCGCTCACGCGCGGGCCGCATCCTGCTAACGACCCAGTTCTCAGTTGCTTGCGCTCGCCTGGGCGCCCTGCACGACGGCCTGGGCCATCGCCGGCTCCTGGGGCAGCGCCCATTCGAGCCAGCGTGCGCGATGCAGCACCACGAGTCCGAATGCGGCCGCCGCGATCAGGCCGAACGTCGCGAAGCCCATCTGGTAGCTGCCGGTGCTCTCCTTGGCGATGCCCATGATGACCGGCAGATAGAAGCCGCCGATTCCCCCCGCCGCGCCGATGATGCCCGACATCAGCCCGGTGCGGCCCTGCCAGCGGCGCGGGACGAGCTGGAACGTCGCGCCGTTGCCGAGACCGAAGCACACGTAGGTGAAGGCGAGCAGCGCAATGCCCGCGGCGAACGGCGGCATCCACAGCGCGAATGCGAAGTCGCACACCGAGATCGCGGCAAGCAGCACCACGAGTGCGCGCACGCCCGAAATGCGATCCGCGATCAGGCCGCCGAGCGGGCGCACCATCGCACCGGTCAGCGCGAGCAGCGACATCATCACGCCGGCTTCGAGCTTGGGCACCTGGTAGAGCGAAATCAGCAGCGTCGAGACATAGGACGACATGCCGACGAAGCCGCCGAACGTGATGCTGTACACGAGCATCACGACCCATGTGTCGCCTTCGGTCAGTACCGCGCGATAGTGGCGCGGCAACACGGCGATGGCGAGCAGCGCGCCGAGCACCGGCAGCAGCAGAACACCGGTCTTGCCCGCGCCGAACAAGCCTGCATGCACGGCAAGCACGAGCGCGATCAACCCGGCGAGCGTGATGCCGAACGAGCGCAACGCCTGCGGCGCGCTGCCGGACTTCTGGCCGAGATCGCGAGCCCAGAAGATCACTGCCGTCGCGGCGAGCGCGAGCAGCGGGAGCGCCGCGCCCGTGGCGCGCGCCCATCCATAGTGGCTCGCGAGGCCCGGGAAGAGGAAGCCGTCGAGCACGGCGCCAATATTGCCGGCCGCGGCGAGGCCGAGCACGAGGCCCTGCACCTTCGGCGGATAGTTGCTGCCCGCCATGGGCAGCGCCACGGCGAAGCTCGCGCCGCCCACGCCGAGCAGCACACCGAGCACGAGCAGCAAGGTATAGGACGGCGTGCCCGGCATCATCAGCAGCACGGCGGCGGGAATGGCGGAAAGCGCGATGCCCATCAGCGCGACACGGCGGCCGTCGTAGGCCTGATAGAGATTGCCGAGCGTCACGCGCAGAATCGCCGCGCCGAGCACCGGCACGGCCACGAGCAGGCCCAGTTCGCCCGGCGTCATCGCAATGTCCTTCTGGATGAACGGCGCGAGCGGGCCGAACATCACCCACACCGTGAAGCCGGTGTCGAAGTACAGGAAGCACGCGACGAGCGCGCGCCAGTTACCGCTCTTGAGCGAACTTACCAGGTCTTTCACGAGGTTCTCCCCAATAGTGGATCTCAACCCGCAAGGCGGGCATGCATCCGTTGATTTCGGAATCCAGAATGTCTTTCGGGCGCGCTATTGTGCGTTTCGGGCTTGCCGACCACGCCCTGCACGAGCCTGTCCATTTCGCCGATTACGTGCGCGAGTTCCGCCGTGATCACCGCGAATTCGCGGCCGAACTGGCCGGCGCGAGCGGCAGCCACCCGTGCATTGAGCGCGACGATGTTCGCGCGCAGTGAAATGGCAGCGAGTTCGTCGACAATGCCGGCCTGGCGCTTCGCCGCGGCGGCTTCCACGCTACGCAGTTCGTCCTGGTACGCCTGGGTCAGCGCTTGCAACAGTTCGAGCAGCGGCGTGGCGGCAGCGGTGAGTTCCGTCACGGCTGCCTCGCACCCGCTATCGGCCGCTGCGAATTGGACTGAGCGCTCGAGGCACGCGCAGGCGTGTGCAGCGAGTTGCATGAACGCGCGAATACGCTCGTCGGCCTTGCGCGCGCCGAAGTAGAGTTCGCGCAATGCCGTCGAGAACACGCCGGGAAAATGATCGTCACCGTCTACTAGCCGCGTGTGCGAAGCCGCGAACGTGTCGAGGCAGTCGCGCGCGACGACGAGCGCGGCCGTGTCGCCGCGCGAGCCGAGCAGCGCATGCAGGACCACGCGCTGCGAGAGCATGCGCTGGCGCCCGGCCAGATTGATGAGTTCGCCGACGATTTCCGCAGAGATGTCAGGTATCGGTTCCCGCATGGTCATCTTTAGTTGTCCAAATCGCATCGCCAGGTGTTTGTCGGAACCACGGCGTTTGTGCGACGCGCATAAAAAAAGCGTCCCGAAGCGCACCCGCCACGCACGCTGTGCCGTGGAGTGCCGCTTCGGGACGCCGTTGCCCCGCACGATCGAATGATCCCGCGCACCGCGGGACGATGATGCAATTCATTGGAGCCGTCATTGGCTCCGGTAGCGACAAAGCAATAGGTATGCCACCCGCCCCACATGCAAACCGCGCGCCCCGCATAACGCCCGGCTGGCGCGGGTTTCACGGCCCACGCAGCGCGCGTAGCTCGCGAAATGGCGACCGACTGCGCGCCACCAATCGTGTGCTTCAGGTGACTGCTGCTGGTGCACTGCAACGAAGCCCCGCACCATCGCCGGGCACTATCTTGCCCTCCGGCGCTACCGCACTACTCTGTAAACATGGATGGGTGGGCCGCGCCAGCGCTCATGCGCAACGCCGGCCTGGGAGGTGCATCATGAAGGCAACCGCAATCGCCCTCACGCTCGCATGGGGCGCCGTCAGCCTTGGAGGGCTCGTTATCTCGTCTGCGGCGAGCGCCGCGAATCAAGCGACGATTGCTATCGTCTCCGGCACTTACGGCAGCAACTGCGGCGCGCCACACGGCAATGTCACGCGCGATCTCGCCGCGCACTGTGACGGTTTGCGAACCTGCAGCTATCCGGTGTCGATGGTCGCCGCGCAGTCAGACGGCTGTCGCAATGACTATCTCGCCGAGTGGCGCTGCGGCGGTCATGAATTCCACAACGCCGCACTGGCTCCCGGTGCGGGCGACGGCGATCGGCTCATTCTCAGTTGCGAGCCTTCGAGTGGTCCGGGGCATTGAGGCCTGCAAACGAGAATCAGAAGCAGAAACGCAACCCGCGCATGACGCCATTTTCAGCGCACTGCTAACCACTTTTTTCGCCGGTCCAAAGCGGGCCGCGCGTTCATTGTCCCTTTTCAGTGCGTGTAATAGACTCAATTCGACGACGCGCTCCGCACAACTCACAGGCGACTGCAAACATCGTACAGTCTTGCTCCCTGTCACGGGGTCATGCCAGGAAGGAGCGCAACGTCGGCGGACAGTTTCTCGTACTACCTGGAATTCCGGCGGGCCTCGCCGGAACGCGATAGGAGCCTGGGCGCGTCTGGATTGCACGCCCGGGTCAGCGAGGAGACACAAACGATGCTGCTGCCCACTAGATCAACGCCGAAGGCGCAGTCCCGGGATTTGCTCGATGTCCTGATTCGCGCCGCGCTCATTGCCGTCCTGGCGATGTTCTGCTTTCGCATCTTCGCCCCGTTCCTCGACCTCATGGTGTGGTCCGTGATTCTCGCGGTCACGCTCTATCCGCTGCAAACGAAGCTGCAGCGCAGCTTCCCTCACAAGGATGGACTCATCGCCACGCTCATCATTCTGTTGGCGTTCGCCGTGATCCTCGCACCCACCTGGCTGCTCGGTGTCGCCGTCGCCGATTCGATCGAACATGCCATGAGCGTCGCGAAGGGGGGCACGTTTCATATCCCGCCTCCCGCCGACTCGATCGCTCACTGGCCAATCGTCGGTCAGCGCGTATACGACTTCTGGATGCAGGCGTCGACCGACATCGCCGGTCTCGTGCAGCGGTTCGCGCCGCAACTGAAGGCGGCTGGCCTTGCGCTGCTCGGCACGATCACCGGGCTTGGCGCCGCGCTGCTGATTTTCTTCGTAGCCCTGATCGTTGCAGGCATTCTCATGGCCCACGGCGAGTCGGGCTATCGCAGTACGGTGCAGATCGCGTCGCGCGTTTCCGGCCCGGAAAACGGCCCGCAAATCGCCGACCTTTGCACTGCCACGATTCGCGCCGTCGCCCAGGGCGTGGTGGGCATCGCGTTCATCCAGATGGTGTTGATCGGCGTCGGCTTTATCGTGATGGGCATTCCCGGCGCAGGCCTGCTCGCGCTGGCCGTGCTGCTGATCGGCATCATGCAGCTGCCCGCCACCCTGATTACCGTGCCCGTCATTATCTTCGTGATCATGACGCAGGGCGTGAGCACGGCAACCATCGTCTTCGCCGTTTACGAGTTCGTCGCCGGTCTCGCCGACAATGTACTCAAGCCGCTGCTGCTTGGCCGCGGCGTGGCCGTGCCGATGCCCGTGGTGCTGATCGGCGCCATTGGCGGCATGGTCACGGGCGGCGTAGTCGGCCTTTTCATCGGCCCGGTGATGCTCGCCGTCGGCTATCAACTGTTCTGGCGCTGGGTGAAAGACCAGCCGCAAGCCGAGCACGCACGAGAAGAACAGCAGGCTTGAGCCGCGAGGCCGCCCTGTGATCCTCTGCGAGCGCCCTTACTGGCTCCCGCTCGGCGCCTGCTGCCTGAGCACGCTATTGGGCGCGTGCATGCGCGTGGGCCCCGATTTTCAGCCGCAACGCGAAAGCTGGAGCGAACACTGGAGCAGCGCGTCGATCGAGCAGGTCACGTCGATCGCGGCACAAGCCGACGCGCAACCCGACGCGCGGCAATGGTGGCGTGTATTCGGAGACGAAAATCTCGAACAGCTGATTGCCGCGGCCGACGCGAACAACGGCGACCTGAAGATCGCCGCCTTGCGCGTGATCGAGGCGCGCGCCCAACTCGGCATCGCGCTCGCAGGGCGTTACCCGCAGGTGCAGCAGGCCAACGCCGATGTGCTAGCCTCGGCGCGCAAACGCCACGACGGTTTCGACCCGCGTTCGGGTGCGTACTTTCAGTACGGTCTTGGCTTCAGCATCGGCTGGGAGCTGGACTTCTGGGGGCGCTTCAGCCGCGCGATCGAATCGGCCGATGCCTCGTTCTTCGCCGCCCGGGACAACCGCGAGGACGCGCTCGTGCTCGTTCACGCGCAGGTCGCGGACACCTATTTCACGCTGCGCACGACCGAAGCGCGCCTGCGCATTGCGCGCGAAAACGCGCAACTGCAAAAGCGCAGCTACGAGATCACGCAAAAGCTCTTCAAGAGCGGCGAAACCGATGAGCTCGATCTCGAGCAGGCGAAAACCCAGTATCTCGGCACGCTGAGCAGCGTTCCCGTGTTCGAAAGCCAGATCGCGGTGGCGCGTCACGCGCTTAGCGTGCTACTCGGGCGCCCCCCCGGCCCGCTGCCGGAGCTCGACGTGCAGCCGGCCAAGGCAGGCTTCGTCCCGCTCGTCGACCGTGCGGTGCTGCAGGACGTGCCCGCGAAGCTGTTGCTGCGCCGGCCGGACGTGCGCGCCGCGGAGCAGCAGATGGCCGCGCAGTCGGCGTTGATCGGCGTGGCGAAGGCCGACCTGTATCCGTCCATTTCGCTCGTTGGCTCACTCGCCTGGAGCGCCAGTTCGCTTGCGGGCGCGCCGAGCACGCTTGGCGTGGCGGGCGGGCCGAGCATTACATGGAACCTGTTCGATCACGGCCTCATCACGAACAACGTGCGCGTGCAGGACGCCCGTCTGCAGCAATTGATCGTCGCGTATCAGGACACCGTGCGCGACGCGGCGCGCGAAGCCGACGACGCCGCAACGGCGCTGAACGCGGCGCTGCAGCGCGACACGATCCTGCACGACGCGCAAGGCGCGGCGCAGCGCTCGCTCACGCTCGCCAATACGATCTATCGCGAAGGGTACTCGGACTTCCAGCGCGTGCTCGACGCGCAGCGCGCACTCTCCGCGCAGCAAGACGCGTTCGTCGTCAATCGCGGCAACGCCGTGAGCAGCCTGATTGCGCTGTACAAGGCCGTGGACGGCGGCTGGGATCTCGATCAGCCGCTCATCGATCCCGCGACTCGCGCCCAGATGCAGCGACGCACGGACTGGGGCGACCTGCTCGACGAACCGGCGTCGCCCGCTGCCGCGCAGGGTGCCGGCAACCGACAGGGCGGTCCGACACGATGAGCAGCGCGTCCGAACCTTCGAACCCGCGCGAGACGCAGCCGGCTTCCGACCCCTCCGGCAAGGCGCTCAAGTGGATTGTCATCCTGATTGTCGTCAGCCTGATCTGGTATCTGCTTGCCGATCGCTTCACGCCTTATACGCAGCAGGCGCGCATCGCTGCCTACGTCGTGCCCGTTGCGGCTGAAGTGTCGGGACGCGTGACGCGCGTGCTCGTGCACAACAACCAGGAGGTCAACGCAGGCGACGTGCTGTTCGAAATCGACAGCGAGCAATACCGTATTGCCGCCGACCGCGCGCGCGCCGACCTCGAATCGACGCGGCGGCAAATCGGCGCGAGCACGGCAGGCGTCGAGTCGGCGCAAGCCTCATTGCGCGCGGCGCTCGCCAACGAGGTCAAGGCGCGCCAGGACAGCGACCGGCTCGAACGGCTGTACCGCGAAGACGAGGGCACGGTCTCGCTGCGGCGGCTCGAAGTGGCGCGCGCGACGCACGAGCAGGCGCAAAGCCAGGTCGAAGCGGCCCGGGCCGAAGTCGAACGCGCACGCGAACAGCAAGGCGGCAACGAAGCGGAGAACGCCCAGTTGCGCAGCGCGGCGGGCGCGCTCGAAAAGGCCGAACTCGATCTCGCCAACACGCGTATTCGCGCGCGCCCGGCCGGCGTCATCACCGACCTGCGCACGGAAGTCGGCCAGTTCGCGGCCGCGGGCAATCCGGTCATGACGCTGATTGCCATTCACGATGTCTGGGTCAGCGCGGACATGACGGAGAACAATCTGGGCCGGCTCCATGCGGGCACGCCCGTCGCCATCGCGCTGGACGCGCTGCCGGGCGAAGTGTTCGCCGGACGCATCCGCAGCATCGGCTATGGCGTGAGCGTGGGACAGAGCACGCCGCCCGGCACCCTGCCGACCGTGCAGAATAGCCGCGATTGGCTGCGGCCCGCGCAACGCTTTCCCGTGATCGTCGAGTTCGACAGCGACGAGCGCGTACGGCTGCGCAACGTTCGCGTGGGCGGGCAGGCCGAAGTGATGGCGTTTCCGAGCGCCGGCAACCCGCTCAATCCGCTCGGCCGCGTGTTCCTGCGCGCGATGAGCTGGCTCTCCTACGTCTACTGAGGGGCGCCCATGCAAACGAGCCCATCGCTTCCCGGCCGCCGCGCGCTACGCGTGGCCTCCGGCACGGCGCTCACGCTTGCCGTCAGCTTCGCGCTCGACTTTCCGATTCCGGTGATCGCGCCGGTGCTCGCCGTCTTTCTGCTGGTGACGCAGAACCGGCCGCTTTCGCTCAAGGCGGCGCTCGTTCTCGCCGTAGTCGTTGCGCTCACGACGGGCAGCGGCCTGCTGCTCGTCCCCGTTCTGCGCTATTACGCGTTCGGGGGCGTGTTGCTCGTCGGCCTCTGTCTCTTCCTGGCGTTCCGCGCCGGCCTGCGTGGCGGCAACAATCTCGTGGCGACATTCCTCGCGGCAGGCCTCACGATGATCAGCGCGGCAGGCGTGGCCGACCAGCAACTCGCGGCCACGGTGGTCGGCGCGCTCGTAAAGGGACTGCTACTCGCGGTGCTCGTCTCGGTCCTGAGTCACGCGCTCTTTCCCGAGCCCGGCGCCGCGGGTGCGGGCGCCAAACCCGCCGCGCGCGTCATGCCGCCGGACGCAGCGTCGCGCATCGCCTTGCAGGCCGCGCTCGTGGTCATGCCCGCCTGGCTGCTGGCGATGAACGACCCCGCGAGCTACATGCCGATCATCATGAAGTCCGTGAGCCTCGGCAGGCAAACCTGCACCACGTCGGCACGCGGCGCAGCGCGCGAACTGCTCGGCTCCACGGCGCTCGGCGGACTGCTCGCCGTCGCGTTCTGGTTTGCGCTCAGGCTCTTCGTGAATATCTGGATGTTCTATCTCTGGATGCTGCTGTTCGGTCTGCTCGTGGCGCGCAAGCTATATCGCATCCGCCCTACGCGTTACTCGTCCGGCTTCTGGCTGAACAGTCTCGTCACCATGATCATTCTGCTGGGTCAGTCGGTCGAGGACAGCGTGGCGGGCAAGGACGTGTTCCGCGCATTTGCCGTGCGCATGGCGCTCTTTCTCGCCGTCACCGCTTACGCGTGTCTGATGCTGCAGATAGTCGAGCGTTTCGCACGGCGCGGTGCAACCGCACTCAAGAGGAATACGCCATGAACGATGCGTCAACGAGCGCGGACCATGCCCCGAACGCACGCGAAATCCTGCTGAAATCGGGCCGGCGCCTGCTTCTGGGCGGGCTGCTACTGCGCGGACTGGTCGGCGTGAAGGCGGCCTCACACCATGCGCAATCGCGTGTGAGAAGGCTCTAAGCGAATTCGAGCAGGTGTAATCAGACCCAATCGGGCATCGGGACCCGGCAGGATCGAACATGACGAACACCACCGTCCGTTGGCTGCAACTGCGCATCGCGCTAGTGAAGACTGGCGTGGCGATGCTCGCCGCAGTGTTGCCGTGGCATGCGCACGCGCAGAACGTACCGGGCCAGCTGTCGAACCAGACCGTGATAGGCGGCAACATCAAGCAGCATGCGGACGCCGTGCTGTCCATCATGACCTACACCACGGTGCCGGACGTCACCACCAGCTCGCTTTCGATCAACAACGGCACCACCGGCAACCCGGGCTTCGGGCAAACACAGCTAGGCGGTGGTTTCACGCTGAGCCGGTCGTTTCCGTTGTACATGGAAGGCACGATCGCCTATAGCCGCTACGACCCGACGTTCATCGCGACCGACGGAACCGAGACACGCGCTGTGCCCACCAGGTGGAATACCTTCAGCGGCACGGTGGGGCTTGGCTGGGACTTCCGCATCACCAACGAACTCGTGTTTCGCCCGATCATAAACGGCACGATTGGCCGTGTTTCCAGCGATCTGCGAATCGGACAAACGCTGTTCAACCATGTCACGGACAGCAATCTCCAGTTCCTCAATAACGGCTATCTGGACGCGTATGGCTACGGCGGCTCGCTCATGCTCGACTATGAGCACTACCGAGAAAACTACGAAATCGATGCAGAACTACGCGCGACCGATATCTACCTGCGCAGCTTCGGCGGGAGTTCTGAAGCCGTTCAAGGTTCTGCGATGGCACAGCAAGTGAGCCTCTGGACGCGCTGGCGCGCGCCGACGGGTTGGCACGCGCTCGACAAGCCGGTGCGCTACGTGCTGGAGTTCGCCTACTCGCATTACTTCGGCGACAGCGCCGGGGTGCTCGGCTTCAACGAACTCACTTCGCTGGGCGTGGGGCTGGAACTCGACAGCAGCGCGCATCCCGTCATCATTACCCGAACGCGGGCGATGGTCCGCTATGTGTTTGGCCACAACGTGCGCGGCGTGTCGTTCGGGCTGGCGGTCAGCTTTTAGGAATTCGAACGATGGATGCGTGAGGTAAATTACGATGAGTCCGAGAGGTGAGCGTCAACTACATTCAACGGCAGGTTCCGCATCGAGGCGTCTCGCGCTCGCGGGCGTTTGGGCCTGTCTGCCGCCACTGGCGGGATGCCCTACTACGCGGCGCCACCGGGCACCGTGGTCATGACGCCCGCCAGCTACGACCGGCGCATGGGGCGCCAGGGGATCGTTTTCCGATTGAACGCGGGGCCCGCGAACGCCGCCCCACCCGCTTACGCAACGTGCGCGGCAAACCCCGTGCGTTCCGGCGCAACGTCCTCACGCAGCGTGAGTGCCGGAATATCATACGCACCGCCATTTTGCTTGCGGAAAGCGATCGGTTCGGTCTGCGCCAGCGCATCCAGGCGAGCGCCGAGCGCGTCGCGTGTTTGCGCATAGCGCTCCTCGTCCATGCGCCCCGTGCGATACACGAGAAACGGCGGCAGCACGTCGTAGCCCGGGTAATAGAGCACGCCATGATGGATCGGGAACAGAATGTCGTCGATCGGGCCGTTCACGCCCCGGGGCCCGTAGTGCGACGCCCAGCCGCCCATCGTCACGACGAGCATCGCGCGCTTGCCGGCCAGCGTTCCTTCGCCGTAGCGGTCGCCCCAGCGCACGTCGGAGTGCTCGCCCACGCCATAAGCGAAGCCGTACGCGAAAACACGCTCCACCCAGCCCTTGAGGATGGCAGGCATGGAGAACCACCAGAGCGGAAATTGCAGGATGAGCGTATCGGCCCACACGAGTTTGGCCTGCTCCTGCGCGATGTCCCCGGTCTGGAGGCCGTTCTCGAAAGCGTGCTTCGAATCGAGCGACGGATCAAACGGCGTGTCGCTCCGGCGTTCGACGCTGTCCTGAGCGTCGAGCGCCGCTTTCCAGTTCATGGCATAGAGGTCGGACACCTGAACGGCGTGCCCCGCCGCCTCGAGACGCCGCACGGTGAAATCTCTGAGCGCGCCGTTGAGCGACTTCGGCTCGGGATGCGCATAGACGAGCAGGATATTCATGGGGAGGGCTCCGTGATGTGGTACGAACCCAGCTTAGTTGCCCGGCTGCTATAGTGAAAATGAATAACGAGAATACCAGCCATTATGTCCGCTAATTTACGCAGCCTCGACCTCAACCTGCTCGTCACGCTCGACGTGCTGCTCGCCGAGCACAACGTCACGCGCGCGGCGCGGCGCCTGAACTTCTCGCAACCGTCGGTTAGCGTGCATCTCGCGCGGCTGCGCGAGATATTGGGCGATCCACTGCTGCTGCCAGGCCCACGCGGCATGCAGCCTACGGCACGCGCGCTCGCCTTGCGCGAACCCCTGCGCGAGGCACTCGAGTCGCTCGAGCGCGCCATTGCGCCCGAGAGCCCGTTCGATCCCGCCAGCGCCCACGATACCTGGTGCGTGGCCGCGAGCGACTATGGCGAGTCCACCATCGCGTTGCCGGCGCTGCGCGGCTTGCGCGAGGCCGCGCCGCATACGCGCCTTGCCGTGGTGGAACTCGCGCCGGCGCGCGTCGCGAAGCAGGCGGCGCAGGGCGAAATCGATCTGGCCTTCCATACCACCAGCGACGCACCCGAGAACCTGCGCCGACGCGCGCTCTTCACCGAGCGCTACGTGCTCGCGGGCCGCGCGGACCATCCGCGCCTCAAGCGCCGTCCGGGCGTCAAGCAGTTCTGCGCACTGGAGCACGTCATCGTCTCGCCCGATGGCGGCGGATTTCGCGGCATCACCGACGAAACGCTTTCACAAGCCGGACTCACGCGGCGCGTCGTGCTCTCCGTTCCGCACTTCCTCTTTGTCATTTCCGTACTCGAACGCAGCGACCTGGTAGCGATGCTGCCGTGGCGGCTCGTGCGCGCAAGCACGGCACTGCGCGTGGTCGAACCGCCTGTCGAGGTACCCGGCTACGAAATGTGCATGCTCTGGCACGAGCGCTCGCATCGCGACCCCGCGCATCGCTGGCTGCGCGAGCAAATCGCCCTCGCTGTTTAACTGCGTAAGACGGACAGACGCCGAAGAGAACAACACGATGTCACCCAGTCGCGCACGCCGGCGCCTGAAAAGCCGGTGCGCGATATCGCTAGCAAACCTGTCGCGTAGGCGCTCGCGTCAGCCAGCATGTCAATGGCATCGGCGAGTCATCCGCTGGAGCCAGGGGACATTGTCACGACTGCAAGATAAGGAAGCCTTAAGAATCATTCCCTAAGCTCGCCACAGGGAATTCATAAGTCGAAGCGCATTCTGCGCCGTCCCATAGGGCTACACACTTCCCTGGTCGGGCAAGGGTGAACTCGCAGGAACTGATGAATGAGCCATGTAGATGCGAGCAGACCGGCAACGCTGGCGCGCATTGCGCGCGCATCCGCACCGGCTAGTCGTGAAAGGAAATGGAAAGGCAGGATTCACGTATGTCGGTTCAGGTCGTATGGGCACGGGCTGGACGGCGAACCGCACTTTCAATGCGTTGAATGCGGCGTGTTTATGGTGCGTGGCGTCCTGTATGGCCCAGATTGACTCCCCTTGATGTTCCGCAGCCCATGCGGCCAACAGCGGGCAGTCGTGAATTGCTTCAGAATACTGGCTGGCCAATTCACTGAGGCTACAAATGGTTAATTCGTCTGCTATTGCGACAGTCTTTTCCGTCTATGCGGCAGCTGTCGTCATACCTGGGCCGAACTTCGTCGCAATCACTCAGAAGGCGGTAGCCGGCAGACGCTCCGACGCGCTCGCGCTTGTCGCCGGGATCGTGACGGTGAATCTGTTCTGGGCGACTTGCGCCATTCTTGGTATCGGCATGGTGTTCGCTATTTTCCCGTGGCTCGCTGTCGGTATCAGGCTTGCTGGCGCGGCCTATCTGATCGGGTTCGGTGTGCGGCTCATTGTGTCGGCACGGGCAACCCCCTCCGAAACACGTCACCCAACGAAGGTGCCCCTGTTTCGTGCCGCGTTCCTGCAAGGTATCGCGACAAATATCGCGAACCCGAAGTCCATCGCCTTTTATGCGGCGGTGTTTTCCTCAGCGGTGCCCACGCACGTTCCCATGCCGACGTTTTTCGCGATGCTTGCTACCGTCGGTGCAACAGCGACGTGCTGGTACGGAGCAGTCGCGCTCGTCCTATCGCACGCGGCGATTGCGACGGCGTATCGACGCGCGAAGTCATGGATCGACCTCACATGTGGTGGGCTCATGATTGCGTTGGGAATCCGGCAGGCATTTCGGTAAGCGAAGAGATGAAGTCGTTGGTCCGCAAGGGCGGGTGTTTCTTTTCTGAGAGCGAGCAGCAAGCAAGACAGCAGGGCGCCCTCTGGCGCCTTCGCAGGCGGCCCCAATACCGTGCAATAGCGGTTACTCAAGAGGTGAAGCGCTACAAAGGTCGCGGCTCCGACTTCCTTCCGTTGCTCCGGTCGTGTCCTTGTGGTTGAAAGGTCTATGATGGGACTGTGAGCTTGCCATGCGTTGTCAGGACCCGAGCATCGAATGAAGCCACCACGTAATACCGACTCCGCCCCAGGGGAGTGGTACATCGACACAGCGTGCATCAATTGCGGTGCATCGCGTCATGTCGCGCCTGGGCTGATCGTCGAGCGAAACGACAAAAGTATCTTCGTTCGCCAGCCCGGCACGCCGGAAGAGCAGCTTGCTGCCTGGCGGGCGGTGTTCGTATGCCCAACGGCATCGGTACGCAGCGAAACGAAGCAGCTTCGTCCGAACGCGGTGATCTTTCCGCAGCAAATCACATCGGGCGTGTGGCGCTGTGGATTCAACTCACGCTCATCGTTTGGTGCACATTCGTATTTTGCCTCGCGCGCTGACGGCAATCTGCTGATCGACTCACCGCGCTACACGGCCGAGCTCGTCAAATGGTTCGACGACGCCGGTGGCATCGCACACATTCTTTTGTCGCATCGCGACGACGTCGCAGACGCGGACAAATACGCGCGCCGATTCGGCGCGCGCGTCTGGATTCACCGGGAGGACAGCTCGGCTGCCCCCTATGCAACCGATCTACTCGACGACGTGTCGGCGCCGACCATTGCGGCCGGCGTACAGGCAGTCCCCGTGCCCGGTCACACGCGGGGTAGCGTCGTGTATCTCCTCGACGATCGCATTCTCTGCTCCGGTGATTCGCTTGCCTGGAGCCCACGCGAGCAGGACCTCGTCGCATTCAGGGACGCGTGCTGGTACTCATGGGCCGAGCTCACCGAATCGCTCGGCAAGCTCGCCATGTATCGTTTCGAATGGCTGCTTCCTGGTCACGGCTGGCTCGCACACTTGCCGGCCAAGGAAATGAATGCTCGCCTGGTCGCATTAGTTGCACGCATGCGAAACGGTTGAAATCGCCGGAATAGCGCCTTCCGGCATGAGGCGCTTCGAATCCTTCCTGATTCCGATCTGCAAAGAGGTGGCAAGACTCGGCCAGTTCCGCACACTCGATCGCCAGGTGGACTTCACCGCGAAGCAGACGTTCGCGAGAGCTTTCTCTACTCGCTGGAAGCGCTCGGCGCACCAGCACACGACGTCTTCCTTATCCGGCACACGGTTTTCCCAGGTCCACTGGGCGCCGCCCCAGCGCCAGAAGCGACACAGGACGAACGGCACGGCCGTGGCTATTCCATGCCCTAAGGGAGCAACGCCATTTTGCGCCGCACGATGCGTAACAACGCATCCAACTCTGATGCGTGTTGCGCATTCCTGTAGGCGAGGCCGAATCCGATCCAGAATTCCCCTTCCTTGAGCGGCCTGAAAGTCGCACCGGCGCGCCGCACCTTCGTCATCGACTTCGGTATGAAGCCGATGCCCCGTCCGCTTGCCACTTCGGCCAGCAGGAGGTGGTGATCCGCGGGTTCCGTCAGT
The DNA here is from genome assembly GCF_040948675.1 of Paraburkholderia sp. BR14312. Taxonomy (NCBI): domain Bacteria; kingdom Pseudomonadati; phylum Pseudomonadota; class Betaproteobacteria; order Burkholderiales; family Burkholderiaceae; genus Paraburkholderia; species Paraburkholderia sp. BR14312. The sequence continues at coordinate 465,233 of NZ_JBFPKI010000005.1, forward strand.
CTGCGGCTCGGCGCATGTCCGAGCTTCGCGAACACTTCCTCGTAGTGATCGAAGAATCCGGGATTTGTTCGGCGCTGCGGCCAGAACAGGGGTTGGTCATTCAACTGCGCGATCGACAGAACTTTGTGCCGCGCGAGCGGATGCCGCACGGGGATTACCGCGACCAGCGGCTCTTTGTGCAGCGGTTCAACCACAAGCTCCCCTGTTGCGCTGGGCAGTCCGATCAAGGCGACATCGAGCGCGCCACGCTGCAGGCGCCGGATAAGTTCGACGGAAATGGCGGCAACGAAAGCCAGCGACCCGCCAGGAACCGCTTTCTTGAAGGCAGGCTCGAGGGAAGGAAAGACCTCCGGGTCGAAGACCTTGGTATAACCGACCCTGAGCTGTCGGGGCGTTCCCTTCGAATGCCGTCGTGCGGTTTCGATCGCCTCTGCGGCTTGAAGCAGCGTCTTCCTTGCCCCCTTCAGGAATGCGCTGCCCGCCGTCGTAAGATCCGCGCCCGCCGAATCGCGATTGAGCAACGTCACCCCGAGTTCGCTCTCGAGCTGTTTGATCTGGCGGCTTAGAGGCGGTTGTGACATGTGCAGTCGTTCGGCCGCGGCGCGGAAGGTGCCTTCCTCCGCCACTGCAACGAAGCACTCCAACTGGCGTAGATCGATTCGTATCCTCATGCAGAAAAGGTATCACGAATTTGGTCTTGGCCCATTGCATCTTCCTGCCCGTATGCTTCGTTCCACCGACTTCGAGAAGGAGCAAATCAGACATGGATACGTACAAGCGCAGGGACTTTCTGCAGAGGATCGCCGCAGCCGGAACGCTGGCAGCGGCCGAAGGCGAAACACCGATGAATGGATCTACGGCTCAGACAGGCATGACGGCCTTGTTGGGTGCTTCCGCTGGCGAAACCAGTGCAGAACGTCATTCCCGGGGTATCGAGGTGCTGAAGAGGATCGGTGGCGCGGGCTATGATATCCCGGTCCACCGTCTGGCGCAGGTTGCCCCGGATTTGGCACGATTCACGGTTGAATTTGCCTATGGAGACATCCTGTCGCGGCCGGGGCTGGATCTGCGCCTTCGCCAGATCGCCACCGTTGCCGCGCTGATGGCCCATGGCAGCGTGCAGCCGCAGCTGAAATATCACATGACCGGCTTCCTCAATACCGGCGGAGAGCCGGCAGAACTGGTCGAAATGCTGTTCCAGGCGATTGCCATCCTGGGGTTTCCGGTCTCGATCAACGCCGTGGGCATCGTTCGCGAGATCTTTCTGGAGCGCGGTCTGGCTTTCGATCCGATAGCCCCAGTGTCCGACGACGGCACTGCGCGATATCAGCGGGGTCTCGAGGTGCTCGACGACTTGATGGCTAATCCTGATGAGTACATGGAAAAGCTGGAAGGCACTTCACCCGAGCTCTCCCACTGGGCGGTCGAGTTCGTGTTCGGTGAGATCTTCGTCCGCGAGGGACTCGATCCAAAGGCAAGACAGATCGCGATCATCTCGATGCTCGCGGCAGCTGGCAATCGCAGCGATCTGCTCCACCTTCATATCGAAGCCGGGCTCAAGTCGGGCCTGTCCCGCACCGAGATCACCGAAGCCCTGATGCAACTGGCCGTCTATGCCGGGTTCCCGAGCGCTTTAAATGCCTTTGGGGTTGCGAACGCCGTCTTCACGAAGCCGGAGCAGAAAGAGAAAGAACGAGCAGGCGGCCGGGTACGCGCGAATGCCATCGTCTCCGAAACTCGCAAGGCTCGCAGCGAACGCGGATTGGCGACACTCGCCACGACTTCTGCCCAGGCGGGCGAGGCCGTGGTCAACAGCTTCAACGACCTGGCCCCGGATATCGGCCGCGCCATCGTCGAGCACTCCTACGGCGACATCTTCAGCCGTACCGGGCTCGACGCGAAGACGCGCGAGCTTGCCGCATGCTCGGCGCTCGCCGCGGTGGGAAGCAAAGCGACGGAGACGCCGCTGCGGGTCCATGCGAATGCGGCGCTGACGGCGGGAGCGACGCAGGCGGAAATCGTCGAAACGCTGCTAAACGTCCTTCCCTATCGCGGATATCCCGCAGTCGCGGAAAGCATGCGTGTCGTCGGCGAGGAATTCAGAAAACGCAGCGATCACGCCTGAAAAGCGGCGGGAGAACGGCAACGAATGCCACACGCTTTCGGACACGCGGCCGGCCCGAAGGCAGCACGACCGGTATCGGGAACAGAGCTAGCGGGCGTACGAGAACCTTCAGCAGCGCGCGCTGAACCTCGGCTCACATGGGCAGTCACGCATTGACCAGCTCACCGCGGCAATGCAGTTGCCACCGACGCAACATACCGATGCGTATTTGCACGCGCTGCAGGGCGCGACAGATGACTCGAGGGTGGCCGTCCTGAGTTATCGCCGCGGGTTGCCCTTCGTCGAAACGGCCAACTCGCTGATCGAGAGCCTCGCGAAGCCTTCCCCGTCTGCCGACGAGGAGGAGGCGTGGCGCGAACAGTTGCTGTTCAGGCTCGCCGAGGTGCTGGAGATGGGCGCCGACTTGATCGCTGAAGGCGAAGCGCACCTCGAGCGCAGCGCGCGCGCTGAAATCGAGTGATCGCCCTACGTAGGCGCCCCGGTGTCTAACTGGATGAGTTCAGTCACAGCAACGGTCAATTGCTGAGGAAACGCGATCGCTGCTGGGCGCGTCCCAAAGCGATCGCGAGCCCCCTCGCTAACGCGTCAGATAGGGACTTTCATGGCCCGGCTCATACGGCCGCGCCTTGATCTCCATGCGCGCAATGCTCTGGAGATGCACCTCATCCGGGCCATCCGCGAACTTCAATGCACGCCCCCAGGTCCAGCTATCCGCCAGCGGCGTATCAGGGCTCAGCCCCATCGCGCCGAAGGTCTGCATCGCGCGCTCGCATACGGCCGTGTGCACGCTCGGCACGAGTGCCTTGATCATGGCGATTTCCTTGCGCGCCTCCTTCGCACCCACGTTGTCGATCATCCAGGCCGCCTTCAGCACGAAGAGCCTTGCCTGATCGATTTCGATGCGTGACTTCGCGATCCACTCGCCAACCGAGCCGTGCTGATAGAGCTTCTTGCCGAACGCCGTGCGCGCCTGCGCGCGTTCGATCATCAGTTCAAGCGCAAGTTCGGCGGCGCCGATCGAACGCATGCAGTGGTGAATGCGCCCCGGTCCCAGACGCGCCTGGGCGAGCGCGAAGCCGCTGCCTTCTTCGCCGAGCAGATTCGAACGCGGCACGCGCACGCCCTTGAATTCGATCTCGCAGTGGCCTTCGGGCGCCGTATGATTGACCACCGTGATATTGCGGATGATCTTCACGCCCGGCGTGTCGCGCCGCACGAGAATCATGCTTTGCTGACGGTGCGCGGGCGCCTCCGGGTCGGTTTTGCCCATGACGATGAACAACTGGCAGTTCGGGTGCGCCGCGTTCGTGATGAACCATTTGCGGCCGTCGATCACATAGTCGTCGCCGTCGAGTCGAATCGACGTGGTGATATTGGTCGCGTCCGAGGACGCCACTGCGGGCTCCGTCATCGCAAACGCCGAGCGAATCTTGCCTTCGAGCAGCGGCTCGAGCCACTTCTTGCGCTGCGCGGGCGTGGCGAACATATGGAGCAACTCCATGTTGCCCGTGTCCGGCGCATTGCAGTTGAACACCTCGGATGCCCACGACACGCGCCCCATGATCTCGGCCAGCGGTGCGTACTCGAGATTGGTCAACCGCGTGCCTGGCTCGTCGTCGCGCAGATGCGGCAGGAACAGGTTCCAGAGGCCTTCGGCACGCGCCTTCTCCTTCAGGTCTTCCATGAAGGAAACGGGGTACTGCCCCGCGCTCACTTCTTCATGCCATTGGTGGATGCGCGGCACGATATGCGTGTCCATGAACGCGCGCAACTGCGTGCGCAGCGCTTCGACTTTCGGGCTATAGGCAAAGTCCATCTTGCTCTTCCTTGAATCGTGGTGAATGTCGTGCGGCGCATGGGTCGATGACGCGCGCCGCTCCCATCGTCAAACCGTCAGGCCGCCGTCCACGACGATGCACTCGCCGTTGGTATAGCTCGCCGCGTCGGAGACGAGATAGAGCACGGTGCCGGCCATCTCGCGCGGCTCCGCATGGCGGCGCAGCGGAATCTTCGTCATCCAGCTTTCGTACATGGCCTGGTCTGCGAACAAGGCTCCGGCAAATTTCGTTTTGGTAAGACCCGGTAGCAGCGCATTCACGCGAATGCCGAGCGGGCCGCACTCCTTGGCGAATGCCCGCGTCATGTTGACTACAGCGGCCTTGGTGATCGAGTAGATGCCCTGTTTGTCGCCTGGCTGCAGCGCGTTGACGGAAGCCGTGTTAACGATCGCGCCGCCGCCGTGCTCGCGCATCAGCTTGCCCGCCTCGACCGACATGAAGAAGTAGCCACGCAGATTGACCTCCACCGTCTTTTCGAAGGACGAAAGATCGGTGTCGAGAATGTGGCCGAAGTATGGGTTCGCCGCCGCGTTGTTCACGAGAATGTCCAGCCGGCCATGTTTCGAGCGAATGTGCTGGAAAGCGCCTTGAATGTCGTCGAGACGCCCCACGTGGCACGGATACGCCTCGGCGCTGCCGCCCGCTTCCCGGATGCCGCACGCCACGGCTTCGCAATCGTCGAGCTTGCGGCTCGACACGATCACGTGGGCGCCCTGCTCCGCCAGCAGCTTCGCAATCTCTTCGCCAATGCCACGGCTCGCGCCAGTCACCAACGCAATTTTTCCGTTCAGATCGAACAAATTAGTAGTCACAATTGTCTCCTCAATGTATTCGCGTATCCGCGTCAAACGCCAGGCGTCAGGTGACGTCGACGCCCAACTTCGCGAGCGCGCCGGCCATTTCACCGACCTGGCGCGCCCTCTCATGCGATGCGTTGCCGCCCAGCGCGCGCTTCTTCACGCCCTGCGCGATCGCAGCCAGCCGGAAGAAGCTGAACGCGAGATAAAAATTCCAGTTCCCGATCGATCCGATTCCCCGCAAGCCGCAATACCGCTCAACGATCGCGGCCTCGTCCGGCACCCCAAGCGCCGCCCGGTCCACGCCAGCAAGACCGCCGATATGGCCTTTCGGCGGGAGCCGCAGGCACATGCAGAAGTACGCGAGGTCGGCGAGCGGATTGCCGAGCGTGGAGAGTTCCCAGTCGAGCACGGCGCGAACCTTCGGCGTGCCGCGGTGGAAGATGAGGTTGTCGATGCGAAAGTCGCCGTGCACGAGCGAAGGCTTGCCCGCTTCGGCCGGACAATGCGCCGGCAGCCAGTCGATCAGCGCTTCCATGGCGTCGAGGTCGTCGGTCTGCGCCGCACGATATTGCTTCGTCCAGACTTCGATCTGTCGTGAGAAGTAGTTGCCCGCGCGGCCGTAGTCGGCGAGGCCAACAGCCTCGACGTCCACATCGTGCAAAGCCGCCATCGTGCCGATCAGCGCGTCGTACACGGCGCCGCGCTCTCCAACGGGCAGCGCGGGCAACGCTGGATCCCAATAGATTTCGCCCTCTTCGAAACTCATCACGTAGAACAGGCTGCCGATCACGTCGCGGTCCTCGCAAAGATGCAAGGCCCGCGCAACAGGAACCGATGTATCGCCGAGCGCGCTCAGCACGCGGAATTCGCGGTCCACGGCATGCGCGGACTTGAGCAGTTCGCCGGGCGGCTGACGCCGCAGCACATAGCGGCCGCTTTGCGCCTCGAGAAGAAACGTGGGGTTCGATTGCCCGCCGGCGAACTTCTCGACGACCATCGGCCCCTGAAAGCCGGGCACGTGCGCGGTCAGATAGCGCGCGAGTGCATCGACATCGAACTGAAGACTTGCATTCATCATGGAGCGGGAATCCGGATTCGAATCAGCCATAGGTGACGAGTTCGCGCCTCTCGGCCTGTTCGAGATGCGGCAAGGTGTTGAAGGTGACCAGCGACATCGCGCTGTCATTGAAGACGTACTGGCTCACGCTGCTGTTGCGGATCTGCATGTTGAGCGCGATGGCGGCCGCAGCCGGCGCCTGCAGAACCTGCTGGGCAAACACCGCGATCGGTCCGCCCGAACTCACCACCAGAATGCGCTTGCCGCCGCTGCGCTGAATGGCGAGACGCGCACGCTCGCAGCGCGCCTGAAACTGCCCCCAGGTCTCGGGAATGCGTCCGGGCAGCTTGTCTTCGGACCAAAGCTGCAAGACCTGCTTGAGCCCCTTGTAGAAGGACTTCATCGAGCCTTCGGCGAGCAGGCCGGGCGCGAGTCCGCTCTCGCCGAGCGCGGAAAAGAGGGCGTGAAAATCGTACTCGTTCAGATCGGCGTCCTGCACGACCTCCACTGTCGCGCCGCCCATCGCGGTGATCAAGGCGTCGGCGGTTTGCGCGTGCCGCCGCATCGTACCGGTCACGACGCGATCGAACGTCAGGGCCGCCTGCGCGCAATATTCGCCCAGCCAGCGCGACTGGGTAACGCCGGAAGAGGAAAGCTCGTCATAGTTTTCGGCGCCGAATGACGCCTGCCCGTGCCGTACCAGGTAGAGTTCCGCCATGCCAACCTCGTCTAGACATGACGCAAACGATACCGGGACACTGGCTATTCAGGAAATTTATTCTGGTGATACCGCGCCATAACGATTCGTGACACCTATGGACGCTGCTTGCGCATGAGACGGCCAATCTGCTCGCGCAGCCAGCGATGGGCCGGATCGGTCGTGACGCTGCGGTGCCAGTAGCCATGCGTCTCGAGATCGGGGAGATCGAACGGCAGCGCCAGTATGCGTGCGTCATAGCGCTTGAGCAACATGAGCGGCGCAGTCAGGACGAGATCGGTGCGCATCGCGATAAGGGGCGCGACGAGATAATGCTGAACGCGGGTCTGGATGGTGCGCCGAAGTCCCAGCTTGTTGAGTTCGGTGTCGACGAGACCAGGTCCCTGCCGGCGGCTGGACACATGGATATGGCCGAAGCGCAGGTAGTCGTCGATCGTGAGCTTCTTCTTCGCGAACGGATGGCCCTGGCGCAGCATGCACGCGTAACGGTCGCGGCCCATCGGTTCCTGCTCCAGGTACGGATCGTCGATGAGCGGCGCGTCGATCGCCAGGTGGACCGCGCCGCTCGCCAGCGCTTCCGGCACATCGCGGCGCGTCGTGAAGTAGCTCTCGATGCGGATGCCGGGCGCAAGACGCTGCAACACCTCTTCCAGCGCAGGAAGCAGCATGGTCTCGGTCAGATCGTTCATGCTGAGCCGGAAGGTTCGCTGCGACGAGGCCGGATCGAAGCGTTCACCGGCATGGGTGCTCGAATCGAGCAACTGCAGTGCCTCGCGCACGCGCCCGATGATGTTTTCGGAAACGGGCGTGGGCATCATGCCCGCCGGCGTGCTCACGAACAGCGGATCGTCGAATGCCTTGCGCATGCGCGCCAGCGCGTTGCTCACGGCGGGCTGCGTGATGAAGAGCAACTCCGCCGCACGCGTAAGGTTGCGCGTTCGATAGACGGCCTCGAACACGACGAAGAGATTCAGATCGACTTTGGATGGGCGCATGGTCCCGAGCCTAACCGGCCCATCGCAATGCCGTCAATCGAGGGCGTGATCGGGCATCGCGTCGCCTCGAACGTCAGTCCGCATACCCCGGATAGGCTCGATCGAGCCGGCGCAGCAGACCGGGCCAGACGAGCGCCCCTGGCATGACGCCCCGCGTCACTGCCACGATCTGCTGCCTGAAGCCGTCGAGAATGGGCTGCGCGATTGGCGTGAGCTTCGCGCCGCCCGACTGCGCGCGCACCTGGATCATGCAGGCCGCCTCGAAGAAGTACATCGCGACAAAGGCGTCCGCCGGCGTGCTTCCGACGGTCAGCAGCCCGTGGTTACGCAACATCAGATACATTTTGTCGCCGAGGTCTCGAACCAGACGCGGCTTTTCGGCTTCGTTCAGCGCAAGGCCTTCATAGTCGTGGTACCCGAGCGACGCCAACACCCCGAGCGACTGCTGCGAGAGCGGCAACAGTCCCGCCTCCTGGGCCGACACGGCCACGCCGTTGATCGAATGCGTGTGCATCACGCAATGCGCGTCGTCACGCGCCGCATGCACGGCGCTATGGATCGTGAAGCCAGCGGGATTGATGTCGTACGGCGACTCGCTCACCTTGCGGCCATCGAGGTCGATCTTCACCAGCGAGGACGCCGTGATTTCCTCGAACATCATGCCGTACGGGTTGATCAGGAAATGATGCTCCGGGCCGGGCACGCGCGCCGAGATGTGGGTAAACACCAGATCGTCCCAGCCGAACAACGCTGTGAGGCGATAAGCAGCTGCCAGATTGACGCGCGCCTCCCATTCGGCGGGTGACACGTCGTTCTTGACATTGACACAGGGTGAAGCCATGTCGACGCTCCTTGGTTGGTTTGGTGAACTCCAGAGAGTCCTCATGATGCGTGCGAACTCCCCGAAAGATTGTCGGCCAGGCGACAACTCCATTCAACCGCGGCCGGCACATGCCATTCGATACTGCTCGCCTAAGGCTCCGCCTTGCGATCCCACGGCGGTTCGTCGCCAAACGTCTCGGCGAGGTAATCGACGAACCGGCGCACCTTGAGCGGTATGCGCCGCACGCCCGGATACACCGCCTGAATCGCCAGTTCCGTCGCGCGATAGTCCGGCAGCAGCGCCACCAGTTCGCCGCGCCTGAGGTGCTCGCCGAACACGAAGGTCGGACCATAGGCGATGCCGGCACCCGCCAGCGCCGCGCCGAGCAGCATCTGCGTATTGTTGGCCGCCAGCCGGCACGGCCCGTCGATGACGTGTGCGCGGTGGCGCGCATCGAGCAACGTCCAGTCGCCCACCGACACCGCCTCGCTGAAGGCGAGGCGCTGCACGCGCCGCAACTCGTCGGGAGTGCGCGGCGTGCCATGGCGCTCGAGATACGCGGGCGACGCACACACGACCATCCGGCACGCTGCGAGCCGGCGCGTTACGAGTCCCGGTTCCTGCAGCCGTCCGATCCGGATCGCGACATCGACGCCCGCATCGATGAGATCCACGTAGCGGTCCCCCAGCAGCACCTCCACATTCACGTCCGCATGATCCTCCAGATAGCGCGCGACGACTCCACCCAGATGCATCGCGCCGAACGTCACCGGCGCGGCGACGCGCAGCACGCCGCGCGCCGTGCCCTGCGAATCGCTTGCCTCCCGATTCGCTTCGTCGAACGCTTCGAGAATCCGCTTGCAGCGATCGTAGTAGGTGCGGCCGACATCGGTCAGGCTCAGGCGCCGGGTCGTTCGCTGAAGCAGCCGCGCATTCAGTTCGGCCTCGATTGCGCTCACGTGCTTGCCGGCCATCGCGGCCGACAGCCCGAAGCGCCGCGCCGCCGCGGCGAGGCTACCCTCCTCTACGGCGGCGACAAAGACGCCAAGGCTCGTCAGTCGGTCCATTGGTTCCTCAAATTCGATATTCCGATTATCGACTGACAATACTGCAACGGCAATTATCGAACCCAAGGATTGAATCTACCATGCATCCATCACCCAATCGGGAAGGAGCCTGGCAATGGAAATCAAGTCGAACGGCACACGGATTCACGTCAAGGAGCAAGGCAACGGCGAGCTGGCGCTGGTGTGCCTGCACTACTACGGCGGCTCGTCGCGCACATGGGACGATGTAGCGAGCGAACTGTCCGACCGGTATCGGATCGTAGCCACCGATCACCGCGGCTGGGGCGATTCCGAGGCGCCGGCTGACGGCTACCGCATCGCCGATCTCGCCGCAGATGCCGAGGGTGTCATCGAGGCGCTGGGCCTGCAGCGCTACGTGCTTGTCGGGCATTCAATGGGCGGCAAGGTCGCGCAACTGATCGCATCGCGCCGGCCGGGCGGGCTCGAAGGTCTCGTGCTCGTGGCGCCTTCGCCGCCGTCGCCGATGGTCCTGTCGGACGAGCAGCGCGCGACGTTGACCGGCGCGTATCAATCGCGCGCATCGGTCGAATACGTCATCGACCACGTGCTGACCGCGAAATCGCTCGACGCCACCCGCCGCGAGCAAGTCATCGAGGACAGCCTGAAGGCCGCGCCGCAGGCCAAGGCGGCCTGGCCGAACGTAGCCATGCGCGAAGACATCACCGAGGCGGTGGCATCCGTCAACGTGCCGACCATCGTCATTTCAGGAGAACTCGACCAGGTCGATGGCGTGGCGACGCTGCAGGCGGAACTGCTGCCGCGCATCCCGCACGCGGCGTTGCACATCCTGCCCGGAACGGGACACTTGTCGCCGCTCGAAGCGCCCGCCGATGTGGCGCGGGTCATTGCGCGGTTCGTCGGCGCGAATATTCCCGCGCGACGCATTGACTCGAAAGCAGCGGAGTGAAGGGAATGGAACCCGGCGCAACTCGCCGGGTGCTCAGCCCGCGCCGCCATCAGGGTTACTGATCGACGGGAATCCAGTTCGCCGTCGCCGCGTCGCTGGCCCGGAATGCCGGGAATTTTGCCCCCAGTTCCGCGATGGTGTGGATATCGTTCTTGACAAGATCGTCGCGCGTGACGAGCGTGGGCTTCACGAGGATGTGATGGTCGAGCGGCTGCCCGGCCACGTCGAGCGCCGCGGCGCGCACCGACACGGCGCCCACCACGGCGGGGTTGGTCGCCGCGGTGGCGACCCATGCGCTGTTCGGCGCGCGAATCGCCTCGATGTCGGCAGTCGAGATGTCCGCGCTGTAGATCCGCACCTTGCTCGCCACGTTCGATTCATTCGCCGCGAGATTGGCGCCGCGCGCAAATTCGTCATAGGGGGCAATGACCACGCGAATATCCGGATGCGCGCGGTAGGCGGCAGCCGCCTGATTGGCAACCGACTGCGCAATCGGATTGTCCACGGTGCCCCAGCGCGCCTTTTCCTGGATGCCGGGATGCTCGTGCTTGAACGTCTGCCAGACGGCGTCGCGCCGGTCGAGCGGCGCAAAGCCCGCTACGTACACGTAGCCCGCGGAAAACGCGTTGCCATTGTCCTTGACGGCCTGAGCGAGCAGCAGCGAAGCGAGGTCGCTGTCGCTCTGCTCGATTTGCGGGACCCTGGGGTTCGCCAGATTGACGTCGAAAGCGACGACCTTGATGCCCTTGTCGAGCGCCTGCTGCACGACGTCCTTGAGCGACTCGGGCAAGCCGTGGTTGACGATGATCGCCGACACGCCCAGATTGATCGCCTGCTGGATCTGGTCGCGCTGCTCGGCCGCGTCCTGGCGCCCTTCGTAAATGCGCAGGTCGATGCCGAGCGCCTTCGCCTGCTTCTGCGCGCCCGCCTCGTAGGCCTGGAAGAAGTCGCCCTCCGAAAGATAATTGACGAGCGCGATCTTGACGCCGCCTTTGTCGAACGGCGCCGGGGCGCCCGCCAGGGTGGCCGCCTGCGCCGTGAGCGTGCCGAACAGGCCCGCCGTGCAGAGCGCCAGCGCGCTGTTGCGAATGAGCCGTTGAATCGATGTCTTCATGACGTTCCCGTTTGTGCGATGGGGTCAGTTCCAGGCGTGACGTGCCGGCTTGACGCCGTTGAGGTAGTAATTGCCAACAAGGTGATACTTCCAGCGCACCGGATCGTGCAGCGTGTGCGTTCGTGCGTTGCGCCAGTGGCGGTCAAGGTTGTGCACGTCCAGCGTCGACTGCGTGCCGGCCAGTTCGAACAGCTTCTCGCCGGCCAGCAGCGCGACTTGTGTCGTGAGCACCTTCGCCTCGCCCACGGCGACCGAGGCGCGCGCCACGTCGTCCTCCGTCGTCTCGCCCTTTGCGGCGAGTTCGTCGAGTACACGCGCCGCACGCTCGAGCAAGGCCTCGGCGGCATGCAGCTGGATATGCAGATTGCCGACCTCGCGGATCGTCAGGGGGTCGTCGCTTGCACGCTCGACGCCGCTATCGACCCACGGCCGCGAGCGAGAGCGCACGAACGCGAGCGTGTCTTCGATCGCCGCGCGGGCAATGCCTGCGTCGATGGCGGCCTGGATGATCTGCGAGAGCGGACCGTTGAGCGTGGGCTGCTCCGACACGCGATGCGCGGGCAACACGAGCCTTGCCGGCACGCGCACGTTCTCTAGCGTCACGGTGCCGCTCGCGGTGGTGCGCTGGCCGAAACCGGACCAATCGTCGACCACGCTGAGCCCTGGCGTGCCGCGCGGAATATAGGCGAGCCAGCCCCTGCGGTCCTCGTCGAGCCCGAGCACGGGAACGTAATGCGCGAACAGGGCGCCCGTCGAATAGAACTTGGTGCCGTCCACGACGTAGTGATCGCCGTCGCGGCGCACGCGCGTCTTCAGGTCGAGCACGTGTTTCGTGCCCTTTTCCGAGAAGCCGTTGCCAAAGCGCTTGCCGGCGATGACTTCGCCGAACAGCTCGCGCTTTTGCTCCTCGGTGCCCGTCAGGGCGATCACATCGACGAGGCCGAAGTGATTCTGCGGCAGTTGCCCGAGCGACGGGTCCGCAGCCGCAATGATCTTGACGACCTCCGTGAGCGTGACGTTAGACACGCCAGCGCCGCCATACGCTTTGGGCACCGTAATGCCCCACAGCCCCGAGCGCGAAAACCACTCGATCTCCTCGTGCGGCAGGCGCCGCTCGCTGTCGCGCTGCGCCGCGCCAACGGCCAGCCGCGCGGCCAGCTCCGTTGCGACAGCGATCGCTTCGTTTTCCGTAGCAATCACATGCGCGGCCTCCGTTACGGGAGCGGCGCCCAGTGTCTCGCTGCCTGCCAGTGTCTCTGCCATGATTTGCTCCGCTCGATCAGATTGTGTAACTCGCTAACCACGAAATTGCCGGGCGTCTGCCGGCTTCAGTTGCGTCCTTCCGCCCGGCGCCCGATGCTGAACGTGAACGCCAGCGCCACGACCAGCAATGCGCCCTTGATGAAGTCCTGGAGGTAATACGGGGCGTTGAGCATCGTGAGCCCGTTGAGCAGCACGCCGACGAACACCGCGCCGATCACCGTGCCCGGCACATTGGGCCGCTTCGCGCCCCATACCGCATAGCCAACCAGCGCTGCCGCCACCGCATCGAGCAGCAACGAATGCCCCGCGCTCACGTCGCCTCGCCCCACGCGCGCGGCGATGAGCAGCCCGCCGAGCGAGGCGATCGTCGCGGAAGCGACATAAGCCGCGAGCCGGTAGCGGGCCGTTGGCGCACCGGCTAGCCGGGCCGCCGTCTCGTTGCCGCCGATCGCATAGACCACCCGGCCCCAGCGCGTGGAGCCCATGACAAATGAGACGAGCGCGGTCAGCACGAGCAGCACGATGACAGGCACCGGCACCACATCGAGGAGGCGTGCGCGGCCTAGCGCGAGGAACGCATCGGGGAACGTGCCGCTCGCTTCGGTGCCGTCGGGCAGGATCGTGCCGCTCGCAAGCGAGCGGCCGCCGGTGGGAATCAGTTGCAGGCCTGCAAGCAGGAAGAGCGTGCCGAGTGTCGCGAGCTGGTCCGGGACATGCAGGCGCGTGATCAGCAACCCGTTGAAGAGCCCCGCCGCCACACCCAGCGCGAGACACGCGAGCACGGCTTCCCAGCCGTTGCCGTGCCACACCACGAGCACATAGCTAGCGGCCATCTGCGCCGAGGCGGCGACACTGCCCACGGAAAGATCGAAGCCGCCCGCGGCGAGCGTGACCGTTACACCGATGCCGAGCAACGCCACGATCGAGACGGCCTGCAAGATGCTGAACAGGTTCGCGACGTTCAGAAACGCGGGTTCGCGAACCGTGAAGATGACGCCAAGAGCGACGAGCACGAGCAGCAGCCCGCCGCGCTCGAGCGCGACGAAGAGGCTGTGCCGGCGCTGCCGGGTCGTGTCGCGCGCGGAAGACTCGTCCGATGCTGCCGTGGGGGTGATGGATCTCATGAGTGGGCTGATAAGAGGGATTCCGCTACGGCTACGCGTTCGACTGTGCCGCGGTCGAACAGGACGATGCGGTCGGCGACTTCATGCGCCTCTTCGAGGTCGCTGACGAAAACGAGCGTCGCGCGCGTAGCGGCGCGCTCGCGCAACGCGGCGGCGATATCGGCCCGTGCGCCCGCATCGACGCCCTGGAACGGCTCGTCGAGCAGCAGCAGCCGGGCCGGCTCGGCGTGCCAGCGCGCGAGCAGCACCTTCTGCTGATTGCCGCCCGAAAGCCGCGCGACGCGGTCGTCCGGACCCGAGCAGCGAATGCCGAATGTCTCGATGGCGTCTTGCGCCTGCGCGGCTTCGCGATCGCGAGGCAGGCCCACGCCGCGCTGCCAGCGGGACAGAAACGGAAAACTGATCGTGCCGGCGATCGATGCGAACGCAACGGTGTCGGGAAAGAGTGACGTGCGCCACCGGTCTTCGCCGGCGAGAAATACGCCCGCGCGGATCGCGTCGGTTGGCGAGCGCGGGGCCCAGGCGCTGCCGTAAAGGCGCATCTCGCCCGCGGTCGCGCGCAACGCGCCGAATATCACCTGGGCAAGCCTCGACTTCCCCGCGCCGACCGGGCCGACAACCGCGACGATCTCGCCTTGCTGCACGTCGAGATCGAACGCGTCGCCATGCGCCGTGAGGCGCAAGCCGCGCAGCCGCAATGCGGGTTCCGCGCCCGCCTCGCCCGTGCGTGGCAAGACTCGCGCCTGCGGCAGTGCGCGGCCGATCATCGCCTCCAGCGCCGCGTCGAAATCGATGGGCGCGCTCTGTTCGGCCACGATGCGGCCGTCACGGAGCACGGCCACCCGCGAAGCCAGTCTTCGCAGGTCGCCAAGCCGATGCGAGACGAGCAGCACCGCCACGCCCTCCGCGCGCAAGTCATCCACTAGCGCATGGAGCCGTGCGGCCTCGCTCGCGGAAAGGCTGGCCGTAGGCTCGTCGAGAATCAGCAGCCGCGGGCGCGTAGCCAGCGCCCGCGCGATCACCACGCGCTGCTGGCCGGCGAGAGAAAGCGAACCGAGCGGTGCCGTGAGGTCGGCTTCGAGCCCCACGCGCGCGGCCAGCGCGGCTGCACGGGTGTAGCGGGAAGCGCGCGGCGTCCACCAGCGCGCTCCGCCGCCGCAAAGTTCGTCGAGCAGAAGATTGTCGGCAATGGACAGCGCGGGCACCACGGCGTCGGCAATGCTCTGATGCACGGTCGCCACGCCCAGACGCTTCGCCGCCTGGGGCGAACCCGGCGCATAGGCGTGTTCGCCGAGCGTGAGCCCGCCTTCGTCCTGCGAATTCACGCCGCTCAGGATCTTGACGAACGTCGATTTCCCGGCGCCGTTCGCGCCCATCAGCGCAACGACCTCGCCGGCGTGGATGGAAAAGTTCAGCCGCGACAGCGCGAGCGTCGCGCCAAAACGCTTCGTGATCGAGTGGGCAGTCAGAATCGGAGCGGACATCGCTGGGGTTAGCCGGTTGGAGATCGCTAGCGGACAGTGCTGCCCATCGTAGCGAGGCATGGGAGAGAGCCCAACGAAGCGATGCTCATATTCATGCGTCTGCATTTGATAAGGCACCCTACAGAAAGCGGCCTGACAGGAACAGGGCGTATCCGCTGTCGCAACAGCCAATTCGACGACATTGCAAAGAACGCGCAGAAGCAAATCGGGCAAGCCGATATCGATTCATCAATCAGTTATTGGAGCCGCAGCGCGCGGGTTTCTATACTTTTCTTCTTCGCTGCGTGGTGCGCAGTCTCTCCACCCCCAACCGAGAAAGAACGCATGAATGTCTCCCGATCCCATGACGCGCTCTCGCAAGGCGCCGACTACGAAACCCTCGCCGCCCGCTTCCGCCCGATCTTCACGGAGATCGGCCGCGAAGCCGCCGAACGCGAGCGCTCGCGCACGCTGCCGCATGACGCGATTGCCGCGCTCAGGCAAGCGGGCTTCGGCGCCGTGCGCATTCCGGTGCGTGACGGTGGCGCGGGTGCTTCGATCGCGCAGTTGGCGCAACTGCTCATCGAGCTTGCCGCCGCGGACTCGAACCTGCCGCAGGCGCTGCGCGGGCACTTCGCCTTCGTCGAGGACTGGCTGAACGTGCCTGCCGGCGCGGACCAGCGCGCATGGTTCGATCGCTTCGTGAGCGGCCAGCTCGTCGGCAATGCATGGACCGAGGCTGGCGACGTCGCGCTCGGCCAGATCAACACGAAGGTCGCGCGCCGCGACGGCGGCTTCGTGCTCAACGGTTCGAAGTACTACAGCACCGGCAGCCTCTACGCGGACTGGATCGACGTGTTCGCGCAGCGCGAAGAGGACGGCAGCGACGTGATCGTGGCCGTGGCGACGGACCAGCCCGGCGTGCTTCGCGAAGACGATTGGGACGGCTTCGGCCAGACGACCACGGGCAGCGGTACCACGCTCTTTCGCGACGCCGCGGTCGAGGGCCGCAACATCATCGACTTCAGCCGCCGCTTCAAATATCAGACCGCGTTCTATCAGCTCTTTCACGTCGCCACGCTCGCAGGAATTGCCGAGGCAGCGAGGCGCGATGCCGCCACCCTCGTGCGCAGCCGCAAGCGTATCTACAGCCACGGCAACGCGCCGCGCGTGAGTGACGACGCGCAGATCCAGCAGGTGATCGGCGAGATCGCCTCATGGGCCTATGGTGCAAAGGCCGTCGCGCTGCAGACCGGAGACGCCGCACAGCGCGCTTACGAGGCGCGCTTCGAAGGTGACGACGAGGCCGAGCGCGCGGCAAACGTGGAAGCCGAAATCGCTTCGGCACAGGCCCAGATCGTCGCCTCCGAATTCGCGCTGCGCGCGGCGACGCATCTGTTCGATGCGCTCGGCGCGTCTGCCATCCGCGCCGGCCACGCGCTCGACCGCCATTGGCGCAATGCACGCGCGGTGTCGTCGCACAATCCGCTCGTCTACAAGGCGAAGATCGTGGGTGACTGGACCATCAACGGCACCGAGCCGCCCTTTCTCTGGCAAATCGGCAACGGACAGGAACGCGGGAGCAATTGAACATCATGAGCAAAACTATCCACCTGAACGCGTTCGAGATGAACTGCGTGGGCCACCAGTCGCCAGGCCTCTGGACCCACCCGCGCGATCGCTCGTGGCAGTACAAGGATCTCGATTACTGGACCGACCTCGCGAAGATACTCGAGCGTGGGGTCTTCGACGCGATCTTCATCGCAGATGTAATCGGCTACTACGACGTCTACAAAGGAAGTAACTATCACGCGCTTCATCAGGCCGCGCAGATTCCGGTCAACGACCCCCTGCAACTCGCCGCGCCCATCGCGATGGTGACGTCGCATCTAGGTATTGGCATCACGGCCTCCACGAGCTTCGAGCACCCCTACACGTTCGCGCGGCGTCTGTCCACAGCCGACCATCATACGAAGGGGCGCCTCGCGTGGAACATCGTGACGTCGTATCTCGAGAGCGGCGCGAAGAATATCGGGCAAGGCGGTCTGCGCGACCACAACAACCGCTACGAGGTCGCGACGGAATACGTCGAGGTGCTCTACAAGCTGTTCGAGGGCAGTTGGGAAGACGGCGCCGTGGTGCGCGACCGGGACCGGCGCGTGTTCACGCACCCGGAGAAAGTGCACGAAATCGGCCACAAGGGAAAATACTTCGAAGTACCAGGCTATCATCTTTGCGAGCCCTCTCCGCAGCGCACACCGGTGCTGTTTCAGGCCGGCGCATCGGGCCCCGGCAAGACGTTCGCGGCGCAGCATGCCGAATGTGTGTTCGTCGCGGCACTCACGAAAAACCTGCTGCGCGACTATGTGGCGGACGTGCGCCGCCAGGCGGCGCTCGCCGGGCGCGATGGGAACAGGCTGCTGATCTACAACCTCGTCACCGTGATCGTCGACGAGACCGATGCCAAAGCACAGGCGCGCTTCGAGGAGTATCAGCGCCACGTCTCCTACGACGGCTCGCTCGTGTTCATGTCGGGCTGGACCGGCATCGACTTCGGGCAGTACCTGCCCACCGACACAGTCAAGCGTGTGCAAACGAATGCGATCCATTCGGCCGTCGAACATCTCTCGGGCGGCGACACGACCTGGACCATCGAAGCGCTGGCGAAGTGGGGCGGCGTAGGCGGAATGGGACCGGTATTCGTCGGCTCCCCCACGACGATTGCCGACATCCTCCAGGAGTGGGTCGAAGAAACCGGCGTGGACGGATTCAATCTGGCGTACGCGCTCGCGCATGAGACCTTCGAGCATGTCGTCGAGTACCTCGTGCCCGAGCTGCAGCGCCGCGGCGTGTACCCGCGCGACTACGCGCCGGGCACCTTGCGCGAAAAGCTCTTCGGCGGCGGTGCGCGATTGCCCGACGAGCATCCGGCGGCACGCTATCGCGACATCGAGCGAGTGAAGCGCGAATCGGCCGTTGAGACGGGCGAAGTGGTTCCCGCCCCGGCTGCGTGAATAAACATAAGCAACCCAAAAACAGGAAGGCGCGTCCGTGGATGCAGCACATCCGTCGTTATATTCCACCAGCGCATATGCATAGCGAATGTGTCTGGTTTGCAGGCAGACACGCCGACAGTAGAATCCGTCGACTCACTGATGCCGTCAACGAAACTCTCATTACGAACATTTCAATCATGAAAGCCATCCGCTCCGCTCTTTTCGCCGCTCTGCTGTCGGTCGTCGCCGCGGCGCCGGCCCTCGCTGCAGACGAACTCGCGCAGGTCAAGTCGTCCGGTGTGTTCCGTGTCGGCACCGAAGGCACTTACGCGCCGTTCACCTACCATGACGAAACCGGCAAGCTGACCGGCTTCGACGTCGATATCGCCACGGCCATCGCACAACGGCTTGGCGTGAAGCCGCAGTTCGTCGAAGGCAAATGGGATGGCCTGATCGCGGGCCTGGACGTCAATCGCTACGACGCCGTGATCAACGAGGTTTCGATCACCGACGCACGCAAGGCCAAGTACGATTTTTCGAAGCCGTATATCTCGACGCACGCCGTGCTGATCGTGCGCTCGGAGAACACGACCATCCATTCCTTCGACGACCTGAAGGGCAAGAAGTCGGCCAATACGCTGACCAGCAACTTCGGCAAGCTCGCCGCGTCGCATGGTGCCGACGTCGTGCCGGTTCAAGGTTTCAACGAATCGATCGATCTGCTGACATCGGGCCGCGTGGACGCCACCGTCAACGACGCGCTTTCGTTCCTCGACTTCCAGAAGCACAAGCCGGACGCGAAACTCAAGATCGCCGCCATCGACGCGTCTTCCGCTGACGACCAGTCGGGCGTGCTGCTGCGCAAGGGCAACCCGGACCTGGTCGCGGCCGTCGACAAGGCGCTCGCCGATATCAAGGCCGACGGGACCTACGCGAAGATCTCGCAGAAGTATTTCGGCAAAGACGTTTCGCAATAAGGCGGACTGAACAATGCCGGCATGGCTGCATTTGATGGCGCGATCGTTGTGGCCACTGCTCTACGCGGGACTGGTCTTTACCGTCCCGCTCACGCTGGCTTCGTTCGCGATCGGCATGGCGCTCGCGTTCTGCGCGGCGCTCATCCGCCTCTTCGGGCAACGCTGGGCGGTCGCGGCCGTGCGTTTCTATATCTGGCTCTTTCGCGGCTCGCCACTGCTCGTGCAGCTGTTCGTCATCTTCTACGGGCTGCCCAACGTGGGCATCGTGCTCGATCCGTTGACGGCGGCCATCATCGGCTTTTCACTCAATGTGGGCGCTTATAACGCGGAAGTCATTCGTGGCGTGATCGAATCGATTCCGCGCGGCCAGTGGGAAGCCGCCTATTCGATGAACATGACGCGCGCGCAGGCGCTGCGCCGCGCCATCCTGCCGCAAGCGATTCGCGTAGCGTTGCCCGCGCTCTCGAACTCGTTCATCTCGCTCGTGAAGGACACGTCCCTCGCGGCCGTGCTGACCGTGCCGGAAATCTTTCAGGCTGCACAACGCATCGCCGCCGTGACTTACGAACCCCTCATTCTTTATACCGAGGCCGCACTGATCTATCTCCTGTTCAGCTCCGTGCTCTCGCAGGCGCAAGGGCGTCTCGAAGCGCGCTATGGCCGCCATGCCCTGTTCCAGGCAGGGCGCTGATGATCCACATCGAGACACTCCACAAGTCGTTCGGCGACCACGAGGTGCTCGCGGCCATCGACCTCACGCTCAAGGCCGGCAGCGTCACGGCGCTGATCGGGCCGTCCGGCAGCGGCAAGAGCACGCTGCTACGCTGCATCAATCTGCTCGAAATGCCAGACTCCGGCACGTTGAGCGTGGGCGATGCCCGCCTCGAATTCAGCCGCGGCCGGCGGCTCTCCCACGCGGAAATCGCCTCGGTGCGTCGGCATACCGGCATGGTGTTCCAGAACTTCCAGTTGTTCCCGCACCTGAGCGTGATCGAGAATGTGATGGAAGGTCTCGTCACGGTCCTCAAATGGGAGAAGGAGCGAGCCCGCGAGCGCGCCGCCGCGTTGCTTGCGAAAGTGGGAATTGCCCAGAAGGCGGACGCATGGCCCTCCACGCTTTCGGGCGGCCAGCAGCAACGCGTGGCGATCGCGCGCGCACTCGCGCCCTCGCCCCAGGTGCTGCTCTGCGACGAGCCGACTTCGGCGCTCGACCCCGAACTCTCCGCGGAAGTGGTCGACGTGCTGAGGCAGCTCGCGCAGGAGGGCACGACCATGCTGATGGCGACGCATGATTTGCGGCTCGCGGCTTCCGTCGCGCACGACGCAGTCTTTCTCAAGGAGGGTGCGATCGTCGAAGCCGGCCCGTCGCATGAACTCTTCGCGCGGCCGCGCGATGCGCGCACGGCTCGCTTCGTCTCTACGCTTACCCAGGCCCTTCCGCCGCTCTGAGCTCACGCAGGCGGCGTCGCCCGACGCCGCCTGATCGTATCCGCTCAATGCACCCTGGGAAAACCGTGCCGATCGGCAAGCAGCGCGAGAATGCGTTTCGTGTCGGTTACGAAGTGACGGCCGTTCAGCGTCTGTACGCCCTCGGGTACCGGATGCTCGTCGCCCAGCACGAGCACGGGCAACCCCTGATGCGCCTCGTCGAGCACGTCGATCACGGCCGCCCGCGGGCGCGCAAACGGCAGGCGTTTCACATCGAGCCGCGCGACGCGCTCGGGCTCGGACGCGAGCAGTCCTTCTATCGGCGCGCCGTCCGGACAGATGAAACGCTCGCCGGGACGCGCGGGGTCAGTGAAGCCAGGTTCCAGCAACAGCAGCAGGTCTCGAGTCATGGTAGATCGACGCTCCGTGATCGAATTGAGGGCACACGGGGATTGTCGTGCGCGGCGGCCACTGCCGCCACGAACGAATCGATCCAACAATATTCGCGCCGCTGCTAACCGGCATATTGGCTGACCGTAAAAAACCGGTTCTCCGGTTTCGGCAGGCCGAGATGCTCGCGTAGCGTATTGCCCTCGTACTCGCGACGGAAAATGCCGCGCCGCTGCAACTCGGGCACGACTTTCTCCACGAAGTCATCGAGGCCCGCGGGCAGATACGGGAACATCACGTTGAAGCCATCGCTGCCCGCCTCCACCAGCCATTGCTCCATCTCGTCCGCGATCGAATCCGGTGTGCCGACCATTTGCAGGCCCGAGTAACCGCCCACGCGCTGCGCGAGCTGGCGAATCGTCAAGCCCTCGTCGCGCGCCCAGTCCACCACGCGTTGCCGCGCGGTACGGCTCGCATTGCTCTCCGGAATCTCGGGCAGCGGGCCGTCCGGCTCGAAACCGGAGACGTCGTGACCGAGCGCGATCGATAGCGAGGCAATGCCGCTGTCATAGTGCACGAAGCTGTCGAGACGTTCGCGCTTCTCGCGCGCCTCTTCCTGCGAGTCGCCCACCACGACGAACGCGCCAGGCAGGATCTTCAGATGATCGGGATCGCGGCCCAGCTTTTCCATGCGCCCCTTCACGTCGGCATAGAAACGCTTGCCGGCTTCGAGATTCGGCTGCGCGGTGAAGACCGCCTCGGCCGTTTCGGCAGCGAGTTGCCGCCCGGCCTCCGACGATCCGGCCTGCACCACCACCGGCCAGCCCTGCGGCGGCCGCGCAATATTGAGCGGCCCGCGCACGCAATAGTAGTCACCCTTGTGCGCGAGCACATGGAGCTTCTCCGGATCGAAATACTCGCCGCTCTCCACGTCGCGCAGGAATGCATCGTCGGCCCAACTGTCCCAGAGGCCAGTCACGACGTCGAAGAATTCGCGGGCGCGGCGATAGCGTTCGTCGTGCTCCACGTGTTCCTCGAGGCCGAAATTGAGCGCTGCGTCCGGATTGGAAGTCGTCACGAGGTTCCACCCGGCGCGGCCGCCGCTCAGATGATCCAGCGAGGCGAAGCGGCGCGCGACATGATATGGCGTGTCGAACGTCGTCGAAGCCGTTGCGACGAGCCCGATCTTCTCCGTCACGGCGGCAAGCGCCGAGAGCAAGGTGAACGGTTCGAACGAGGTGGCCGTGTGGCTGCGCTTGAGCGCGTTGACCGGCATGTTCAGGACGGCGAGGTGGTCGGCCATGAAGAACGCGTCGAAACGCGCACGCTCGAGCGTCTGCGCAAAGCGCTTCAGATGCGCGAAATTGAAATTCGCGTCAGGGTACGCACCGGGGTAACGCCACGCCCCCGTGTGCAGGCTGACGGGGCGCATGAATGCGCCGAGATGCAACTGTCGGTTACGGTTCATCGCTTCGGCCGCCGGAAAACGAAAGTCACAACATACTCCGGATCGGCAAACTCCGCTGAGGGCGCCAGCGCAGATAAGCATCTGACAATATCTTGGTTGTGCCGATGTTGAAACAGATTAAGGTGAGAGACGGATCGCCGCGCACCCGCGGCAGTTTCAACATGCATCTTTAAACAGGCAACGGCACGATGTCGAACGACAACTACGACCATCACGACGACCACACGGCAAACGGCGCACGCCGCAAGCTATTGAAGCTCGCAGCGGGGGCCGCGACGGCCGCCGCGCTGCGTGGCGCAACGGGGCTCACGAGCGCTGCCGCGTTGACGCTTCAAAGCGGCGCGGCACGCGCGGACGAAGGCCGGGTCCTGCGCATCGGTTTCCAGAAGTACGGCAACTTTGTGGTGCTAAAGGCTCAGCACACGCTGGAGAAGCGGCTCGCGCCGCTCGGCTTCACCGTGCAATGGCTCGAGTTTCCCGGTGGCCCGCAGTTGCTGGAAGGGCTTGCCGCCGGCGCGGTGGATGTCGGCACCGTGGGCGAAACGCCGCCCATCTTTGCGCAGGCCGGCGGCGTGGATTTCGTCTACATTGCCAGCGAACCGCCCGCGCCGCAGGGTGAGGCCATTGTCGTGCACGAAGATTCGCCGATCCGCACGCCCGCCGACCTGCGCGGCAGGCGCGTTGCGTTCAACAAAGGCTCGAACGTGCACTATCTGCTCGTCAAGGCGCTGCAGAGAGCCAACCTCAAGTATGAAGATATCCAGCCCGTCTATCTCGCTCCCGCCGATGCGCGCGCCGCATTCACGAGCGGCAGCGTGGACGCCTGGGTGATCTGGGATCCCTACCTCGCGGCAATCGAACGCCAGGCGAAAGTGCGTTCGATCGCGAACGGCGAAAACCTCGTTCGCAATACACAGTACTACATAGCAAGCCGTAACTTCGCGAACGCGCATGCGTCTGTCCTGCATGCGGTCGTGGAGGAAATCGGCGCCGTGGACGCCTGGGCACGCGACAACGTTCCGGCCGTTGCGGCTCAACTGTCACCGCTTGTCGGCCTCGACGCGTCGACGCTCGAACTCGCCCTCAGGCGCGCGAGCTACGGCGTGCAGCCCGTCGACGCGGCCACGCTCGCCTACCAGCAGCAAATTGCCGATACGTTCTCCGAACTCAAGCTGATCCCGAAGAAGCTCGTCGTCGCCGATGCGCGCTGGCAATCCGCCTGAGCGCGCTGACGCCCGGTTGTCGAAACATGCCAGCCGCGCCTGGCGTCACGCCAGGGCGGCCTTCCCCCGTTGCCCGGCAAAACCGGCCTAGAAGCCGAGATCGGCGCCGCCAGGGCCACCCACCGGCGCTTGCGCCGCCTGGGCTTTGGGAGCCTCATGCACCGTGGCATCGGTAGTGAGCAAGAGTCCCGCCACCGAAGCCGCGTTTTGCAGCGCCGTGCGCGTGACCTTGGTCGGATCGAGCACGCCCTTTTCGACCAGATCGCCGTATTCGCCCGTGGCCGCGTCGTAACCGAAGTTGCCCGTGCCTTCCGCGACCTTCGCCGCCACCACGCTCGCTTCTTCGCCCGCATTGCTCACGATCTGACGCAGCGGTTCTTCCAGTGCACGCAGCACGATCTTCACGCCCGCCGTCTGGTCGGCGTTCTTGCCCTTCAGGTCGAGGATCGCCTGACGCACGCGGATCAGCGCCACGCCGCCACCCGGCACGATGCCCTCTTCCACGGCCGCGCGCGTGGCATGCAACGCATCGTCCACGCGGTCCTTCTTTTCCTTCACTTCGATCTCGGTGGCGCCGCCCACCTTGATGACAGCCACGCCGCCCGCCAGCTTCGCCACACGTTCCTGCAGCTTCTCGCGGTCGTAGTCGGAGGTCGCTTCCTCGATCTGCACGCGAATCTGCTTCACACGCGCCTCGATGGCGCCGGCTTCGCCCGCGCCGTCGATCACCGTGGTGTTTTCCTTGCCCACCTCGATGCGCTTGGCCTGGCCCAGTTCCTGGAGCGTGGCCTTCTCCAGCGTGAGGCCCGTTTCCTCGGCGACCACCTGGCCGCCCGTGAGGATCGCGATGTCTTCGAGCAGCGCCTTGCGGCGGTCGCCGAAACCCGGCGCCTTCACGGCCACCGTCTTCAGCACGCCGCGAATGTTGTTGACGACGAGCGTGGCGAGCGCCTCGCCCTCGATATCCTCGGCGATCAGCAGCAGCGGGCGCCCGGCCTTCGCCACCTGTTCGAGCAGCGGCAGCAGGTCGCGAATGTTCGAGATCTTCTTGTCGTGCAGGAGGATGAACGGATTGTCGAGTTCGGCGACCTGCTTGTCCGGGTTGTTGATGAAGTACGGCGAGAGATAGCCGCGATCGAACTGCAAGCCCTCCACGACGTCGAGTTCGTCGGCGAGCGACTTGCCGTCTTCCACCGTGATCACGCCTTCCTTGCCCACGCGATCGATCGCCTCGGCAATGCGCTGGCCAATCGACTCCTCGCCGTTGGCCGAAATGGTCGCGACCTGCGCAATCTCCTTGCTCGTCGTGGTGGGCTTGCTGATCTTCCTGAGTTCTTCAACGGCGGCCACCACCGCCTTGTCGATGCCGCGCTTCAGGTCGAGCGGGTTGAGCCCCGCCGCCACGTACTTCTGCCCTTCGCGCACGATCGCCTGCGCAAGCACGGTGGCGGTCGTGGTGCCGTCGCCCGCTGCGTCGCTCGTTTTCGAGGCGACTTCCTTGACGACCTGCGCGCCGATGTTCTGGAGCTTGTCGGCCAGTTCGATTTCCCTGGCGACCGAAACGCCGTCCTTGGTCACGACGGGCGCGCCGAAGCTGCGTTCGAGCACGACGTTGCGGCCCTTCGGGCCGAGCGTGACCTTGACGGCGTCGGCGAGCAGGTTCACGCCTTCGATGAGTTTGGTGCGGGCGATGTCGCCGAATACGATGTCTTTGGCTGCCATGATGACGTGCTCTCTCAGGTTCTCGCTTATTGATTGACGACTGCGACGATGTCTTCTTCGCGCAGCACGAGGAGTTCGTTGCCGTCGACCTTCACGGTCTGCCCCGCGTATTTGCCGAACAGCACGCGGTCTCCCGCGTTCAGGTCCGGCGCAATGCGGCGGCCGTCGTTGTCGCGGCGGCCCGGTCCCACGGCCAGCACTTCGCCCTGGTCGGGCTTTTCGGCGGCGCTATCGGGAATGACGATGCCCGAAGCGGTGCGGGTTTCCTGGTCGAGTCGTTTGACGATCACGCGATCGTGCAGTGGGCGCAGGCTCATGGGTGGCTTCCTTGCGGTTATCTCTCGGTTATTCGCGGTGAAAATGGCACTCGCCTCGTGCGAGTGCTGATGGAAAACCGAGTATAGAAAGCCGGCGCGCGCCGCTCCAATAACGGATTGGCAGATCGATATCTCACGAACGGGCTTATCGATATCGCGCGGAAGTGGAAAACGGAAAGGAGAGAGGAAAAGAGGAAGCGGAGCGGCGTCAGGCAACGCCGCTCCGGGGTCGTGTTACTGCCGCGGCGCCAGACCGCGAACGACCGACACGAGCGCATCGACCTCTTCGCACGTGTTGTAGAACGCGAGCGAGGGCCGCACGGTGGCTTCCAGACCGAAACGGCGCAGAATGGGCTGGGCGCAATGGTGCCCCGCGCGCACTGCAATGCCTTCGCGGCTCAGCGCCTGCCCCACCTCTTCGGTGCTGTAGCCCTTCAGCACGAACGACAGCACGCTGGCCTTGTCGCGAGCCGTGCCCACGAGGCGCACGCCCGGCACCGGCGCGAGCACGCTCGTTGCGTAGGCAAGCAGATCGTGCTCGTAACGCGCGATGTTTTCGATGCCGACGCGGCTCACATAGTCCAGCGCGGCGCCCAGCCCCACCGCATCGGCGATATTGCCGGTGCCCGCTTCGAAGCGCGACGGCGGCGGCTGGAACACCGTCCGCTCGAACGTCACGTCCTGGATCATGTTGCCGCCGCCCTGCCATGGCGGCATGTTTTCCAGCACCTCGCGCTTGCCGTACACCACGCCGATGCCGGTCGGCCCATAGATCTTGTGGCCCGAGAACACGAAGAAGTCCGCATCGAGCGCCTGCACGTCCACCCGCATGTGCGAAATCGACTGCGCGCCGTCGACCAGCGCCTTCGCGCCCGCGCGATGCGCAAGCTCCACGATCTCGTCCACGGGCACGACCGTGCCCAGCGCGTTCGACACCTGCGTGACCGAGACGATCTTCGTGCGGTCGTTGAGCAGTTTGCGGTACTCGTCCAGCAGCACCTGGCCCGAATCGTCGACCGGAATGACGCGCAGCCTGGCGCCCTTGAGCGCGGCGAGCTGCTGCCACGGGACGATGTTCGCGTGGTGCTCGAGATGCGAGACGATGATCTCGTCGCCCTCGCCCACGTTCTGCACGCCCCAGGTCTTCGCGATCAGGTTGATCGCCTCGGTCGTGCCGCGCACGAACACGATCTCTTCGGGCGACGATGCATTGATGAAGCGCTGCACCGTCTTGCGTGCATGCTCGTACGCGTCGGTCGCTCTCGCCGCGAGCGTGTGCGCCGCGCGGTGAATGTTCGAGTTCTCGTGCGCGTAGAAGTACGCGAGGCGATCGATCACGGCCTGCGGCTTGTGCGTCGTCGCGGCGTTGTCGAACCACACCAACGGCTTACCGTTCACGCGCTCCTGGAGGATCGGGAAGTCGCGGCGCACCGCATTGACATCGAAAGGCGGATGCGCGCCGCGCAACGGCACCCCCTGGCTCACGCCTGGCGCCGCTGCCCGTTCGTCGAGAAAGTATCGCGCGGGGCCGCCGTTTGCATCGTAGTCCCGATGATCGAGCGTCAGCAGGCCACGCAGCGCATCGTCGCCCGGCAAGCCGAACGCTTCGGGAGAGGCGAGCCCGTGCACCGGCACCTCGATATCGCGCGCCGTATCGCGCCAGCCGTTGCCCGCCGTTTCCGTGAAGTAGAACGGCGAACGCTCGCTCGTCGTGGCTCGCACGGGCTCGGGCGGCTCGGACACGGCGTACGCTTGCGGCACGCCAAGCAGCGCACCGCCCGCGCGCGGCTCCAGCGCCGGTGCGACCGTCACCGCGTTGTCGGGCAGCCCGTTCGCCGCCGCCGCGTGCGGCGCGAGCGCGGGTACGCGATTGCCGAGCGAAAGCACGTGCGTGGGCGCGGAAGGCGCGAGATTCAAGCCCGGTGCCTTGCCTTGCGGCGGCGCGAAGCCCGGCACGCCCGTGCCGGTGCCGCCCGGACCCGCGAGCGGTGAGCCCGCCGGCGCCGGATTGCTGACCGAGGCAAGTATCGGCGCGGCCGCGGGCAAGGCGGACGGCACGCCGCCTACCGCGCCGCTTCCTGCCGCGACGCCGGGCGCGCCTGCGCCGCCCGGCAACGTGCTGAAGAACTCGTTGGCGAGCCGCGCAAGCGTGGCGGGATCCGGCAGTCCGCCCGGCAACGGCGGATGCGCGATCTCCGTTGGGTTAGCGGTAGGTGTCAGGGTAGTCATGGTACTTGCCGATTTCCACGTCATCGAGCACAGCCAGCGCATCCGGCGAATGCACCGCCAGCGAGCAGTACAGCGAGATCAGATACGACGCGATCGCCTGGTTGTTGATGCCCATGAAGCGCACCGAGAGCCCCGGTCCCTGCTCGCCCGCCACGCCCGGTTGATACAGGCCCACCACGCCCTGGCGCTTGTCGCCCACGCGCAGCAACAGGATCTTGGTCTTGCCGTCGGCAACCGGCACCTTGTCCGAAGGAATCAGCGGAACGCCGCGCCACGTGAGGAACTGCGAACCGAACAGGCTGACCGTAGGCGGCGGCACGCCTCGCCGCGTGCATTCGCGGCCGAATGCGGCAATCGCGAGCGGATGGGTAAGGAAGAACGCGGGCTCTTTCCAGACCTTCGTGAGCAGTTCGTCGAGGTCGTCGGGCGTGGGCGCGCCGGTCAGCGGGAAAATGCGCTGGTCTTCCTCGACGTTCGCCAGCAGGCCGTAGTCGGGATTGTTGATGAGCTGGCTTTCCTGCAACTCCTTGATCGTTTCGATCGTGAGGCGCAGTTGCTCCTTGATCTGGTCGTGCGGGCTGCTGTAGAGGTCGGAAATCCGCGTGTGTACGTCGAGCACCGTGCTCACCGCGTTGAGGAAGTACTCGCGCGGCTGCTCTTCGTAAGGCACAAATGTCGTGGGCAGCGTGCCTTCGTCCTCGCGCGCCGTGCAGGCGGCACGCACTGCTTCGGGGTCCTTAACGCGGTTCAGACGATAAATACCGGCTTCGACCGGCACCCATTGCAGCAGGTGCGTAAGCCAGCGCGGCGTGATCGTGGAAAGCTGCGGGACGGTTTTGGTGGCATTCGCCAGTTGCCGCGCGGCGTTATCGCCAAGCGCGGTCTGGCCGCTCTGAATCGAGGACATGAACGAGGGCTCCGGTGACTTATAACGAAAACTGCTTTGCTTATGAAGACGGCTGATTATGAGGAGCCAATGGAGCCGGATCAACCGGCTATAGACGGCAGCGTGCGGGAAGCCTCAGGGCGACAACGGGCTGCCGGGAAGCGAGATCGCGGTCGGCGCGCCCGCGGCCCCACCCGCAAGCAGCTCCGCGATACCCAAGCCGAAAGCCAATGCAAGCTTTTCGACGGTGACGATCGAAGCGATGGCCGTGCCGCGCTCGATTTCGCCGACGTAGGTGCGGTTGAGTCCCGCATGTTCGGCGAGCCGCTCCTGCGACCAGGCCTGCGCCTCGCGCAGGCGGCGCACCGTGGCGCCGAAGTCATGGACGATGGCGCTCATTATGCCGCGCCCGTTGCGATGGCATCCGGCGCGGCGGTGCCGGGGCGTTCATGCGCCGGCGCGCGCACTTCGTGCCGGGAAATCGCCTGGGTGATATGCGCCCCCGCCGGCACGCTTTCGGTCAGCCAGACATTGCCGCCAATCACCGCGCCGCGCCCGAGCGTGACACGCCCGAGAATCGTCGCGCCCGCATAAATGACGACCTCGTCCTCGACAATGGGATGACGTGGCAGCCCTTTCTCGAGATTGCCGGCCGCGTCGCGGGGAAAGCGTTTTGCGCCGAGCGTCACGGCCTGGTACACACGCACGCGCTCGCCAATGATCGCGGTTTCGCCGATCACGACGCCCGTGCCGTGATCGATGAAGAACGCACTGCCGATCTGCGCGCCCGGATGAATGTCGATGCCGGTGGCCGCATGCGCCAGTTCTGAAATGATGCGCGCGAGCAGCGGCAAACCGAGCCGGTAGAGTTCGTGCGCGAGCCGGTGGTGAATCATCGCCAGCACGCCCGGATAGCAGAGCAGCACCTCGTCGACGCTGCCCGCGGCCGGATCGCCGTTGAACGCCGCGAGCACATCGCTGTCGAGCAATCCACGGATGACTGGCAGGCGCTGCGAGAACGCACGCACGGCAGCCAATGCGCGTGCATCGATTTCGCCGTGATCGGCTTCGGCGTGGCGCGCCTTGTAGCGCAGTTCGAGCCTCGCCTGCGCCAGCAGTGCGTGCAGCGCGGCGTCGAGCGCATGGCCGACGTAGAAGTTTTCGCTTTCCTGGCGCAGGTCGGGCGGCCCGAGCCGCATCGGGAACAGCACGCCCTTGAGCGTTTCGACGACCTCGGCCAGCGCTTCGCGCGCGGGCAGGTCGCGCCCGCCCGGCTCCAGGGCGCGGCGCTGCAATTCCCGCCATTGCTGACGCACGCCTTGCAGCGCATCGACGATTTCCGACACATGAAATACGGTCACGCCAATTCTCTCTTCGTTATTCGTTGGGGGCGTCGGGAACAGGCTCTAATCCTGCACCCACGGTAAGTCATGAAAACGCCAGCCATTACGGCGCCCGCGCCGGCCGGCTTCGTCCAGGTCGCCTTCAAAGCCTTCGGTGACGTTGAACACATGGGTAAAACCCGCCTTGGCCGCCGCTTCGGCGGCCTGTGCCGACCGGTTGCCGCTGCGACACAGCAGGACAATCGCCGCGCTCTTGCCTGTCTTTGCCTCGAGCTCGCGCACGAAGCGCGGATTGCGTGTGAAGCTCGTGCCCGTGGCCCACGCCACATGCAACGTGTCGGGCACGTGGCCAACGAACTTGCGCTCTTCGGCCGTGCGCACGTCCACGAGCACCGCTTCGCCCGCCTGATGGAGCGCCCAGGCTTGCCGCGGCGTCACGCTGCCCGCGTAGGGCAGGCCGGCCGCCTGCGCGGCGCCGCGCGCCGCTTCCAGATCCGCGTGCAGCGGCGTTTCATGCAGTTCCACTGTCATCAGTGTCTCCTTAATGTGGACGGCAGCGCCCCGACCTTCGGAGCGCTGCCGCCTATAGCCATCAGGATTCCACTATGCGAGTGCGCCGCCGCCGTTCCAACCAATAAAAACTGATATGCAAATGGGCACACGTATGAGATGCATTCGTGCGAATTCGATCGCGTGCGCCCTCGTCAACATGACGCCGGCCTGCCGCGCTGGTCGATCCACAGTCGCGCCCAGCGCGAGGCGTACGCAATGGCGTGATCGGCCTCGAAGAAGTAATCGAGTGCGTCGAAAGTGAACGACGAACCGGGCGGCGACGACCAGTTTTCGATGGTCAGGTTCGCCGCGTAGAGTCCGCTCGGCAATGCGTGTGCGGACGCTTCGACTTCGTAGCCCTTATATCGCATGAAGGCTCCCGTAATGACAAACGCGGACACAAGCGCCCGCGGCACTTCATCCTGGTGCAAGAAGCGCACGACGGCAAAGAAGGCTTTGGCGTTAGCAAATCAGCACGGGCATCACTTCGTCATCACGATGCACTTTGCCTGCATGGGCGGGAATATTCACGCTGGAACGTCCGATGACAAACGACAGCATATGGTTTGCGCAATTCATTATTTCGCGGCAAACCAGATTCGGCGTTACGCTGACATTCGACGTCGCTTTCCAATATTTACGCCATTTAATTAGGTTTACATACGATTCAATTCATGGCGACGCGCGCGCACGTATGCAGACCGTACTCACCTCAAGCGCCTCTTCACTTCGATCCGCACGGAGACCGATTCATGGCCGCATTGCACGGTTCCAGTCTCACCCCGCCCGCCCCGAACGGGCAACGCCGCAAATGGCTGCGCGCCGCCGGCGCGACCGCGCTGAGCGCGCCGGTTCTGACACTCGGCCGCAAGGCATGGTCGGCGCCGGCGCTCAAGCCGTTCACCTTCGCGTGGGCGCCGAACGGCTTTTGCCTCACGCCCGTCGCCGTCGCGCAGGAGCAGGGGTTCTTCGAAAAGAACGGACTGAAGGTCAATCTAGTGAGCTATGCCGGCTCGAACGACCAGTTGCTGCAAACGCTTTCCACCGGCAAGGCCGACGCTGCGGTCGGCATGATCCACCGCTGGCTCAAACCGTTGGAGGCAGGGTTCGACGTGAAGATCATCAGCAGCGTGCACGGCGGATGCGTGCGCCTGATCGGCTCGAGCGCGGCCGGCGTGACGTCGCTCGCCGCGCTCAAAGGCAAGACCGTGGGGGTGAGCGACCTCGCCTCTCCGGGCAAGAACTTCTTCGCCATCCTGCTGCTCAAGCACGGCATCGACCCGGACCGCGACGTGAGCTGGCGCCAGTATCCCGCGGACCTGCTCGATGTCGCCGTGCAAAAGGGCGAGATCCAGGCCATCGCCGACGGCGACCCGAATCTCTATCTGCTGGAACGGCAACGTCCGGGCGCATACACGCATCTCGCCAGCAATCTTTCCGACGAATACGCGCACAAGGTCTGCTGCGTGATCGCCGCACGGGGCTCGCTGCTGCGCAGCGATCGCCCGACCGCTGCGGCGCTTGCGCGTGCGCTGATCCAGGCCACCGACTTCTCGCGCGAGAACCCGCGGGAAGCGGCGAAATCGTTCGCGAAGTACACGCCGAAATTCGCCGAGGATGACCTTGTAAAGCTCTATTCGTCGCTCACCTACGATCACCATCCGACCAACGTCGATCTCCAGCAGGAGATCGCGTACTTCGCCGAGGACTTCAAGCGCGCCGGCGTGCTCAAGCCCACCACCGACCCGCAGCGCTTCGCCGCGGCCGTCTACACCAACGTACTGGGGTGACGCGATGACGACGCTCGAACAGCCTGCGCTGGCGCGCGCCGGCGCCAGCGACGCACTGGAGGCCAGCGAAGGCGCAGGCCAGCCTTTCGCGAACGTCGACCTGCGGGGCCGGCGTTCTTCCGGGCAGCCAACCGCGTGGTACACCGGGCTCGCGGTCGCGGCGGCATGGGCCGTGTTTGGCGGCGTCACGCGCCTGTGGCCGAACCGCATCACCGGTTTTTCCGACTGGGCCTATACCGCCGAACTGGGCGCGGCCGCCTGGGCGATCGCGGCATGGCTCGCGCTGTTCGCGCTCGTACTGCCCGCTCTCGAACGCAGCAGCGAGCGGTTGCGGCCCGCGCTGCGCGGCTTGAGAAAAGCGGGACCATGGCTGATCGCGTTGCCCGTTGCGTTCGCGCTCTGGGAGATCCTCACGGCGAAGACCGCGCTCCTGCCTACGCCGTTCTTCGCGCCGCCGCAGGCGCTCGTCGAGGTCTATCGCGACGACTGGGCGCGGCTCGCCGATTGCGTGGTCCATTCGATCGGCCTGCTCGCCGTAGGCTTTCTCTACGGCGGCGCGGCCGGATTCCTCATCGGCGTGTCGATCGGCTGGTCGCGCGCCGTGGGCTACTGGGTGCACCCCCTCATGCGCGTGCTCGGCCCCGTGCCCGCCACGGCGCTGCTGCCGCTCGCGTTCTATATCTTCCCGTCGAGCCGTTCCGCCGCGATCTTCCTGATCGCGCTCGCCACCGCGTTCCCCGTGACCGTGCTCACGTGGTCGGGAGTCGCGAGCGTGAACAAGGCGTACTACGACGTGGCCCGCACGCTCGGGGCAAGCCAGCGGTTCCTCGTGCTGCGCGTCGCCATTCCGGCTGCGCTGCCCCAGGTCTTCGTCGGCCTCTTCATGGGCCTGAGCGCCTCGTTCACGGTGCTCGTGACAGCCGAGATGATGGGCGTGAAATCCGGCCTTGGCTGGTACCTCACATGGGCGCAGGGGTGGGCGTCGTACTCGAACATGTACGCCGCGCTGCTCGTGATGGCTGTCCTGTTCTCGGGCCTCATCACCCTGCTCTTCCTCGTGCGCGATCGCACGCTCGTCTGGCAGAAAGGAACCGTCAAATGGTAAATGCCGCCGTGGCGCACGCCACGCCCTCGATCTCGCCCGAGCCAGCGATCCGGGGCGCACATATCTCTGTCGAGCAGGTGAGCCACCGCTTCGACACGCCCAAGGGCCCGCTCGCGGTGCTCGACGACGTGACGCTCTCGGTCGCGCCGGGCGAATTCGTCGCGCTGCTGGGCCCAAGCGGCTGTGGAAAGTCCACGCTGCTGCGTCTCGTCGCGGGGCTCGAACCGGCGACGCAGGGCAGGGTCCTGCAAGACGGCGCGCCGATCGAGCGGCCCGATCCCTCGCGCGTCGTGGTGTTTCAGGACCCGACGCTCTACCCATGGCGGCGCGTGCGCGCGAACGTCGCGCTCGGGCTGCAGGCGCGCGGCGTGATCAAGCAGGAGCGCAAGCGTGTGGATGTCGAGCTCGAACGCGTTGGCCTCACCGAATTCGCGGATGCCTTTCCGCACCAGCTTTCGGGCGGTATGTCGCAGCGCGTGGCGCTGGCCCGCGCGCTCGTCAACGATCCGCGCCTGCTCGTGCTCGACGAGCCGCTCGGCAAGCTCGACTCGCTCACGCGTCTGGCAATGCAGAGCGAACTCGTGGATCTCTGGCAGCGCGACCGTTTCTCTGCGCTGCTCGTCACCCATGATGTGGAAGAAGCGCTCTTTCTTGCCCAGCGCGTGATCGTGTTCAGCCCGCGGCCCGCGCGCGTCGCGGCCGAACTGCATGTCGACCTGCCCTATCCGCGCCATCGCGGCGACCCGGCGTTTGCCGCGCTGCGCCGCGAAGCCTTGCAGCATCTCGGCCTCGACGCGAGCTGGTAAGGAATACGAATGATGCGGCACGCTTCATCCCACGCGCGGCGATGAGCGCGCTGGTTTCCGGCAACGTCTGGCTCAACCCGTTTCTCGGCGCGCTGCAGGCGGCGCAGGTCGAACTCGGCAGTGTGGCGCACGCGCTCGGCATCGCCGGCGACAGCCACGGCCAGCCCGCGTGGCCGTGGCCGAAACGCCTCGCCGTAGAGGTTCTGCTGATCGATGCGGGCGTCGCGCGCCAGCTCGCACTGGCGCTCGCCGCCACCGGCGGCGCACTGCTGCTCGCGGTCGCGGGTCTGGTCTGGCGCGGGCGGCGCATCGCGCTGTTCGCCGCGGCCGCACTCGCCGCCTGGTTCGCGCCGTGGCCCGACACTTCGCTGTGGCTGACCGACGCCGTGCCCACGAGCTTCCAGACCACGCCCTTCTCGGTCGAGACGATCGCGCTCGGCGCGGCACACTATGCGCGCGAGTGCGCGGCCTGCCACGGCGACACGGGCCGCGGCGACGGCCCGCGCGCCGGCACGCTCGTGCACTGGCCGCCGACCGTCGTGGGCCCGCTGCTCGGTCATCGTCTGGACGGGGAATTGTTCTGGCGCGTGCTGCATGGCATGCACACACGCGACGGCGCGCAAACGATGCCCGGATTCGAAGGACGCCTGTCCGATGCGCAGACGTGGGCCATTCTCGATTACCTGAAGGTCCTGGCCGCGGGCGGCGGCGCGCAGGACGGCGAAGGCTGGCCCGTGCCTGTGGCGCTGCCTGCACTAGACGTGCGCTGCGGCGACGCGCCGGCCGTGCCGCTGGCCAGTTGGCGCGCAGGGCAGCGAGTTCGGGCCGTGGCCGTCGACGGGCGCGCGCCTCCGCTCGAAGATCCGCGCTGGCAAACGCTGCTGCTGTTCCGCGACGGCGCGTTGCCCGCGCCGTCCGAAGCCGCGCGTTGGGCAGCGAATGGCGACGCCTCGTGCGTGGCCGTCTCGCCCGGAGCGTGGACTGCGTTCGCGGGCATAGCGGGCGTGAATGCGCAAGCCTTCGCGGGCTCGCAACTGATCGCGGACCGCAACGGCTGGCTGCGCGCCGAGGCGAAACCGGGCGACCCCGCATGGGCCAACGCGGCGCTGCTCTGCACAGCCGCCGGCGCGGGCGGCGAACGCGGCGAACGCGGCGGGCGCGGCGGGCGCGTGAGCCGCGGGCGGTCCGATCCGCTCACTTCGCTACTGCTGCGCATTGATGCGGAGCCAGTGCGTTACGTGAAGGGTGGCTACGTGCATTGATCGCGGCACGGAAAAACGCACCTTCATCGCACACCTTCATCGCGCACCTTCCGCCGCATCGAACGAATCGGAAAGATAACGCATATGATTCGGCATCCCTATTATCTGCCTTCGATATGTAAATCTCGATTTGATATTGGCCACGGTTTGCGTCCCAAACCATAATGGGCAACGAGCGGATTGCACCGCCCGCGCGCTCCCGCAGTCTTGAAGCGCGACCTCTCAACCGTATCTGGATCGCTGCGGCCGCGGCCACTTCCGCCACACGGTGACGTGACCCGCGCTCGCGCCCATGCAGGAGGTAACGTCTTGAGTACCGTACTGGAACATCGAGCGCCGCAATCATCACTTACCCCGCAAGCGGGGTCGCCACTGCTCACCGACTCACTGTTGGAGCGCATCGGTGCCCGCGCAGCGCAGTACGACCGCGAGAACGCGTTCTTCGTAGAGGATCTGGCTGACCTCCACGCATCAGGTTTCCTGCGTGCAAGCGTGCCGCGCGAGTTCGGCGGCCTTGGTTTCACGCTGCCGGCGCTATTGCGCGAACAGATCAGGCTCGCCTCCCGGGCGCCCGCCACGGCGCTCGCACTCAATATGCATCTCTACTGGGCAGGCGCCGCCTTGCATTTGTGGCGGCGCGGCGATCCTTCGGCCGACTGGATTCTGCGCGAAATCGGCGCTGGAAAGGTGTTCGCCGCAGGCCATGGCGAGCCTGGCAACGATGCGGGCCTCGCGGACTCGACAGTGCGCGCGACGCCGCTACCCGGCGGCGCCTGGCGCTTCGACGGCCACAAGATATTCACGTCGCTCGCCCCCGCATGGGACTGGCTCGGCGTGCATGGACGCGACGACAGCGATCCGGCCAATCCGCGCATCGTGCACGCCTTCATTCGCCGGGACGCGGCGGGCCATCGCACCGAGCCCACGTGGGACGCGCTCGGATTGCGTGCGACGAGCAGTCACGACACGTGGCTCGAAGGCGTCGTTGCGCAGCCCGAGCACGTCACCCGCGTGTTGCCCGCGGGGCCGCCCGATGACCCATTCGTCGACGGCATTCTTGGCGCAGTCCTGCCCGGGCTGGGCGCGGTGTATTACGGCATTGCGAAGCGCGCTTTCGACCTGGCGCTGGATGCGGCGCGATCGCGGCGCTCTCTCGCGCTGGGCGGCCAGACGTATGCGTTCAAGCCGCTCACGCAGGCCCACGTCGCGCAAGCCGCGATCGAACTGGAGAGCATCGAGGCGCTGCTCGAGCGCACCGCACAGCGCTGGTGGGACGGCTACGCACCTGGCGAACTGTGGCTCGCGCAACTCCTTGCGGCCAAACAGCACGCCGTCGATGGCGCGCTGCGTGTGGTCAATCTCGCCTTGCAGGTGAGCGGCGCGGGTTCGCTCTCGCGCCGGCAGGAACTCGAAAGGCTTTTTCGCGACGTGCGCGCCGGCGCGTTCCATCCGCCCAACGCCGATGCAACGCACGAGTTGATCGGCCAGCTATGGCTGGGCGTCCTCGGCCAAACCGTATAGCGCACGCATCTCAACGATTCTTCGAAGATTTCCGGTTCGCACGCAAAACATAAGGAGTCCTTTTATGTCTTCTGCTGCATCCACTATCGATATCGCGTCGCGTCGGGCGGATTTCGTTGCCGGTCACGACATCGCACACGAGCCCGTCTCCCGGCTTGGCCTGCCCGAAGAATCGGGGCTGCCGCCGCATGCTGCCGAGCTCTTCGAGCGATTTCGGCGCCAATACGGCTTCGTGCCAAACTGGCTGGCCGCACTGGCCGTCAACCCCGACACGGCGTCGCGGCTCGTGGCGTTCTACGAACATCTGTTCGACCCGCATCGCAGCCGCCTGACGGCCGCCGAGCGAGAACTGATCGCAGTCGTCACTTCCGCGGCGAACACCTGCAGCTATTGCGTGTTCAACCACACCCAGTCGCTCGCGACTGCGCTCGGCGACACCGTGCGCGCACAGCGCATCGCGCAGGGATGGCATCACGTGCGGCTGGATCCGAAGGAGGCGGCGCTCACCGGGATTGCGGAGCAGCTCACGCGCGAACCCGGCCTTGTCGACGACAGCGCTTTGCAGCGGCTCCACGACCTCGGCTTCACGCGTGAGGCGGTCGTCGAGATCCTCGAAATATCCGCTTTCTTCAATTACGCGAACCGTCTGACGATCGCGCTCAATGTCGTGCCCGACGATCAGTTTTTCTCGGGAAGAGACCGCGAGACCTCATAAGATTCGCGCCGTCGACGGGACCGTATAGCCGCTGCCGCCCGCCGCAGGCGAACCGCCGCTCACGCCGCACGTGCAAGCTTCGCCGACTTGAAGCTTTGCGCAACGCTTTGCGCCAGCACCGCGATAGCGGATTCCATCTTGCCAATGGCGCGTGAGCGGACGATCCGCACCGCGATTTCGGGCTTGAAGTCGCTCACCTGCACGATGTCCAGCAAATCGGCGTGCGCGCTCGCCACGACGAGCGGATACGGCACGACACCGAGGCCCACGCCGTCCGCGACGAGCCCGAGTTGCAACTCGGTGCCGAGCGTTTCGAAATTCAGTTTGAGTGCGTGGCCTTGCGCAGCGAGCGCATGCTGCAGGCCGGCGCGAAAGCCGCAACCGTCCGGATTGAGCACCCAGCCGTGCGACTGGCATTCGGCGAGCGTCCAGGCGCGGCGCTTCAGCAGCCCCTTTTGCGCGACCACGGCGAGCTTGAGCGAGCTGAGCGATTCCGCCACCAGCGTTTCGGACAACGCGCGGTTCGCGGGCAACAGCACGACGGCCGCGTCGAGTTCGCCGTCCTCCACTTTTTGCAGCAGCGGTGCGCCCCACCCCGTGGATACACGCGCCTGCAACCCGGGATGCGCGTGACGCAGCGATTGCAGCGCGTCGAGCATCGCGATGTCGGCAACGGTTTGCGCTACTCCCACACGCAGCACGCCCGCAAGCGGCGCCCCGTCGTTCACGAGTTGCCGCAGCGCGTCGATCTCTCGCACGATGGCGCGGCACTGGTCGTACACGGCGCGGCCCATCGGCGTCGTGCGCATGGGCTTGGTGTTGCGATCGAGCAGCGCCACGCCCAATGCTTCCTCGAAATTCTGGATGCGGCGAGTCACGGCGGGCTGCGTCAGTTCGAGCCGTTCGGCCGCATGGCTCAGCGACTCGCTGCGCACCACGGCGACGAAGGCTTCGATCTCGTCGAGTGTCATGATGGTCCCGGTGTATTGATCGCGTAGCTTAACGTCGTTGCAACGCTTCGTTCAAGCGCCGGCGCATTTGCGATCTGCATATTTCCTTAGAAGAACAATGCGTTTGCCTTATACGGGAGCGCTCCGTATCGTGCTCTCTTCGCTATCCGCATTACCCAGGGAATCTTCATGCGCCGCGCTTATGTCCGCTTTCTTGTCGCGATTGCTGCAACATTGCCGCTGGCTGTATCCGCCGCCACGCTCAAGGTCGGCGACCAGCAGCTCCAGACGCGCGGCATACTCGAAGCGTCGGGCCAGCTAAAGGACGTGCCCTACCAGATCGAATGGTTCAATTTTCCCGCCGCGCAGCCGCTGGGCGAAGCGCTCAACGCGGGCGCGATCGACGTGGGCGGCCTGGGCGACGCCCCGCTCATCTTCGCGTACTCGGCAGGTGCGAAAATCCGCGCCGTTTCGGCCACGCGCTCGACGCCTGTCGATCTCGCGATCGTCGTGCCCGACACTTCGCCCATCCGCAACGCTGCCGACCTCAAGGGCAAGCGCATCGCCACCACGCGCGGCTCGATCGGCCACTATCTCGCCGTGGCCACGCTCGAACATGCGAACCTCAAGCTCGCCGACGTGACCTTGTCGTACATGCAGCCCGTCGACGCCCAGGCCGCACTCGCCACCGGCAGCGTGGACGCCTGGTCCACATGGGACCCTTACGTGGCACTCACCGAAGCGCGCCAGCATACGCGCAGCATCGCGAACGGCGTGGGCGTTTCATCGGGCTTGAGCTTCGAGGCCGCCACCGATACGGCGATCCGCGACAAGCACGCCGAACTCGCCGACTTCCTGCGTCGCGTGGCGGCCGGCCAGCGTTGGGCGCTCTCGCATCCTGACGAAGTCGCGGCGATCCAGTCGCGCGTGACGGGCCTGCCCGCCGACGTGCTCAAAACCGTCTATCAGCGCGCGCAGCTGCATCCCGTGCCGATCGACAACAGCGTGATCGCCGAGCAGCAGCGCACCGCCGATCTCTACCTGCGCGCGGACGTCATCAAAACACGCCTCGACGTTGCGCCGAGCTTCGACAAACAGTTCTCGTCGACCGCTCCCTGAACGGACGTCCATCGCCCGGACTTCACCGCAATTACGGAACCGCCATGGCAGACGTCACCTCTTCTTCAAACCGCTACGGACCGCCTTCGCGCGCCGGCGGCTCGCGGCTTTCGACGGGCCGCTTTTATTTCTGGCTCTCGTGGGCGATCCCCGCGCTGATCGTCGTGGTCTGGGAACTCGCGGCGCGCGTGGGCTGGATCGCGCCGCAAGTGCTGCCGGCGCCGAGCAGCGTCGCCGCGACGGCGTGGGATCTTGCCCGCAACGGCGACCTCTTCGTGCACCTCGGCGTCTCGCTGCTGCGTGCCGTAACAGGACTTCTGATCGGCGGCACGATCGGCCTCGTGCTTGGCGTACTAGTGGGTTTTTCCCGGCTCGCGCAGGCGCTCATCGACCGGTCGATCCAGATGGTCCGCGCGATTCCCTTTCTCGCGATGCTGCCACTCGTCATCGTATGGTTCGGCGTGGGCGAAGTCGCGAAGATTTTTCTGGTCGCGCTCGCCGTGCTGTTTCCCGTCTACATCAACACGATGCTCGGCATTCGCCAGATCGATCCCAAGCTGATGGAACTGGCCAAGGTGATCGGGTTGAACTGGCCGGCCGTGGTGCGCCGGATCATCCTGCCTGGCGCCATGCCTTCGATCCTCACCGGCGCGCGTTACGCGCTGGCGCACGCGTGGCTCGCCCTCGTGATCGCCGAAACGCTCGCGACGACCAAGGGCATCGGCTTTCTCGCCATGGACGCCCGCGAATTCCTGCAAACCAACGTCATCCTGTTGACCATGATTATTTACGCGATCATCGGCGTTGCCGCGGACGCGCTGGTTCGCTCGCTCGAAGCGCGCTTCCTCTCGTGGCACGCGAACTATGCGAAGGGAGCGAAATAGTGGGCTCCATCGTCGCGTTGTCCCTTCCTCCGAATGGCGCGCCTCGCGCCGCAAACGAAGCCGCCGCGGCACCGTCCGCTGTATCGGTGCACGGCCTGCAACGCCGTTATGGCGAGCGCGTCGTCATCGACGCACTCGACCTCGATATCCGCACAGGCGAATTCGTCGCGCTGCTCGGCGAAAGCGGCTGCGGCAAGACCACACTGCTGCGTGCGCTCGCGGGCCTCGACAAACCGGATGCCGGGCAGATTCGTGCACCAGAGCGGCCCTCCGTGGTGTTTCAGGAGCATCGTCTGCTGCCCTGGGCCACTTTGTGGGAGAACGTCGCGCTCGGCCACGAGTCGAGCGTCGGGCGCACCGGTGCCACCCGGGCACTGGCCGAAGTCGGTTTGTCAGGCCGCGAGGACGACTGGCCGCGCAATCTGTCCGGCGGTCAGGCGCAGCGCGTGGCGCTCGCGCGGGCGCTCGTGCGCGACCCCGCGCTGCTGCTGCTCGATGAACCGTTCGCCGCGCTCGACGCGCTCACGCGCATCAAGATGCATGGACTTGTGAAGCAGCTGGTCGCGCGCCACGCGCCGGGCGTGCTGCTCGTGACCCACGACGTCGACGAGGCGCTCGCGCTCGCGGACCGGATACTCGTCATGCGCGCCGGGCGCATCGCGGCTTCGTTTCACACCAAAGACCACACGCCGCAGGCATTGCGGCTCACGCTGCTCGAGGGACTGGGCGTTCGGTCGCACTGATGCGCTCCGCTCTCTACAGAAGGAACCACCACGAATGAACGATGTTTCACTGACTCGCCGCCAGCTTCTGCTCGCGGCAGGAGGTTTGCTTGCCGGCGCCGCAGCCGCGCCTCTTCTTTCCGCGCAGGCGGCCGAGCCGGCCCGCAAGCTCACGCGCAACACCGACACGGTACGCATTGGCTGGGGCTACGGCGCCCTGCCCGACATCGCCAGGCAGCGCGGCGTCTTCGAGAAGACGCTCGCCGCGAAGAACATCAAGGTCGAATGGATCGGTCCGTTCCCGAACCATGCGCCCTCGATCCAGGCCGTGGTCGGCGGTAGCGCGGACTTCGGCTTCTGGGGCTCCACCACACCCGCGCTCGCCGCCATGCTGGCCGGCTCGCCCATCGTCTTCACCGGATTCGACGTGTATTCGCCGCGGTCCACGGCCATCATCGTGAAGAAGTCGAGCGGCATCAACTCGGTTGCCGACCTCGCCGGGCGCAAGGTCGCGGTGAACCGCTCGGGGCTCGGCGAGTTCCTGCTCATCGCGGCGCTGGAGAAGCATCATATCGACCGCGACAAGGTCGAGTTCGTCTATCTGAATCCGCCCGATGCGGCGCCTGCATTTGCGCAAGGCAGAGTCGATGCATGGTCGATGTGGTCGCCCGCCGTGGATATCGCGCGCTATTCGCATGACGCGAAGGACATTTTCAACGAGGGGCGCGATCTCGATTTCCTCATCGACTACAGCTCGCTCGTGACACGTCGCAAGTTCACCGAAGAAAATTCGGAGCTGGTGCGCGCCGTGCTCGACGCGTATTACGTGGAAGGCGCCTGGCAGTCGGCGCATGCCGCCGATTCGGAACAGCTCGTGCAGAAGGAAGCGAAGTATCCGGACCAGGTGCGCGACTATCTGACGAGCCTGAAGCGCGTGAACCAGTTTCACGAGCCGGACGACGCGGCCTTCATGGCGCAGTTCCAGCGCGCGGCGGACTGGCTCGCGCAACGCAGAATCATCAACGCGCCCATCAAGGTCGCCGACTACAGCGTCAAGGTGTGACGCGCCATGAATGGGAATGCGCATGACTGAAACCTCCGCCCTCCAGCCCGGCGGGATCGCGCTCGTCTCGCCGTTGTCCGCCGCGCTCGGGTTCTCCGAAGCGATAATCGGGATCGCCGCGACGGCGGCGCAGCGCGAGCGGGAGCAGCGCCTGCCGCACGAAGAGATCGCCACGCTGAAGGCGCTCGGTTTCGGCGCGTTGCGCCTGCCCGCCGACGACGGCGGCCGCGGTCTGTCATTGAGCGAACTCTTCGCCGTGGCGCGTGACGTCGCAGCGGCCGATTCGAACATCGCCCACGCCTTGCGCAATCACTTCTGGCAAGTGGAAGCCGCGCTCAAGCAACGTGCCCTGCCGTTCCATGCGCACGTGCTCGACCTCGTGCGCCAGCGCAAGACGATCGGGCTTAGTTTCGTCGAAAGCGACGCGACGGCGGCCGGCGCGCGGCCGAGCCGCGTATTGAGCCGCCTGGAATGGGACGAGCGCAAACAGGTGTATCTGGGTTCGGGCGACAAGGTCTACGCGACAGGTAATCTGTACAACGATGCATTCATCGGTGTCGCTGTGGAAAGCCGTGCGAACACAACGGTGCAATACGTGCTCGAACGCGCCGAAGGCGTG
This sequence comes from Paraburkholderia sp. BR14312, assembly GCF_040948675.1. Taxonomy (NCBI): domain Bacteria; kingdom Pseudomonadati; phylum Pseudomonadota; class Betaproteobacteria; order Burkholderiales; family Burkholderiaceae; genus Paraburkholderia; species Paraburkholderia sp. BR14312. The sequence continues at coordinate 508,635 of NZ_JBFPKI010000005.1, forward strand.
AGCGACGAGGACGACTGGCTGGGTTTCGGGCAGCGCCTGACCGGCTCCGGCACCGCGCGCTTCCGCGACGTCGTGGTAAAGGTCGAGCATGTCTATGCGCCCGACCCGCCGAAAGCGCCCGAAGCCGCGCCGTGGGGCTTCACCTTCCACCAGATCTACCTGACCAATTGCATTGCCGGCATCGTTCGGCGCGTGGTGCTCGATGCGGTCGAGGTGCTGCGAGGACGCAAGCGCAACTTCTACCACGGCGGGGCGGCGCATCCCGCCGACGAACCGGCGCTACAGGCCGTGCTGGGCCGGATTCGCGCCTACGCGGCGAGCATCGAGGCGAGCGCCGACCGCGCCGTGCAGGCGCTGCAACGCGCGTTGGATAGCGAAGGCACGAACGAGGAATACGCCGCCACGCTCGCCGCGACGCTTGCGGCTTCGGAGGCGAAAGTCGTGATCGACGATCTCGCGCCGCAAGTCGCGAGCTGGCTCATCGACCTCGGCTCCGGCTCTGTGGTGTCGAGCGTGGGCGCGCTGGACAGGCACTGGCGCAACATCAAGGTCATCGCCTCGCACAATCCGCGCCTCTACAAGGAGCGCCTGCTCGGCCAGAACCTGCTGACTGGCCAGCTTCCGCCAACGGGCGCGTTCTTCTGATCGCGCCCGCCGCTACCCGCTTCACGCTGCGAGTTCGCGGCGCACGCGCGGGACGATCTCCTGCGCGAAGCGCCGCATATCGTCTTCGAACGGCTGGAACTGGAGCATGAATAACTCGACGCCCGCCCGGTGAAAGGCCGCGATGCGCCGCGCGACCGTATCGTAATCGCCTACGAGTCCGGCGGCCGTGCCGCCATTGGAACCGACGCGCGCCGAGCGGGCGAAGGTCTTGAACATTTCGGCGTTCGGGTCGATGTTGGCTTTCTGGCGCTCGCGTAACGACTTGTCGAGTTCGGCCAGTGCGAAGAGATGCTCGAGATGGGCTTCGGCCTGCGCTTGCGTTTCACGCGCGATCACAAACGCGGACAGGCCAAAACGCAACGCTTCGTGGCCAGCCGGACGCGTGCGTGAAGACACGTCGGCGATCAGAGCCGCCACGTCGTCGAGCGGCTGGCCGTTGATGAACCACGTATCGCCGTGCGCGGCAACAAGCGAGCGCGCCGGTTCAGACTCACCGCCCACGTAGATGCGCGGACGCGCACGGTACGGATCGGCCGGAAGAAGCCGGTAATCGTCGATGTGGAAATGGCAGCCGTGATGGGTCACGCGCTCGCCGCGCAGCAGCGCGTCGACCACCGAGATCCATTCGCGGCCATAGCGGTAGCGATCGTCGTGTTCCGGAAACGGGATGCCGGCGCGTTCGAGTTCAGGCCGGTTCCATGCGTTCACGAGGTTGATTGCAAAGCGGCCGCCGCTGATGTGCTCGATCTGCTGCGCCATTTTCGCGAGCACGACCGGATGGTAGAGAAACGGCTTGATCGCGGCGATGATCTCGATGCGCGAGGTAAGCGCCGCAAGCGCGGCTGATGCGGTCCACGCCTCGAGCTGGTCGAGTGCGGGATCGTGCGGATTGACCGTATGCTGCGCCACGAGCACCGAGTCGTAGCCAAGCCGCTCGGCTTCGAGCACGAGCGCCTTGTTGCGGGCCCACGAGGCATCGTAGGGTTCAGCGGGGTCTTGCAGCGCCGCGCGGCTTCCGTGCACGAGCGCCCAGATGCCAAAACGTGGGAAAGAAGGGGACATCGCGTGAGAACATCAAAGGACGGCAATGATCGGGCATCCATACTAACGCCACGTGCGTCACGGCCAATCCAATATCTGCTGATATCAAAGCCGTGAAAACGCATTAAGGCGAATCACGCCGCCGATATGGCGCGCTCACCCGGCCAAAGCGCTCCCGCGCGAATCCTTAGCAGAATCGCTTCGTTGCCTTGTGCGCGAAGGTCATCCAGCATTTTCGATTCGTCAACTGAATCCGCTGGGTCCGCCATGTTCTCTCCCTCCCGCCGACGCCTGCTCATTCATGGATCGATTCTCGGCGTCGCGGCGACCACGGGTCTCGCTTTTGCCGCACCGGCTTCCACGCTGCGAATCGGCTATCAGAAGTCGTCTACGCTGATCACCGTGCTCAAGACGCAAGGCAAGCTAGAATCCGCGCTCGCGCCGCTCGGCGTGAGCGTGAGCTGGAGCGAGTTCGCGAGCGGGCTGCCGCTCACCGAAGCGCTCAATGCGCAAGCCGTGGATTTCAGCGCCGATGTTGCCGACACCGTGCCGATCTTCGCGCAGGCTGCACATGCGCGCTTCGTCTACGTCGCCCAGGAAGCGCCCTCGCCCGGTGCGCAGGCCATCATCGTCAAGCGCGCGGGTGCGCTGCGCACGCTCGCCGACCTGCGCGACAAGGACATCGCCGTGACGAAGGCGGCCGGCAGCCACTATCTGCTACTGGCTGCACTCGCGCAGGCGAACGTGCCCGCCGAAGCGGTGCGCATCCACTACCTCACGCCTGCAGACGGGCGCGCCGCTTTCGAGAACGGCAGCGTCGACGCGTGGGTGACGTGGGACCCCTATGTGGCCTCGGTCGACCAGCAGCCCGACGTGCGCGTGCTCGCCGACGGCAAGGGGCTCGCCACCTACCAGCGCTACTATCTCGCCTCCACGCATTTCGCGCAGGCGCGGCCCGACGTGATCGCCGTGGTCTATGCGCAGTTGCGCGACGCCGGCCAATGGGTGCGCAGCGCGCCGCAGGACGCCGCGCGGCTGCTCGCGCCGGTCTGGGGGCTCGATGCGCCCACCATCGAGCGCGCCAACGCACGCCGAAGCTATCTCGTGCGCGAGGTCAGCGCCCTGGTTTTCGGCGAGCAGCAGAAAATCGCCGATACGTTCTTCAACGCGCATCTGCTGCCGGCCCCGGTGGAGACGGCGCACGCCGAGCGCTGGGACTTCGCGCAAAAGCGTGCGATTGCGATCGGCGTGTGAGCCGCTCCGTTATCGCGACGGCGCCGGCTCGACGCGCTCTTCACTGTACACGCTGTCCACATACAGCGACGGCTCGAAATCGGCGGCCACCACGGCGCTCATCCGCGCCTCATGCGCCTCGATATCGTCGAGAAACAGATCCTCGCTGATGCGCCGGATCACGGCGGGGATATCGCGCTTCATGCTCGGCACGTCGCCAACGGGCAGCCCGCGGCTCACGAACGCGGCCGGATTGAAGACGTGAACATTGCGCAGGAACGGTGCCGTGCCCGGCGTCTTCTCCAGGTATTCGAGCGCCGCGCCGAGGTAAGGATGCGCGCCGAGCGCCTCGTCCTGCTCGTGCGGCGCCGGCATGTAATGATCGCGCCAGAGCAGCACGTGATCGGCCAGGTCGGCAAGTTCGGGCCGCGCGTGCAGGTCGACGGCGTAACCGGTTCCGGCAATCGCGAAATCGAATGCGAACGTCGCGTCGTTCACCCGCGCCGCTACGCGCGTGCCCTCCACCGTCGCGCGCTGCCACACGGCGTCCAGATGCAGATGGAAGTTCGGGAAGCGCGTGGCGCGTGAGACGGCGTCGGCGGGCGGCGTCGATCCCGCGCGGCGAAAGCGCAGTGCCAGGCGCCAGCGCAGCGCGTCGGGCAGCGCGGGATAGTTGTCGTACGCGCCAGGATACGCACGGGCGCGCGTCACAGGAAGGCTTGGCAACAGCGCGCGACGCACGAAGAGGTGCACATCGGCAGCGCCCGCTTCGAGCGCCGTCGCCGCCGCGTCGAACGCCGAGGCCGCGCCCCCCACCACCGCGACGGACTTGCCGCGCAATGCGGCGAAATCGATCGCATCGGACGTATGCGCGAGGTGCGTGCGCGGCAGCACGGCCAGCGCCGCGGCGAGGTTGGGCTTGCCATTGCCCGCCACGCCGTTTGCGAGTATCACCTTGCGCGCCGTTTCCACACGCCGCACGACATCGTCACCGTGACGAACGTCGAGATGTAGCCTGAAGTGCGTTCCAACCGGTTCGATGCGCGTGAGCGTCGTGCCGTAACGAACCGCGATGCCGAGGAATTCCCGATACCACGCAAGATACTCGGCCCAATCCTCGCGGCCAATGCGTTCGAATTCGGCGTACGCGGCCTCGCCGTGACGCGCTTCGTACCACGCCTGGAAACTCAGCGCGGGCAACCCTGCTTCCGGCCCCGCCAGTGTCTTGGGCGTGCGCAAGCGCTGCATGCGAGCGCGTGTGGTCCAGACACCCGCGTGCGGCGCGCCAGGCGCGCCGTCGATCACGCTGACCTTGCCGATCCCCGCGCGCCGCAAGCCGAACGCGAAGGCCGTGCCGCTCTGGCCGCCGCCCACGACGACCACGTTGTGATCGATGCCGTCACGGTTGACGACCCAATCTTCCGGATCGGGGCCGATGAGGCGCAGTGTGCTGTGCGCTAGACGGTCGTGCAGTGTGGGATCGCTCATGGGAATGTCCTGCGAAGGGGCACGTGGGGCGCAACCGCGCGCCGGAAATCCGAGTATCGGTGAGCGCTCGCGCGCCGGCAAAGAACGATTCGGACTTTCCTTTTTCGGCGCGCGGCATGCCGCTGCATGTCATGTGCGAATGGAATGTTTATCAGCATTCAATATTTAAACCTCGCATGCCCGGGTGGTAGCCTCTTTGGATCGTTCGTCCACCCAGGGAGCCCGCATGAGCATCGAATTCATCGGCATGATCCAGCAGCGCAAGGTGTCGGAGACGCATCTCGCCGAAGGTCCGGCCATCGACGTCGACTACGTTCGCGACTTTGCGCAGGCGCACGAGCACGCAGGCTTCGACCGCATTCTCGTGCCGCACAGCTCGGTCAGCCCCGACGCCACGCTGACGATCGCCTATGCGGCAAGCGTGACGTCGCGCGTGCATTTCATGCTGGCGCACCGCCCCGGCTTTGTCTCGCCGACGCTCGCCGCACGCCAGCTCGCAACGCTCGATCACTTTTCCGGCGGCCGGCTCGCCGTGCACTTCATCTCGGGCGGCAGCGACGCCGACCAGCGGCGCGACGGCGACTACCTGAGCCACGACGAGCGCTACGCGCGCACCGACGAGTACCTGCAGGTGCTCAAACGTGTATGGACCGAAAGCAAACCGTTCGACCACGAAGGCCGCTTCTATCGCTTCGAACAGGCGTGGTCGGAGGTCAAGCCGCGTCAGCAGCCGCACGTGCCGATCTACTTCGGCGGCGCTTCCGAAGCCGCGCTCGCGGTGGCCGGCAAGCACGCGGATGTGTACGCGCTGTGGGGCGAATCGAAGCAAGGCGTGGCCGACCTCATTGCTCGCGTGCGTGCCGAAGCCGCGAAACACGGACGCCAGGTGCGCTTCTCCGTGTCGTTCCGGCCGATCCTCGCCGACACCGAGAAGGCGGCGTGGGAGCGCGCCGAACATATCCTCAACGAGACGCGCCGCCTGCGCGCCGAACAGGGTCTCGACACGGGCGGCCCGCTTCAGAGCGAAGGCGCGCGTCGCCTGCTCGGCGCAGCGGGCGACGGCGTGCGCGCCGACGACCGCCTGTGGACCGCCGTCGCGAAGGAAATTGGCGGGCGCTCGAACTCGACGGCGCTCGTGGGCACGCCTGGCCAGGTGGCGCAGACGCTCGCCGAATATCACGCGCTGGGCGTGACAACGTTCCTGATTCGCGGGTTCGACCCGCTCGAGGACGCCATCGATTACGGCCGCGCGCTGATTCCGGCCACGCGCGAACTGGCCTCGCGCGTACGCGCCGCCGCCTGATACGGCTGGAGAGACCGCCATGAGCCATCCCGACGCCGCAGATATCGGCACCGCTGCACCGCGCGCCGTCCTCCGGCATGCGCCCATCCGCAAGTTCTGATGGGCATTCACAAGCTTCGCCGCTTCGTCGGCACGATTGCGGAACTCGTGGACCACGCGCCGCGCGAGTCCAGATTGATCGATCGCGGCCTCGATGCGCTGCGCGAACTCGTGCGCGACGACGACTGGTTGCCCGACGCCTACGCCGCGCCCTCGCCTGAGCGCTATCAGCAATACCTGCTCTACGCCGACGCGCGCCAGCGCTTTTCGGTGGTCAGCTTTGTCTGGGGACCGGGCCAGCAAACGCCCGTTCACGACCACACGGTGTGGGGCCTGATAGGCGTGCTGCGCGGCGCCGAATATGCGCAGCCCTACGCGCACGACGCGGCGGGTGCGTTGCATCCGCTGGGCCGCGAGGTGTTGCTTCAGCGCGGCGAGGTGGAGGCCGTCTCGCCGACGCTCGGCGACATCCACCGCGTGCGCAATGCCTACGACGATCGCGTTTCGGTCAGCATTCACGTGTATGGGGCGAACATCGGCGCGGTGCGCCGGTTTACCTATCCGGCCGACGCCTCGCCCAAGCCCTTCATCTCCGGTTACTCGAACGACGTCCTCCCGAACTTCTGGGATCTCAGCAAGGAACCCAACGCCTCATGAAGTCATTTCCCGTACGCACGCATCAGGACGTGCGCAACGCCCTGCTCGGCCGCCGCGAGATCGCGCTGCTCGACGTGCGCGAGGAAGATCCGCATGCGCAATGCCATCCGCTTTTTGCCGCCAACCTGCCGCTCTCGAAGCTCGAACTCGACGCCTGGACGAAGCTGCCGCGCCGCAGCGTGCCGATCGTGCTGCTCGATAACGGCGAAGGCTTCGCACAGCGCGCGGCCACGAAGCTCGACGCGCTTGGCTACACCGATATCGCGCTGCTGGAAGGCGGACTCGCGGGCTGGATCGATGCGGGCGGCGAGGTGTTCCGCGACGTGAACGTGCCGAGCAAGGCGTTCGGTGAATTCGTCGAAGCGGAGCGCCATACGCCTTCGCTGACGGCCGAGGCCGTGAATGCGCTGCTCTCGGGCGGCGAAGACGTGGTCGTGCTCGACGCGCGCCGCTTCGACGAGTACCAGACGATGAACATTCCCGGCAGCATCAGCGTGCCAGGTGCGGAACTCGCGCTGCGCGCCCGCGCGCTGGCGCCCAATCCCGCTACGCGCGTCATCGTGAACTGCGCGGGGCGCACGCGCAGCATCATCGGCACGCAATCGCTCGTGAATGCGGGGCTGCCGAACCCGGTGGCGGCGCTGCGCAACGGCACGATCGGCTGGACGCTGGCCGGGCAGACGCTCGAGCATGGCAGCGCACGCCAGTTCGAACCGCAGGCGGGACGCGACGCGGCCACGCTCGCGCAATCGCGCGCAGCGGCCGCCGCGCTCGCCAGCCGCGCGGGCGTGCAGCGCACGACGCTCGCGCAAGCCGAACAGTGGGCCGCCGACACGTCGCGTACGACGTATCGCTTCGACGTGCGCACGCCTGCCGAGTATGAACACGCACATGCTCCAGGGTTTCAGGGTGCGCCGGGCGGGGAGCTCGTTCAGGAAACCGAAATGTTCGCGCCGGTGCGTGGCGCGCGCGTGGTCCTGTTCGACGACGACGGCGTGCGTGCCAACATGACCGCTTCCTGGCTCGCACAGATGAACGTCGACGTGCATGTGATCTACGAAGCCCGCACCGGGCACCTCACCGAAGCGGGCGCATGGCGCGCGCCGAAGGCCGCCGCCGCCAGCGTCTCGACGATCACGCCCGAAGCGCTCGCCACGCGTCTTGCCGCGAGCGATCATGGCACCGTCGTGCTCGATTTCACGTCGAGCGCCAATCACGTGAAGGCACATATCCCCGGCGCGTGGTGGGCGCTGCGGTCGCATCTCGCGCCAGGCTTCGACGATCTGCGCGCGCTGCCCGATGCGCGCCGCTATGTGGCCGTGTGCATGACCAACGCGCTCGCACCGTTCGCCGCGTCCGAGATTGCCTCGCTCACGGGCAAGCCCGTCGAAGTGCTGGAAGGCGGCACGGCGGCATGGATAGGCGCCGGCCTGCCGGTGCAAAGCGGCGATGCGCATCTGGCGTCGCCGCGTATCGACCGCTACCGGCGCCCTTACGAAGGTACCGACAACGCCCGCGAGGCGATGAACGCGTACCTCGAATGGGAGTACGGGCTCGTGGCGCAGCTAGAGCGCGACGGCACACATGGATTCTTCGTGATCTGAAGGCGACGCCGAGAGCGCGGGTCGCGTAAAACAGGATGCGTTCAGCCCGGCAATCTGCAGACAGTCGAACGTAACGTGATTGCAGCGCGATGACGATTGCCGCGGCCTGATAGCCTAACCGGGCTAGGCCGGAATCGCCTGACGAAATCGATGTGAGCGCGAGGAACTCGACAAGCCTCTCGAGCAACAGTTCGTAGCACTTGAGAGCCCCGCCTCCGGGTTATTACGTGAAAGCGACTCGGCTAGCTTCCCGCCAGAAGCCTTGCGGCCAATGCGCAAATCAGGGCCGGCGGCATCACGACGGCGCCCACGCTCAGAAAGCGGCCAAAGGTAATGGACTCACCTTCGCGGCGAAGCGCGGCGAGCCACAGGATCGTCGCGAGCGATCCAGTCACCGAGAGGTTAGGCCCGAGATCGACGCCGATCAATAACGCGTCGATTACCGGCTGGGGACTTTGCGCCTTGATCGTTGCTGCGCTAGCAACCAGTCCCGCAGGCAGGTTGTTGACGACGTTGCTGACGAACGCCGCCGCCGCGCCCGCGCCCAATCCTGTCAGTGTCTCGTTCGCCGAAGTCGCGTGCTTCAGCAGACCGGCCAGCGCGTCGATCACGCCGGTATGATCGAGCGACGCAACCATCACGAACAGCCCGGCGACAAGTGGCAGCACGCTCCAGGAGATGCGCTTGAGCAACGGCCACGGCGACGCGCGCTCGCGCCATAGCACGACGCCGGTAGTGAGCGAACCCATCACTGCGGTCGGCGCACCGAGCTGCAGGCCACGCAACGACGCGGCCAGAAGCGCAACTGACGTCAGGGCGAGGCCGCAAAGCGTCAGGCGACCACCGGCGCCAAGACCGGACTCAGGTTTATCGTTGGCCAAGGTGCCTTGCAACGCGCGACGCTGCGTCCACCATAGGAGCGCAAAGGTCGCGAACAATGACAACACCGACGCCAGCGCGAATCTCGAGAGCCAGGCTCCGAGCGGCGGCGTGTGATTTCCATATAGAACCAGGTTGGCCGGGTTCGAGATCGGCAGCACGAAACTGGCCGCATTGGCGACGAACGCACACGAGAGCAGGAGGGGCAACGGCTCAGCCTTGGCCTCTTTGGCGGCGGCGTAGACGGCCGGCGTCATGACGACCGCGGTCGCATCGTTCGAGAGAAAAGTGGTCGTGACGACTCCTGCCACGTAGACGAGCACCAGCAGCCGCAGTGGAGAACCACGCGCATGTTGCACGGCGAGCGCGGCGATCCAGTCGAATAGTCCTTCCTGTCTGGCGACTTCCGAAAGCAGCATCATGCCGCCGAGAAAGAGATAGACGTCCGTCCCCTTGCCGATAGCCTGCAATGCCGCGCTCAACGGCAGCAATCCGGACAGCATTAGCAACAGCGCCCCTCCGACCGCCCAGATGGCTTCCGGCCATCCAAGCGGCCGCAGGATGACACCCGCAGTCGCGACCGCTGCGATGGTCCAGGAAAAGACCGCTGGATTCAAGGGTGCTTGCACTGTACCAAGCCTGACAGATCGGGACAGCAGCCCCTCGAGCACCCGTCGTACCCGCCCTGACCGGTCGGCGCTCGCGCAGCCGACGGCAATTTGATCAACGATCCCGGGGACGAAGACCGTCCGGCGCTCGAATCCGACGTGGCGAGCAGGCTTTCGGCTGCCTCCTGTGGTCAACCAGTCACTACCGGCCGCGATGCCGGCTCGCCATTGCCTGTATCGAGGCGCTCGTACTCGGCAATGAGTTGCGCACCGAACAGCATCAGGGTCGCAAGGGTTTCGAGGCTGAATAGCACGACGATCGCCGTCGTCAGCGTCCCGTAGACGACGCTCACCTCGGAGAGCGTCGCGAAATACCACACCAGCACGCGTCGCGTGATCTCCCACAACACGCCGGCGGTGACCGCGCCGACGAACGCATGGCGCAGCGTCGTGCGCCCCGCCGGTATCACCAGATAAATCGCTGTCAATACCAGAATCTCACCCGCGAAACCGCACAGATACAGCACGACCCGGGTCGCGCCTGTTAGCGGCACCGCATGACCGAACAGCACAATGCTGTCGCTCGCTACGGCATGCAGGCCGCTGGAGACGAGCGTCACCACCAGCACGCCGATACCCAAAGACAGGCTGAACAGATACGGCACGATTGCCGACAGCAGGAAGTGTCTGCGCCGGATCGCGACCCGATGCACGAAAATGATTGAAAGCGCGTTCTCGAGCACGGTGAAGGCAAGCGAGCTGAAAAAGATCATCGTGACAACGAGAAACCAGCCAATCACGGAGCGATGGGCGAGAAAGCTGGCAAGCTCCGCCACAATCGCTTTCGACTGCCCCGGTACGAGCCATTCGAGCAAATGGGCGAGCGTATCGAGCAGAAGCTGCTCCCCAACGAAATGACTAAACGCGATCGCGACGAGTATCAGGAGCGGCACGATAGACAGCAACGCGTAGTAAGCGATCGCACCTGCGAGCAGCAACCCCTGGTTCCTGCGAAACGCCGTGCACACCTGGAAGACGAACCGGAGGGGATGCCGGGTAACGAAGCGCAGAGCCTGTCCGTGTGGATGATCGGCGTTGCTCACGTGAAGCTGTCCTGTTTCGTCCGCTCCGGGCAGCGTTCGCCTGCACCCGGCGCGAGGCGTTGCGCCCAAGGCCGCACCGCCTGGGCTCATTGTGCAGGTGACGTCCTGAAGCATAGCGAACTGCGACGTCACCGGTCAGCGAACATGCGGAGAAATCGCTACCTGGCGGTGCGCAGTCTGACGCCTTCCTGGCAGCAAGCAGCGGACCTGCTTGCGCAATACAGACTTGTAGATACTGTGAAACGCAAAGGCGATAAGGATTGGTCGGAGTAAGCGCGCGAATGTCGAACCGGTCAACGCGCCAGTCTGGCACGTCGCCCATGTTCCCACCCTCTTCCGCGGTCCGCTGCGTTCGCGCGCGCGGCACGTTTCGTGCTGTTGCGCTCTTGACCCGCCTGCCGCTGCGTGGCTTCGCATGCAGGCTCACGACCGAAAAGAGGGTTAGCCATGGATGAGATCGATCGACTTGGGAATGACGTCGCAGCAGCGCGGGTCGCGGAGTCCCGCAATGGACGCCCACGCTCCGCCGTTTCCTGGAGCGCTGTCGTGGCGGGAGCCGTGGGCATGGCGGCCTTCGCCCTCATTCTTCTCATGCTCGGCACGGGCCTCGGGCTTTCGTCGCTTTCGCCCTGGTCTGGAAGCGGCGCGCACGCAGAGACTTTCGGCGTGGCGGCCGTCATCTGGATCTGCGTGACGCAGGTGATGTCTGCCGGTCTCGGCGGCTATCTCGCGGGGCGGTTGCGTCGGCACTGGCCCGGTATCGGTACAGACGAGACCCACTTCCGCGACACCGCACATGGCTTTCTCGCCTGGGCGCTCGCCACGCTCCTTTCCGCCATCCTGTTCACCGCGGCCATGTCCGGGCTGGCCCGAGAGGGCGTGAGCGCAGGCGCACGGAGCGCAGCGCACGTCGCGAGCGGCGTTGCCGCCCTCAATCGCGGCAACGCCCAGGCCGCATACAGCACCTGGCCCATGGGCTATCTGATCGACGGCATGCTGCGTCCGGTTGCGGGCGCCGCCGCATTCGGTGCGTTGTCTACCTCGGTTGCTTCGAGTTCACCGAGTACCTTGCATGCCGAACAGGTCTTCGAGACCGCACAGCAGAAGCAGGAGATCGCGCGAATTTTCCTCAACAGTCTGCCCGCGGGCGGGGCGCTTTCGGCCGAGGACACCGCGTACGTAGCGCGCATCGTAGCCGAGAGAACCGGGCTCGCACCGGCAGATGCCCGAGCGCGCGTCACGACCACCTGGTCGCGCTTGCAGGAAAAGGTCGATGCCGAGGAACGCGCCGCGCGCGCAGCCGCAGAAGCGATCCGCAGGGCCACCGTCCGCGTCACCTTGTGGCTCTTCGTTTCGCTGCTCATAGGGGCCTTCTCCGCCAGTCTCATGGCGACGGTCGGCGGCAGGATGCGTGAATGGTGACGGCTCGGCAAATCCCACTACTTTCGATCTGAGAGGAGGCAAACATGCGCTCAATTCTTCTTTTTCTGCTTGGCGTTCCGATTCCGATCATCATTCTTATCGCGCTCCTTTGGCATTGACCCGAACAATTACGCCTGCCGTGCTGCGGCCTTTCACGGGCTGCAGCTCGCCATCCTGTTGCGACCCGTCGCCTTGGCCGGGCTCCTCAGCTGTCGTAAGGTACCCCCGGCGTTGGGCATCGGGTTGTGGGAGTATCCTTACAGGGAGGCCGACGCATTTGGTTTCGTTTTCCTTACGCGCAACTGCCTGCACGGCAGGATTCACGCGTCGAAGCCCCGTTCAACGGAGAGCAGGCAGGTGGCCGTCGAAGGTTCACGCGCGGCCAGACGGACAAAGGAGACAGGCATGAGCACATGCAACGAACCTCATCACGCACACCATAACCACCAGCATGGCCCGGGCTGCGGACACACCGCCGTCAGGCATGGCGACCACGTAGACTATCTGCACGATGGCCATTTGCATCATCCGCACGGTGATCACGTAGACGAACACAGGATCGAAGTCAGCGCAAGGAATCCGGACCAATGCACACCCGACTGCGGTGGCCATGAACCGGGCCACGTCCACGGCCCTGGCTGCGGACACGAACCGGTACCACATGGCGATCATGTCGATTATCTGGTCAACGGCCATCTTCATCACCCGCACGGCGACCACTGCGATGACCACGGTGCGGTGGAACTCGCCTGAGCGCTATTGAAGAAGCGCGACGGGGACCCGGTTCGCTGCCCTGTCATCCGCCCGTTGGAGACGTATGTCCCAGCACGGCCGCGAACACGAGAACGGCCAGCATGACAAGCGCTTCAACAGTCAGCCAGGCGTCGAATCGGCCCAGCGCGGCCATGAAAACAGGGCCGTCCTGCTGGGCGTTGGCACACAGATCAGGCAAGATCAGCCACCGGTTCCAGCCGCCCAATGCCACCGCGGCGGCGACGCACGCGAGCTTCGCAGAGAGGACCCGGCCCCAGGCCGTACCGAAGAACGGCACGCCCGCCTGCGCGGTGTCCTGCATCACGTTGTAGAGGCCGGTGATCAGCACGACGAGGAGCGCGGCCGTCGCCAGATGCGACAGCCCGAGGCGGAACGCCGCCGCCCTTTGCCCAGCCGATGCGTCAGCGACAGGCGCCGCCCGGCGCAATATCACTGACGCGACGATCACGCTGCCGGCCCATAGGGCTGTCGCGCACAGATGCACGAGATGAATGCCTTCGCGCACCGAGAAGTCGCCGGCGTCCGCCGCGTGGCTGGCCGCGGCCTTGCCCGCCGCCCACACGAGGAGGCCCACGGCGAACAGCGGCAGGCCGCGACGACCGGCGATACGACTCAGCGTGGCCAGCAGCGCGCCAACGAACCCGACTGACCACGCGACGCCAAAGTGTGACTGCGTGAGCACGGCGGCGACCGCGTCGCCGGCGCCGGCAAGCGGGGAGCCGCTCATGACGGCGGCCTGCAGCCAGAGGTAAGCGAGAGCCGTGAGCGCCAGCGCGATCACGAGGCCGGCCTGCCACCCGCGCAGCGTGGCCGGCGCGCCCATGCCGCTATGCGTGCCCAGCACGGCGCACGCAAGCGAGCCGGCCGCCGTCGCGAACAGCACGTCCTGCACTGCGGCAAGGGCGATCTGCCCGGCGACAAGGAGCTCCATGATCACTTCACCGTGAACGTGTAGTGCCCCTGCGTGCGATGCCCGTCCGCCGCGACAGCGACCCACGCGACCGCGTAGACACCCGGCGTCTGCGGGTTCAGCGCGACCGACATGTGCTTGCTGTTCGACGGGTCGGCAACGGCCTTGCCGCTCGTGATGGCCTTGCCCTGTGCGTCCGTGACGGTGATCGAGCTGAATGCGGGCTCGAGGCCATCGTCGAAGTCGATTGCGACTTCCTTCTGCGAGCCTGGCACGGTCGAACCAGCCCCCGGCGTCTGATGGGTCGGGTAGGCGTGCGCCTGCACGAACTGACAGACGGCGATCAATAATGCGGCAACGGCGCCGCGTGCGGTCGTATGCAGTTTCATGAAAGGATTCCTCATAGGTCAGAACAGCGGCTTGCCGATCGAATTCGGGAAAATGTCGTCGAAGTAGATATGGGCTTGCACCAGGATACCCGTGTGCGTGCCGGTCGCGCGATTGACGGGAATCTGTGCTTCGACGCCGAACTGCCCGTAGCGATTGATCCAGATCACGCCGGGGTTGATCGTGCCCGTCGTCTGGCCGGCGCACGCGCCTGCCGTGCAGGTGCTCATCGGGAATTCGACGACGGGAATCAGGTTGCTGAACGGCTGGGGCAGCCCGAGATCCTTCACCTGCTGTTGCAGGTACGGAATGCTGTACTGCAGCGTCAAGCCCCAGCCGAGCGAGTTCGGCCCCTGGTCCGATGACGCGGTCGTCAGATTCGGGCCGATCGTGCCGGTGATGGCGAACGGCCGCAGGTAGCCGAGCGACGCGGGCAGGTCGCCGAAGCCCTTGCCGAAGTAGACGGTCGGAGTGAAGGTCGAAAAAGGATTGGCGATCGATTTGGCGCCAGTGCCGCCGAGCGTGGCAAGCAGCCCGACCGACGCCATGAACTCGTGCTGCGGGTTCGCGTAGACAAGATATTTGACGCCGAGCGTGAAATTGTCCCAGCCCTTCGCGCTGCCATCCGGCGAATTCAGGCTCGCGTAGTTGCTCGCAACGCTGAACGCGAGATTCTTCGTGATCAGCTTGTCCCACTCGTACGACACCGTGTTGACGTTCATGTCGTTGCCGTTGCTGTCGGGCGTCTTGATGTGGCCGTACTCCAGGTTGAATTCGTCGCCGACGCCGGGGTCGTCGACCGCCATCGTGGCCGGAAAGACACGATCGCCGACCACCGCGTGGGCCGACGCATCGACTGAAACCAGGCACGACGCAAGCGCGCACAGCGCTGCGGCACCCCGTTGGAGAATGGTTCGCATGTCCAGATCCTGATCGAATGGTGGTGAAGCGCCCTCGCGCCGTGGCAGGCTGGCGCAGAGCAGGCGCGCGCCAGCGCAGCGATGCCGTTCACCGGCATCGCCACATTGGCTGGAAAACGTCTGCGAGGATCAGGATGAGGCGGGCGGAGCGCGCGGCTGGGCCGGCGTCATCACTGTGTATGGGCGGAACGCAGCGGTGACGAGGGGGACAGGAAAGAAGGGGCGCAGCGGCGCGACGCTCGATTTGACGGCCAGGCCGGGCAAGGCTGGCGAGTGAGCGAACAGTGCGCAATACGGACACGCGTCGCACAGCGACGATGAATCGGAGCCATGGTGGTGCCCGGCATGGGCATCGCACGCAACCTCGACAGCCAGTTGAGGGTGATGAGCATGATGGGCGTGATGCGCGACGCCGCCATGCACGCCGCGCAGCACCTGGGACACCGTAGGCGCGACCACGCTCAGCAGGATGGCAAGCATCCCGAGCCAGGCACCGATCTTCTGACGGTGGCGGTCAAGCATGGCGAATCGACGAGACGTAAAAATTTTGCAGAGGAACGGCTGAACCTACGCTGCTCGTCAGCCGGGGCTAGTCATCGCGCGGCCAGTTTGCAGCAGGCAGCGCGATGACTAGGTGGCCGAGCGTACCAAAGCTCTCGACTGGCGGGAGATTCCCCATCGTATAGCGGCAATTTTGCGCTACCGGTCAGTTGAGGTTTGGCGAGACGCCGCTCGCCGCACCTCAACAAGTGCGGCGTCTCATGCACCGTCACGGTCAAGTCACGTCCCCGTGTTTCCATCTATTTCGGTTTCCTACCGGTCGCCTCGGAAACGATGGCGCCCCGACTTTTCTGCCCGCGTACCTGCTTCAGGAGATGAACATGCGAAGCATTCAAACTCTTCACGCAGCAAGCCGCATTTTTAGCCGCACCGCGCTCGCGTTCACCGTACTCTGCTTCGCGGCCGGTGCCGCCGACGCCCAGACCGCGGCAAAACCGATAGTCACTCCGGGATTCAGCCTGTCCGTGTTCGCCACGGGTTCAGGCGGGCTGATGAGCGCACCGGACTCACTTGCCGTGCTTGATGATCACGTTTGGGTCGGCTATGCAAACACCGGCGCACCGGATGGCACGAATGGCGCGATGAGCGTGATTGTCGAATACACGCTGGACGGCAGCGTCGTGAAGTCGTATCAAGTCGCGGGACACAACGATGGCCTGAAGGTCAATCCATACACGCGCGAGATCTGGGCGATGCAGAACGAGGATGCGAATCCGAACCTCGTCATCATCAATCCCGCGACCGGCCAGGCCTCCAGGCCGTATTCCTTCGCCAAAACGCTGCACGGTGGCGGCTATGACGACATCGTGTTCAAGGACGGCCAGGCCTACTTCAGTGCGTCCAATCCCACCCTTAGCGCTAGCGGCAAGAATACGGGGCCCGCGATCGTCCGCGTCGTGCACCTTGATGCAAACAGCTACAGGATCGACGTTACGCCGGTTATGAGCGGCTCGCTCGACGCCAGCAACATTCCGTTTGGCACGGTGGCAACCCTCAACCTGACCGATCCGGATTCAATGACGCTCACGCCGTCGGGAGATGTACTGCTCGATGATCAGGGAGACGGTCAGCTTGTCCTGTTGCGCTCGTCGGGCGATGAGCCGCGCGTGCAATATCTGCCACTTCTCGGCAACGTGCAGGTTGATGACACGGTATTCGCCGCGGCGCGACAGGGGTACTTGCTGGTATCCGATACGAAAGCCAACACGGTGTACAAGATCAGCGCCAATGTCTGGCAGCGTGACGCGGCTTTCTCCGCCTCGACGGGTGTGGCCGCTTCCGGTAGCACGCCGGCAGTGCCGGCTTACGTTGGCCAACTTGACTTGCGCAGCGGAGCACTTCTGCCGCTGGTAACCAATTTGGCCAGTCCGCATGGCATGGCCTTTGTATCGACAGGCGCCCAGCAATAACGGCCGCGTATCGATTGCCGGATGACGTGATCGCAGCAAGCCGGTTCGCGGCGATTGCGTCATCCGGCAAGTGCGCCCCAACGTCGCGACGGTCCCAGGGCGCCCCCTCGGCTCGAAGACGCCGCGCCCCTGAAGCCTTCCCCTCTCCTTCCAACACCCGGTCGAGCGATTTTCGAAAGCGAGCGCCACGGGAAATCAATCAAGCGTGAGCATGCCCGTTCCTGGCGCCCTGGATCGGCGCGATGCGGGGGATTGCCAATTCTTTATGTTACGTTATAACATTACCAATCCTGCGCGCCAACGCTCGATTGATCGATGGCGCGTCGTTGCCTGACAAAAGGCGCGTCCACCCCGAAATCACAACAAAACAATGAACCGCTCGCTGAAATCGCAGGCCGGTATGGTGCTGCTCGCCTGTACGTTTTGCACCCGCTCGATCGCCGCCAGTGGCGAAACCACGCTTGCCGGCACGGTAGCGGACGCGCAGGGCCACGCGCCCGCCCATGTCCAGATATCGCTCCAGGACGCCGGCGGCAAAAAAGTCGCCCAGACGACGGCTGACGCCAGCGGGCACTTCCGGCTCGAGGACATCGCGCCCGGCACCTACGCCGTCAACGTGGAAGCGACGGGCTACGGCACCGTCACACGCGTCGCGACGGTGACACAGGGACAGGCGCCCGAGCCGGTCGCTGTCGTGCTCCAGAAAGACTCCACGCTCGACATCACCGTCAACGCCCAGCGCCTTGACCGCGCTCGCAACGGCCTCCAGCCCGAAGTGGGTGCGAGCGTCTACCGCATCACGCAGGCCGACATCGACTCGTCGCCGCAAGGCGCGAACACGCCGCTCAACCAGGTTCTGCTCCAGGCGCCCGGCGTCGCCAACGATTCCTACGGTCAGCTCCACGTGCGCGGTGACCATGCCAACCTGCAGTACCGCCTCAACGGCATCATCATTCCGGAGCCGATCAGCGGCTTCGGGCAGTCGCTCGATACGCGGATCATCGACCAGGTGAATCTCGTGACGGGTGCGCTGCCGGCTCAGTACGGCTATCGCACGGCGGGCATCGTCGACATCCGCACCAAGTCCGGCGACACCGGCAACGGCGGCACGATTGACGTTTACGGCGGCAGTCACCAGACAATCCAGACGAGCGCCGATGTGTTCGGCTCCAGCGGCCCGTTCAGCTATTACTTCGCCGGTTCGCTCGGCCAGAACAATCTCGGCATCGAGGCGCCCACCTCGGACGGCAGCCCCCTGCACGACCACACGCGCCAGGGCAACGGTTTCGGCTACATGTCGTACCTGCTCAACCCGCTCACGCGCGTGAGTGTGATGTTCGGCACCGCCAGCAACCAGTTCCAGATTCCGAATACGCCGGGGCTCGCCCCCGTCTACACGCTGAACGGCCAGTCCACGTTCGACTCGGCGAACCTCAACGAGACCCAGTCGGAGCTGAACAACTTCGCGGTGGTGGCATTGCAGGGCACCAACGGTGGCGCACTCGACTACCAGGTGGCGCTGTTCACGCGCTACACGCGCACCAAGTTCAATCCGGACCCGGTCGGCGACCTCATTTTCAATGGCGTCGCATCGGAGGACTTCCACAGCAACCAGGCGAATGGCGTTCAAGCCGATTTCACTTACCGGCTCAATGATCAACACACGCTGCGCGCGGGTCTCATGTTCCAGCAGGAGCACGCCGTGTTCGACAACAGCGTGGCCGTGTTTCCCGTCGACGCGAACGGCAATCAGACCTCCGACCAGCCACTCACGATTCAGGATGCCAACAGCAAAACAGGCTATCTGTATAGCCTCTACCTGCAGGATGAGTGGAAGATCACGCCGAAGCTGACACTCAACTATGGTCTGCGTTACGACCGCATGGACGAGTATGTGCAGGCCGGACAACTGAGCCCGCGCGTCGGACTCGTCTGGCAGCCGACCAACGCGACGACGCTGCACGCCGGCTACGCGCGCTACTTCACGCCGCCGGCTTTCGAACTCGTTTCCGACTCCACGGTCAGCAAGTTCAACGGCACGACCAACCAGAGCCCGAACGCGCAGAACGATCCCGTGAAGCCCGAACGCGCCGATTACTTCGACATCGGCATTACGCAGCGCCTCACCTCCAGCCTGACCGTTGGACTCGACGCGTACTACAAGCGCGCCAGCAATCTGCTCGACGAGGGGCAATTCGGTACCGCGCTCATCTTCACGCCATTCAATTACCAGTATGGGCGCGTCTACGGCGTGGAGTTCACGTCGAGCTACCACCAGGACAATGTGACGGCCTATCTGAATGTCGCATTCAGCCGCGCGCAGGGCAAGAACATCGAATCGGCGCAGTTCAATTTCGGCGCCGACGAACTGGCCTACATTGCAAACCATTGGGTCTACCTCGATCACGATCAGCGCATTACCGCGTCGTTCGGCGGCACCTACTCCCTCGGCCAGACGACTCTCACCACCGATGCGATCGTAGGTAGCGGCCTGCGCAGCGGCTTTGCGAATACCGGGCGACTGCCCTGGTATGCGCAGGTCAACGTCGGTGTGATCCAGCATTTCAGCGAACCGTTGATCGGCCGCTTCGATGCGCGGCTCGTGCTGGTCAATGCCTTCGGCCGCGTCTACCAACTGCGTGATGGATCCGGCATCGGCGTGGGTGCGCCACAGTACGGCCCGCAGCGAGCGATCTATGCCGGTATTACCAAGCACTTCTGATCATTTCACGCGTAAAGTAGTCCAATCATGAACGAATGGAACGGTATTGCCGAAGCGTTGCGGCTCGGCGGCTGGGTCATTTACCCGTTGAGCCTGCTGGCGATCTTCGCACTCGCCATCACGTTCGACCGGATGTACGTCTGGTGGCGCTACGCCCGAATGCCGCGTGATGGCGCCGTACGCGCACTGCCGGACGAACATGTGCTGCGACGCGTGGACATGCTGTTCGATGACAGCAGCATGCCCATCTGGCGTATCGAGGGGCAGGTCGAAACGGCCGCTTCGCAGATCGAGCGCGAGATGGGCCGCGGTCTGTGGCTGCTCGAAACGATCGTGACCGCTGCGCCGCTGCTGGGATTGCTTGGCACGATCGTCGGCATGATGCATTCGTTCCGACTGATCGGCGGCGATGGCCTCGTCAGCCCTTCGGGCGTGTCGGGGGGTGTGGCCCAGGCCCTGGTTGCCACCGCCATCGGTCTCGTGATCGCACTGATCGCACTCTTTGCGTTCAACTATTTTTCGCGTCGCGTCGACCGGCTCATGGATGACGTCGAGACCTTCGCGAACGGCCGCATCGGCGACCTGCGCCTCGCGCGCGAACGCTCCGGTGCGGCGTCATGAAGCTCAGACGTGCACGCACGTCGAGACGTGGCCGCATCGAGATCATCCCGATGATTGATGTGATGTTCTTTCTGCTCGCCACGTTCATGCTGACGACACTGGCGATGCAGCGGCTCGACGCGGTCCATATCGATCTGCCCCGAGGAGAGGCGCAGCCGATGCAGATGGACCGGCCGCTCACCATCTCCGTGAATCGCGCCAACCACATCTTCGTGAACCAGCAGCCCGTTCGCCTCGATGAAGTGCGCGCGGTGGTGACGAACCTGCTCCGAAAGGACGGGAGTGTTGTCGTAGCCGCAGACGACGGCGCTTCGCATGGCGTGGTCGTGGAAGCAATACTCGAAGCGCGCAAGGCGGGCGCCGAACATTTTCTCGTTGCCGTGCATCGTGAATAGCGAATCGCTGTCACGCCGCAACCACAATGTGCGTCGCTTTATCGTTGCCGCGTCGGTGGCAGCGATAGCGTGGTGGTTCTTCCTTGCGCATCTGCGCTGGCTCATGGGCTCCGGGCGACCCGCGGCGCCCCCGCAGGCGATAGAGCTGCAGGTCGTGGAACTACCGCGCGCGCAACGCGCAAGCGAAACGCCACACGACAACGTCCGGCTCGCTGCGCCAACCGCGCCTCACAGCGCGCCCCGCATGCAACGGCAGCAGCTGCAGGTGGCGCGCAGCAGCGCGGCGCACCATGCCCCTCGCGAGCTTACGCCGCCCCGCCCCGCACCCGACGCTCCTCGAGGCGCGACAGCCACACAGCAAGACGCATCCGCAACGCCCGCGTCAAAAACTGCCTCTGCCCCGGGCGCTGACACGCCGCAGTCCGGCCCCCCATCGAACGCCGACGGTTCAACCGGGCCCGTCAGCCAGCAGGCCCGGCTGCTCTCGCAACCCCTGCCGGAAGTCCCCGACGATCTTCGAGAGCAGGCATTTCAGGCCGTCGCCGTTGTACGCTTCGCCGTCCATGCGGACGGTACGTTCGATATCGAACTGGTGAAGCCCACGCAAAGTCCGCGGCTGAACCAGATTCTGCTTGTCACGCTGCGGCAGTGGCGCTTCTTCCCGGCAATTGAGAACGGTAGGCCCGTCGAGAGCCATCAGGACGTTCGCGTCCACTTCAATGTCAATTGACACACTGAACGATGAGCCAGGCGTGCACGCGCGGCCGCTCCTTATCATTGGGGCGGCCGCGCGTGGCCGTCACGTCGTCGGTTAGGTTGAGCGTGAGGAGCGTCTCGGGCAGCCCGACCATCGTCATCAAAGCGGCGTAGGGCAGGACGATCCTGAGCGTCGTGAGGTCGAACGGCAGGAGGCGAGACGCACGCCTGCCGTTCGCGTGTTTGATACGATTCGCTTCACCCGCCCCCACAGCGAACCCCATCATGGCGCGCGAAAACTTCAGCGATCTCATTGCGTTTCTCGCCGTCGCGCGCGAGCGCAGCTTTACGCGTGCGGCCGCGCAGCTCGGCGTCTCACAGTCGGCGCTGAGCCACACCATCCGCAGCCTCGAAACGCGTCTCGGCCTGCGTCTGCTCACGCGCACCACGCGTAGCGTCGCCACCACGGAAGCCGGCGAGCGGCTCTTTCAGGCGCTCTCGCCGCGCTTCGAGCAGATCGACGCCGAGCTTGCCGCGCTCACCGAACTGCGCGACAAGCCCGCGGGCACCATCCGCATCACCGCGATCGATCATCCCATCGACACCGTGATCTGGCCGAAGCTGCGCCCGCTCCTCGCAGACTACCCCGACATCAAGGTCGAGATCACTGTGGACTACGGCCTGCGCGACATCGTCGCCGATCGTTACGACATCGGCGTGCGCCTGGGCGATCAGGTCGAGAAGGACATGATCGCGGTGCGCATCGGGCCGGACGTCAAGATGGCAATCGTCGGTTCTCCCGATTATTTCGCGGCGCACAAGGCGCCGCGCGCGCCGCAGGATCTGCTCAAGCACAATTGCATTACGCTGCGGCTCACGTCGTCGGGCGGCCTGTACGCGTGGGAACTCAAGAAGGACGAGCATGCGCTGCAAGTGCGCGTGGACGGCCAGCTCACGTTCAACGCCATGCCGCAAATGCTCAACGCGGCGCTGGACGGTCGCGGCCTCGCGTTCGTTCCCGAGAACGCCGCGTTGTCGTTCATCCGCGCAGGCCGCCTGAAAAGCGTGCTCAAGGACTGGTGCCCGGTATTTCCGGGCTATCACGCGTTTTATCCAAGCCGGCGACAGTCGTCGCGCGCGCTCGCGCTAGTGATCGACGCGCTGCGCTATCGCGCTTAGCGTAGCGCAGCGCCTGCCGGTGCGGATTACGTACGCGTCTTGCGCCCTTCGACCGGATAGCCCGGGTCCGTATATCCCGGCGTAGAGGCATGCCCCGGCGCCACGAGGCTGTCGACGAACGTTTCGTCGTCGGGGCCGAGCTGAAGGTTCAGCGCGTCGATATAGCTGTCCCAATGCGCTTCGGTGCGCGGGCCCGCGATCGTCGAACTGACGTGACGATTCTTGAGCACCCATGCGAGCGCGAACGCAACAGGCGTCGTGCCGCGCTCTACGGCGTAATTCGCGATCTCGGTCGCAATCCGCAACGACTCGGCGCGCCACTCCGTCTGGTGGATGCGCCGGTCGCCGCGGCCCGCGCGGCTGTCGCCGGGCGGTGGCGCATCGACGGCGTATTTGCCGGTCAGCACGCCACGCGCGAGCGGACTGTAGGGCACTACGCCCAGCCCGTAATGCGCGGCCGCGGGCAACTGCTCGACCTCGGCCGTACGATCGACGATGTTATAGAGCGGCTCGCTCGCCACGGGCCGGTCCATGCCCATCTGGTCCGCGAGGCGCACGATCTCGGCGATGCGCCAGCCACGGAAATTCGACACGCCGAAATAGCGCACCTTGCCCTGGCGGATCAGATCGCCGACGGCGCGCACGGCTTCGTCGAGTGGCACGTCGGGCAGAGCGCGGTGAAAGTAGAGGATGTCGATATAGTCGGTTCCGAGGCGCTTCAGGCTCGCCTCCACCGACTGGTAGATCCACTTGCGCGACTGCCCCTGCTCATTCGGCCCCTGTGCGAACGGGAAACCGAATTTTGTCGCCACGACCCAGTTGTCGCGCTGCGCCGCGATGGCGCGGCCCACGATTTCTTCCGAGCGGCCTCCGTGATAGACGTCCGCCGTATCGATGAAGTTGATTCCCTGTTCGAAGGCCTTGTCGATGATGCGTTTCGACGCGGCTTCGTCGGTCTCGCCGCCAAACATCATCGCGCCGAGGCACAGCGGCGAAACTTTGAGTGCACTGCGGCCCAGATTGCGATAGTCCATATCCTCTCACTTCGAGCTCGTTGCCAAAGTGGAGATTTAAATACGGAGTGGCTTTTCGATAAAGGCCTGGATCGCGCATGCTTTCATGAATGCGATTCATGAAACGCTATTGACAAAAAAGCTACCGCGCAAAATACATATCGTGAAGCACCTCCACGTTCACCTCCCTGGCACGCGCAGCAAACGTAACCTTCCCGCCCTGCATGAGATAAACCTGATCCGCAAGCCGCAGCGCCATATTGGTATTCTGCTCCACCAGCACGATAGTACGCCCCGCCCCCTTAAGCCGCTCCAGGATCGCAAAAACTTCCTGCACCATCACAGGCGCAAGCCCAAGCGAAGGCTCATCGATCAGCATCAGTTGCGGCGAAGACATAAGCCCGCGCCCCAGCGCCAGCATCTGCGCCTGCCCGCCTGATAGCGTGCCCGCAGGCAGCGCGCGCCGCTCCTTGAGCAGCGGAAACAGCGCATAGACTTCCTCGAGCTGCGTTTTCGCCCCCGCGCGCCGCGTTTTCGCAAACGCGCCCAGCATCAGATTCTCCTCGATCGACATGTCGCGGAAAATCATGCGCCCCTCGGGCACCATCGCGACACCGCGCTGCGCCATGTCCCATGTAGGCACGCCCGCGAGCGACGCGCCGTCGAAGGTGATCTGGCCGCGCTCCAGCGGCACGAGCCCCATGATCGCCCGTAGCAGCGTGGTCTTGCCCGCCCCGTTCGGGCCCACGATCGTCGTGACCTCGCCGCTCGCGATATTGAGCGTAACGTCCCACAACACATTGATCGCGCCATAGCCGGCGCGGGCGCTGCTGACCTCAAGCATGGGCGGCCTCCCCCGTATAGCTGCGCACGACCTCGGGATCGCGGAACACTTCGGCGGGCGGCCCATCGGCGATCAGCTTGCCGAAGTTGAGCACGCACACGCGCCGGCACAGGCTCATCACGGTTTCTATATCGTGCTCGATGATGAGGATACCTACGCTGTATCGCTCGTGCACCGCCAGCAGCGTTTGCATGAAGCGGCGCTTGGTGGCCGTTTCGAGACCGCCCAGCACTTCGTCGAGCAACAGCAGCTTCGGCCCCGTCGCGAGCGCCTTCGCGACCTCCAGCGCCTTCAGTTCGGTGAGCGCAAGTTCCGTGGCCGCGTCGCGCTGCGCCTTGCCTTCGAGTCCCAGGAACGCGAGGATCTCGTCGATGCGCGCCTCGTCCACTCGCCCCGTGCCGAAGCGTTGCGCGACGATCAGGTTCTCGCGCACCGTGAGCTCGTGCATGGGCTGCGGCACCTGGAACGTGCGGCCGATGCCCAGGCGCGCGCGTCGATAGAGCGGCGCTTTCAACAAATCCACATCGCCGAAACGGATCGAGCCGCTCGTGGGCCGAACGAGCCCCGAAATCGCGTTGAAAAGCGTCGTCTTGCCCGCGCCGTTCGGGCCGACCAGCCCCACCACATCGCGCGTGCCGAGCGAGAGCTTTACACCGTTGACCGCCGTGATGCCGCCAAAGCGGATCGACACATCCTGCAGGCGCAGTTCCGCCGCCTGTTCAGCTTGCTGCATAGACACCTCGCCGGGTACGTTTGAAGCGCAGCGCGGTCAGACCCGCGGGGCTCACGATGATCATCGCCACGAGCAGCATGCCCAGCACGATCTGGTGCCCCGTCGGCAGCAGGCTTTTGAGCACGAGCTGGTCGACCAGATAGACCGTCACCGCGCCCACGAGCGGTCCGAGGATGGTGCGATAGCCGCCGCAGATCGCCGCGATGATCGGCACGACGGCCCAGCTCGCGTTGAACGCGTAGTCGGGTTCGAGAAAGTTGATGTAGTGCGCGTTGAATGCGCCGACGAGCCCTGTCATCAGCGCGGAAAGCATCAACATGGCGAGCTTGAGCATCACGCTGTTCACGCCCACCACGCGCGTGGCGTCCTCCGACTCGTGCATCGCCCGCAGCGCGAGTCCCACATGGCTGCCGCGCAGCCGCGCATAGATCGCGGCGAACACCAGCACGAGCGTGAGCACGACGAGGTAGCCGCCGCTCTTGCTGCCGAAGTCGAAGCCCGCGACCTTCGGCAGCCCCGGGATGCTCGAAAGGCCGCTCGCGCCGCCCGTGAGATCGGACCATTCGGTCGCGATGATGCGGAAGATCTGCGCATAGGCGAGGATGGCAAGCGCGAAGTACGGCCCCTTCAGACGCAGCGCGGGCGCCATCGCAAGCGAGGCAACTGCCGCCCCCACGCCGCCCGCGAGCATCGCGGGAAACACGGGCCAGCCGGCCTTGAGCGTGAGGAGCGCGGAAATATACGAGCCCACGCCGAAAAATGCCGCGTGGCCAAAGCTCACCATGCCGCCCAGATTGCCGAGCAGCGCCCACGCGAGCGCCACGCCCGCGATCGTGAGCGAGGCCACCGCCAGGCTCATCAGATACAGGTTTTGCCCGAACACGAGCGGCACGCCCGCATACAGCACGGCCAGCGCCACCGCGAGCCCGGCCAGGCGCGGGCCGGACCAGGCCAGTGTGATTTTCAAAGTCGACATCGATCTCATCCCCTTCGTTTCGCCACACCGAACAAGCCGTTCGGCAGCACGTAGAGCACGAGCAGAAACAGCAGCATGCCCGCGAGTTCCTGCAACGCCGAACTGGCGAGCGTGACGGTGAGCGCCTCGGTAATGCCGAGCAGCATCGCGCCCGCCAGCACGCCCGGAATCGAGCCCACGCCCGCGAGCACCGTGATGATGAACGCCTTGACGGTGAGCGCTTCGCCGATGGATGGCTGGATCGCGCTCGACGCGTAGATCGACACGCCCGCGCACGAAGCGAGCAGCCCTGCTACGACGAACGAGATCAGTTCGGTCTTGCGCGGGTCGATGCCCATCAGGCGCGCCGCATCGCGGTTGCTGGAAATCGCGCGCACGGCGCGCCCATACCACGAACGCGAGAGCCACCACCAGAGCGAGAGCATCAGCACGACGCTGATACCGAACGAGAGCACTTCGCTGCGCATGGAAAGCAGGTTGCCGAGCATCACGCTGTCCTGCAGCCATGCGCTGCCGGTCGAGCGCACGTCGGCGCCCCAGCCCAGCAGCACGGCATTGGTCAACACGATGCCGATTCCGTAGGTCAGAATCAGCGAGTTCAGCTCGCGGTCGCGCTTGATGCGGCTAACCAGATACCACGCAGCGGCCGCCGCGGCGCAAACCACCGGAATCGCCACCGGAATTGCGAACACGGGGTTCAGGCCCAGCTTCGTCTCGAACGTATAGGCGATATAGGCGGCAAGCAGCACCAGTTCGCCGTGGGCGAGATTGATGATGCGCATCGAGCCGAATACCAGCGCGAGCCCCAGCGCGACGAGCGCGTAGGCGCCGCCCACCAGCACGCCCGAATACAGCGATTGCAGCAACAGGTCCGTCATCGCGGCTCCTCCTTCGTTGCGCGCGCAATTACCACGGCAGCGCGGGGTAGTTCAGCTTGCCCGTGGCGCGCTCCTTCGGCCACACGAGCACGATGCGATTGCCCTGGATCTGCGCCATGTTGTTCAGGAACACGGGGTTGTCGCCGTTCGGCGCGAAGCTCACCTTTCCGATCAGCGTGTCGTGCGGCTTCGCGCGCAGTTCGGCGGCAATGCCGTCCTGCTTGAGCGTGCCCGCGTCGGCAGCGCGCGCCATGGCCTCGAACAGCAGCCGCGACTGCACGTAGGCGAATTCGGCCAGATAGTCGGGCTCCTTGTGATATGCAGCCTGATATGCCTGCACGAAGGCCTTGCCGTCGGCCGTGCCGAAGTCCGCGGGATATGGCAGCATCGCGCAGCCGATCACGTTGTTCACGAGATCGGGATAGTCGGTGGTCATTTTCGGCGTCACGATGGACCACGCGCCCATCACGGCCTTTAGTTGCGGGCGCAGCACCTTGGCCGCGCGCAGAATGCCGATATAGTCGTTCTCGTAAGCGATCATCAGCAGAACTTCGGGTTTGTCCTGCAAGCGCACCTTGTTCACGAGCGGCTTGAAGTCCGTCATCGCCGGGTCGAACGCATGCACCGTCACCGCCACGCCCTGCGCGCGCAGTTGCGTCGAGACTTCGTTGCTGAGGTCGGTGGTGGCCTGCTTCGTCGAGGCGAGAATCGAAACCGACTTCACGCCCATGGCGTTCAACTGCCCCACCACGGCCTTCGAATAGCCCGATGCGGGGCCGATGCGGAAAAAGTGCTTGAGGCCGCGCGAGGTCATCGCGCTGTCCACGGCCCCCGAGGTGATATAGACGATGCCCGCCTTGTCGGCCGCTTCGGAAGCCGGGCTCACCGAATTGGAGCCATAGCCGCCGGTAATGGCGAGCACGCCTTGCGACGCGAGCTTCTCCACCGCCGATACGGCCTTGGCGGGCTGCGCCTCGTCATCGACCACGGTGAGCGCGACCTTGTGTTTACCGCTACCGTTGTTGAAGAGATCGGCGGCGAGCCGGATGCCCTCGAGCTGCGCGTTGCCTGCACGCGCCATCGAACCGGTAAGCGGCAACTCCACCCCCACGGGCAGTGTGTCGGCAAATGCGGCGGGCGTGTGGGCGAGCAGCGCGCAGGCGCTTGCGGCGCCCGCGCCGATGCGAAAGAGTGCGCGCACGAGGGCGCGCGGCTTGCTGCGAGTCGCGAAGCGGTCCATCGAACCTCCAAACCTGAGTCTCGGTAATAGGAAGCGGCACCGTTCAATTGCAGTGCTCGCCCTGTTTCGTTTTTCTATGTTTTCGTTACCACGGCACGCCGGGATACACCGGCTTCGCCGTCGCGTAGGTCGCGGGCCAGACGAGCGAGAGCTTGCCGTCGCGCGCGAACTGGCCCATATGCGCCACGTAGTTCGTGTTGTCGCCGCGTGCGTCGAACGCTACCTTGCCGAGGAACGTGTCGTCGCGCTGGGTCGCGCGCAGCGTGTCGGCGAGACCGCCCTTGTCGAGCGTGCCCGCTTTCTGCGCGTTCGCGATCGCGTCGAACAACAGCTGCGCGTAGACGAACGACGTCTGCGACTGATAGTTCGAGGTGGTCTTGAAGAGCCGCTGGTACGTGTCGGAGAAGTCGCGCTGGTCCGCCGAGCGGTAGTCGGCCGGCGAAGAGAGCACGGTCGCGCCATACACGTTCGGCACGAGGTCTGGGAACGACTGCGCCATCTTCGGACTCGCGAACGCCCATGGCGCCGCGATCGCCTTCAGGTCGGGCTTGAGCACGCGCGAGGCGCGCAGAATGCCCACGTAGTCGTTCTCGTAGCCGAGCATCGCCATGGCGTCGGGCTTGTCCTGCAGCTTGACCTTGTTGACGAGTGGCTTGAAGTCGCCGATCGAGGGATCGTAGGCATGCAGGAAGGTCTTCATGCCTTGCGCCTTGAGCGCCGTGTCGAGCTGCTTCGCGAGGTCGCTCGTCGCGTCCTTCGTCGAGTAGACGATCGCCACTGACTTCACGCCCAGCGTGTTGAAGAGGCCCACCATGCCCTTCGTGTAGCCAGGCGTGTTGCTCACGCGAAAGAAGTTCTTCAGGCCGCGCGTGACCATGTCATCGCTCGTGCCGCCCGACGTCACGTAGACGAGCCCGGCCTTGTTCGCAGCTTCCGACGCCGGGCCGGCGCAGTTCGAATTGGCTGCGCCCGCAATCGCGACCACGTGCTGCGAGGCGAGTTGCTCGACAGCAGCGACGGCCTTGGCCGGGTTCGATTCGTCGTCGACGGCCACCAGCGTGATCTTGTCCTGCGGATGGCGCCGGTTGTAGATGTCGGCCGCCACCTGAATGCCGCGGTACATTTCGGTGCCCGCCTGCGCGAGCGCGCCGGTGAGCGGCAGTTCGACGCCCACGCGCCATTCCGTGGCGTGCGCGAACGACGGCGCGAGTGCGATGGCGAGCGCCGCCGCCAGCGCGCCGCGCAGGTTCGTCTGTGCGGGCCGTTCGCGTCCCGGTTTGCCGATGCTCCCGTGCTGCGTGTTGGGTCGCGTCATGTCTCCTCCTTTGCCCTTGGGGGCTTTTGTCTGCTTTGGAGTCTGCTGCGCGGCGGCCGCCTGATTCGTTTGTGCGCGCCACTGGACAGGTGCCAGTGTGGTTCAGGCGCGCGA
This sequence comes from Paraburkholderia sp. BR14312, assembly GCF_040948675.1. NCBI lineage: Bacteria > Pseudomonadati > Pseudomonadota > Betaproteobacteria > Burkholderiales > Burkholderiaceae > Paraburkholderia > Paraburkholderia sp. BR14312. Next base: position 538,365 of record NZ_JBFPKI010000005.1, read on the forward strand.
GGCCAACAATTCGTTTTCGGGAAAGCGGGCGTTCGGCTGGCTGGAAGTCGGCATTTGTCCCGATGCCTGCGCGCGTGCAGTCAGCGGATCCATCGAGGCGGCGCAAAAAAAACCGCTGCACTCAGGCAGCGGTCATTGGGAACCAGGTCGGCGCACGCACTCGCGATGCGCCGTCAAACGGACGGTCTACGGTGCGCTCAGGCCGGCGCGTTTTCGGTGCTCAGCTTCGACACCATGCCGGTCTTGGCGTCGTAGGCATAGCCCTGCTGCTCGAGATGGGCGCTGACCGCTTCGACGACCACTTGCTGCTGGGACTCCTTGCGCAGCAGTTCATGCTCCGGCGCGACCTGGCCCAGCTCGGTGGCGAGGCGGCGGCTCAACGAGGCTTCGCCGGCGCTGCGGGCGAGACCCACGATCGCCTTTTCGTTGGCCTGGGCCAGTTGCTGCTTCAGTCCGTTCGCGTACTCGGACCAGCGCTTGATGTTCTCGCGCGCATCGGCAATCGCGGCGGCGTGCCTGGCCGTCTCGCTGGCAAGCTGGGCCTTCAGCGCTTCGACTTCTTCCGGATCGGCGGCCGCGGGCTGTGCCTCGGCTGCGCCCTCGGCGGCTTCGCTCGATTCCGCGGCCTTGGCGAATTCGCCCATCTCGGCGAGTTCGGTCGCCTGCTGCTGCGCGGCGTCGGCGCGCTCCTGCGCCTCGGTCAGGCTCGCCGTGAGACGCGCGATTTCGGAGGCGTCGGCCGTGCGCTCGTCGCTCAGGCTGGCGAGCTGCTGCTGGGCATTCTGCAGTTCGGTGGCGGCGGCATCGCGCTCGGCCTGGGCACCGGCGACCTGTTCGCGCTGGGCCGCGTGCGCTTCCTGCTCGGCTTGCAGCGCCGCGCGAATCGCTTCCAGTTCGCCCTCGAGCTTCGCCACAGCTTCCGTGTGAGCCGCTTCCAGCGCTGCGCGCTCCGCTTCGTCATTCCCGGTCGAGGCTGCCGGCTCGGCCTGGCCGCTTTCCTCCGCGGCTGCCTCAGCGGCTTCGGCTTGGGCGGCCTGGGCCGCGTGCGCTTCGCGCTCAGCGGCCAATTCGGCGAGCGCGCGCTCCAGTTCTGCCTCGAGGGCCGAAACGCGCCCGGCCAGTTCCTCGGCGCGCTTCTCGGCTGCGTCGGCGCGCTCGATCGCGCTCGCGATGTCTTCCTCGAGAGCCGGGCCGGCATTGGGCCTGGTCTCGTAGGCGCGCGTCATGTTATCCAGCTGAACTTGCAGGGCGTCGAGTTCCTGGACCGTGCTCTGCAGCTCTTCGAGCGCGTTGTCGCGCTCGTTGCACGCGTCCTCGACACGCTCGCGCATCGACAGCAGCCGGCGCGCCACGGCTCGCTCGGCTTCGTCCTGCGCCGACGTCCACAGACGGTCGAGCGCGTCGCGCATCGTGTCCGTCACGGTTTCCGGCAACCCGGGGCGCTCCACGACCTGCTGCACGCGCGGCGCACGCTCTTCGCGCCACTTGCGCAGCGAGGCAGCCACTGCGACCACCGAACCGGTATGAACTTCGGACCAGATGGCCATGGGAGAAACCTTCTGACCCTCGTCGGCCATCCGCTCCGCGATTTCAGCAACCAGTTCGTCCGTGATCGTAATGCTGCTTGACATATCTGCCTCGAGAAAGTGCGAGCCCACCCCGCGTTTCTAGAGATTGTCAGGCAACCACCTCCCGGTTAATCGCTCGAAAAGCCGGGTTTAAGGGGAGGTGTTCACAGGATTGCGCCGCCGGGCGCGCTCCGCGTCACGCCGCTGCCGCAGCCCAAAGTCAGCTCCTCCACGCTGGCCACCGGGGTTTTGTGGCTCGCGTCAGGCGGCCAGCGCCCTGCGAATCGCCGCCGAAAGCTCCGCAGGTGCGAACTTGGAGACGTATCCGTTCGCGCCCGCGTTGCGCGCGTGCGCCTCGTTGGCGCTGCCTGAAAGCGACGAATGAATGAGCACCGGAAGGTGCTTCAAGCGCTGGTCGGCCTTGATCTTGCGCGTGAGCATGAAGCCATCCATCTCAGGCATTTCGAGGTCGGTGATCACGAGCGAAACCTTGTCGCGAATTGCGATGCCTTCGCTGTGCGCATCAGTCGCCATCTGCTGGAGGATCTCCCACGCGGCCTGGCCGTTGTGGGCAATCACGTGCGGCACTTCGAGGGCGGTGAGCGCCTGCCCGATCAGCGCGCGGGCGAAGCCCGAGTCGTCGGCAGCGAGGATGCGGCCGCCGGCAAGACGCACGGCTTCGCCCACGGCGTCGGCGCCCACTTCGGTGTGCTGCTCGGGGAAGGCGTCGCGCATGATCTGCTCGACGTCGAGCAGTTGCGCGAGGCGCGCGTTCGCGGTGCCCGGATTGATGCGCGCCACGCCCGTCACATAGCCCGTGGTGCCGCTCGATTCCGCACTCAGCACCTCGCTCCACTCGAGCCGGACGATGTCCTCCACTTCCTCCACGGCGAACGCCTGCGTGCCGCGAGAAAACTCGGTCACGAGCAGAATGCCGGGCGGCTTTTCCGAAACGGAGCCGATCATCGAGCCGACATCGATCACCGGAATGATCTGGCCGCGAATATCCACCGCGCCGGCGAGATGCTCGGGCGAGCCTGCAATCGGCGTGAGCTCGGGCATGGTCGCGATTTCGCGAATCTTGAAGACGTTGATGCCGTAAAGGCCGCGGACCGTCCCCTTGCGCGCCGAACCCAGGCGAAAGAGGAGCAGTTCGAGCCGGTTATTGCTCGTCAGAGTGGTACGCTCGTCCACGCCATGCTGCTGTACTGATTTCAATTTGCACTCCGTAATGATCTGTCGCGAATAGGCTTGGGGAACCGGTCATCCAGCTTACCGTTGTGCTTGTTTCAGGGGGCTTCCGGTGGTATCAGGCGAATGCAGGAGACATCACCGGCTCGTACCGCTCGCCGAGCACGCCGCTGCGCTCCACGAGTGCGGCGAGCACGTCGCCGGCGAGCGGCAAGCCCTGCCAGAACGCGCGGGCGCTGGCGCCATGGGCCAAATGCAGCAACGAGAGCGAACCGGTGAGCACGGCACGCAACGCCAAGGGCCGCTGTTCATCAGCAACTCCATCACCGCCAGCACCGCGTTGAAGGGCGGCGGCGTAGCGCGCACCGCGAACACCTCCGGCCGCGCGAAATATCCGTAATCGGCAGGCGCGCCACCCGTGCGGCGCGCGGCGACGCCTCTTCCATCAGCAATCCGCCCAATTCTTTCTCCTGTGCGGCTGCTTTCCGCGTGACATCTGAGCTTTCCCCTACTAACGGCTCGGGCGCGTCTACCTTGAGTCGATTTACACGTTTACCTCGTCTTTGTTCGGGTTAGCCCGCAGGTTAATTCTGGCCCTTACGGCTAACGCTCATCGATGTCGGGCCGCAGAAAGATACGCCGTGAATAGTTGTAAGCGACAGATCCGAACAAAAAAGCACGGTCGTTATTTCGCTATCCAGATTAATCTTTTGTTAGAAAAATGGCTGCCCAATCGTGCGCACCTCGGGCGCCCGAGGACCGGCATCGCGGGCTCGCAAGTGATTGTCGATCTGTCACTGCCGGGCGTGCATGTCGCGCCAATCCGGGACCTCACCGGCGATGCGCACTTCTCCGAAGTCACCTTCGACGATGTGGAATTGCCCGATGACGCACTGATCGGCACCGAAGGCGCGGGCTGGGAACAGGTCACCGCGGAACTCGCGTTCGAGCGCAGCGGCCCGGAGCGCATTTATTCGAGCATCGTGCGGCGGCCATTGCGAAGGCGCGTGCGAGCCGCGCCGCTGGTGGCGAACGGCGCACATGCGCTCGTGGGCGCGATGGGCATCACCGCCGAGTTCGATCTGCAGCTCTATACGAGACGGTTACACGCGCAACGTCTTCAATATGGATCGGAGTCGTTCTGGGACGACGTCGTCGGCACGCACGCCATCGATCACTGGAACAACGTCGCCGCGGGGGTCATCGGCATTTACGATGCGCTCGATGAAGCCGCGGCGGTCGGAACCTAACCGCGCGAACGCGGGCCTGACGCCGTGCCAACGCGCTCCAGGACCACATCCAGCAGCACGTTCGCGCCGTCGATGAGCTGATCGTCGTCCGTGTGCTCGCGCGGATTGTGGCTAGTGCCGCCACGGCTCGGCACGAAGATCATCGCCGCCGGCGCGATCCGCGCAATCATTTGGGCGTCATGGCCCGCACTCGGCGTCCTGCAAACGCGTTTCACCCAGTTCGCGCAGTTGCCGAAGCAGCACTTCGCCATTCAGTTTCAGCATATTCACGATTGGTTGATTCCGCCCGGCAACGCGAGGCGCGCGATCTCCGCAAAGTAGCGGGCGCCGGTCATCAGGATGTCGTCGTTGAAATCGTAGCCGGCGTTGTGCAGCGGAATCCCGCCGCGCTCCGGCGCGTCGCCGTTGCCGATGAAGATGAAATTCCCGGGCACGACCTGCAGGAACGCACCGAAATCCTCGGAGATCATCATCGGTTGCACGTTGGCGTCAACGGCGGCGTCTCCCGCCACGCTGCGCGCGGCGTTCACTGCCAGTTCGACGAACTGCTCCGAATTGACCGTTGGCGCGAACTCGTGCGTGTACTCGAAGCTGCATTCGGCGCCGTGCGTCTGGCAAATGCCGACGCTGACTTCCCGCATGCGGGTTTCTAGCAGCGCTTGCACCTCCTTCGAATAGCTGCGCGTATCGCCCTTGATGATCACGTTCGACGGAATGACATTGCGAATGCCGTCGGTGATGACTTCCGTGCAGGAGATCACGGCTTGCAGGCTCGGGTCGAGATTGCGCGACACGATGGTTTGCAGCGCGAGCACGATTTGCGCCGCGATGACGATGGGATCGGCCCCCATGTGCGGGCGCGCCGCGTGCGTGCCACGCCCCTTGATATGGATGACGAAGTTATCCTCGCTCGCCATGATGCCACCCGCGCGCGTGGCGAACGTGCCGGCGGGCATGCCCGGCATGTTGTGCGCGCCGAAGATCGCATCGACGGGAAACCGTTCGAACAGCCCGTCCGCCATCATCGCCTTCGCGCCGCGGCCATGCTCTTCGGCCGGCTGGAAGATGAAACGCACCGTGCCGTCGAAATCGCGCCGCTCTGCGAGCAGCCGCGCCGCGCCGAGGACCATCGACATATGGCCGTCGTGTCCGCATGCATGCATTTTTCCCGCGTTCAACGAGGCATGTGCGCGGCCCGGCGCCTGCTCCGCGATATTGAGCGCGTCCATATCGGCGCGCAGGCCGATTACGCGCTTGCCGTTGCCGACCGTGAGGTTTGCCACGAGCCCCGTGCCGCCAATGCCGCGGTGCACTTCGAGACCCAGTGTCTCGAGGATGTTGGCCACGTAGTGGGCGGTATGGATCTCCTCGAAGCCGGTTTCGGGACGTTGGTGCAGATACTGTCGCCAGCTTTTGAGTTGGCCTTGCAGTGTGCTTTCCATGTGGGGGTGTCCTCTTTTCGGTTACTGCGCGACCTGACTCAGCCAGGCGTCGCGACGGGCCGCCACGGTCTCCGCGGACGCGCCGACCAGTTGCGCGTACACGCCGGGCGCCGTGGCGCCCTCGGTACTGATCAACAGGACGCGTGAGGCTGCGTCGAGCCCTGCTGCGCGCGCAAGATTCGGATCGCGCATTAGCATCGCGAGGCCCGCAAGCCCTGCCGCGCCCGATTCGCCCGATACGATCGGCACGTCGCCTGCCGCGCCGGTGGCGAGGCTACGCATCGCCTCCACGGCATCCTCGTCGTCGATCAGCATGAAGTTGTCGACACACGGCTCGAGTATCTGCCACGCGAGCGGCGACGTCTCCCCGCACGCAAGGCCCGCCATCACGGAATCGACCGACCCGGTGGCTTTCGCTGCGCGGCCGGCGATGGCGCTTTGATACAGGCAGTCGGCCTGGCGCGGTTCGACCACGATGAAACGCGGACGCGCCGCGCCATGATGCTCCCACAGGTAGCTGGCTACGCCGGCCGCGAGCCCGCCCACGCCGCCCTGCAGAAACACGTGCGTCCACGCATCGCCGGACTGTTCGATGAGTTCCGCCGCGATGGTGCCGTAGCCTTGCATGACGTCGCGCGGGATCACCTCGTAGCCGTCATAGGAGGTATCGGAAACGACGTGCCAGCCGTTCGTCTTCGCCAGTTGCGCCGCGTGCTCGACCGATTCGTCATAGTTGCCGACGATGCGAACGATACGCGCGCCGTACGCGGCGATCGCCGCTTCGCGCTCGACGCTGACGTTCGCATGCAGCACGATCACGCAGTTACAGCCAATCGATTGCGCGGCTGCGGCGAGCGCCTTGCCGTGGTTGCCATCGGTCGCGCTGATGACCGTGAGGTTCGTGACCATCTCGCCGTAGCGGCCTTCGATCAGCTTGCGAGGATCGATCTCCTGCAGGGGCCACAGGCGCATGATGAGGCGCATCAGCGCGATGGGTGCGCCCAGCGCCTTGAAGCTGCCAAGAGGAGAACGAAACGATTCGTCCTTGAGTCCAATGCGAGCAACGCCCAGACGCGCCGATGCGCCGTCCAGATCCCAGAGCGGCGTGGACTCCGGGCTGATCAGCGACCAACCGGCGAGCCATGCCCGGCTCTCGTCGCCCGACTTCACGTTCAGGATGGCCCCGAGCGTTTCGGGGTAGGCATGGCGCGTGGCGCGCGGGTTGGCGAACAGCATGGGTAGGCTCCGGTGGACTTGCGATGTCGAAATCATATTGCGCAGCCCCCGCGAAAAAGTCTCATAATGCGCCCACGTGACGCAAAAAAATATCGACTTTCAGGCTCCCGCGTAAATGGCGACACATCTAGACTCCTTCGACCGCAAACTCCTGATGGAAGTCCAGCGCGACGCCCAGATTCCCCAAAACGAACTCGGCGCGCGCGTGAACCTCTCTACGGCTGCGGTGAACCGGCGTTTGCGCCGTCTCGCCGACGAAGGCGTGATCGACCATTACGCGGCGATCGTCTCACCCGAGAAGGTCGATCATCCCATCACGATCGTCGCGACCGTCGAGGTGGAGAGCGAGCAGATCGACTTGCTGGACGCCATGAAGCGCACCTTCGAGCGCTGCCCGCAGATTCAGCAGTGCTACTACGTCGCGGGCGAGTGGGATTTCGTGCTCATTTTTGCGGTGCGTAACATGGACCAGTACACGGAACTCACGCGCGAGCTATTCTTCTCGAACAACAACGTGAGGCGGTTCAAGACGCTGGTGAGCATGAGCCGCGTGAAGGTGGGGCTCGAAGTGCCGCTCGCGCTCGACGGCGAATGACGAATGCGGGCTGCGACGCAGACGCCACGCGGTCATCTGAACAACAGGAGCCACGACCCATGAGCGACGCCGTGCATCATGCTGGAGCCATTGAAAGCGAAGAGTTGTTCCATCACCCGGAAATCGCGACGCTGCGCGCGGACCTCGCGCTCGCGCTGCGTGCCGCTGCACATTTCGGGCTGGGTGAAGGCGTCTGCAATCACTTCAGCGTTGCGCTTCCCGGCGAAGACGGCCTCTTTCTGCTGAACCCGCGCGGCGTGATGTGGAGCGATGTGATGGCCGACGACATCGTCATCGTCGACTCACAGGGGGACGTGATGGCGGGCCGCCATGTCGTGGAGCCGACGGCGATGTTCATTCATGCCGCCATCCACGGCATCGCGAAGAAGGCCTGCGTGCTGCATACGCACATGCCGTACGCGACCGCCCTCACGCTCACGGTGGACTGCGGGCTCGATACGACCTTGTCGCAGAACGCGATGCGCTATCACGGCCGCGTCGCCCTCGACCGCGAGTACAACGGCCTCGCGCTCGGCCCCGAAGAAGGCGAGCGCATTGCGCATGCGCTCGACGGCAAGGACATCGGCTTCCTCGGCAATCACGGCGTGGTAGTGTGCGGCGAGCGCATCGACTACGCGTTCGACGATCTCTATTACCTGGAGCGCGCCTGCGCCGCGCAGGTGCTCGCGGGCTCGACCGGGCGCGCGTTGCGGCCCGTGGCGCCCGAACTCGCGCAGCGCGTGGCCGACCAGATTCAGGGCGAGCGATTGCAATCGGAGTTGTTCTTCGCGGCGCTGCGAAGAACCCTCACGCATGCCTGACGAAAGGGCCGCCCTACCTCCCCTGCCACACCGCCTTGCGCTTCTCCGCGAACGCCGCCGCGCCCTCTCGCGCGTCGGCGGAAGCGAACACCGGGTCCGTGATCTCGCGCTGACGCGCGAACATCTGAGCACTGGACCAGTCGCGCGATTCGCGCATCACGCGCTTGCTCGCGGCCACCGCGAGCGGGCCGTTCGCCACGATCTTCTGCGCGAGTTCGAGCGCGCCCGCCAGCGCTTCGCCCGGCGCGGTGAGACGGTTGACGAGGCCGAACTCGAAGGCCCGCTGGGCGCCGAACATGTCGCCGGTAAGCACGAGCTCCATCGCGATACGCTCCGGCACCTGCTGTTGCAGACGCAACAATCCGCCAGCCGCGGCGCATAGCCCGCGCTTCACTTCGGGCAAACCGAACTGCGCGTTGTTCGCGGCCACGACGAGATCGCTCGCCAGCACGACTTCGAACCCTCCCGCGAGCGCATAGCCTTCGGCCGCCGCAATCAGCGGCTTGCGCGGCGGCGCTTCAGTAAGCCCGGCAAAGCCGCGGCCCGGCAGGCTCGGCCGTTCGCCTTCGAGAAAGCCCTTCAGGTCCATGCCCGCGCAAAACGTGCCGCCCGCGCCGGTGATGATGGCAAGCCGCAGATCGTCGCGCTGTTCCAGTTCGTCCAGCGCGGCGGCTATCGCTTCGGCCACCGCCTTCGTGCAGGCGTTGCGTGCCTCGGGACGGTTGATCGTGAGGATCTGGATGCCGTCACAGAATTCGATCAGCAATTCGTCGCTCATGGTCGGCCTCGCTCAGCGCGGCTGCATGCGAATCGCGCCGTCAAGGCGAATGGTCTCGCCGTTGAGCATCGGATTCTCGAGAATGTGCAGCGCGAGCGCGGCGAATTCGTCAGCTTCACCCAGGCGCGGCGGAAACGGCACCATGCGACCGAGCGATTCGCGAATTTCCTCGGGCAGGCGCGCGAGCAGCGGCGTGTCGAAGAGACCAGGTGCGATCGTGCACACACGGATGCCCTTGCTTGCCAGGTCGCGCGCGGCCACGAGCGTCATGCCCACCACGCCCGCCTTCGACGACGCATACGGCACCTGCCCGATCTGCCCTTCGTACGCCGCCACCGAAGCCGTGAGCACGCAAGCGCCGCGCTCGCCTCCGGCATCGGGCTCGTTGCGCGCCATCGCCGCCGCCGCGAGGCGCAGCGCATTGAAAGTGCCGAAGAGATTCACGCGCACCACGTTCTCATAGGCTTCGAGCGAGCCCGGCGAGCCGTCCTTCTCGATCAGGCGCACCGCGCCGCCACGACCCGCGCAATGCACGAGCGAGCGCAGCGTGCCGCGCTTCGTAGCCGCCTCGAATACGGCGTTCATGTCGTCGGCGCTCGTCACGTCGGCGGGCACGAAGCTCGCGTGCGCGCCGAGTTCATCGGCCACGGCCGCGTGTACAGGAACGGATCGCCCAGGCGGTCGCCACGCGCACGCGCGATGAATGGACCGCCGTGTTCGAAGGCAGCGACGCATGCGTCACGCCCGTGCTGGGTCTTGCGGAAGCGCCGCTCGATGCGCACAACGTGGCGCGCGGCGCGTTCGCGCAGAGCGGCGGCGCATGGCAGCCGCAATGCGCGCCGCGCTTCGTGGACTACGGCGGCGAGAGCGCTTAACCTCGCACCGCGCCCAGCGCTGCTTCGTCGTCGGCGAGCAGCGACAGTTGCCCGCTCGCCACGATATGGCTGAGCGGCGCCGGGCGGCCAAGCAGATAGCCCTGCACTTCGTCGCAGCCTTCGTCGGCGAGCAGAGTAAGCTGCGCCTCGGTTTCGATGCCTTCGGCCAGCACCGGAATGCCGAGGCTCTTGCCGAGCGCGAGCACCGCGCGAATGATCGCGGTGGCCTGGCGGCTCGACTCGGCCTCGCTGATGAAAGACTGGTCGAGCTTGATCTTGTCGAACGGGAACGAGCGCAGCGTGTCGAGCGACGAGTAGCCGGTGCCGAAGTCGTCCAGCGCGATGCTCACGCCGATCGCCTTGATTCGCTGCAGCACGTCGAGCGAGCGCTCGCGGTCCGCGAAAATGGTCGTCTCGGTCAGTTCCAGTTCCAGCCGCTCGGGCGCGAGGCCAGTCTCGACCAGAACGGTCTCGACGAGCTTCGGCAGGTCCGCGTGCGAGAACTGCACGGGCGAAAGATTCACCGCCACCTTGTACGGCGGCGACCACGAAACGGCGCGCGTGCAGGCCTCACGCAGCACCCAGGCGCCAATGCCGAGAATGAGGCCGTTCTCTTCGGCGAGCGGAATGAATTCGGCGGGCGAGATGAAGCCGAGCCGCGGATGCTCCCAGCGCAGCAGCGCTTCATAGCCACAAATTTCGCCGCTCGCGATCGAGGTCTGCACCTGGTAGTGCACGCTCAGCTGCCCGCGTGCGAGCGCCTCGCGCAAGTCGTGCGTGAGCGAGCGGCGCGCCCGCGCGATCTCGTCCATCGCCGGCTCATAGAAGCACACCGACTGCGCCAGATCCGCCTTCGCGCGGTACATGGCGAGGTCGGCGTTGTTGATGAGCACGGTCTTGGTGGTGGCGTCGTCGGGATAGATGGCGACGCCAAGGCTCGCGCCCGAGAGCACTTCGGCGTCGTCGTAGCGCACCGGCCGGTACAGCGCGGTTTCGAGGCGCGAGAGCAGATCGCCGAGGTCATCGCGCGAGGCGAAGCGCGTGAGCGCCACGAACTCGTCGCCGCCCACGCGCGCCACGAACTCGCCTTCGCGCATCAGGCTCGAAAGACGCCGCGCGAGAATGCGCAGCACTTCGTCGCCAGCGTGATGGCCGTGCAGGTCGTTGATTTCCTTGAAGCGGTTCAGGTCGATGCCGATGAGCGCCAGCTTGCGGGTGTCCTGCGTGCGTGCCAGTTCGGCGTCGATGCGTGCGTTGAAGCTCGCGCGATTGGGCAGGCCGGTGAGCATGTCGCTCATCGCCATCGTGCGCAGATGCTCGACGGATTCGGCGCGCACGCTGTCGTCGAGCAGAAAGCTCACGCAGCCTGCACCCGCGATCACGAGCGCCATGCACGCCACGGCGAGCGCGAGCGCGTGCAACGCGGCGGGATTCGAAAAGTGTCCGTCAAGCGGCATCGGCACCACCTGGAACGCGGACATGCCGGTGAAGTGCAGCGCGGCGATGGCGAGCGCGAGCACGCCCGCCACGAGGCGCGCGGACGCGTCGGCGCTCGCTCGCGCGCTGGCCGCGTTCTCCTGCGGGCGCCGAGCGGCCACGCCCGCGAGATGCAGCGCGAGCGCGCTGATTGCGACTGCAAACACGATCGACAAGGCGATCCCGACGCGATTCCAGATCACGATGCCTTCCACGCGATACGCGAGCATGCCCGCGTAATGCATGAGCGCGACCGCCAGCCCGACGATCGCACCGCCCAGCGCGGGCGCAGCACGCGTGAGACGGTTCGCGGCGTGGCTCGTGGCGAGCAGGAACCCCGCGAAACTACCCACGAGCGCGATGAGCAGCGACGTGATGGTCAGCACGGGGTCGAAAGCGATCGGCACGCCCGGTTCGAAGCCGAGCATGGCGACGAAGTGCGTGCACCAGATATCGGCGGCGGCCACGACGGCCGCGATGAACGACCAGCCCATGCGCTGCAGCGATCGCGTGGCGAACGCGCGCAGGACGAGCCGCGCCGTGACCCAGGAGCCCGCGGCACAGATCAGCAGCGCGACGACGACGAGCCACAGGTTGTGTTTGTAGACGATGCAGCCCGCCACGCTCATCATGGGAAGATCTCCTTGTTCACCACTCGTTCACCCGGACGTCGGCCGAAGCTGCGTCCCTGTTCGCCCGCACGCGCGGCTTCCAGGCTGCCCGCCTGGTGTTCGGTGCGCGCACTCAGGTTCGCGTTGCCTTCCGCGATTTCGAGCGCGGCCTGCTCCACGTGCGCCGTGCTCGTGCTGACCTCCTGCATGGCGCGCGCCACCTGGGCGATCGCCCCCTTGAGCGCGACCGCCGTGGGCGCGCTGGCCGGAACGCCGTCCACCGCGAGGCACGAATACATGATCGCGTCGGCGGCGCGCGCGACGTCGTCGAGCGCGCGAATGGCCACGCGCGGTTGCGAGCCGGACAGTCGAAGCGACTGCGCGCGACCCGGCAAATCTGCCAGCATGAACGACACTTGAATGAGGAAGAAAAGTTGCAGGTAGGCGTTAATGCGGCGGCAGCTGATGGACCTTGATGCGCCTGGTTGAATTCGGCTGCAAAAAGAGCCGCCGTAAAGGCATCGGCGCGACTCGTTGGCGGGCTCGACAGGAAAATCGGGACCGCGCACGAGTTTACGGCAGCAAATCAATAAACTTCAGGAAACCCTTTATGGGACAGGTATTTGCAAACGTTTGCAATGTTTTGGTCCCGTTTATTTGCCGCTTGCCGAACGAGCCCCGTTTATCGCTGGAGAAACTACCAATAGCACGATCGTTCTATTTTAGGTACGCTAGCAGCCTTCTCCTCTCAAGATGCGAGACCGTTCCGCCATGTCGCTGATCCTTTCCCGCCGCGATCTGAACTTCCTGCTCTACGAATGGCTCGATGTCGAAAGCCTCACGCGAATTCCGCGCTACGCCGATCACACGCGCGAGACCTTCGACGCCGCGCTCGACACCTGCGAGAAGATCGCCACTGACCTCTTCGCGCCGCACAACAAGAAGAATGATCAGTACGAACCGCACTTCGACGGCGAAACGGTCACGATCATCCCCGAGGTCAAGACGGCGTTGAAGGCGTTCAGCGACGCAGGCCTGATGGCCGCAGGTCAGGACTACGAATACGGCGGCATGCAGTTGCCGCTCGTCGTCGAGAAGGCAGGCTTCGCGTGGTTCAAGGGGGCGAACGTCGGCACGAGCGCCTATCCGTTCCTCACCATCGGCAACGCGAACCTGCTGCTCGCGCATGGCAGCGCAAAGCAGATCGACACCTTCGTGCGCCCCGAACTGGAAGGCCGCTATTTCGGCACGATGTGCCTTTCCGAGCCGCAAGCGGGTTCGTCGCTTTCGGATGTCGCCACGCGCGCCGACTTCGAATGCGACTCCCCGCTCGGCGCGCAATATCGTCTGCGCGGCAACAAGATGTGGATTTCGGGTGGCGAGCACGAGCTTGCCGAGAACATCGTGCACCTCGTGCTCGCCAAGATTCCCGGCCCCGACGGCAAGCTCATTGCGGGTGTCAAAGGCATCTCGCTGTTCGTCGTGCCCAAGTACCTCGTGAACGAGGACGGCTCGCGCGGCGAGCGCAACGACGTCGTGCTCGCAGGCCTCAATCACAAGATGGGCTATCGCGGCACGACGAACTGCCTGCTGAATTTCGGCGAAGGCACGCAGCACACGCCGGGCGGCCGCGCGGGCGCGATCGGCTACCTCGTGGGAGAGCCGCATCACGGGCTCGCGTACATGTTCCACATGATGAACGAGGCGCGCATTGGCGTGGGGCTCGGCGCGACGATGCTTGGCTATACCGGCTATCTGCATGCGCTCGATTACGCGCGCAACCGTCCGCAAGGGCGTCCCGTGGGCGCGGCGGGCAAAGATCCGGCTTCGCCGCAGGTGAGGCTCGTGGAGCACGCCGACGTGCGCCGCATGCTGCTCGCGCAAAAGAGCTACGTGGAAGGCGCGCTCGCACTCAACCTCTGGTGCGCCAAACTCGTGGACGAAGCGGGTGCCGCCAGCGGCGCGGCGCGCGAGCCGCTCTCGCTGCTGCTGGACCTGCTCACCCCCATCGCGAAGAGCTGGCCTTCGCAATGGTGTCTCGCGGCCAACGACCTCGCCATCCAGGTGCACGGCGGCTATGGCTACACGCGCGAGTACAACGTCGAACAGTTCTATCGCGACAACCGTCTCAATCCGATCCACGAAGGCACGCATGGCATTCAGGGGCTCGACCTGCTCGGCCGCAAGGTCGTCATCAAGGACGGTGCGGCGCTCAAGGTCTTCGTGGCGCGCGTGCAGGCTACGCTCGAACGCGCACACGCTTCGGGCACGGCAGACGAGGCCGCCCACGCAAGCGCGCTCGCAGCCGCACTCGAGCGGCTCACGCAAGTCACGCGGCGGTTGTGGGCAGCCGGCGACCCGGCGGTGACGCTCGCCAATGCTTCGGTGTACCTGGAAGCGTTCGGCCACGTGGTCCTCGCCTGGGTGTGGCTCGAACAGGCGCTCGTGGCACGCGCGGCGCTCGCCAAAACCGGCGGCGAGGAGGCGGACTTCTATCGCGGCAAGCTCGCGGCGGCCGCTTACTTCTTCGCATGGGAGTTGCCGAAAACCGGCGCGCAGTTCGATCTGCTCGCCTCGCTCGACCGCACCACGCTCGACATGCAGGACGCGTGGTTCTAAAGCCGCGATCACGGAGCGAAAGCCAGGCGCCCCAAAAGACCGGACTGGCGTCGGCCTTTTGGGGCGCTGCCCGATGCCGCACGCGAGGCATCGGTTCACTTCACGTGCGTCGGGCCGTCAGTTCGCGGCCTGCTGCTCGAAACGCCTGAGCAGATCGTTGCCGCGCGAGTTGGCCGAATCGAGCGCCTGTTGCGGCGTCTTGGCGCCCGTCCACACCTGTTCGAGTTCCTCGTCCACGATCGTGCGGATCTGCGGCATGTTGCCAAGACGCAGGCCCTTGGTCCACGGCAGCGGCGGCTTGTTGAGCATCTGCTTCGTGGCCGTGTCGGCGCCGGGATGCGACGCGTAGAAGCCTTGTTGCTGCGTGAGTTCGTACGCGGCCTTCGTCACCGGCAGATAGCCCGTGTCCTGATGCCACTTCGCGGCCACGGCCGGTGAGCTCAGGTACGCGAGGAACTTCGCCACGCCCTTGTAGACCTCGGGGTTCTTGCCGCCCAGCACCCACAGGCTCGCCCCGCCGATGATAGCGTTCTGCGGCGCGCCCTTCACGCTCGGGTCGTACGGCATCATGCCGGTGCCGAACTTGAATTTTGCATACTGCTGCACGTTCGCCAGCGCACCCGACGAGCCCATCATGATGCCGCAGTCGCCGCTATAGAACTTCGCGGTGGCTTCATCCTTGCGGCCCACATAGGTGAAGGTGCCCTGCTTCGCCATGTTCTGCAGGAAGGCGATATGCGCGACCTGCATCGGCTTGTTGATTTCGAGTTGCGCGTCGAGGCCGTCAAAGCCGTTGTTGCGCGTCGCGATCGGTGCGCCTTGCCACGCGCTGTAGTTCTCTACTTGGATCCAGCCCTGCCAGCCCGTGGTAAAGCCGCAGCTCATGCCCGAGGCCTTCAGCTTCGCGGCGGCTTCGGCGACTTCGGGCCAGGTTTTCGGCGGCGCGTCTGGCAGGCCGGCCTTCTTGAAAGCGTCGCGATTGTAGTAGAGCACCGGCGTCGAGCTGTTGAACGGCATCGACACCAGATGGCCCGTCCTGGCATCGCTGTAATAGCTCGCGATGGTCGGCACGAAGGCCTTCTCGTCGAGCGGCACGCCGGCGGTCTTCATCACGTCGTACACGGGCAGCACGGCCTTCTTTGCGTTCATCATCGTGGCGGTGCCGACTTCGTACACCTGGAGGATGGCGGGCGCGTCGCCGCTGCGATAAGCCGCGATGCCGGCAGCGAGCGTCTGGTCGTAGGTGCCCTTGAAGACGGGCACGATCTTGTATTCGCTTTGCGACGCGTTGAATTGTTCGGCGATCGCGTTCACGCGTTCGCCGAGCTGGGACTCCATGGCATGCCAGAACTGGATTTCCGTGGCGGCATGCGCGGCTTGAGCGCCGCCCGCCAGCACCGCGGCGGCGATCAGCGCGCGCAAGCGGCCGCGCGAACCTGCGCGTTGTATCTCGTGCTTTTTCATCTGCCTCTTCTTCCTGTTTTTGGTCGTTGTCCCGGCGCATGCGCGCGATGAGGCGCGGCGCGGGACTTTGGTTCAGGACTTCGATTTTCGACTTTGATACATCGGACCGTCCGCCGGCGGTCGCTTGCACGCGTGCACGGCACCCGCGGCCCAAGGCAGGGCAAGGGTAGCACAGCGAATGGGACACCCGTGTGATGGCTTGCCGCGCGGTGTCAATGGTCCGAGGGATCGTGGCAACAGACGCAGAACTTGTTGCCTTCGGGGTCGCGAAAGTACGCGCCGTAGTAGTTCGTGTGATAGTGCGGGCGCAGCCCGGGCGCGCCCTCGTCGGCACCTTGCCTCCTCGTTTGCAGCGGCGCGCGGGGCGGTGTCAGCCGCGCCGCTGCGCCATGAACAGCATAGAAGCGGGCTTGCCGCTGCGCGGGTCGAGCGGCTCGCGCAGCGCACGCCAATCGAGACCGCTCACGTCGAGCAACGCGACCCAGCTTTCGAGCGCTCGCGGGCCACCAGAAGGCGTCGGGCAAGACGATCGACGCGGACACGGGCGAGCTCGTCAACGCGGTCGCCTCGTTCGGCGACTTCGACAACGATGCGAGCGACGACAAGCAGGCGATGGTGATGGCCGCGCTGCGTCACAAGTTCGGGTTCGCTTCGCGCGAGGCACGCGCGGCGGGCGCGCCGGAAATCGCTCGCCGCCATGAACTTCGGCTATAATCGCCCCCTGTCTTAGGGGAGTAGTCTGCAACGCCTGCTTCGGCGTTGCGCCGCCGTCAACATAATTGGTGCCCCTGCACCATGGCGCCGGCAGCCGTATTGCGAATCATTGCAGCGCATCGCTGCAATAGCGCGGCCTGACGAGACCTATGACGTTTTCCCTTTCACCCGGGCCGGGCGAAGGGAAGCGTCATGGTTTCGGTGCCCGGCTCGCACATCACGGCAAAAATAATGACTCGTCTCGCCCCGCTTCACCTCCTCATTTGCGCCACGGAGCGAACGTCATGATCTTGACGTTCGCCTTGCTCATTGCCGCGG
This sequence comes from Paraburkholderia sp. BR14312, assembly GCF_040948675.1. Classification (NCBI taxonomy): domain Bacteria; kingdom Pseudomonadati; phylum Pseudomonadota; class Betaproteobacteria; order Burkholderiales; family Burkholderiaceae; genus Paraburkholderia; species Paraburkholderia sp. BR14312. Next base: position 555,323 of record NZ_JBFPKI010000005.1, read on the forward strand.
CCGGCATCATCTACCTGTCCTGCGAGACGTTCGTCAATAGCGTCGAGTGGCTCGGCCACAAGCTCAAGGTCACGCAAACCGCCACCGGCACGATCCTCGCCGCATTCGGCACGGCGCTGCCCGAGAGCGTGGTCACGCTCGTTGCCGTCGCTTTCGGCGGCGATCCCGCGCACAAGGAAATCGGCGTAGGCGCCGCGATTGGCGGCCCGCTCGCGCTCAGCACGATCGCCTATGCCGTCGTGGGCTTCGCGTTGCTAGCGACAGCAAAGCGCGTGGGGCGCGAGCGCGCGGCCACCGTCGACGTCAATACACGCCGTCTGCGCCGCGACCAGCTCTGGTTCCTCGCAATCTTCGTCGCGAAGATCGCGCTCGGGCTCGTGGTGTTCAGCTTCAAGCCGGTACTGGGGATCGCGTTTCTCGCGGCCTACGCGTTCTACTGCTGGAAGGAGCTTTCCGCTGAAGATAGCGGCGAGGTGGAAGGCGATCTCGAGCCGCTGAAGCTGCGCCCGCACGACGACAATCCGGCCATGGTGTGGATTCTGCTGCAGACGCTGGGCGCGCTCGCCGTCATCTTCGCGGCCTCGCATCTGTTCGTGCAGCAGATCGGTGCGGTGGGACCGTGGCTCGGTCTAAGCCCGCAGTTGACCGCCGTGTTGTTCAGCCCGATCGCCACCGAGCTGCCCGAGATCATGAACGCGATCATCTGGGTGCGCCAGGGCAAGGAGCGGCTGGCGCTGGCGAACATCAGCGGCGCGATGATGATTCAGGCCACCATTCCCACGGCGTTCGGCCTCTTCTTCACGCCGTGGCATCTCGGCACGCCTTCGATTCTCGCGGCCGTGACGACCATGATCGCCATCCTGATCCTGCAATGGGCGTTTCGCGCGCCGAAGGTACGTAGCCGTCAGCTCACACATGTCGGCTGGCTCTATGCAGTGTTCGCGGTGTTGCTGTTCGTGGTGTGACGCGGCCAGACGCCAGGCTCAGGCTGCCTCGGCGGCGGCCTGGGCAACGCCCGCGTGGTGATGGAGCCAGCGGATCATGTCCGAATGCCTGACCACGCCAACCAGCCGACGCGCATCGTCCATCACTGGAATGTCGTGGTAGGCATGCTCGACAAAAATCGGCACCAGATGCGCGAGCGGCGTGGCCCGATGGACCGCGTGCACGCCGGCTGCCATCACGGCTTCGACCGTTTCTTCCACGCGCGCCGATTCGCGCTGCGCCGCGCGACGCAGCGTGTTCCTGAATCGCTTGAAGCCAGCCGCCGGCGCAAGGTCGCCGAGCGCGTGATGCGTGACGACGCCGACCACGCGATCCATCGCATCGACCACGGGGAGCGTCGAAGCACCGTGGCGGTGGAACATCTCGTGCGCCGCACGCGCGCCCATTGTTGCGGGCACGGCGGGACAGCCGATCGACATGATCTCCTCGCAAGTTAGTTGTTCGAACGACTTTTGCGGAAAATCCAGCGGCGCGAGTCGCTGTTGCGACAGCACGGCAAGCGGCGCGGCAGCGGCTTCCGGCGTGGGACGAAACGCAGCGCGCGGATAGCGGTGCCCGGTCAGCGCGTGGAAGGCCAGCGCCGCACTGAGCAACGCGAAGGACTGGAACGCAATAGGCGCGATCACGAAGTGAAAGCCGAGCGCGTGAACCGCGGGGCCGCCGAGCACGGCGGTCAGCGCGACCGCGCCTGAAGGCGGATGCACGCAGCGGCACAGGAACATCGCGCAGATCGCGAGGGCCACCGCCACGGAAGCCGCCGCGACCGGCGATGCGATCCATTGCGCGCACGCCACGCCCACCAGCGCAGAGACGAAGTTGCCGCCAAGGATCGACCACGGCTGCGCAAGCGGGCTGTCCGACGCGCCGAACAGCAGCACCGCGGACGCGCCCATGGGCGCCACGAGCAACGGGATATTGCCCGCCGCGCCGAACGTCGCGTGGGTTGCGAGTCCCGTGAACGCGATGCCGATCAACGCTCCGGCACAGCGTCGCCCCCGCTCGCGCCATTGCGGCGCAGCCGGGTTGGGCACGAAACTCGTGAACCATTCGATGAGCGCGGTGCGGGTCATAGCGGGGCTTGCTGGTCGGTATGTCGGCCAGATTACCGACGCGCGCCGAATATCAACAATTGATATTTCTGTGCGTACATATAATTCATCCTGTATGCATGTTTGGATTCGCCACGCACATTTTTCTCGGCAATTCGGAATCGATTGGTCTAGAATGACGACATGAAATCCGATACCCGTTCTGGCCCCGGCCGTCCACGCGAATTCGACGAGCAGGAAGCCGTGCAGAACGCGCTAGAGGTGTTCCGCGCGCGCGGCTATGCGGCAACGTCGCTGCCCGACCTGATCGAGGGTACGCAGCTCTCGCGCGGCAGCCTCTACAAGGCGTTCGGCGACAAGCACCAGCTCTTTCTCGCGGCGCTCGACTTCTATACCGAGCGCGGTATCGCACGGCTTACGCGCAATCTGCGGCACGCGTCGGCGCGCACCGCGCTGCGCGAGGCGCTGCGCCACTACGTGCGCCTTTCCGTCGGCCTCGAAGGGCTTGCGGGCTGCCCGGTGACAGCCGCCGCCACCGAATGCCTGCCCTTCGATGCCGAAGTGAAAGCCCGCGTCACGGACATGTTCGCGCGCATGCAGGCGCTGCTCGCCGGCGCGATCCGGCGAGGCCAGGCAGCGGGCGAACTGGCCGCCGACCAGAATGCCGACGATCTCGCGCGCTTCCTGCTCTGCACGATCGAAGGTATGCGCGTGCTGGGCAAGACTGACGCCGGCGGGCACGCGATCGATGCAATTGCTGAAATCGCGCTGAGCGCCATCCGCTAGTTTTTTTGGCCAATTAGGAACCGATTAGTTCCATATGGAGGCTGCATGACGAATCTTTCGACTGTGGAAATGCCGTCCACGCGAGCGGGCGCACGCACCTGGTGGGCGTTGACCGTGCTGCTGATGGGCACGCTGTTGCCGCCGCTCGACTTCTTTATCGTCAACGTCGCGCTGCCGTCGATGCAGGCCGACCTGCATGCCAGCCCCGCTATCGCGCAACTGGTGATTTCGGCCTATGCAGCGACCTACGCGATCTTTCTCATTACGGGCGGCCGGCTCGGCGACCTGTACGGACGGCGGCGCATCTTTCTCGTGGGCATCCTGGCGTTTGCGGCGGCTTCGGCCGTGTGCGGGTTCGCCAGTTCGCCCGCAGCGCTGGTGACGGGACGCATCCTTCAGGGCAGCGCCGCAGCCGTCATGGCGCCCCAGGCGCTTGCGTCGATCCATGCGCTCTTTCCGGCGCATCAGAAGGGGCTTGCACTCAGCCTCTTTGGCGCGGCTTACGGGATCGCCGCGGTCGCCGGTCAGGCCCTCGGCGGCGTGCTCGTCTCGGCCAACGTATTCGGACTCGGCTGGCGCAGCATCTTCCTCATCAACCTGCCCGTCGTGATGGCGGCCGCGCCAGCGGCGTACTGGCTCGTGCGTGAAAGCCGCTCGGACCACCCCGCGAAGCTCGATCCCGGCGGCATGGTCCTGCTCGGCATCGCGCTGGCTGCGCTCGTCGTGCCGCTGATCGAAGGTCGCGAGCGCGGCTGGCCGGTCTGGACGTGGGCGTTGCTCATTGGCGCCGCGCCACTGTTCGCGATCTTCTGGCGCTACGAGGCGCGCGTCGCGAACGCCGGGCGCGACGCGCTCGTGCCGCCCGTCATCTTCGCCGCGCCCGGCCTCGTGCGCGGGCTCGTTGCCACGCTCTTCTTCTATTCGCTCGCACCGTTCTTCATGATGTTCGCGATTTACGTCCAGCGTGCGCTCGGGCTCACGCCACTCGAAGTCGGATTGCGCATTCTGCCCTTGGGCGTCGGCTTTCTGGTCGGGCCGCTGCTCAATCCACTGATCGTGCGCCAGTTCGGGCATCGTGCGACGGCGGCCGGTATGGCAATCGAGGGCTGCGGTTTACTTTGGACTGCCATGCTTGTTCACGATGCTCAGCTCCACGCACTCAATGCATCGCTCTTTCTGATCGGCTTCGGCCAGGGCGTGGCGCTGCCCGCGCTCGTCAGGCGCAATGTCGAATGTGTCGATCGACGCTGGTCCGGTCTTGCCGCCGGGCTCGTCAGCTCGGTTTTGCAGGTCAGTGCCGCGCTCGCCGTGGCGCTGCTCGGTGGCCTGTTTTTCGCACTTGCCGGGCCGGATGCGAGCAGCGCGCAGGTGGCTCGCGCGTTCGCAACAACCGTTGCGATTATCGGCATTCTGCTTTTCGTCGCAGCGTTGCTCGCCAGCGGGCGCAATATTCACGCGCCGCAATTGCGCAATCAGCACGTATAAGAATAAGTGCGCCCGACGCGCTGCATGAAACGATGGCCATGCGTCGGGCCGATCGAACTCGTCAACGAATACGGCCAGCACGCGGTGTGTGTGAAGGTAAGCGGTCGAGCCGCCCTGCTCGATGCGCCCGATGTAGACGGCCTGATCGTAGAACCGTTTGCTTTTTGAGTTAACAAACCCATGCCTCCGCGCCCGGATAGGTAACCGGTTCCCACAAACGGTTACCTGAGCGCGCGCATCAGTCGAACGTCGGCGAGGTCAGTTGATAGCCGTCGCGGCTGATGGTATCGATGCGCACTTCGATGCCTTCGCGCGCGAGCTTGCGCCGCTGCCGCGAGACGACGAGGTAGACGGTTGAAGCGTCGATGTCCTCTTTCTCGGGCCACGCGTAGCGAATCATCTGGCCGCGCGGCGCGCGATAGCGTGTGCATACGCTCGTGCATTTCCATGAACGAGAACTGTAGCGAAAGCACGCGTCGGCGCCCGCGCGCAGCACCTTCGAGGTCCCAGCGCAAGACCGGTGGGCATCGCGCGGATATCCTCGGCGAGCCAGCGCCCGTTCGGTGCGAACAGGCCGTAGAAGTTGTCGCGCTGGTCGGGGCGTCGGAAGCGCGCGTCGATGGCGCCGGCAAGGCTCGCGTCGCTGCGCGAATCGAAGTACCGCAGTTGCCAGCGCAGGCGGCTGTCGGTCTCGCGCATCATGGCGCGCGTCACTGAGTATTCGATGATGCCGAACAGCGCCATGAACGCGAGCGAGAAGATCGCTGCGGAAACGGTGAACCAGCGGAACGTGGTCCTCTGCCAGTGGTCGGGCCAATGACCCGCACGTCCGGCACCGCCCGCGACGACGCCGGAACGAACAGGCCAGGCCCGAGCGCCAGCCAGGCAGGTTCATCGCGCGCCTCGCACACAGGGCCCGGCGTCGTGCAACGCCTGCAGTTGCGCGGTCGTGCATCGCGCGCACGGTGCTTTCTCGCTGGCTGACGCGGCTACCCAACCATGGGCCATGAATGGTCGGCTCGACGACTCACTGGCGAACCCACGAACGCGGATGCGGCCGCCGCACCGCATCTGACTCAGCAGGCATGTCACAGGTACCCGTTCGTCAAACCGGCCCACGAGGTCACGCATGCCGGTCTGATACCGCAAATTACGGTACTCGAGGCGGTGCGTTACGACCCGAACTCGGACGACGACACCCGCCGATATCGAAGCCGCCCAGCAGCGTCTCGCCGACCGGTACCGCAGCGATTGCCTGCGGCGGCACACCGCGGCCGCGGTTACCTTTCCCGCGTATTCACACTGAGATCCGGCAGGCGCTCGGTGGGCCGTAGGTTACCGATAAATCTTGTGCAGTGCACCTTGTCCGGTTGGCGCCTGACTTTCCTTGATTGTTTTGGGTCGCGGCCCAAGTGGACCTTCGGTGACTCCCATGTTTGGTGACCTGAGGTGGGTAACCGGAAATGGGAGGAACGGTTCGTCCACAAGTGCGCATCTCCGGATCGCTGGTTCCCCTGACCTGGTTCAGCGGGCGTCCAAGGCTGGCAGGACGCTTTACGGTTCCGATCCAACTGGTGTCGTAGTCATTCAGCCAGTCCCATAGGCAGTTACCTTTGGACGAAGAACAGCACCATAGACGTAGACCATCCGGGTGTTTCCCTCGGTAAATCAATGGTTTGATTCGATCTCTAGAAGTTTATTCTCAAGAAAAGGGGGCTTAGCTAATGCTCCAGGGTGGCCGCAAAGCGTTGGTAGACGGGCTAGGTAACCCGGAATGGGGTTACGGAGGTTGGTGACCACTTACATGCGATTAGGTCCCCGGTTTTGGGAGACGTCTTTCTCATCGAACGCGTGTTTCAGTGTTTACCTTTTACGCTTTAACAACTTTAGTAAACCTTTAGACGGCTCGAACCCTTACCAGGCAAGGCTTTGCGGCCGATTTGGTGGCGCGTTATGGGATTTGTGGTCCCGGGTATGGGAGTTCGGGGTTGTGGATATGGGACTTCGGTACCCGGGCATGGGGTTTACGGGTTGTGGATATGGGGGGAAGGTCGCCCGCTATGGGAAAAGGAGCGGTTTTGCCTTCAGGTCACTGTTTATGGGAGTCAGTGAAGGTCGCTGCTTATGGGATGCGGGGCTTTTCTTGAGGGTGTTCAAGAGGACCCGTCGCTTGAGTTCAGGTAACCGTCTTTGGGAATCGGTTTGGGTAACCAGATATGGTGGCTTGTCGGGAGAGGAATTCGGGCGTTATCGTGCGCCGGATTGGCTACCCGCATGAATCCTTGGACGCGGAGAAGCTGGCTGGAGCCAGGTAACAGCCTATGGGATCAGGCGTGGGTCACCAGTTATGGGGGCAAGTGCTGATCCGCTGACCTCGAGCGCCGTATTTGGCCCCGCAAGGGTAGCCATTTGTGGGAGCCGGTTCAGGTCACCATTTATGGGCGTACTGGGCATGACGACGCTTGGCCGAGCTGCTCCGGGCGACAACCTGGATAGCAATGTGAAAAATCCCATGGACAGCTACCTGTTGAGGCTGAATTCTCGGAGTGAGTACTCACATTTTGCATAAAGGTCACCGGCTATGGGATAGTTTTCAGGACGCGGCGACGCAAAGGTCACCATTTATGGGTCCGTGCGCGGGGCCTGTTCAGAGTGCCCAGGACGGGTTCCCGGTGGCCATCGAGGCAGAGAATCGCCGGCTGTCAATGCTCTTAGCCCTTGGGTGTCGTGCCGCGTCACGATTGCGTCTGTGGCCTTGAGTCACCTGATCGCTTGGTATACAGTTACCAACCGACCAGGTTCCCTTTCATCGTGGGTCATATGGCAAGAAAAAAGGCCGAAGCCGGCGACGCCGACAAGCAAGGTGCACTCGTATTCCAGCAAGGCCAGCCGCCCGATCTGTTCCGCAAGGCCGTTCCGGCGATTCATATCGCACCGAAATCCGGATCGATCAGCCTGCAGCAGCGCAAGATGTTCAGCTCGCTGATCAAGAACGCCATTCGCCAGGATTCCCTCGACCGCGGCCGCTCCTCGTTCGAGATCACGATCTCCGCCCTCTCCCAGGACGTCGATCTGAACAGTAACAACACCGAGTACGTCAAAGAAACGATCAACTCGCTCATCAGCACGGTCGTCAACTGGGACTACCTCACGCAGGACAAACGCAGCATCTGGAAGGCGTCCGGCTTGCTCGCCGGCGCCGAACTCGAGCGATCGGTGTTGCGCTACACCTTCTCCGAACAGATTCGCGGCGAACTGCTCAATCCTGAAATCTACGCGATGATCGATATGCGCATCACGCGTCAGTTCAGAAAGGCGCATTCGCTTGCGCTGTGGGAGAACGTCGTTCGCTACGAGGCCGTGGGTGTGACGGCGCGCTTTCCGCTCGCGACGCTGCGTGACCTGATCCTTGGGCAGGATACTTCGGCGCAATCGTACAAGCTCTACAAGCAGTTCAAGAGCCGTGTGCTGGTGCCCTGCATCAAGGAAGTCAATGAGATTTCGGATCACAATTTCGAGCTCATCGAGCACAAGGTGGGACGCTCGGTCGTCGCCCTACAGTTCCGCGTGACCCGCAAGCCGGAGACCGATCCGTCCCAGGAGCTGCGTGCAAACGAAACGCTGCTGATTGGCGAGATGTCGAAGTTCAGCATCCCGGTTTCCGAGGCGCGGCGCCTGCTCAAGCAGTACGGGGAGGACAAGATTCGCACGGCGGTGGCCTATACCGCGGCGCGGGTGGCGCAGAAAAATTCGGCGCCGCTCGCCAACGTTGCGGCGTATTTCCGCAAGGCGCTGACCGAGGGCTACGAGTTGCCCGGTGCGAATGCCGCCGCGCCCACCACCGACGCTGGCCGCGCGCGCGAAAGTCAGGATCAGGTGAAGGACCGCTATATCGCTGCGAAGATCAATGAGGCGCGCGCCTACTTCAATGAACTTGAATACGACGACCAGACTGCGCTGATCAAGCGCTACAACGAGACGGTCGGTATGGACAAGCTCAAGGTGTCGACGGCGAAGGTACCGAGCAAGATGGCATCGACGAACTTCTTCCGTTGGGTGGTTCTGGACACCTGGGGCCAACCGACTGCTGCGGATCTGCTTGAATTCCTGCTGAGCGGACAACAGGTGCCGGCCGGGGGCGAAGGCCTGCAGGCGGCGGAAATCGATCTCGCGCTGAAAGCTCGGGACGAGTGAAGGCGATGGATCTAACGGGACGGCGGCTTCGGCCGCCGTTTTTTTGTGCGATTCGCTGTGAGTACATGCGGATAGTGCGCAAGGAAATTAGCTAAATATAACGACGTAGAATTCGTAGCTAAATATATATTTCGAAGCTTCTGAGTTAGATCGACCGCTTTTTTGGTGACGAGTCAGGCTTCGACTGTTTGAGTGCCTCGGAGTGATGTTTGTGCTCTGTCTCGGCGTACGCGGATGCTGATGGCGCTTGGTTGCTTCGTGCTGTTCCGCGTTGATCTCCACGTGGAGAGTCGCTGCTTTAAACGATCAAGAATGTGTGGATGCGGCGGCGAGATACACGCAATGGATGGAACTCGCTTACCGTCACTGCCCATCCCTTCATCCCGGGCAGTACCTGCTCACGCGTCATCATTCTCCCGAATGCTGATTGAGGACTCTCCACGTGGAGAATCGCTCAGAACACTTGCTGGCCGGATCGCTTCTGGACATCGACATCACACTCACTGCGCTGCGCTAATTCGAGGTCAAGTCGATCACTCTCCACGTGGAGAATTGCTCGGTGTTCCTCGTATCCCTCCGCGAAGATACCTATCGAGCACTCTCGCGCAACTTGAACTTTCCTCCCGCGTCACCAACGTAATGCACGGCTGTGCAAAGATCCAGTGTCTAATCGACCTGCGAGCAGACGAGCTCCGCAACTTCGATGGGCGCATTCTGCGATCTCCACGTGGAGATCAGCGCCCATCACTGTTGAAACATCGCGATCCCGTCAATCCACCCCGCCCACCAGCCCTCTCCATTGCATCCAATTCTTATCCGTTCAGCCAATTGGTTGTGAACTGACAACGTCCGGGGCGGAATTTCTAGAATTTACTTTAAGTTGCCAGTAGACTGTCGAATGACTTGCTGGAGTCTCCACGTGGAGAGTGCACCTGGGAGACTCGCCCGCTGTTGAACAATTGCATGGAGAAACGAATGGGTCTCGTGATAGCCGTAGCGAACCAAAAAGGTGGGGTTGGCAAAACCACTACCAGCATGAATCTGGCTGGGGCATTTCAGGCTGAAGGCTATAAGGTCTATGTCGCCGATGCCGACGGTCAGCAATCTTGCATGAGTTGGTGTGCAGCGGCCGGTCCCGAAACGCCTCTACCGTTCCGCGTCGGCAGCATTCACAAGCTGGAGAAGATGATTGGGCCGGAAATCGCCGCACTGGCGAACGACTACGACGTCGTTATCGTCGACTGTCCGCCTAATATCAACGACCTGACTACCGCGCGAGTGCTTGCCGTAGCCGACGCAACTGTCATTCCGACGGACGCATCACCGATCGACATCTGGAGCAGCGAAGGGATGATGGAGTTGGTCGAGCGAACCCGCGTGGCCAATCCGGCCGGAAAATTCGCAATTTTGTTGAATAAATCTAATTCGAAGACGCTGCTGCATACGCAGATGAGCGCCATCCTCGCCGAGAGCAACGTCCGCGTATTTTCGGCAACCATCAAGCAGCGTGAGCTCTACCGTCAGGCGGCAGCACTTGGCCGCACCGTCTTCGATGTGCGCGGCGTGCGCGGGGCGAAAGTCGCGAAGGACGAGATCAGCGCTGTCTACAACGAGATCATTGCGCTGGTTCAGGAAGAAGAAGAGGAGGAGGTCGTCAATGGCCGCTAAGCTGAATTTCACCAGCAAGGTCCGCGCGGGCATGGCCGCCGAGCGGGTTTCGGCTGGCGAGCGTCTCGCGGAAGCCGATGTCGTCAATATCGCGCAGCGCGACGCGGGTGTACCCAACGCCGTGGACACGCCCGCCGCTCCGCCTGCCGAAGTCGTCGAGGCACCGCTTTCGCTGCATGCGGTCCGCAAGATTTCGGTCGAAGATGTCGTCTCCAATCCCTACAATCCGCGCGCGTTCTACAGCGCCGAGACGATCGACGAGTTGGCAGAAAGCTTTGCGACGCAAGGGCAGATCACGCCGATCCTGGTCACCAGACTCGCGGCGTTTCCCGGTCAATATGTGATCGTCGACGGCGAGCGCCGTATTCGTGCTGCGCGTTCGCGCGGCGACAAGTTCATCGACGCCGATGTCCGCGAGGGCCTCGACAACCAGAACCTGTACCTGCGCGCCTATCACGCCAACAAGGAGCGCGAGGAGCAGACGGTATTCGACGACGCGCTCGCGTGGAAGAAGCTGCTCGACGATCGCGTCTACGTCGACCAGATCGAGTTGGGGGTAGCGGTAGGCGAAGATCCGAAGCACATCAGCAAGGTGATCGCACTCACGTCGCTGCCGCCCTATCTGCTGCAGAGAATGGCGCAGCATCGCAAGGACGTCGGACTCGGACACGCCTACAACATCAAGCTGATCTTCGACCGGGCGGGCGCAACCGTTGCCGAGCATTGGCTTGCGCAGGTGGTCGAAGGGAAGGCGAGCGTGCGCAAGCTCGAGGCGGCGGCCTCGGCTGAAGCGGGTGCGCGCAGCGTCGGGCCGCGTCGTACGCATTACCAGTCCCGCGTCCAGTTCAATCGACCGGACGGCGTCGCGCTGGGCGAACTGAAGCTGTTCGGCGACGGGCGCGCGGAGCTGAGCCTGAAGGGCATCGCGCCTTCCGATCAGCAACGTCTTGCCGAGCGCGTGAAGGCAGTCATCGAGCAGTGGGCTTCGGAGATGGATACGACCGGGGCGACCTGAGCGTCGCGAGTAGCGGCTAACGGTGGCAGGGGAGGGCGTCGTCGGGCGCCCTTTTTCGTTGTCGAGGCGACGCGGGCTATACGCCAGTCACCACCGGGGTCGAATCGTGAAACAGGCGCGAAAAAATACCGGATCAGGCTTACTTATTTAAAATCAATGGCTTAGACTGGATTTTCTAGAATGTTTCACGAAACTTGTTAGCTTGGATCGGGCTAAATCACGTTTTTTGCGTCTCTCGCCACGAAGATACCCGCTGCAAGCGAAAAACGTAGCAAATAAGACGTAATTTGTAGTGCATTACAATCAACAAGATTGTGAGCAATTGACAAGGCTCGCCCCTCAGGTCATCCTACAGAGATGAACTGCCGCCTTTTCACGATTGCGCTGATTATTAGCACCATTCAACGAATGGTGGGTTAGCGTACGTCTGGCAGCAGTGACAACAACAACCCGCCCCACGAGGCGGGTTTTTTGTTTCCGCCTCCTGGCCAAAACGAAAGTGAAGACAGGAGCCGTCATGCAGGTGCATCAAAGCCGCCCCACCGCCGAAGCCACTGAAGTCGTCAAAGCTACGGACTCCGCTCAGTCCCGACGCGACGAAAACGACTATCTCCGCAAGATTCTCACAGCGCGTGTCTACGACGCCGCCCGCGAAACCGAACTCGAGCGCGCCCCGAACCTCTCGGCGCGTCTGCGCAACGCCGTGTTCCTCAAGCGCGAGGACAACCAGCCGGTGTTCTCCTTCAAGCTGCGCGGCGCCTACAACAAGATGGCGCATCTCTCGCCCGCGCAGCTCGAGC
>NZ_JBFPKI010000060.1:0-982 GCF_040948675.1 Paraburkholderia sp. BR14312
CGACGTAGTCGATAGCCCTCATCGAGCCCCTTCAGGTTCCGCCGTTGGAAGGGACGGCTGTGTCGACCAAGGCCGCGCCACATGGGCTAGCCAGCCAATAAATAAAAGTACTGACTCGGCTCCAGCACGGCCGACTTGAGGCGGTTGTAGAGAAGAACGCCTGGCTCTACACGCGTTGCTGACTCCACAGATGTTGCCGTGTAGTGTGCTTGAAGGGCACGTCCGCCGCTGTATGAGCAGACGAATGAGTTGCCTCTCTTGATTGACGGGCACGAGCGCGACGATAAACTACGTCAGATGGACTCCCTACACGGTACCGACGTAAATCGCAGCGCCAGCATACTGCGCGAGGATGGCGAGTTCACGCTCTACCGGGTCCAGCCCACCGGCAGCCCCGGCAGTGTGCTGGTGGTACGTCCCGCCGACGAACATCCCCCAACCGCCCTTCTCGAACGCCTCGCTCACGAGTTCGCGCTGAAGGACGTACTCAACAGTCAGTGGGCAGCGCGCCCTTTGAAGCTGGTGCGCGATGACGCACGGATGGTACTAGTGCTCGAGGATCCGCTTGGCGAACTGCTCGAGCGGCAAATCGGCGGACCTGGCGAGGTGGGACATGTGTTGTCCCTCGCTGTGGGCATTGCAGCGGCGCTGGGTAAAGTCCATCAGCACGGCCTCGTGCATAAGGACATCAAACCTGCGCATATTCTGGTGGACTGCGTCGACGGCCACGTGCGGCTCACTGGCTTTGGCAGCGCCTCTCGACGCACGTATGAACGGCAATCGCCGGAACCGCCGGAAACGATCGTCGGTACCCTCGCCTATATGGCGCCTGAACAGACTGGGCGGATGAACCGCTCGATCGATTCGCGCAGCGACCTCTACGCATTCGGAGTCACGCTCTATCAGATGCTCACAGGGACCCTGCCGTTCACCGCGGCCGATCCGATGGAGTGGGTACATTGCCATGTTGCACGCAACCCGG
>NZ_JBFPKI010000061.1:0-965 GCF_040948675.1 Paraburkholderia sp. BR14312
CGGCGACGGTGCTGACGGGCGCGATCCTGATGGTGTTAACGCCGTTCATGGGGCATCTCGCCGACAAATATGGACGCAGCCGGATGATGACGGTCTCCGCGCTTCTCACGCTGCTGACCATCTATCCCTGCTTCCGATGGCTACTGGCGGCGCCCTCTCTGTCAGTGCTGATGTCGATAATGATGCTGGCGGGCGTGTTGAAGGCGATCTACTTCGGTCCGCTCGCAGCGGTGCTGTCGTCGCTCTTTCCCGCCTCGCTGCGCAGCACGGGACTCGGCTTCAGCTATAACATCGGCGTCATGGTGTTTGGAGGATTCACGCCGTGGCTCGTGACGGCCATGATCGGCTGGACGCACGATCCCGTATCGCCGAGCATCTATCTGATGGGCTGCGCCGTGCTCAGCCTCGTATGCATCGGCATCTATCATCGGTTCATCGTCAAACACATCTAGTTCGAAGCGAAGCGCTGACATGACTTTATTTTCTACCGCGCAGGACAGCGACTTCAGTGGCTGGATGATGTACCACTCGGTTGGTGTATTCCCCGGCCAACGGGAGGCCGTGACGGCGGCGCTCGCACGCTTCACATCCGACTGGTATGCACCCGACGAACGACGCTGGAGCGTCGGGCTCCGTGCGCGTGACGCGCTGCTGTCGAACTGGGCGACGCTGATCGGTGCAGACGCCGCGCACGTATTCGGCGCGCAAAATGTCACCGACGTCTTCGCACGTTTCATCGACGGTCTCGACGATGCGGCCTTGCGCGCACGCACGGTGCTGATCGCCGCGGACTGCTTTCCGAGCCTGCACTTCCTGTTGAACGGTGTTGCGGCACGGCGCGGCTTCACGTTGAAAACGGTGCCGGTGCGCGCCGGTGAAGCCTACGTTCGCGACGAGGACTTCGTCGCGGCGTGGGATGCCCAGGTCGGGCTCGCGCTGATCACGTGGGTATCGTCGCTGACGTC
>NZ_JBFPKI010000062.1:0-916 GCF_040948675.1 Paraburkholderia sp. BR14312
GAGTGTGCGAAGCGCAAAGTCCCTCATGATGCGCTGGGATGCTTTTTGCACGGGATCCGTTTCAAGCACACTTCGTAGCGTTGACTTGCGAACGTTGTTTGCCCATGTACGAATGTCCCCAAGCACAGCGACTTTCGGCAGCCAGCTATCGGCAAACTGAACTGCCCCGTTGTGCACCCGAGCTGTCTGGAACAGGGCGACGGAGCCTGTCACGCAAAGAAGGATTAGCACGAGCGCAAAGCCGGCGCCAAGTCGGACGCCAATTCGGACGTTAGCAAGAAGGTTTCGCATAACGGGATCTGTCTGAGCGAAAATGCAAAAGCGCTGGAGTCCACGACCGATGGTGCCATTCCCGGTCGATTCCTCCAGCTTCTGCGGAAGACATCCTAGAACTTGTGCCGGATTCCCGTTACCGCCACGAACTGATTACCCGTTGAGGAGGCTGAGAAACCCGTGATGTTCGCGACCGCCGATTTGTCAGTAGAGTCCGTTCCCGTCGCATGCTGGTAAATCGCGGAAATATAGACGTCGGTCCGCTTCGACAGGAAATAATCGACACCTGCGTCGACCTGGTGATAGGCCGCGTGATTGACGCCGTAGCCCTTCGTATAGTCGTAGGAGATACCCAGATTCAGCGCGGGGGTCACGAGATACTTGAAGCTGACCTCGGCATTGTGGAACGCGGCGTTGCCATGATAGTGCAGCGAATTCAGGGCACTTAGTGCGCCAAGACCCCGGAACTGGGTGTTGGTGTACATGGCACCAAGCGTGGCCTGTCCTAGCTGATATGCTGCGCCCGCTGCAATGATCTGCTGCGTGCGCGCTGACGCATAGCCCGAATAGACGGTACTGGCAGTCATGTTCGACGCTGTCGTGCTGGACGTCGAATTGTTGCCGAAGAACGAGAAGTTCGGGT
>NZ_JBFPKI010000063.1:0-893 GCF_040948675.1 Paraburkholderia sp. BR14312
GGGGCGTGAGCTCACCAAGCTCGGACACACCGTTCGACTGATCGCCCCGCAGTTCGTCCGGCCTTACGTAAAGAGCAACAAGACCGACGCGGCCGATGCCGAAGCAATCTGCGAGGCGATAACGCGACCGAACATGCGCTTTGTACCGCTCAAGACGCAGGCGCAACAGACAGTGCTGTCGCTGCATCGCGCGCGCGCCGGGCTAGTCAAATCACGCACAGCACTTGCCAACCAAATCCGCGGGCTTCTTGGCGAATTCGGCATCGTGCTGCCACAGGGTATCCAACTGCTTGGCCAACGGGCCATGGCCGCTCTTTCCACTCGTGACGATGGGCATTCTGAGCCGTTCCGGGCGTTAATCCAGATGCTCGTCGAGCACTTGCGCGAACTTGGCAGCAAGGTGGCTGAGCTCGAAGGTCGTATCCGCGTCATCCATCGCACGGATGCGCCCGGTCGGCTTCTCGAAACAATACCCGGGATCGGGCCACTTACCGCGTCGGCCCTCGCAGCCTCGATCGGCAACGCCAGATCTTTTCGCAGCGGCCGCGAACTTGCTGCATGGCTGGGTTTGGTGCCGCGTCAGCATTCTTCGGGCGGCACGCCGCGTCTGCTGGGCATCAGCAAGCGCGGCGATACGGCATTACGAACACTTCTGATTCACGGCGCCCGCGCGGTTATTCGTATGGCAGCCAGCAAACCCGAAATGGCTGATTCCTGGGTGATGAAACTGTGTCGACGCCGGCACAAAAATATCGCTGCTGTGGCGCTCGCGGCAAAGAATGCACGGACGGCGTGGGCCATGCTGATACGAAATCAGCCCTTTCAGGCGAACCATGTGCCTACGCGATCCAGCTTGACGGATTGACAAGTCCCGCTATTAGCAGTGAAACAGC
>NZ_JBFPKI010000064.1:0-847 GCF_040948675.1 Paraburkholderia sp. BR14312
CAATAATGACGGGCTGGCCTCGGCGGCGGCGGCGAGCCAATCCGCATCCAGCATCAGAAACTCGGTCAGTGCTACCTGCGCGGGCGTCAACGCCTGTAATCCCGCAGGCACCGGCGGTTCGATTTCGTCATCGTGTAGCTCATCATTCGCGAGGCGGACAAGCCACCCAAGATAAAGCGGGCGAGCATCGCCGCCGAGCAGCTCGTCGCGTACAGGCAGCAGGCGCGTCATCCACCCCGCACCATCCATCTCCTCCGAGAAACGGGCGTGTTCGCCCGAGTCATCGTTGAACGACCAGTCGAGGAGGCACCAGTCATCGACGTCCATGGCCTCGAACGCCTTCTCGAAACGGGAGCGCCTCTTTCGTCCAGCCTTGACGTAATCGCGGAGGGTCGCCGCGTCAAACGTCCCGCGCGGCAGGCGAAGAAGCAGGCGGCAGCTCCCCCAGTTGGAGGAGTAGACGTGGGCATCGAAATATTGCTGTACCCACTCGAGCGGGTCGCCCTTGAGGTTGCCCCAGTGATATTCGTTGACGAAGCTCGAGGCGGTAATCGTGGCCCGCGTGGAGAAACTGCGCAACTCTGCCTGCTGGGTCGCCGTAAGCAGCTGGTCGACGCATGCAAACTCGTAGTATTGGTATTCGCTCATGCCAGATTCCCGTAGCGAAGCGCATGGAAGAGAAGAAGGTGAATGTGCTGGCGCGCAACCCGGCAGAGCCATGAGACTTCGGGCCGACGCGAAAGCCAAAATGCTTCATGGCAAGCGCCGAAAAGCGTGCGCGTTGCCATTGTGATGTCCTTTCGGCACGCGCCGCGGCGCTTTCAGCCCGCCGCGTCCGCGCCGCCCA
>NZ_JBFPKI010000065.1:0-845 GCF_040948675.1 Paraburkholderia sp. BR14312
AAACTGCGCATGCTGCTACAGGGACGCAGCCGTGAAGCGGAGCGAACGCTTCGAAACGCTTTTCTCAAATGGTAGAAGGGTAGGAATGCAAAGCAATTGAATTTTCCCGGGCGCCGTCGAATATCCGAAATCGAATCAAGGGTTGCCTCTCATCGTGCCACATCCGTGAAAAAAAGGAGCAGGAAGCACGCCAGGCGGCCGAGGTCCGTCGTCGTGAGGAACGCACACGGTACCTCACATCACTTCTCGAGCAGGAAGACACGGCGTGGTCAAGCATCGATGCACAACTGCAACGCACAACGGGCAGCGCCTACGATCAAGCATTCCAGAAGTTGCAGGATCTCGCCGAAGCGTATGAAAACGCCAGGCGGGATGCCGTATTCCGGCGTTGTCTGGCGCAATTGATGTCGAGTCATGGCAAGCGGGGCGCCTGGCTTGCCCGGCTGCAAAAAGCGGGTATTTGGGGCAACCCAAGTCTTAGCCTCCTTGGCCTTGACCTGCTGCATCATTTCCGCAAATCTGGGATGAACTCTGAGCCCACATGGCACGCCCGGCATATATGCCAATTTTCGGCGATTTGACGAAGTCATAATAACTTGGACGCCTATGATAGGAAATTGTGCTTACCTTTTTCGCCCCCTAGATTCGCGACGGGACCCTGACAATCCCGTTTCTTGACGTCACCCCAGGCGGAAGTGCCAGAGGGCTCGGTTCAATCTGCGTATTTCGGGGAAGCTGAACGCCCGTTTCGGTGAAGTCGAACAGGCCAGGAGGGAGGTGCTGCGTAGTGCTTAGATTGTACTGCGGGTGTTCGACATCAGGCCACTTTTTGATCAGGTGCGTTC
>NZ_JBFPKI010000066.1:0-818 GCF_040948675.1 Paraburkholderia sp. BR14312
GCTACCGCCTCCAGTTGCTCAATCTCCGCCTGTTCTTCGGCCGTGAAATTGCGCACCCTGGGTTTGCTGCGGTTGTACGCCTGCGTCACGCTCCAGCTCATGTCGGGCACGATCTTCACAAACGACCAGCCCTCGTCGCGGAGCTGTTGCGCAACGCCTTCGAGCTTCCCGGCGGCGAGTGTTTGCATCAGTTGATCGTCCGCGATATAGCCGCTGTCGGGCGCACCGAACAGATCGCGCACGACCTTGCCGCCTGCGGCCTCGTATGCATCCAGGCCGACAAATTTCGCCGCGCGGTCGGAGCCCGTGGACTTCGCGCCTTTCATCAGTGCTTCACGCAGGTGGTGGGCATCGCGCAGCCATGAGTGCGTCGCTGAATTCCAGACTTTCTCCTGCAGCTTGTGATCGTCGACGAGCGTGAAGGCCTGCAACTGCTCGAGAGTCATCTCACCTGCGCGGTAAAGGGCGATCAGCTTGGGCGACACCTTGGCGAGCAGCAGCCGGCGGCGTACGACAAGCGGCGTGACACCGAACTGAGCGGCGATGTCTTCGATGGGCGTGCCATCGTTCGTGAGAGCCATGAAAGCTTCAAACTCGTCAGCCGGATGCATCGACTCGCGTTCGGAGTTGGCGGCTATGCTGGCGGACAGCGCGCGCGCGTCGTCCGTCACCATGCAGTACACCGCGTGATCAGGCTTGACGTGGCCCTGCGAGAGCAGCAGCCCGAACGCGCGCAGCCGTCGGCCGCCGTCGGCCACGCCATAGTCGTCGCCATCGGGGTGCACGACCATGTTCTGCAGCTGACCTTGCGATCGCAG
>NZ_JBFPKI010000067.1:0-790 GCF_040948675.1 Paraburkholderia sp. BR14312
GCGCCCGACGCGCGCCGGTTCGACACGGGCACGCCGTCGCTGCTGCCGTTCGTGGCATCGAAGCCGGGCTTCGACTGGCTGCTTTCGCAGCCGCCGGGCAAGCTGCGCGCCCACAACCTTTCGTTGTGCCATCAACTTGTCGAAATCACTGGCGGTCTCGGCTACGCGCTGTTGTCGCCACGCGACGACGCATCTCGCGGTGGCAGTGTCATGGTGCAGACGCCCGAACATCTGGATCCTCAGGAGGTCGTGGCGAAGCTCGCTTCGCAGCATATCCTGGTCGACTCGCGCGGCCGCACGTTGCGGCTTTCGCCTGGTGCGTGCACGACGGTGGCGGGCATCGAACGTCTCGCTGCGCGGCTGCCGCGATGAAAGCGAAGGCGCCGCATGTGGTGCGGTCAAATGCGCCGCGCGCAGAAGGCGTGTCGTGCGTCCTGACGGGGCCGCCCCGGATGCCAGTTGCTGCACCGCTGCATTTGTGAAACCCCGCTCTTCAGCTCAGGATCATGATCATGACCAGTCCATCGTTTCTTCCCGCTCCGCTGACCGGTATTCGCGGCTTTCTCGTCCCGATGTCGTGTACCGATCTGGCCGCGACGACGCAGTTCTTTATCGAACGTCTCGGCTTCCGCATCGATGCCATTTTTCCCGCTGACAGTCCTCGTACTGCGATCCTGTCGGGCTGCAATATCAGGTTGCGCCTCGGTGTAGGCCTCGTCGGTGGGGTGGCGAAGCTCGACGTGCTGTGCGACGACGAGTTTCAACTCGGCGACGATACGCGAACACTGAC
>NZ_JBFPKI010000068.1:0-728 GCF_040948675.1 Paraburkholderia sp. BR14312
ACTTGATGTGGCGATGGTCTTGCTCGATCACGTTGTTCAGATATTTTGAGGACCGGACCTTCGTGTCTTCAGGCAGCAGACCATCGGCCTTCATTTCGCGCACCGCGCGGTGCGAGGCGGCATAGCCGTCGAGCGTGATGGTCTCCGGCGGCTGGCCCTCACGCTTGATGGCCTTGCTGAAAAAAGCTTTGGCCGCAGCCACATCGCGTCGGGCTCTGAGCATGAAGTCCACCGTCTGGCCAGCCCGATCCACTGCCCGGTACAGGTAGACCCACCTGCCGCGAATCTTCGGGTAAGTCTCATCGACACGCCACGAGCGACCCGCAGGTGTAGCAAACCGGTTCCAGCGTTTGACGAACTCGGGTGTATAACGCCTCACCCAGCGCAGAATCGTCGTGTGAGCCAGCGACAATCCCCGTTCGGCCATCATCTCGACCAGATCGCGAAAGCTGAGCTTGTAGCGCAGGTACCAGCGAACGCACAGGATGATGATCTCCCGATTAAAATGGCGTCCGCCGAACAACTTCTCCGGACTCTTCAGCTTGCTCATCGTGGCTCCTCGGTTCGTCTTCTTCCGACAACTCTAACCCATTCGCCGGCCCTATTTGCACCATGTATGGACGACTCCCTGTTGTCAAGCAGTCTCAGTTTTCTGGCATCCGGTCGAGGTTGCAGCCATGTATCCGGGCTCAGTTGGCAGCACTCGCTGCGGGCCCACGATGAATATC
>NZ_JBFPKI010000069.1:0-666 GCF_040948675.1 Paraburkholderia sp. BR14312
TGCTGGAGCCGAGTCAGTACTTTTATTTATTGGCTGGCTAGCCCATGTGGCGCGGCCTTGGTCGACACAGCCGTCCCTTCCAACGGCGGAACCTGAAGGGGCTCGATGAGGGCTATCGACTACGTCGCCGCCGGCCCCGGTATCAAGTCGTTCACGTCTCCGGCGTCGACCGGCTTCTGATTGAGAAAGACCAGTACCCGGCGGCGCGTAGCACGGTAACGCACCGAGGCGCGTCAGCCCCGGCGACGTCGACGGACTACGTTGTTACATGTGGACTGCGGATCAAGAGGGCAGCGGCGCGGCACGAGTACAAGGTGGACGATTCGGCCTCGCTAGGTTTGTCGACCTCGATCCGAAAATGTTGGCAAAATCGGCGGCCAGAACGGGCTTTCTTCTTTAGCAGGCTGTTGAAAAGCGCCCCGTCATGACGACCGAAGCCATGTTCAGGAGGCTTGCGCGTGCGATTTCCCGCTGAATTGCCAGTTCGCCGCGCAATCTGCGCGGGGCATGCGCACGCATGCAGCCCTTGTGGCGCGCAGTCTTCGCGCCGTGTCGGCTCATCGCGTCGCTCCTTGCGGCACCACCCCTGGCATTCGGGCCATGCGGGTCAGATTGCTCGCAACCATCGTCAGCTTGAAGTGCTGGTCGACGCGCTTGATGCCGCGA